>NZ_JBFUEV010000003.1:0-535050 GCF_056403775.1 Cellulomonas sp. P2_F12 | reverse complement strand
CTGAATGATGTCCGGCGGCGTCCTACTCTCCCACACCCTGGCGAGTGCAGTACCATCGGCGCTGAAGGGCTTAGCTTCCGGGTTCGGAATGGGACCGGGCGTTTCCCCTTCGCTATGACCGCCGTAACGTTGTCGAGTTGTCAAACGGGTTCCCGTTCGTCTCTCGGGAACCGCACAGTGGACGCGTAGCAATAATTGAATGAGGTGGTGAAGTTGTCGGCTTATTAGTACCGGTCAGCTGCGAGGGTCGTTAGTCCCCTCTTCCACATCCGGCCTATCTACCCAGTGGTCTAGCTGGGAGCCTCTCACCCCTCGAGGGGGCATGGAAACCTCATCTTGAAGCAGGCTTCCCGCTTAGATGCTTTCAGCGGTTATCCCTTCCGAACGTAGCCAACCAGCCGTGCTCCTGGCGGAACAACTGGCACACCAGAGGTTCGTCCGTCCCGGTCCTCTCGTACTAGGGACAGCCCTTCTCAAGTTTCCTGCGCGCGCAGCGGATAGGGACCGAACTGTCTCACGACGTTCTAAACCCAGCTCGCGTACCGCTTTAATGGGCGAACAGCCCAACCCTTGGGACCTACTCCAGCCCCAGGATGCGACGAGCCGACATCGAGGTGCCAAACCATGCCGTCGATATGGACTCTTGGGCAAGATCAGCCTGTTATCCCCGGGGTACCTTTTATCCGTTGAGCGACGGCGCTTCCACAAGCCACCGCCGGATCACTAGTTCCGACTTTCGTCCCTGCTCGACCTGTCAGTCTCACAGTCAAGCTCCCTTGTGCACTTGCACTCGCCACCTGATTGCCAACCAGGCTGAGGGAACCTTTGAGCGCCTCCGTTACATTTTAGGAGGCAACCGCCCCAGTTAAACTACCCACCAGGCACTGTCCCTAGTCCGGATCACGGACCGAGGTTAGATATCCAGAGCGACCAGAGTGGTATTTCAACGTTGACTCCACCGACACTGGCGTGCCGGCTTCACAGTCTCCCACCTATCCTACACAAGCCGCACCGAACACCAATACCAAGCTATAGTAAAGGTCCCGGGGTCTTTCCGTCCTGCTGCGCGTAACGAGCATCTTTACTCGTAGTGCAATTTCGCCGAGTTCGCGGTTGAGACAGCGGAGAAGTCGTTACGCCATTCGTGCAGGTCGGAACTTACCCGACAAGGAATTTCGCTACCTTAGGATGGTTATAGTTACCACCGCCGTTTACTGGGGCTTAAATTCTGAGCTTCGCCTTGCGGCTGACCCGTCCTCTTAACCTTCCAGCACCGGGCAGGCGTCAGTCCGTATACATCGTCTTGCGACTTCGCACGGACCTGTGTTTTTAGTAAACAGTCGCTTCTCCCTGGTCTCTGCGGCCCTTCACGCTCCCCGAGCAAGTCGGTTCACGCTTCAGGCCCCCCTTCTCCCGAAGTTACGGGGGCATTTTGCCGAGTTCCTTAACCACGATTCTCTCGATCGCCTTGGTATTCTCTACCTGATCACCTGAGTCGGTTTGGGGTACGGGCGGCTAGAACCTCGCGTCGAGGCTTTTCTTGGCAGCATAGGATCACCAGATTCCCGCTAATGCGGTCACCGTCAGCTCTCAGGCTATGTGAGGTGCGGATTTGCCTACACCTCGCCCTACGACCTTGGACGTGGACTACCATCGCCACGCTTGGCTACCTTCCTGCGTCACCCCTGTTAATACGCTTACCTACTACCGGTTCGGGTCACGCGCTCCCCGGCACGGTACCCCCGAAGGGGTGGTGTGCCGGCTCGGGCGTTTAGCATCACCGGGCTCGGTATGGGCGGTTCTTCGCCGGTACGGGAATATCAACCCGTTGTCCATCGACTACGCCTGTCGGCCTCGCCTTAGGTCCCGACTTACCCAGGGCGGATTAGCCTGGCCCTGGAACCCTTGATCATTCGGCGGACGGGTTTCTCACCCGTCATTCGCTACTCATGCCTGCATTCTCACTCGTGTGGCGTCCACCGCTGGGTTCCCCCGCGACTTCACTCGCCACACGACGCTCCCCTACCCATCCACACGCCTGAACACACCCGAAGGTGCGCTGAGCTGATATGTGAATGCCACAGCTTCGGCGGTATACTTGAGCCCCGCTACATTGTCGGCGCGGAATCACTTGACCAGTGAGCTATTACGCACTCTTTCAAGGGTGGCTGCTTCTAAGCCAACCTCCTGGTTGTCTGTGCAACTCCACATCCTTTCCCACTTAGCATACGCTTAGGGGCCTTAGCTGGTGGTCTGGGCTGTTTCCCTCTCGACTACGGAGCTTATCCCCCGCAGTCTCACTGCCACGCTCTGGCTTACCGGCATTCGGAGTTTGGCTAACGTCAGTAACCTGGTGGGGCCCATCGGCTATCCAGTAGCTCTACCTCCGGCAAGAAACACGTGACGCTGCACCTAAATGCATTTCGGGGAGAACCAGCTATCACGGAGTTTGATTGGCCTTTCACCCCTAACCACAGGTCATCCCCCAGGTTTTCAACCCTGGTGGGTTCGGTCCTCCACGCGGTCTTACCCGCGCTTCAACCTGCCCATGGCTAGATCACTCCGCTTCGGGTCTAGAGCACGCGACTGAGACGCCCTATTCGGACTCGCTTTCGCTACGGCTTCCCCACACGGGTTAACCTCGCCACGTACCACTAACTCGCAGGCTCATTCTTCAAAAGGCACGCTGTCACCCCTGCTAGGGAGGCTCCAACGGATTGTAGGCACACGGTTTCAGGTACTATTTCACTCCCCTCCCGGGGTACTTTTCACCTTTCCCTCACGGTACTTGTCCGCTATCGGTCACTAGGTAGTATTTAGGCTTACACAGTGGTCTGTGCAGATTCACTCCAGGTTTCTCGGGCCCGGAGCTACTTGGGATCCCCTTCGGGAGGCCACGCCATTTCGTCTACGGGGGTCACACCCTCTGTGCCGGGCCTTTCAATGCCCTTCGACTATGACGCGACTTTCTGACTCCCTGCTGATTCGGCAGAACCAGCTGAAAGGTCCCACAACCCCGTGCACGCAACGCCTGCCGGCTTGAACACGTACACGGTTTGGCCTGATCCGCTTTCGCTCGCCACTACTCACGGAATATCTCTTCCTGGCGGTACTGAGATGTTTCACTTCCCGCCGTTCCCTCCACACACCCTATATATTCAGGTGCGGGTCACACGACATGACTCGTGCGGGGTTTCCCCATTCGGACATCCTCGGATCACGGTTCGTTTGCCAACTCCCCGAGGCTTATCGCAGGCTACAACGTCCTTCTTCGGCTCCTAGTGCCAAGGCATCCACCCTGTGCCCTTATAAACTTGACCACAAAAATCATTCAAAAAAGATGCTCGCGTCCACTGTGCAGTTCTCAAGCTACGACCGGCTCTGACACCCTCACCCCAGCACCTACCCGCCCCACAGCCACCCTTGCGGGCACCATGCAGCGAACGGWTTGTCTGAGCGGTACCAGCCCGCGCCACCCGCACCCCGCCCCACACCCTCAGGTGCAGACCGCGTGCGTAGCGACCCTGAACGAACAACCTTCCGGCTGTTCCCTCAGGACCCAACAGCGTGCCCAGCCGACCCCTCACCAGCAACGATCCGTTCCCACCCGGAAACCCGAAGGCCCCGGCGTACTAGGTCGCCACCAGCTCGAAAGCCGGCCACAGTCGATGTTCCACCCTCGAGCACCGTCCCCCACTCGTTCGGCAGGGACAACGGGCCTGGACACCCTCCACCACCCATGACAGGCGATGTGGCTGCCAGATGCTCCTTAGAAAGGAGGTGATCCAGCCGCACCTTCCGGTACGGCTACCTTGTTACGACTTAGTCCCAATCGCCAGTCCCACCTTCGACAGCTCCCCCTCTTACGAGTTGGGCCACTGGCTTCGGGTGTTACCGACTTTCGTGACTTGACGGGCGGTGTGTACAAGGCCCGGGAACGTATTCACCGCAGCGTTGCTGATCTGCGATTACTAGCGACTCCGACTTCATGGGGTCGAGTTGCAGACCCCAATCCGAACTGAGACCGGCTTTTTGGGATTCGCTCCACCTCGCGGTATCGCAGCCCTTTGTACCGGCCATTGTAGCATGCGTGAAGCCCAAGACATAAGGGGCATGATGATTTGACGTCATCCCCACCTTCCTCCGAGTTGACCCCGGCAGTCTCCCATGAGTCCCCGGCATAACCCGCTGGCAACATGGGACGAGGGTTGCGCTCGTTGCGGGACTTAACCCAACATCTCACGACACGAGCTGACGACAACCATGCACCACCTGTACACCGACCTTGCGGGGCAACCATCTCTGGAAGTTTCCGGTGTATGTCAAGCCTTGGTAAGGTTCTTCGCGTTGCATCGAATTAATCCGCATGCTCCGCCGCTTGTGCGGGCCCCCGTCAATTTCTTTGAGTTTTAGCCTTGCGGCCGTACTCCCCAGGCGGGGCACTTAATGCGTTTGCTGCGGCACGGAACTCGTGGAATGAGCCCCACACCTAGTGCCCAACGTTTACGGCATGGACTACCAGGGTATCTAATCCTGTTCGCTCCCCATGCTTTCGCTCCTCAGCGTCAGTTGCGGCCCAGTGACCTGCCTTCGCCATCGGTGTTCCTCCTGATATCTGCGCATTCCACCGCTACACCAGGAATTCCAGTCACCCCTACCGCACTCTAGTCTGCCCGTACCCACTGCAAGCCCAAGGTTGAGCCTTAGGTTTTCACAGCAGACGCGACAAACCGCCTACGAGCTCTTTACGCCCAATAATTCCGGACAACGCTTGCGCCCTACGTATTACCGCGGCTGCTGGCACGTAGTTAGCCGGCGCTTCTTCTGCAGGTACCGTCACTTGCGCTTCTTCCCTGCTGAAAGAGGTTTACAACCCGAAGGCCGTCATCCCTCACGCGGCGTCGCTGCATCAGGCTTGCGCCCATTGTGCAATATTCCCCACTGCTGCCTCCCGTAGGAGTCTGGGCCGTATCTCAGTCCCAGTGTGGCCGGTCGCCCTCTCAGGCCGGCTACCCGTCGTCGCCTTGGTAGGCCACTACCCCACCAACAAGCTGATAGGCCGCGAGCCCATCCCAGACCGATRAATCTTTCCAGACACCACACATGCGTGTGTGTCTCGTATCCGGTATTAGCCATCGTTTCCCATGGTTATTCCAGAGTCTGGGGTAGGTTGCTCACGTGTTACTCACCCGTTCGCCACTGATCAGACCAGCAAGCTGGCCATCACCGTTCGACTTGCATGTGTTAAGCACGCCGCCAGCGTTCGTCCTGAGCCAGAATCAAACTCTCCGTAAATGTCTACATGGCACCCCACCACCAAAGCAGCAGAGCAACCGACACACGAAACGGTCCCGATAAGGACCAATCAGATTCGGCTGAATTGTGGCACCCGCCCCCCACGGAGGTGGAAGAACGGACACCAATCTCAACCAAGACCCACCACCTCAGCACCCACAACCCAAACGGGCCGCAAACACCTCCGATAGCGAGCCATATGGCATCGACTATTTGGCACACTGTTGAGTTCTCAAGGAACAGACGCGCATCTCCTCGAGATCTTTCGATCTCATCCGAGAGGCTTTGTCGTTCTGAATCCTACCTGGCTTTTCGGCCGCTTCCCGCCACCCTCTCGGGCAGCTGTCCGCGGGCCTGGAGCCCGTCCCCGTCCGGCTTCAGGGCGCACGAAGCGCCTTTCAACACGTTCGGGGGTGGCCACCCTAGGGACCAGCCACCTCGGTTCGATCCGCGGTGTCCGTTCCTCCCTCTCGGGCGACATCGAGAACATTACGCGGGTGTTGCGGCGGGTGGCAAATCCCGCCGCGGTGACCCCCATCACCAGACCGGTCCGGCACGGTCGAACCCCTGGTCAGAGGCCGGAAACCCGACGGCGAACCCCCGCGGCCCGAGGTGGGCGCGGGGGTTCGTCGGGCGGTATGCCGGGATCAGGCGTGTGCGTCGACCACCGCGAGCGTGCGCTTCCCGCGGCGCAGGACCGCCCACCGACCGTGCAGGAGGTCCTTGTCGGTGAGCACTGCGTCCTCGGAGGCCACCCGCACGTTGTTGACGGAGGCTCCCCCCTCGGCGATCGCCCGGCGGGCTGCGCCCTTGCTCGCGACGACCCCCGTGGCCGCGAGCAGGTCGGCGATCGCGTCGCCGGCGGTCCCGGGGGCGGACGGCAGCTCGGCCACGGCTGCGGCGAGCGTCGCGGCGTCGAGGTCGGCCAGCGACCCTCGCCCGAAGAGCGCCTGGCTCGCCGCGACGACCTGGTCGGCGGCCGCCGTCCCGTGCACCAGGGCGGTCACCTCGTAGGCGAGCGCCCGCTGCGCCTCGCGGGCCGCGGGGCGGGAGGCGACGGCGTCGGCGAGCTCGTCGATCTCCGCGTGGGTACGGAAGCTGAACACCTTGAGGTAGCTGACCACGTCGGTGTCGTCGGCGTTGAGCCAGAACTGGAAGAACGCGTAGGGCGTGGTCAACTCGGGGTCGAGCCACACGGTTCCGCTCTCGGTCTTGCCGAACTTGGTGCCGTCGGCCTTGGTGATCAGCGGCGTGGTCAGCGCGTGCACGGACGCACCCTCGGCCTTGCGGATCAGCTCGACGCCCGACAGCAGGTTGCCCCACTGGTCGCTGCCGCCGGTCTGCAGCGTGATCCCGTGCCGGCGGAACAGCTCCAGGTAGTCCATGCCCTGCAGGATCTGGTAGCTGAACTCGGTGAAGCTGATCCCCGCGTCGCTGTTCAGGCGTCGGGCCACCGTGTCCTTCGCCAGCATCGTGCCCAGGCGGTAGTGCTTGCCGACGTCCCGCAGGAAGTCGATGGCGGACAGCGGTGCGGTCCAGTCGAGGTTGTTCACCATGGTCGCGGCGTTCGGGCCGTCGAAACGGAGCAGCGGCTCGATCTGCTTGCGGATGCGCTCCACCCAGCCGGAGACCACGTCCCGGTCGTTGAGGGTGCGCTCCCCCGCCATCTTCGGGTCGCCGATGAGGCCGGTGGCGCCGCCGACGAGGCCGAACGGGGTGTGGCCGGCGTCCTGCAGGCGCCGGACGGTGAGGATCTGGACCAGGTTGCCGATGTGCAGGCTCGGCGCGGTCGGGTCGAAGCCGCAGTACAGCGAGACGGGTCCGGCGGAGAGAGCGTCGCGCAGGGCGTCGAGGTCGGTGGAGTGGGCGATCAGTCCGCGCCACTCGAGGTCGTCGAGGATGTGGTTCACAAGGTCTCCAGGCAGTAGGCCGGCACACGCGCGGCAGGCAGGGCGGTCGAGTCGGGCACAGCGGTCGGGGGTGTCGGGCCGGCGTCGTCGTCCCTCACGGGACGTCTGTCGACGCCGGCGCGCGATACGCCGGTCGATAGGCCGAGACCGTGCGCTCGTCGGTCAGCCAGTAGCGCCAGGGGAACCTGTTCCCCTCGCCGCCGGAGCCCGAGACGCCCACGCGTGGGCCGGACTTGTGCGTCGGCTGGACGACGACCTGGTGGCGGTGCAGCACGATGTCGCCGCCGGCCTCCGTGACGTCCGCACCGTTGGCGCGCATGTCGAGGCCGAGCGCGACGGCGAGACGGGCAGGCCCGCGCGCGAGCTGGCGCTCCGAGTCGACGACGCCGACGGCCTCGCGCCGCTTCCAGGCGAGGTCCGCGCCCTCGACGATCTCCCCGGCACGCAGCAGCACGGCCGACGGGCTGCCGGTGGGCTCGGTGACGATGTTGAGGCAGTGGTGCAGACCGAGATGGCGGTACACGTACAGGCGGCCCGGCTCCGCGAACATCACGGCGTTGCGGGACGTACGGCCGCGGTAGGCGTGGGAGCCCGGGTCGTCGGCGCCGCCGTAGGCCTCGACCTCGGTGATCCGGAGCGTGACGTCACCCTCCGGGGACCGCGCGGTCAGGTACGAGCCGAGCAGGTCGCGGGCGACCGCGTGGACCTCGCGGCTGAACCAGACGCGCGCCGGGACCGCCACGACCGCATGCGGGGCGGCGGCGTCCGGGGTCTCGAGCGGTTCCGACGACGTGCTCACGCGCCCATCTTGCCGCACGAGCCCCGCGTCCCGCGGCCCGGTCCACGCCGTCGGGACCGCGCGGTGGCCGTCAGCGCTCCGGGTCCAGCAGCGCGCCGAACGCGTCGAGCCGGACGTCCGCACGTTCGCGCGTGCGCTCACGGGCGAAGTGGGCAGCCTCGTCGACCATCCAGCCGAGCCACTGCTCGCGGGCGTCCGCACCGTCGCGACGCAGCCCGCGCTCGAGCCGCAGGGCGGCCGGCGCCTCGACCCAGACCCGCAGGACCGCGATCCCGTCGGCGGCGCGGCGGGCCGACCCGCAGCCCTCGAGGACCAGGACGCCTGGCACCGGGACGTCGACCCACTCGGCGAAGGCGCCGGTCGGCCAGTCGTAGCGCTGGTAGCGGCCCGGTCGGCCGCGGCGCAGGGGCTCGAGGACCTGAGCCGACAGGCGCGGCCACAGGGAGCCCTCGAGGCCCGACCAGCCTTCGTAGAGGTCGTCGAGGTGCAGGACCGCGGCCGTCGGACCGACCGCCGCGGCGATCGCGGCCGCCGCCGTCGTCTTGCCGGAGCCCGCCGGGCCGTCGACGCACACGACGCGCACCGGGCCGAGGCGGGGCGCGCCGGCGAGCGCCGACGCGGCGACCTGCGCGGCCGGCGAGGTCAGGACGCCGTCCACGCCCGCAGGTTCTGCAGCTGGGTGCGCGCGTTGCCCAGCTGCACGGCGACCGCCGACGGAGCTGTGCCGCCGACGGCCGAACGGGACGCCAACGACCCCTCGACGGTGAGCACCGCGCGGACTCCCGGCGTGAGGTGCGGCGAGATCGCCGCGAGCTCGTCGTCGGTCAGGTCCCACAGCTCGATGGCCGGCTCGTGCTCCTCGCAGGCCCGGACGCACGCGCCCGCGACCTCATGGGCCACGCGGAACGGCACGCCCTCGCGCACGAGCCACTCGGCGATGTCCGTCGCGAGCGAGAAGCCCTGCGGGGCGAGCGACGCCATGCGGTCCGTGTCGAACGTGAGCGTCGCGATCATCCCGGCGAACGCGGGGAGCAGGATCGTGAGCTGGTCGACCTGGTCGAACACCGGCTCCTTGTCCTCCTGCAGGTCGCGGTTGTACGCGAGCGGCAGGCCCTTGAGCGTCGCCAGCAGGCCGGTCAGGTCGCCGATGAGACGGCCGGCCTTGCCGCGCGCGAGCTCGGCGACGTCCGGGTTCTTCTTCTGCGGCATGATGCTCGACCCCGTGGAGAAGGCGTCGTGCAGGCGCACGAAGCCGAACTCCTTGGTCGACCACAGGACGACCTCCTCGGCGAGCCGGGAGACGTCGACGGCGAGCATGGCGGCCACGAACGCGAACTCCGCGACGACGTCGCGCGAGGCCGTGCCGTCGATCGAGTTCTCGACCGGGCCGACGAAGCCGAGCTCCTCGGCCACGGCGGCCGGGTCCAGGCCCAGCGACGAGCCCGCCAGCGCGCCGGAGCCGTAGGGCGAGAACGCCGCGCGGCCGTCCCACGAGATCCAGCGGTCGACGTCGCGCATGAGCGGCCAGGCATGGGCGAGCAGGTGGTGCGCGAGCAGCACCGGCTGCGCGTGCTGCAGGTGCGTCCGGCCCGGCATGGGGGCCTCGCCGGCGGCCGCGGCCTGGTCGACCAGCGCCTCGACGACGTCGAGCACCAGCCCGGCCAGCGTCCGCGCCTCGCGGCGCAGGTACATCCGCACGAGCGTGGCGATCTGGTCGTTGCGCGAGCGACCGGCGCGCAGCTTGCCGCCGACGTCGGCCCCCGCGCGCTCGATCAGGCCGCGCTCGAGAGCCGTGTGCACGTCCTCGTCGTCAGGCGCCGGACCGAAGGCGCCGCTCGCGACGTCGGTCCGCAGCCGCTCGAGCGCGTCGATCATCGCCGCGACCTCGTCGTCGGTGAGCAGACCCGCGGTGTGCAGGACGTGCGCGTGCGCGACGGAGCCCGAGATGTCGACGTCGGCCAGGCGCCAGTCGAAGTGCGTCGAGCGGGACAGGTCCGCCAGGGCGGCAGCCGGCCCGGACGCGAACCGGCCGCCCCACAGCGCGAGCGGAGCCTCCTCAGGCATCCGCGATGCCACCCTGCGAGCCCAGGTCCACCCCGTTGCCGAAGCGCACGTCGCGCGCCGCGGCGAGCTTGGACGACAGGCCGTAGATCTCGATGAAGCCCTTGGCCGCCGACTGGTCGAACGAGTCGCCCGTGTCGTAGGTGGCCAGGTTGAAGTCGTACAGGCTCGCGTCCGACCGGCGGCCCGTGACCGTCGCGCGGCCGCCGTGCAGGACGATCCGGACGTCGCCCGAGACGTAGCGCTGCGTGTCGTCGACGAAGACGTCGAGCGACTTCTTCAGCGGCGAGAACCACTGGCCGTCGTAGACCAGCTCGGTCCAACGCTGCTCGACGCCCCGCTTGAACCGGGCCTGCTCGCGCTCGACGGTGACGTTCTCGAGCTCCTGGTGCGCGGCGATCAGCGCGATCGCGCCCGGGGCCTCGTAGACCTCGCGCGACTTGATGCCGACCAGGCGGTCCTCGACGATGTCGATCCGGCCGATGCCCTGGGCACCCGCGCGGCGGTTCATCTCCTGGATCGCCTGCAGCGGCGTCACCGGGATGCCGTCGAGCGCGACCGGAACGCCGGCCTCGAACGTGATGACGACCTCGTCCGCGACCGGCGGGAACGTCGGGTCGTCCGTGTACGTGTAGACGTCCTTGGTGGGGCCGTTCCAGATGTCCTCGAGGAAGCCGGTCTCGACCGCGCGACCCCAGACGTTCTGGTCGATCGAGAACGGGTTGTGCTTGGTCGTCTCGATGGGCAGCGCGTTGCGGGTGGCGAACTCGATCGCCTTGTCGCGGGTCAGCGCGAGGTCCCGGACGGGCGCGAGGCACGTGAGGTCCGGAGCCAGCGACGTGATGCCGACCTCGAAGCGGACCTGGTCGTTGCCCTTGCCGGTGCAGCCGTGGGCGACCGTCGTCGCGCCGAACTGGCGGGCGGCACGGACCAGGTGCTTGACGATGACCGGGCGGGACAGCGCCGAGACCAGCGGGTACCGGTCGAGGTAGAGCGCGTTCGCCTTGAGCGCCGGCATGCAGTACTCGGTGGCGAACTCGTCGCGGGCGTCGGCCACGTAGGCCTCGACGGCACCGCAGTCGAGCGCACGCTGACGGATGACGTTGAGGTCCTCGCCGCCCTGGCCGACGTCGACCGCGACGGCGATCACCTCGGCGCCGGTGGCCTCGGCGATCCAGCCGATGCCGACGGAGGTGTCCAGGCCGCCGGAGTAGGCGAGGACGACGCGCTCAGTCATGTTCTTCTCTCTTCGATGTGTGCGTGACGCAGGAACGAGGTGCTGCTGATCAGTCTGACGGACGGGTGGCCAGGGCGAGGAACCGCGCCGCGAGCGCCACGCCGGTCTCCCCCTCGCGGGCGATGACCAGGACGGTGTCGTCGCCGGCGATGGTGCCGAGAACGGCGGGCAGGATCGAGTGGTCGATCGCCGAGGCCAGGAACTGCGCCGCGCCGGGGGGCGTGCGCAGGACGACGAGGTTGCCCGACGCCTCCGCGGTGACCAGGAGCTCGGCGCAGAGCCTCGAGAGGCGCGCCGCCAGCATCTCCTCGTCGGGACCGGCCGCGGGAGCACGCAGGCCACCCTCGGCGGGGACCGCGTACGCCAGGGCGCCGGACGGCGTGCGGATCTTCACCGCGCGCAGCTCGACCAGGTCGCGCGACAGGGTCGCCTGCGTGACGGTGACGCCCTCGGCCGCGAGCAGCTCGGCGAGCTGCTGCTGCGAGTGCACCGAGCCGCGGGTGAGCAGCGAGGTGACCAGCGCGTGGCGGGCCGCCTTGGTGTGCGGGGCCGTGACGCTCATGGGCCTTCCACCAGGTACGACAGGAGCGCCTTCTGGGCGTGCAGGCGGTTCTCGGCCTCGTCCCACACCACCGACTGCGGGCCGTCGAGCACCTCGGCGGTGATCTCCTTGCCGCGGTATGCGGGCAGGCAGTGCAGGACGAGCGCGTCGGGCTTCGCGAGGGCCATGGCGGCCGCGTCGACGCGGAACGGCACGAACGGCGTCTCCCGGTCGGCCGCCTCGGACTCCTGCCCCATCGACACCCAGGTGTCGGTGGCGACGACGTCCGCGCCGGACACGGCCTCGGCGATCGTGTGCACCACCGTGACCGACCCGCCCGTGCCCGCCGCGATCGCCGCCGCGTCGGCGAGGATCGAGGCGTCCGGCAGGTAGCCCTCCGGCGTGCCGATCCGCACGTGCAGCCCGGCCGTCGCGCCGCCGAGCAGGTACGAGTGGGCCATGTTGTTGGCCCCGTCGCCCACGTATGCGAGCGTCCGGCCCGGCAGTCCCCCGACTCCCCCGCGGTGCTGCGCGATGGTGGCCAGGTCCGCGAGGATCTGGCACGGGTGAAAGCTGTCGGTCAGCGCGTTCACCACCGGGACGCCGGAGTGCTCCGCCATCTGCTCGAGGCGGTGCTGGGAGAACGTGCGCCAGACGATCGCGGCCACCTGCCGACCGAGCACCCGTGCGGTGTCCTCGATCGACTCACGCTCCCCGATCCGCGCCAGCTTGCCGTCGACGCTCAGCGGGAAGCCGCCGAGCTCCGCGATGCCCGCCGTGAAGGACACCTGCGTGCGCAGGGTCGGCTTGTCGAAGATGACGGCGACGGCCCGCGGACCCGTGAGCGGCGTGCGGATGAACCGGTCGTCGCGGAACGCGAGGGCGAGCTCGAGGACGGCGCGCTGGTCGCGGGGGGAGAGATCGTCGTCGCGGAGGAAGTGCCGGGTCATGACAGGTCCCGCGGGAGGTCGGCCAGGAAGTCGACGAACGTGCCCGCCTGCTCCGCGGTGAGGAGGTACGGGGGCGCGAGCCGGATCGTCGTCGGCGTGCACGGGTTGACGATGAACCCGGCCTCGAGGGCGCGGGCGGCGACCTCGGCGGCGACCGGCGCGGTGAGCTCGATGCCGATGAGCAGACCCTCGCCCCGCACCTCGCCGACGAGCGGGTGACCGGTGCCGGCGATCCGCTCGCGGAACGACGCACCCAGTGCCCCGACGTTGGCGAGCAGACCGTCACGCTCGATGACCGCGATCGTCGCCAGGCCGGCCGCGGAGGCGACGGGGTTGCCGCCGAACGTGGTGCCGTGCTGCCCGCGGCCCAGCAGGGTCGCGGTCGTCTCGCCGTACGCGATGAGCGCGCCGACCGGGAAGCCTCCCCCGAGCCCCTTCGCCACCGTGACCGCGTCCGGCACGATGCCGCCGCCGAGGTGCGGGTGCTGGTGCGCGAACCAGGCGCCGGTCCGGCCCATGCCGGTCTGCACCTCGTCGAGGATGAGAAGCGCGCCGTTGTCCGCCGTCAGCCGTCGGGCCAGCGCCAGGTAGCCGGGCGGCAGAGGCCGCACGCCGGCCTCACCCTGCAGCGGCTCGACGAACAGTGCGGCGACCTGGTCCCCGCCGTCGGCGAACGCGGCCTCGAGCGCGCCGGCGTCGCCGAACGCCACGAACTCCACACCCCCCGGCAGCGGCTCGAACGGCTCGCGGTAGGCGGCCTTGTGCGTGAGCGCCAGCGCGCCCATCGAGCGGCCGTGGAACGAGCCCTCCAGCGCGAGGATCCGCGGGCGGCCCGTGCCGCCGTTGCGGCGGGCGAGCTTGAACGCCGCCTCGTTGGCCTCGGTGCCCGAGTTGGTGAGGAACACCCGCGAGCCGGCGGGCGCGCCCGCGAGGCCGAGCAGCCGCTCCGCGAACGCGATCTGCGTCGGGCTGGCGAAGAAGTTGGAGACGTGGCCCAACGTGCCCAGCTGCGCGCTGATCGCGGCCGTCAGGGTCGGGTGCGCGTGGCCGAGCGAGTTGACGGCGATGCCGCCGAGCAGGTCGAGGTACCGCCGGCCGTCGGCGTCCCACACGTACACGCCCTCACCGCGGACCAGCACGCGCTGCGGGGCGCCGAACGTGTCCATCACGGCATGCGTGTAGCGGTCCGTCCACTGGGCGACGGAGCCGTCGGTGGCCTGCACCGGCAGGTTCGCGTCCGGGCTGTCGGGTGAGCGGTGCCGCGCCCGCGAGCTCTCGAGCGTGCCGTTCTCGACGGTCATGCGGTCACCTCGGGGTCGCGGGGAATCACGGGGACGGGGGCGGTGAAGGGGGCGTCGGCGGGCTCCTGGTCGGGCAGGACCATGGTGCCGATGCCCTCGGTGGTGAAGACCTCGACCAGGATCGAGTGCGGCGCGCGCCCGTCGATCACGTGCGCGCGGCCCACGCCACCCTCGACGGCGCGCCAGCAGGCCTCCATCTTTGGGCGCATGCCGGCGTCGAGCCCGGGCAGCAGCTCGGCCAGCGCGCTGGCCCGCAGGCGACGCACCAGCGACGTCTTGTCCGGCCAGCTGGTGTAGAGGCCCTCGACGTCCGTGAGCACGATGAGCTTGCGCGCGCCGAGGGCCACGGCGAGCGCGGCGGCCGCGGTGTCCGCGTTGACGTTGAGCACCTGGGTGGGGTCGTCGATGTCGGGCGCGACGGTCGAGACCACCGGGATCCGGCCGGCGTCGAGCAGGTCCAGGACGGCGCCCGGGTTGACCTTGACCACGTCGCCGACGAGCCCGATGTCCACGGGCAGGCCGTCGACGACCGCGGACCGCCGGCGCGCCTGGAACAGGCCACCGTCCTCGCCCGACAGGCCCACCGCGTGCGGGCCGTGCGCGTTGAGCAGCCCGACGAGCTCGCGCGAGACCTGCCCAGTGAGCACCATCCGGACGACGTCCATCGCCTCGGGGGTGGTCACGCGCAGCCCGCCGCGGAACTCCGACTCGATGCCGAGGCGGTCGAGCATCGCGTTGATCTGCGGTCCCCCGCCGTGCACGACGACCGGCTTGAGACCGACCTGCCGCAGGAACACCATGTCCTGCGCGAACGCCCGCTTGAGGTCCTCGTCGATCATCGCGTTGCCGCCGTACTTCACGACGACGAGCGCGCCCGCGAACTTCTGCAGCCACGGCAGGGCCTCGATGAGGACCTCCGCCTTCTGGTCGGCGCGCAGGTCCGTGCGGGTGTTGAACGTGAAGTCGCTCATGTGGAGTACGCGCTGTTCTCGTGGACGTAGTCGTGCGTGAGGTCGTTGGTCCAGACCGTGACCAGCTCGGACCCGGCGTGCAGGTCGATGAGCACGCGGACCTCGCGGCTCGCGGCCAGGTCGACCTCGGAGCGGGGCCGGAACGCGCCGCCGGCCTTGCACACCTGGACGCCGTTGATGGTGACGTCGAGCTGGGCGGGGTCGAACGCGGCGACGCTCTCCGGCACGGTCCCGACCTGCGCGAGCACGCGGCCCCAGTTGGGGTCGTTGCCGTACATCGCGGCCTTGAACAGGTTGGAGCGGGTCACGGCCCGGGCGACCGCGAGCGCGGCGTCCTGCGTCTCGGCGCCCATGACGGTCACGGCGATGTCGTGCGTCGCCCCCTCCGCGTCGGCCACCAGGGCGCGCGCGAGCTCGCCGCAGACCTGGGTCAACGCGGCGGTGAAGCCGGCAGGATCCGGGACCGCGCGGCTGGCGCCCGAGATCAGGAGCGTCACCGTGTCGGACGTCGACATGCAGCCGTCGGAGTCGACGCGGTCGAAGGTCTCCGACGTCGCGGTGCGCAGCGCGGCCGCGGCGGTCTCGGCGTCGACCACGGCGTCCGTGGTGATGACGCAGAGCATCGTGGCGAGGCCCGGCGCGAGCATCCCCGCGCCCTTCGCCATGCCGCCGATGGTCCACTTCCCCCGGTCGCCGTCGATGTGCATGTGGGCGGTCTTCGGGACGGTGTCCGTGGTCATGATCGCGACGGCCGCGTCCGGGCCCCCGTCGGGCGACAGCGCCTCGACGGCCAGGTCGACGCCCGCGAGGAGCGTGTCGATGGGCAGCCGCTCGCCGATCAGGCCGGTCGAGCAGACGACGACGTCACCGGCCGAGATCTCCAGGGCGGTGCCGACCTTCTCGGCCGTCGCGTGCGTGTCCTGGAAGCCCTCGGGTCCGGTGCAGACGTTGGCGCCGCCCGAGTTGAGGACGACCGCGCTCACGACGCCGTCCGCGACGGCATGACGGGACCAGACCACCGGGGCGCCGACGACGCGGTTCGTCGTGAAGACCGCGGCGGCCGCCTGCGACGGTCCGTCGTTGACCACGAGCGCGAGGTCGGGACGGCCCGACGCCTTGAGCCCGGCGGTGACGCCGGACGCGCGGAAGCCCGCCGCCGCGGTCACGCCGGGCGAGGGAAGGGCGAACGTCTCGGTGGTCACGGTGCGACTCCGTCCAGGGGGAGGCCGAGCGTCTCGGGCAGCCCGAGCGCGAGGTTGAGGGACTGCAGGGCGCCGCCGGCGGTGCCCTTGACCAGGTTGTCGATCGCGGTGACGGTCACGACCCGACCGGCCCGTGCGTCCACCGCGACCTGCACGAGCGCCGTGTTGGCACCCAGCGTCGCAGCCGTCGTCGGCCACTGCCCTTCGGGGAGCAGGTGCACGAACGGCTCGTCGGCGTACGTCTGCTCCCACGCGGCACGGACGGTTTCCGGGTCGACGCCGGGGGCGAGACGGGCGGTCGCCGTCGCCAGGATGCCGCGGGACATGGGCACGAGCGTCGGGGTGAACGAGATGGTCACCGCCGAGGCCCCTGCCGACCGCAGGTTCTGCGCGATCTCGGGGATGTGGCGGTGCGTGCCCCCGACCGCGTACGGCTGCGCGTTGCCCAGCGCCTCGCCGGCCAGCAGGTGGGTCTTGAGCGACTTGCCCGCGCCCGAGTAGCCGTTGGCCAGGACGGCGACCAGGTCGGTCGGCTCGACCAGGCCGGCGGCGACACCGGGCTGCAGCCCGAGCGAGACGGCGGTGACGTTGCAGCCCGGCACGGCGATCCGGCGCGCGGCGGTCAGGACGGCCCGCTGACCGACGGCGGTCCGCTCCCCCGGGTGGAGGAGCTCGGGCAGGCCGTACGGCCAGGTGCCGGCGTGCGCGCTGCCGTAGAACTCCTGCCAGTCCGCCGCGTCGACCAGCCGGTGGTCCGCGCCGAGGTCGACGACGACGGCCGAGTCGCCCCGTGCCGCCAGCTCGGCCGCGATCGCGCCGCTCGCGCCGTGCGGGAGGGCGAGCACGACGACGTCGTGACCTGCGAGGGCGTCGACGCCCGTGGGCTCGAGGACGCGGTCCGACAGCGACCGCAGGTGAGGCTGGTGCTCGCCCAGCCGCGTGCCCGCGTTGGAGTGCGCCGTCAGCGCGCCGATCCGGGCCTCGGGGTGCGCGAGGAGCACGCGGAGCATCTCGCCGCCGGCGTACCCGCTGGCTCCCGCGACCGCGACCGTGAACGTCATGTGCATGAACATACACGCGCATGCACGAAGATACGAACGACTTTCCGGGAAGATGCCGCGGCGTCGTCGCGTTGCCGCCAACGTGCGCGCGATCCAGGCCACCGCCCCGGGCGGTCCCGACGTCCTCCAGCTCGTCGACCTCCCCGACCCCGAGCCGGCCGCCGGCGAGGTCCTCGTCCGCGTCGCCGCCGCCGGCGTCAACTTCATCGACACCTACCGCCGCGGCGGCGCCTACCCGATGCCGTTCCCGCACGTCGTGGGGTCCGAGGGCGCGGGAGAGGTCGTCGCGGTCGGTGCCGACGTCAGCGAGATCGCCGTCGGTGATCGCGTGGCGTGGTCGGCGTCGCCCGGCTCGTACGCGGAGCTGGTGACGGTCCGCGAGTCCCAGGCCCTGCTCGTGCCCGAGGGCGTCCCGGACCAGGTCGCCGCCGCGCTCCCCCTGCAGGGCATGACCGCGCACTACCTGGTCACCTCGACGTTCCCCGTCCAGGAGGGGCACGACGTGCTCGTGCACGCGGCCGCGGGCGGCGTCGGCCTCCTGCTCACGCAGCTGGCCGCCCAGCGCGGAGCACGCGTCATCGCCACCGTCGGCAGTGCCGACAAGGAGCGCCTCGCGCGCGAGGCCGGGGCGGCCGACGTCATCCGGTACCGCGACCTGGACGACCTGACGCACGACCTGCCCGCCGAGGTCCGCGCCCTGACCGACGGCCGCGGCGTGCACGCGGTCTTCGACTCGGTGGGCAAGGACACCTTCGACGCGTCGCTGGCCTCGCTGCACCGCCGCGGCACGCTCGTCCTGTTCGGCGCCTCCTCGGGCGCCGTCCCCCCGTTCGACCCGCAGCGGCTCAACGCCGCGGGGTCCGTCTTCCTCACCCGCCCCAAGCTCGACGACCACACGGCCACCCGCGAGGAGCTCTCCTGGCGCGCACGAGAGCTGTTCGACGCGGTCCGCGCCGGCACGCTCGACGTGCGCGTCGGAGCCACGTTCCCGCTGGCCGACGCGGCCGACGCCCACCGCGCGCTCGAGTCGCGCTCCACCACCGGAAAGGTCCTGCTGCTTCCGTGAGCACCCCCGTCATCAACGCCGTACGTACCCTGCAGGTCGAGGTCTGGTCCGACATCGCCTGCCCCTGGTGCTACATCGGCAAGCGCCGCTTCGCCACCGCCCTCGCGGACTTCCCGCACCGCGACCACGTCGAGGTGACCTGGCGGTCCTACGAGCTGTCGCCCGGCACGCCCGTCGGCCCCGGCATCCCGGAGATCGAGGCCCTGGCCCGGCACAAGGGGATCCCGCACGAGCGCGTCGTGCAGATGTTCGCCCAGGTCACCGCCGTGGCGGCGGGTGAGGGTCTCGCCTACGACTTCGACCGCACGCTCTCGGCCAACACGTTCGCCGCGCACCGTCTCGTGCACCTCGCCCGCACCACCGGTCGCGCCGACGAGGTGCTGGAGGCGCTGTTCTCCGCGCACTTCGAGCACGGCGCGGACCTGGGCGACGACGACACCCTCGTGCGCCTGGTGAGCGGGGCAGGCGTCGACGCGGACGCCGCACGCGCCGCGCTGGCGAACGACGAGTTCGCCGACGACGTCCGCGCCGACGAGGCCGAAGCCCGCGCGCTCGGCGTGACCGGCGTGCCGTTCTTCGTCGTCGACCGCCGCGTGGCCGTCTCCGGCGCGCAGCCCGCCGACGTGTTCACGCAGCTGCTCGAGGCTGGCTGGCGCGAGGCGAACCCGCTGCAGACCCTCGCGACGGCGGACCCCGACGCGGCCGCCTGCGTCGACGACTCGTGCGCGATCTGACCCTGCGGCCGGTCACCGCGGCCGACCTGGTCGCGCTCGCCGGGCTCAACGACGCGGCGGCGCCTGCCGTCAACGCGCTCGGGCTCGACGGCCTGACGGCGCACGTCCCGGTGTGCGAGCTCGCGCTCGTCGCCGAGTCCGACGGCGAGCTCCTCGGCTTCCTGCTCGCGGTCGCGCCCGGCGCCGAGTACGCGAGCGAGAACTACCGCTGGTTCTCCGCGCACGTGCCGGGCTCGCTCTACGTCGACCGCATCGTCGTCGCGCCCACCGCGCACGGCCGCGGCGTCGGCCGCGCGCTGTACGAGGCCGTCGACGGGCGGGCGCGCGAGCTCGGGCTCGACGTCGTGACCTGCGAGGTCAACCTCGAGCCGCCGAACCCGCAGTCACTGGCCTTCCACGAGCGGCTGGGCTTCCGGCGCCTCGGCGAGCAGGCGACCAAGGGCGGCGCCGTCGTCGTCGCCCTGCTGGCCCGCGACGTGGCCTGACGGGACGAACCGGGCGATACGCTGCCGCTGCGGACCAGCGGCGGTCGCGGGCTCGCTGGTACTCGACCCGGAGGCCCTGATGACGTCCTCGCTGCTCGACGCCCTCGGCGTGACCGTCCCCTCGACGGTTCCCACCCACTGGTACAACCTCGCCGCCGACCTGCCGACCCCGTGCCCGCCGGCGCTCCACCCGGGCACCCGCGAGCCGCTGACGCCGCCCGACCTGGCGCCGCTGTTCCCGATGGCGCTGATCATGCAGGAGGTCAGCACCGAGCGGTGGATCGAGATCCCCGAACCGGTCCGGGAGATCTATGCGCTGTGGCGCCCGTCCCCCCTGATCCGGGCGCGTCGCCTCGAGCGGGCTCTGGGCACACCGGCGCGGATCTACTACAAGTACGAGGGCGTCAGCCCCGTCGGGTCGCACAAGCCGAACACCGCGGTCGCGCAGGCCTACTACAACGCCGCCGAGGGGATCACGAAGCTCACGACGGAGACGGGCGCCGGGCAGTGGGGCGCGTCCCTGGCCATGGCCTGTGCCCTGCTCGGCCTCACGTGCGAGGTCTGGCAGGTGCGCGCCTCCTACGACGCCAAGCCCTACCGGCGGATGCAGATGGAGACCTACGGGAGCATCTGCCACCCGTCGCCGTCGGACCTGACGAATGCCGGGCGGGCGATGCTCGCGGCAGACCCGGAGACCACCGGCTCCCTCGGCATGGCGATCAGCGAGGCGGTCGAGGCGGCCGCGACCGACCCGGACGCCCACTACTCGCTGGGCAGCGTGCTCAACCACGTGCTGCTGCACCAGAGCGTGATCGGCCAGGAGGCCCTCGCGCAGCTCGACGCGATCGAGGAGAGAGCCGACGTCGTGTTCGCCTGCGCCGGCGGCGGCTCGAACCTCGGCGGCCTGAGCTTTCCGTTCCTGGGCCGCAACCTGCGCGAGGGCACGACCACCCGCGTCGTGGCGTGCGAACCGGCCGCGTGCCCGTCGCTGACCCAGGGCGAGTACCGGTACGACTTCGGCGACGTCGCCGGCCTGACTCCCCTGCTCAAGATGCACACGCTGGGCAAGGACTTCGTGCCGCCGCCCATCCACGCGGGCGGGCTGCGGTACCACGGGATGGCGCCGATGGTCTCGCACGCGGTCGAGCTCGGGCTCGTCGAGGCCATCGCCGTCGACCAGGACACCGCCTTCGCGGCCGGCATCGAGTTCGCGCGCGCGGAGGGGATCATCCCCGCGCCCGAGTCGACCCACGCGGTGGCCGGCGCGATCACGCAAGCCCGCGCGGCGACCGAGGCGCAGACGATCGTCATCGGGCTGTCGGGCAACGGCGTGCTGGACCTGCCCGCGTACCACGACTACGTCTGAGCACACGACGGGCCCGCGTCCCGGCGGGACGCGGGCCCTCGTGCGTGCGATCAGCGGATGCTGACCGGCGCGCTCGTGCTCGGCGACACGTTGGCCGTGTCGGACGGGACGAACGTCGCCGTGTAGGTGTGCGTCCCGGACGGCACCGTGCCGATCGCCACGCCGAGCACCACGTTCAGGGTCTTGACGACCGTGGTGCCCTCCCTGATCTCGACCCGGCCCGAGGGCAGCTTGCCGTTGTCCGTCGACACCGTGGCCACGGCGACCGACGGGACGAACAGGAACCCGCGGGTCACGGACAGCCCGGTCGTCGTCGTCACCTTCTTCACCACGACCGTCACGGGCGTCGACTCGGAGCCGGTCACCGTCGCGTCGCCGGCGAACCGGGCGACCACGTCGTAGCTGCCCGCCGGGGTGGACGACGCGAGCCGCAGCGTGGCCGTGCCCCCCGACAGCGGTGCGGTGCCGAGCACCGTGGTCCCGGCGACGAACTCGACGGACCCGGTCACCGGTACGTCGGCCGCGACCTTCGCCGTGAGCGTGACGCGCGACGAGGAGGCGTACACCTGGCTCGACGGCGACGCCGTGAGCGACGTGGTCGACGCGGGGACCCCCGCCTCGACGGTGAGCGGGAGCGTCACGGTCGTGCCGCTCGGGCTCGCCACCAGCGTCAGCGTGTGCGCGCCGGCGGCGGTCGCCGCCGGCACCGTCACCGACACGTCGGCGTTGCCGCCCGCGACCGGCGCGGTGCCGATCGATGTGCCGTCGAGCCGGACGTCCAGGCTGGTGTTCTGCGGCGAGCCGAGGCTCGTCAGGTCCAGCTTGGTCACCGGGAACGCCAGCGTGTCACCGGCGGTGACGGAGGACGGCTGGGCCGGCACGCCGACCGCCTGACGGGCGAAGTCCGGGGCCAGGCCCGGGTGCGCCTGCAGGTAGGCGATCCAGCCGTCCCGGTCGATGAGGCCCGAGTCGCGTGCGTCCGTCCCCTGGGCCACGACGCGGAAGTTGTCGCCGCCCGTGGTGAGGAACGAGAACGTCCCGATCCGGTAGCTCGCCGCCGGGTCGATCGGCTCGCCGTTCACCGTGACGGACGTGATGTGCGACCCCGCGGGAGCCGCGGCGTCGTACGTGTACGTCACGTTGTCGGACAGTCCCAGCTGCAGGTACGGACGCGACGGGATGGTGCCGTCCGCGTTGGTCTGCCACTGCTGCTCGAGCATCACCGTGAACTGCGCGCCCGTGAGCGACGTCGTCCAGAGGTTGTTGACGAACGGCAGGACGCCGTTCGCCTCGGCCGTGGTGATCACCCCGTCCGGGGCGTACAGCAGCTCGGCCCTCAGCCCGCCGGGGTTGACGACGCCGATCTGCGCGCCGCCCAGGTTGTCCGGGGCGAGCGTGTCCCGCAGGGCGTTGGCCACGAGGTCGCCGAGCGACGACTCGCTTGCCCGGTCGTCACGCGCCGTCGTCGGGGCGGTGTAGCCCGTCGGACCGTAGGTGCCACCGGTGAAGGCCGTGGTGACGTCGGCCGTGACCGAGCCGACCGGGACGGACCCGACGGTGTTCGCGTACGCGAGGGCCGCGTTCACGATCGTGTTCACCTGGGCGACCCGGGGGTACTTCGCGACGAGTGCCGCGGCGAAGGCCGCCTCGTTCTGCGCCGGGGTGTTGCCGGCGACCACGGGTGCGACGAGTCGCGGCACGTTCTTCTGCGTGTGCGCGACGACCTCGCCCGTGCTCGGGTCGAACGTCAGCCCGACCTCGCCGATGTACTCGCCGTAGCTGCCCGTCTGCAGCACCGGACGCGTCGTGCCGGGCTCACCCGGGACCGGGCCGGCCCACGCGTACTGCTGGTGCGTGTGGCCGGTGAAGATCGCGTCCACGCTCGCCGCCGTCTCGTCGACGATCTTGGCGAACGCCCCGCCCTGGGCCACCTCGTCCTCGAGGGTGCCGTTCGGCAGACCCTCGCTGGCGCCCTCGTGGTAGCTGGCCACCAGCACGTCGGCCTCGCCGTTGGCCTCGTTGCCGTCGCTGAGCTGCGCGGCCACGCGGTTGACGGCGTCGACCGGGTCGCCGATGTCGATCTGCGTGATCCCACCGGGGCTCACCAGCGAGGGCGTCTCCCCCGTGACCGCACCGATGACGCCGACCTTGACGCCGCCCATGTCGAGGATCGAGTACTCCGGCAGGGCCGGGGTCGTCGTGCCCTTGAGGTAGACGTTGGCGCCGAGGTAGTCCCACTTCGCGTTCGTCTTGTTGGCGATCACGCGGTCCGTGAGGTCCGTGAACCCCTTGTCGAACTCGTGGTTGCCCACCGCCGACGCGTTGAGCTCGAGCGCGTTCAGGACGTCGATCGTCGGCTGGTCCTGCTGGACCGCCGAGGCGAACAGCGAGGCGCTGATGTTGTCACCGGCCGACACGAACGCGACGGGGCTACCGGCGGCCACCGCGGCGGCCTTCTCCTGCTCGACCGTGCCCGCGAACTTCACCGTGTTGGCGTCGATGCGTCCGTGGAAGTCGTTGATGTCGAGCAGGGTGAGGTTCACGGGCTTGGCGGCACCGTTGACCAGGCCGACGACGACCGGGTCGTGGTCCGACGACCGGTACTCGTCCGGCGCGTAGTAGAGGGTGCCGTGGTAGTTGTACCGGTCGTACTCCAGCGCGATGGACTCCTCGGCGTTGATCTCCCAGATGTCCGCGCCGGTGGCCCGCTTGAGTGCGGGGCCGTTGAGCAGCACGTGGTCGAGCGAGCCGGACAGGCCGCTGAACGAGTAGGAGTACTGGCCGTCCGCGAGGGTGGTCGCGGCGTCGGTGTACCCGGCGTCGTACAGCGTCTGCAGCGGGTCCTCCCGCGTGTACGAGTTGAAGTCGCCGACCAGCGCGACCGACTTCGCGTCGCCCTGCACGGTCGGCACCCAGTCGCGCAGCGCCTCGGCCTGCCGGACGCGCGACTCGTTCGAGGCGCCCTGACCGTCACCGGTGTCGGCGTCGCCCGGCCACGGACCCGCCGAGCCCTTGGACTTGAGGTGGTTGACGACGACGAAGAACGGCTCGCCGCCGCCGGTCGGCGTGAACTCCTGGCCGATGGGCTCCCGGGCGTTGCCGAAGGCCTGGTCGTCGCCGCTCAGCGTGCCGAGCGCGTGCGACGGTCCGGTGCGCTCGACGGCTGCGGTGCGGTAGATGATCGCGTTGGTGATGACGTCCATCTCGGCCGCCGGCGGCAGCTCGGTCGACGACGGGACGAACGCCCAGACGTCGGAGCCGGCGGCCGTGTTCAACGCGGCGACGAGCGTGCCGAGCGCCTCGTCCGGGACGCCGTCGACGGTCGCCGAGTTCTCGATCTCGAGCAGGCCCACGACGTCGGCGTCGAGCGCGTTGATCGCCGAGACGATCTTGTCCTGCTGACGCTGCAGGTCGGCCGGGTCCCACGCGCCGCGCGGGGCGCACCCGGTGTTGACCGTGACGGGGTCGCCGGTGCGGTCGTTGTAGGAGGTGCAGCCCGCCGTGGTCGCGCCGAGCGTCGTGAAGTAGTTGAGCACGTTGAAGGAGGCGATCTTCAGGTCGCCGCCCACCGCGGCCGGGGCCGTCGTGCGGTCGTTCTCGAACGTCACCGCGGCGGGGCCGGGCTGCGTCGGGTTGAGCTTCCACACGTTGTTGCGGAAGTCGACGACGACCGGAGCCGTGACAGTCGCGGCCGCGCCGACGCGGACCGGGTTGGTCAGGCTCACGTACGGCGGGGTCAGGCCCGAGTTCGCGGCCGACAGGAAGTTGGTCGACGAGCCGTCGTCGAGCACGACACCGCGGGCGGCGTTGTCCGCGGCGGCGGCGGCGGCCTCGGCCGAGCCGGGGCGACCGACCTCGGTGGGCTGGAGCAGCGGCAGCGTGCCCGCCGCGAGGCCGACCTCGCCGTACTGGTTGGTCGAGTAGGTGTTGGAGATCGTGAGGTCGCCGGTCGGCTGGAACAGCATCGACTCGAGGGCCTCGCGCGCGGCGTCGGTGGTGGGCCACGTGCTCGACACGGGCGTGACCGCCGCGGCGGCGGGGAGCTTCACCAGGTCGGTCGCCGCGGCGACCGTGAGCTCGGTGAGCCCGTTGAACTCGGAGACCGCTCCGGTCACCTGGACGTGGTCGCCGATGGCGACGAGGCCCGCGGTGGCGGACGAGAAGACGAAGACCGCGTCGGACGCACCCGGCGTCGCGTCCGTGGCGCCGCCGGTCCCCGGGGTCTGGATGACGTAGCCGCTGAGCCCGCCGGTCGGGTAGGCCGCGGTGACGACGCCGTCCGTGGTGACGGTCTTCCCGGCGAGCGGGGACGTCGCACCCGCGCCCTGGATCTCGGCGATCGTCGCCGCCGCCGGGGTCACCGGCCCGGTCCCGCCGACCACGCCCGGGGTCGGGTTCGCCGCGGCGAAGTCGCTCGCGTTGTTGGCGGTGTTGGTGATCGTGGCGTCACGCGTGACTGCCTGCGTGTTCGAGGCGCCGAGCGCGGGCCCGCTGCCGGCATACCCGGTGGCCGAGGCGCCGTACCCGACGAAGTCGACCACCTGGTCGACCGCCGGGCACGCGGACCCCGCGCAGGACAGGGCTGTCGTCGAGCTGACGAGAGCGACCTTGCCCGCCGTGCCGCTCAGGGCGAGGGACCCGGTGACGTTCCCGGTGACGGGCGTGGTCCCACCCGTCCCCGCGGCCTCCACCACCACGTACGCGGCGCCGGGCTGGATCACGCCGCTGAGTGCGGTGGTGAGGGTCTGGCTGAAGGCGCCACCGGCGGACGCGTACTGCACGGACCAGCCGGTGACGTCGACCGGTGCGCTCGAGGCGTTCACCAGCTCGATGAAGTCGTTGGTGTAGGTGGCGCCGCTGTTGCCGCCACCGCCGTACACCTCGTTGATCAGGACCCGTGGCGTGGTGCCGACCGCCGCCCCTGCCGGGCCCGCCGCGATCACACCTCCCGCCACTGCAACAGCGAGGGCGGCGACGCCCCCGCTGATCGACTTCATGGCACGGCGCACGTCGAGCTCTCCTTCGTCGGGGAACGTCAAGGGCCGCTCGTGACGGCCTGGACCACCTTCAGGGATCGCCCGATTTGCCGCAACTACTCACAGGTAACTATTGGGTGAACTCATCCCATGACCACGGTCGGAGGGCCTGAGACCGGATGCAGAAGACCCCCGCGGCCACCGGCCACGGGGGTCTTCGGTCGGCGCTCAGGCGCGCAGGGTCGCCCCGAACCGCGCGTGGGCCTCGGCCACGACGGCCTCGCGGACCGCCGCCGCCTCCTGCGCCGTGAGGGTCCGGTCGTCGGCCCGCAGCCGCAGCGAGAAGGCGAGCGACTTGCGCTCGTCCCCCACCTGCGACCCGGCGTACACGTCGAACAGGCGGACCTCCTCGACGACGTCGCCGGCGGGGCTCGACGCGGCACCGACGCGCACGGCGTCGAGCAGGTCGGCCGCCGCCACGTCGGCACCGACCACGAGCGCGATGTCCTCCTTGAGGACCGGGAAGGTCGAGACGGGGACCGCCTGCACGGGCTCGGGCGACGCCGCGGCCAGCAGCACGTCGAGGTCGAGCTCGAAGGCGGACGCGCGCGCAGGCAGCCCGAGCGCCGTGACGACGTTCGGGTGCAGCTCGCCCGCGTGCCCGACGAGCGTGCCGTCGACCGTGGTCAGACGCGCGCAGCGGCCCGGGTGCCAGGGCGCGTGGTCCGCGTCGGCCGACGCCACGAGCTCGACGCCGACGACCTCGGCCACGAGCCGGGCCGACGCGATGGCGTCGGTGTGGTCGACGCGGCGCCCGGTCCCCCACCAGCCCGCCGGCTCGCGGAGGCCCGCGAGCACGCCCGCGACCCGTCGCGGCTGCGGAGGCACGGCCGCGTCGATGGCGGCGAGCTCCGCGTCGGACGGCCGGACACCGCCCGGGAGGCGCGGGGCGGCCGGCGCACCGGGCGTCGGCCGCGTGACCAGACCGAGCTCGAACACCGAGACGTCGCCGGCACCCCGGGCGACGTTGCGCCGCGCCGTGTCCAGTAGCGTGACCAGTAGGTTCGTGCGCATGAACGGCTGCTCGTCGGACAGCGGGTTGACCAGGCGGACCGCCCGGCGCCGCTCGTCGTCGGCGGGCAGCCCGAGCGCGTCGAGCTGGTCGGTGCCGACGAACGGGTAGCTGAGCACCTCGACCAGCCCGGACTCGGCCAGGGCGCGCGCGACCGAGCGACGCGTCCGCTGCCCGGGCGTCAGGCCGGCACCCGGCTGCGCCGGCGGCACGATCGACGGGATCTCGTCGTAGCCGCGCAGCCGCGCGACCTCCTCGACCAGGTCGACGCCGACGGCGAGGTCGGGCCGCCACGAGGGCGCCTGCACCCGGACCACGCCGGGGCCGGCGTCGGACACCGAGCACCCGATCGAGACCAGGGTCTCGCGCACCTCGTCGGCCGTGTACGGCACGCCGACGAGTCGCGCGGGCAGGTCCAGGTCGAGGTCGAACGCCGGCACCGGCACCCGCTGGTCGACGTCGGTGAGGTGCGGGTCCGCGACGCCGCCGCCGAGCTCGACGAGCAGCGCGACCGCCCGCGTGACCGCGACCGGCGGGAGCGCCGGGTCGGCGCCCCGCTCGAACCGCTTCGCCGCCTCGCTGGGCAGCTTGTGGCGGCGGGCGGTGCGCGCGACCGTGATCGGGTCGAAGTGCGCCGCCTCGACCAGGAGGTCGGTCGTGCTCGCGCTGACCTCGCTGTCCCCGCCGCCCATGACGGCCGCGAGGCCGATGGGCCGGGAGGCGCGGGCGCCGTCGGGGCTGTCGGTGATGAGCAGGTCCTCGGGGTCGAGCACGCGGTCGACGTCGTCCAGGGTCCGCATGCGCTCCCCCGGGGCCGCGCGCCGCACGACGATCGGCGCGGCCAGCTTCGCCAGGTCGTAGGCGTGCAGCGGCTGGCCGAGGTCGAGCATCACGTAGTTGGTGACGTCCACGGCGAGCCCGATCGGGCGCATGCCGGCCTGCTGCAGCCGGCGCTGCATCCACGCGGGCGACGGGTCGTTGGCACGCACGCCGCGGACGATCTGGGCGACGAACCGGTCCGCTCCGGGCACACCGTTCACGGGGGCGGCGTCGTCGATCTCGACCGCGAAACCCCCACCGACCGGCGGGAGGTCCCCGGTCGGCAGCCCGCGGTCCGTGAACCGCGCACCCGTGGACAGGCCGTACTCCCGGGCCACGCCGCGCATGGAGAAGCAGTAGCCGCGGTCGGGCGTCACGTTGATCTCGAGCACCTCGTCGCCGAGGCCCAGGAGCTCGCGTGCGTCCGTCCCGACGGACGGGTCGAGCCCGAGCGTGGCCAGCACGATGATGCCGGCGTGGTCCTCGCCGAGCCCCAGCTCGCGGGCCGAGCAGATCATTCCGTCGGACACGTGCCCGTAGGTCTTGCGGGACGCGATGGGGAACGGCCCGGGCAGCACGGCGCCGGGCAGCGCGACCACGACCTTGTCGCCGACGACGAAGTTGTGCGCGCCGCACACGATGCCCCGCGGGTCACCACCGGCCTCGTTGTGCGACGGTCCGACGTCGACCCGGCACCAGTTGATGGTCTTGCCGTTCTTCTGCGGCTCCGGCGTGAGCTCGACGACGCGACCGACCACCAGCGGACCGGACACGGCGGCGGGGTGGATCGCCTCCTCCTCCAGCCCGACGCGGACCAGGTCCGCCGCCAGCTGCTCGGCGGTCAGGCCCGCGGGGAGCTCGACGTGCTCGGCGAGCCACGTCAGGGGGATGCGCGGCATCAGATCTCCGTCCCGAACTGCGTGGAGAAGCGGACGTCGCCCTCCACCATGTCGTGCATGTCAGCGATCCCGTGCCGCAGCATCAGGGTGCGCTCGATGCCCATGCCGAACGCGAACCCGGAGTAGACCTCAGGGTCGACGCCGCAGGCGCGCAGGACGTTCGGGTTGACCATCCCGCAGCCGCCCCACTCGATCCAGCCCGGTCCGCCCTTCTTCTGCGGGAACCAGAGGTCCATCTCGGCGCTGGGCTCCGTGAACGGGAAGAACGACGGCCGCAGGCGCGTGCGGGCCTCCGGACCGAAGATCGCCTGCGCGAAGTGGTCCAGCGTGCCCTTGAGGTGCGCCATCGTCAGGCCCTTGTCCACGGCGAGGCCCTCGACCTGGTGGAACACGGGCGTGTGCGTGGCGTCGAGCTCGTCGGTGCGGAACACCTTGCCGGGGCACGCGATATAGACGGGCAGCTCCCGCGACAGGAGGGTCCGGGCCTGCACGGGCGACGTGTGCGTGCGCAGCACGAGGCCGGGTGCGTCGACGAAGAACGTGTCCTGCATCTGCCGCGCGGGGTGGTCGACGCCGAAGTTCAGCGCGTCGAAGTTGAACCACTCCGCCTCGAGCTCAGGGCCCTCGGCGATCTCCCAGCCCATCGAGACGAAGATGTCGGCGATGCGCTCGGACAGGGTCTCCAGCGGGTGCCGGGCGCCGCGGGACCGACGGTCGGTCGGCAGCGTCACGTCGACGGACTCCTCGACCAGGACCCGCAGGTCACGCTCGGCCTCGAGCTCGGCCTGGCGCTCCGCGAGGGCGGCGGCGAGCCGTCCCTTCGCCTGGCCGAGCAGCTTGCCGGCCACCGCCTTGTCGGCCGGGGCGAGGCCGCCGATCGACCGGTTGGCGAGCGCGATCGGGCTGCGCTCCCCCACGTGCTCGAGGCGGGCGGTCTTGAGGGCGTCGAGGTCGCCCGCGGCCGCGAGCGCCTTCAGCGCGGCCTCGACGGCGTGCTCGATGCCGGTGGCGTCGAGCGGGGACAGGGCGGTGTCGTCGGACATCCTGACCTTCCAGTGCAGGTTCTGGGCGGCCGGCGCGGGCGCACGGCCATGGCGTGGGGCGCGAAGGCGCCCGACCAGCGGACAAGTCTAGAGGCGCCCGATCCGGGTCTGCGCGGCCGGTCCAGCGGTGGACGGCGTGCTCAGTGCGCGTCAGCGCGGCCCGGGAACGGGCCCGGGAAATCGGCGACCACCGGCCGCCTGCGCACGCGCTGTCATGCGCCCATCCTGCCACGGGCGCCCAGCACGAACCGCTCCAGCACCTCGTACAGCGGCCCACCACCTCGACCCGCACCCGGCCGCGAGGACACCAGCACGATCTCGTCGACCTGCCAGCGCGGGCCGTCGTACACGGCCAGCGCCCGCACGAGGCCCGCCGCGACGTCCTCGTCGTCCGGCCCCTGCATGTCGGGCCGCTGCCCGGGACGGTCTGGTCGCGACGACCGTCGCCGCGGCGGCCCGCTGCCGGGGCGCACCCGTCCGACCGTGAGGTGCGGACGCTCGCGCACGCGGTGGTCGTCGACCCCGCCCGCCTCGACGCACCCCCGGCTGACCGCGCGCTGGCTCTCGAGATCACCGGTGACGCCGACCCACAGCGTGCGGTGCGAGAACACCCCTGCCCCGTGCAGCCCGAGCTCGTAGGGCTCGACCGCGGCCGCGACGTCGGCCAGGTCGGCGGTGAGGGCCGGGACCGCACCGTCGGGCAGGTCGCCGTAGAACGCAGCGGTGAGATGCCAGGTCTCGCGCGCGGACCAGCGCACGGCCGACGACAGTCCCGACGGCGCGCCCCGCACGGAGGCCAGGGCCAGGTCGAGGTGGTCGAGCACGTTCTCGGGCGGCCACACCGCGGCGAACAGCCTCACCGCTGCGCCCGACCGCTGGCGTAGAGGCACACGGCCGCGGCGGTCGCGAGGTTCAGGGACTCCGCGCGGCCTCGGATGGGCACGCGCACGACGGCATCGGCCAGCGCACGGTCCTCGTCGCGCAGCCCCCAGGCCTCGTTGCCGAACAGCCAGGCCGTCGGGCGGGCGAGGTCCGGCACGCCGTCCTCCGCGGAGCCCGCGACGTCGAGGAGGTCGTCCAGGTCGAAGGCGCCGGTGCCGTCCGCCGCGAGGACCAGCAGGCCGGCCGCGCGCAGGTCGGCGACGGTCGCGGCGAGGTCGGCGCCCGTCACCACGGGCAGGTGGAACAGCGACCCGGCGGTCGACCGGACCACCTTGGGGTTGTGCACGTCGACGCTCTCGCCGGTCAGCACCGCCGCATCCGCGCCGGCCGCGTCGGCCGCGCGGATCACGGTCCCGGCGTTGCCGGGGTCGCGCACGTTCGCCAGGATCGCGACGAGCCTCAGGTCCCCGAGCCCGCCGAGCGTGTGCGTCGTCAGCGACGCGACCGCGACGACCCGCTGACCGTCCGGGCTCATGGCGTCGAGCACCTCGGCGGTCCCGACGGACACCCGGATGCCCCGGTCCTGCGCGCCCACCACGATCTCGGGGTACCGCTGCGCCGACTCGGGCGTGACGTAGACGTCGTGCACGTCGGCGCCGGCCAGCACCGCCTCCCGGACCGCCTGCGGCCCCTCGACGACGAACCGCCCGGCCCGCTTCCGCACGGCCCGTTCGCTCAGCGCCCGCACGGCCTTGACCCGCTCAGCACGGGGATTCGTCAGGGTGGGGCTGCTCACCGGGACATCATCGCGTGCCCGCGGCGCTGCCACTCAGAAGGTCCACCGGATCAGGTAGCGGACCGGCTCGGTGAGCGCCCGCCACGCGCTGCGCGGTCGCGACCGGCCCTGCCGGCGCGCGTCGCGGTACGCGAGAGGCACCGACAGCACGATGCCGACGAGCAGGGCGCCGACCACGGCCCACATCACCCAGACCGGCGGGTCGACCACCTCGGCGACGAGGAGGGTGAGCCCGACCAGCATCCCGAGCCCGAATGCCAGGAGGCCCCAGGGCGACGGCCCGCTGCGCTCGACCCGCGGGGCGTCCGGCTCGTTCATGGCGACATGATGCCGGGTCGGCGACGGTTTGGGGGTGCGCGGGGACGACGAAGCCCCCGGCGGTCGCAGAGGACCTCGGGGGCTTCGGGGTGCACCGAGCCGCCGCCCGGCTCCGGCGAGGGAGCACAGGGCGGTCGGGCTCAGCGGCGGACGAGGGTCACGCAGCCTTCGGCGCGTTGACGTCCGCGGGCAGGGCGGCCTTGGCGGCGGCCACGAGCGTGTTGAACGTCGCGGCGTCGTTGACGGCGAGGTCGGCCAGCACGCGGCGGTCCACCTCGATGCCCGCGAGCTTCAGGCCCTGGATCAGGCGGTTGTAGGTCAGGCCCTGCTCGCGGGACGCAGCGTTGATGCGCTGGATCCACAGCTTGCGGAAGTCCTGCTTGCGCACCTTGCGGTCGCGGTACGCGTAGACGAGGGAGTGGGTGACCTGCTCCTTCGCCTTCCGGTACAGGCGCGACCGCTGACCGCGGTAGCCCGCAGCGCGCTCGAGGGTTGTACGGCGCTTCTTCTGGGCGTTGACCGCCCGCTTCACGCGTGCCACGTGATGCTCCTTGCTTGTCTCAGGCTAGGCCGAGCGACCGGGGCGCAGGTGCGCCCCCGGGGTCACTTGCCGAGCAGCTTCTTGATACGGGGGGCGTCGGCAGGAGAGACGACGAGGTCGCCGGCGAGGCGACGCGTGCGGCGGCTCGACTTGTGCTCGAGCAGGTGGCGGGCGCCGGCCTGCTCGCGCATGACCTTGCCGGTCCCGGTGACCCGGAAGCGCTTCTTGGCACCGGAGTGCGTCTTGTTCTTCGGCATGGCTGCCGTGTCTCCTTGTCGTTCACATCGCACGGGTTCGTACGACTCGTCTGGTGCGGGCCGGCCGGTGGACCGGCCCGTCCGTTCGTGCTGGTTCAGCTGGCCTCTTCCGAGGCCGTCTTGCTGGTCTGTGCCTTGGCCGGAGCGGCCGGTCCCGGACGCGGCGCGGGCCGCGGGGTGCCGGCGGGCTTCGGCGTGGCGGGCTTCGGCGCGGCAGCAGCAGGTGCGGCCGCGGCGGGCGTCGCCGGGGTGGACGCAGCGGCGGGCCGGGGGGCCGAGGCTGCGGGTCGAGCGGCTGCGGCCGGACGCGCTGCCGAAGCCGGACGGGGCGTCGTCGCACGGGGTGCGGCGGCGGGCGTCGGTCGCGGAGCGGCGGGGCGCGAGGTGGCCGGACGGGGTGCGGCGGCGGGCCGGGGGGCGACCGGCGCGGGCGCCGACGTCTCGACAGCTGCCGGCGTCTCGGCCGCGGCCGGAGCCTCAGCCGGTGCCGGCGTCTCCACCGCAGCAGGCGTCTCCACGGCAGCAGGCGTCTCGACCACGGCGGGCGTCTCGACGACGACCGGGGTCTCGACGGCAGCGGGCGCCTCGACGACGGGCTCGGCCGGGGCCGGGTTCGTCGCCGCAGCAGCGGCAGCGGCAGCAGCCGCGGCGTTCTGCTCGCGAGCCGCAGCAGCCTGCGCCGCACGGCGCTGCTCCTGCTTCTGGTCGGCCTTCTTCTTGTTCGGGCCGAGCACCATGATCATGTTGCGCCCGTCCTGCTTGGGCATGCTCTCGATGAAGCCGAGCTCCGACACGTCGTCGGCCAGCCGCTGGAGCAGGCGCACGCCCATCTCGGGGCGCGACTGCTCGCGGCCGCGGAACATGATCATGACCTTGACCTTGTCGCCGGCCGTGAGGAACCGCTCGACGTGGCCCTTCTTGGTGCCGTAGTCGTGCGGGTCGATCTTCAGCCGGAAACGGATCTCCTTGAGGACCGTGTTCGTCTGGTTCCGCCGGGCCTCGCGGGCCTTCATGTCTGCTTCGTACTTGAACTTGCCGTAGTCCATGATCTTGCAGACGGGCGGACGAGCGTCAGGGGCGACCTCGACAAGGTCGAGGTCAGCGTCCTGCGCCAGGCGCAGTGCGTCCTCCACGCGGACGATCCCGACCTGCTCGCCGTTGGGGCCGACCAGGCGGACCTCGGCTACGCGGATCCGATCGTTGATGCGGGGCTCGCTGATGTGGTGCTCCTCAGGTTCGTCGTGGCGGACCGTCAGGAACGAGGAAGGCCCCCGTCCTGAGCACAGGAGGAGGCCTCGAGGTCCGCCACGCGTTCACGGCCGTAGCCATGCTCACGCCACCGGGACCGCTTGCGCCGTCCGGTGCGGACTGTGACCCGGTCTCTGTCGTCGATGCGCATCCAACGCATCGAACAGTCGAGGCCCAGGTGGGAGAGACTCCACTTGTGCGCCTGAGCCGTGTCCACCCGTGAGAGCGAGGCACAGCCCAGGTCAGTCGACTGCCAAGGCTACCAGAGAAGCCGGGTGAGCCCGAACCGGCGCCGGAGCACCCGGGGCCCGGTGAGAGGATCGGGCCATGACCGAGAGCAGTCCGAGCACGGACCCCACCACCACCGCGGCCACCCGCGACATCGCGGACGTCGCGGCCGTCGAGGTCATCACGACCGCCGCCGTCCACCTCATGAGCGCCGCCGCCGTGAAGTGCGGCCTGGCCGAGGACGGACCGACCGGCGCCGGCGCCGACTTCCTGGACCTGGACGAGGCCCGCAAGCTCATCACCGCTCTCGCCGCGCTGGTCACGGCCTCGGCGCCGGACATCGGCAACCAGCACGCACGCTCGCTGCGGGACGGTCTGCGCTCGTTGCAGCTGGCGTTCCGCGAGGCCTCCCCGTTCCCCGACGCCCCCGGCGAGGGACCCGGCGAGAAGTTCACCGGCTCGGTCGTCTGACCCGCTCGCGTCGGGTGGAGCCGGCGCCGCGGTGGCGGACCAGCCGGACGCGGGTGCGGGTGGTCGCGGGCACGTGACGGGGCGGGGCCTGGTCGGGAGTCTCGGGCGCCCCGGCCTCGCCCCGGCGGCGGACCATCGCGAGCGCGACGAGCCCGCTGACCGCGATGCCGCCGCCCACCACCGCGGCGGTGAGGAACCCGGCGCCCGGCGTCGCTCGGTCGATCACCGCGCCGCACAGGGGTGCGCCCAGCGCGTTGCCGACCGTCCCCATGGTGCCGCTCCAGCCCATGACCTCGCCCCGGCGGTGCTCGGGGACCAGGCGGACGAGGGTCGCGTTGATCGACGACAGCGCCGGCGCGCACGGCAGGCCCGCGACGACGACGGCGACCGCCAGCCAGACCTGCCCGGTGGCGAACGCCGCGGGCACGGTGGCGAGCGCGAGGATCGCGACCAGCACCAGAGGTGACGGGTTGCGGTGCGTGGCCCCGTGGACCAGCCCGCCGACGACCGAGCCGCCGGCCCACAGCGCGATCATCCAGCCGACGTCCGCGGAGCGGCCGGCGTCGTTGAGGGTGGCGACGAGCGACACGTCCGTGCCGACCAGCACGAACGCGGCGGCGAGACCCGCGAGCAGCACGACGACCAGCCCCGGGGTCAGCAGCCGGCCCTTCGGCAGGTCGACGACGGGCCCGGCCGAGAGCGCGCTGCGGGTGGGCGGGTTCGCCCACATGAGGAGCACCCCGGCGCCGACGGTCAGCGCGCCGACCACGGTCAGCGCCACCGACGTCGAGGCCTGGGTGGCCAGCAGCACGCCGACCACCGGGGAGAGCATGAACGTCAGCTCGACGGCGACGGAGTCGAGCGAGAAGGCGGCCCGCTGGTGCTGGAGGGGCACCAGCACCGACAGCGACTGCCGGCTGACCGAGAAGACCGGCACCAGGAAGAGCCCCGCGACGAACGCCGCCCCGATGAGGGCCTCGTAGGTGAGGTGCGGAGCCGCCAGCCACACCGCCGACTCGACGACGACCGACGGCGCGATCGCCCGGCGCAGCCCGAGCTTGTCCACCAGGCGTCCGCGCCACGGCGCGCCGAGCGCCATGCCGACGGTCGCGGCGCCGACGACCACGCCCGCCTGCGCGTAGCCGCGGTCGAGCGTCGAGACGACGTGCAGCGTGAGGACCACGCCGACCATGGCCGCGGGGATCCGGGCGACGAACGAGACGACGAAGAGACGTGCGACGCCGGGCAGGCGCAGCACGGCTCCGTAGGTCGTCGAGGGCATCAGATGATTGTCGCCGCTGCGCCCGTGTGCTCCCGCCGGGCCGGTGCCGCGATCCCACCCGCGGGAGCGGCCCGACGGCACAGGAGGGCCTCTTATCCTGGGGCGATGCAGTCCGAGGAGCCCGTCCCGCCGAACCGGCCCGTGAGCGAGATCACCCCGGCGGGCGTCGAGGTGGGCTCGTGGCTCCCGACCGCCACGGAGGCTCCGGCACCGCAGTCAGCGCCGCGTCGACGTCGCCCGGGCATCGCCACCACGGTCCTCGCGGTCCTGCTCGTCGCCACCCTGGTCGTCGGCGGGCTGCTCCTCTCTCACATGCTCACCACGAACCAGGCGTGGCAGTCCTCGACGCAGGACTGGGAGACGCTCGCCCGGTCCACCGGGACCGACCTGGCCGCGTCGCAGGCGGACCTCGAGGCGAACCAGGCGGAGCTCGACGCCACGCGCGCGCAGCTGGCGACCGCGCAGCAGCGGATCACGGAGCTGGCCGACGAGAAGGCGCAGCTCGGGGACACCAGCGCGTCGCAGCAGCAGCTCGCCGACTACCAGTCGCGGGTGTCGCAGGCCGCCGGGCAGGTGGCCACCTCGCTGGCCGCCTGTGTCGACGGCCAGCAGCGGCTCATCGGCTACCTGCAGAACTCCAGCCAGTACGACCAGGCCGACCTCGACCGCTTCACCACCGACGTGCAGACCGTGTGCGCGAAGGCGACGGACGCCAACGCGGCCCTGCAGCGCGAGCTCCGACGATGACGCGTCGCGCGCGGGCCGGCGCCGTGCTGGTCGGCGCGGTGCTCGCGCTGAGCGCCGGGTGCAGCATGCTGCCGGCGATGCCGGCCCCGGTGCCCACCAGCGTCGTGCCCACGGACCTGCCCCGCCCGTCACCGACATCCAGCGGCAACCTCTCCCCCGACGGCTTCGACGCCGCGCAGCGGATGGCCGTCCGCATCCGCAACATCGGCTGCGGCACCCTGTCGACGGGCTCGGGCTTCGCGCTGGACGACCACACGCTGGTCACCAACCGGCACGTGGTCAAGGACGCGTCGACGCTGCAGATCTCGACGTACGACGGCCGGGACCTCGCCGCGTCGGCGGCCAGCACCGCCAACCTGGCGGACCTCGCGATCGTGCACACGCAGGACGCGCTGCCGGCAGCTCCCGAGCTGGCGACCGCCGACCCGGCGATCGGCGACGCCGTCACGGTCGTCGGCTACCCCCTCGGGAAGGCGCTCACGGTGACGACCGGCCACGTCATCTCGAGCGAGACCGACCCGCTGAACGAGAACCTCGGTGCGGTGCTCGTGACCGACGCGCCCGTCGAGCACGGCAGCTCCGGCTCCGCGGTGCTCGACGGGGACGGCCGCGTGGTCGGGGTCGTGTACGCCAAGGACGCGAACGGGCACAGCTTTGTGGTGCCCGTGAGCACTTTGCGGTCCATGCTGGACGACGGGGCATCGTTCACCCCGTCCGCACCCTGCACCGGCTGAACCTCACGGAGGATCCCATGGCCGTCCCGCGCTTCGACCCCGCCGACGTCACCAAGGCCGCGAACGAGACCTTCACTGTCCGGAGGGTGTTCGGTGAGGCGTACGAGCGTGACGGCACGCTCGTCATCCCGGTCGCCAAGGTCTGGGGCGGGACCGGTTCCGGCTCCGGCGCGGGCGAGGTCGGCGTGCCGGCCGGTGCCGAGGGCGACGACGTCCCGGCCGGCGCGCAGGTGGGCCACGGCGGCGGCGGCGGGTACGGCGTGCACGTCAAGGCCGTCGGCGTGTTCGTCGTCGACGGGTCCGGGGCGCACTGGCGGCCGGCGCTCGACCTCAACCGCGTCATCCTCGGCGGTCAGCTGGTCGGGGCGGTCGCCCTCACGGCCTTCGCCCTCGCGTGGGCGGTCAAGCGTCGCTAGCGGGCCGCGCGCGGGCGCAGCTCGAGCGAGTCGACCCGGGTGGCCACCAGCTCGACCCCGGCCACCGCGGCGTTGACCTGCGCGACCACCGCATCGAGACCGTCCCGGTCCAGGCCCGCGACGAGGTCGACGACGACGGCGACCTCGGCCCGCGACCCGGGCACGGCATCGACGGCCACCACGCCGGGCACCGGCGCCACCGCCGCGGCGATCGCCGCTCGCAGGTCGGCGTCGACCCCGTCGGGGGTGACCGCGGGGTGCCACGTCTCCTGCTGCGCGAGCGCCCACACAGCGGGGCGCGGGATCAGGACAGTGGTCGGGCCACCGGGGTCGACCACCAGCACCTCCCAGCCTTCCGTCACGGCGGACAGGGCTGCGCGGGCGACGTCCGACGGGACGGGCCGGGCGTCCGACCGCCACGCGGTCATCGTCGCGACGGACGTGAACACGGGCAGCGCCGTCCGGCCGTCGGGGGCCTGCAGGGCGACGATGCCCGCCGACGCCTCCTTGTCGACCGTGTGCTCGTGACCGCCGTGCACGACGACGTCCTCGACCTCGAGCTCGGCCAGCACCGGCACGAGCACGCGCGTGCCCGCGAGCGCGTCGACGACGCCCGCAACGGTGCCGGTCCCCGCCCCCAGCGCGGCGAGGGCCGCGGCGACCGCGGGATCCGCCGTGCCGTCGTCGCCGGCGAACGGGGACGACGGCGGGAGCTGACGTCCGGTCACGGGCGCCCGGCGACGTCCAGCGCCTCGGGGAGCGTGAACGCACCCGCGTAGAGCGCCTTGCCCACGATCGAGCCCTCGACGCCGAGCGCCACGAGGGTCCGCAGGACGCGCAGGTCCTCGAGGCTCGACACGCCGCCCGACGCGATCACGGGGGCGTCGGTGCGGGCGCACATCTCGCGCAGCAGGTCCACGTTGGGGCCGTTGAGCATGCCGTCCTTGTTCACGTCGGTGACCACGTAGCGGGCACAGCCGGCGTCCTCGAGCCGGGCGAGCACCTCCCAGAGGTCGCCGCCGTCCTGGGTCCAGCCGCGGGCGGCGAGCGTGGTGCCGCGCACGTCCAGACCGACCGCGATCTGGTCGCCGTACGAGCCGATCACGCGGGCGGTCCACTCCGGGTTCTCCAGGGCGGCCGTGCCCAGGTTGATCCGCGTGGCCCCCGTGCCGAGCGCCCGCTCGACCGACGCGTCGTCGCGGATGCCGCCGGACAGCTCGACCTTGACCCCCTTGGCGACGAGCTCCGCGGTCACCTCGGCCAGCAGCACCGCGTTCGAGCCGCGCCCGAAGGCGGCATCGAGGTCGACCAGGTGGATCCACTCCGCGCCACCGGCGTGCCAGTCGAGCGCGGCCGACAGCGGGTCGCCGTAACCGGTCTCGGTGCCCGCGGCGCCCTGGGTCAGGCGGACGGCCTGACCGTCGGCGACGTCGACGGCGGGCAGCAGCTCGAGGCGATCAGTCATGCGTGGGCTCCGTGGGTGGTGGGGAGGGAGTCGACCCAGCGCGCGAGCACCCGGGCGCCGGCGTCGCCGGAGTGCTCGGGGTGCAGCTGGAGGGCGGTGAGGGGGCCGTTCTCGACGGCGGCGACGAACCGGTCCGGGCCGGCCGACCAGACGACCACGGGGACGACCAGACGCGTGTCCGCGGGCCAGTCGTCGAGCAGGGGGAAGGTGCGGGCGGCGTGGGCGTGCGCGAAGTGGAACTCGGCGTCGTCGAGGTCGACGAACAGCCGTGACCCGGCGGGCACCTCGACCTGGGCGTGCCCGGCGGCGGCCACGGGCTCGACCGACCCCGGCCACTCCCCCAGCCCCTCGGCACCCGGTCCCGCCGCGAACATCACGTGCATCCCGACGCCGATGGCGAGCACCGGGCGTCCGCCCGCGAGCCGTCGGTCGACGACCTGGTCCGCACCGACGGCCAGCAGACCGGCGACGACGTCGGCGAACGGTCCGCTGCCCGCGATCACCACGCCGTCGGCGGCGAGCGCGGCGCGCTTGTCCGCCGTGACCTCGACCTGGGCACCCGCGCCGGTCAGCGCCTCGACCAGCGGTGCGTGGTCGTCGGGGCCGTGGTCGAGCACGACGACGAGGGGCTGGGCAGGCACCGGACCACGGTACCCGCGGCCGTCCCACGGCCCGCACCGGCGCCGATCCGCGAGACGCCGCCGTTCGCCCGGCCGACTCCGACCCTCGCGGGGCGGCGCGGGCTCGGGGCCGTGGTCAGGAACCCGTGCAGGTCAGCGCGGGCGAGCCGGGCGCCGACCCGTTGCCGACGAACCCGAAGGTCGTCGACGCGCCGGCCCCCAGCAGCCCGTTGTAGGGCGCGTTGGCGACGGTGACGTTCGCGCCGGACTGCGACGCGACGCCGTTCCAGAGGTTGTTGATCGTCTGCCCGCCCGGGAACACCCACCGGACCGACCAGCCGCTCAGCATCGCGGAGCCGGTGTTCTTCACGGTGACCGCCGCCTGGAACCCGCCGCCCCACGACCCGGTGATGGCCGCGGTCGCCGTGCACGCCGACGGCCCGGTGGTCGGGCTGGGCGTCGGGGTCGGTGTCGGTGTCGGGGTGGCCGTGACGGTCGGCGTCGGGGTCGGGGTGGGCTGCGTGCCGTCCGTGGTGACCGAGAAGCTGGTCAGCGTCAGCCCGGTGCCCCCGATCCACGGCTCGAACCCGGCCTGGATGCTGGTGAGGTACCAGCTGGTCGACCCGAGCCCGCGGGCGACGACGTCCTTCCAGAAGTCGTTCAGAAGGAAGGTGGCCGACGACGTCGGCGTCTGCCGGACGTACGAGATGACGTTCCATCCGCTGCTGCCCGACCAGACGTCCCAGGTCGCGCCGGCGACGGTCGCGGTGCCGACCTTCGAGCCGATCGGCTGGATCGACCCGGCGTGGTTGAGCCACACCATCAGCTCGGCGCCGTCGTTCTGCTGCGTGGTCGTCGTCGGGCGGCTCTTGTGGAACCAGATGTCGTACGCCGCGTCGTACGTCCCGCTGCTCGGGTACGTCATGCTCACGCTGGTCGAGACCGCGGCGAACCTCGGGTCGGACGTCTGCAGGCCGTTGGGGCTCAGGATGTTCCCGCTGGTGGTGCAGCTGGAGTAGTGGCAGCCGTAGTAGACCGCCGGGTACGACTTGGGGGCACCGTTGGTGGCCGCGGTACCGTCCGCCTGCGTCACCGTGAAGCCGCCGCTCGAGACGTCGAGGCACTGGGTGGCGCTGGTCCCCCAGCGGTTGTTCATGACGGTGTACCGGCCGCCCTGGATGGGGGCGCTGGCCCACTGGTCGCACAGCACGGGTGCCGCGGAGGCGACCTGCGCCGCGGCGACGCCGGTCATGCCGAGCAACGAGCAGAGCAGCGCGACGAGCGCGACGGTACGACGACGACGGGACATGAGATCTCCTCGCGTGGGCGGGACACGGGTCAGGAGCACGAGGCCCCGTTGAGCGTGACGCCGCTGGGCGCCGGGGCGGACGTGCCGTTGGCGGTGAACCCGACGCTCGCGGTCGCACCTGGGGCGAGCGTGGCGTTGTAGCTGGGCGCCGTGACCGTGATCGTCGTGCCGCTCTGGGCGAAGGTGCCGTTCCAGCCGCTGCCGATGGTGACGCCGGCGGGGACCGTGAACGAGACCACCCACGGGCTGACTGTGGCGGTGCCGGTGTTCTTGGCCGTGATCGCCGCCTGGTAGCCGGTGGGCCACGAGTTCGAGATCGTCACGGTCGCGGTGCAGGAGCCCGCCGGGGGCGTCGTCGGAGTCGGAGTGGGGGTGGGGGTGGGAGTCGGCGTGGGGGTCGAGGTCGGCGTGCCCGTGGGGGTGGCCGTCGGCGTCGTCCCCGGCTTGACCGGCGGCACCAGGGCCGGCTGCAGGATCGACTGCTTGGCGGTGTTCACGGTGACCCAGTCGTCCTGCACGATCCCGCCGGTGTCGCCCGAGTCCGGGTTCCACGACCAGTAGGTGAAGGACATCCCGTTGGTGCGCATGTAGCTGACGAGCGTGGTCATCCACTGGACGTCCCGCGGGTCGCCCAGCGTGCTGCCGAACTCGCCCACCAGCACGGGCGCGATGTTCTGCGTGGAGAGGTAGCCCCAGTAGTAGTCCCAGACGGCCGGCAGGTTCGCGGGGAAGTCGGGGTGCTTGGTGGTGTCGAACCAGTCCTGGTGGTCGTACACGGAGATGCCGTAGTCGTGCGCGGAGTACACGAGCTTGTGGGCGACGTTCAGCCGCACCGGGTTCTTGCCCGCGCCCGACAGGTTGCCGCCCCACCAGCTGCACGCGTTCGGGTCGTCGGGGATCGAGTCCCACACGTTCGCGTTGCTGCCGTCCAGGCAGCTCACGCCCTCGACCAGCACCAGCCAGCTGGGGTTGGCCGCCTGCACGGCGTTGCCGATGCGCTCGGCGGCCAGCCGCCAGTCGCGCGCGGTGTCGCCGCAGCCCCAGCACGAGCCGGTGCCGTTCGGGTACGTGCCCTCGGCGTGGGGCTCGTTGAACAGGTCCGCGCCGACGACCGTCGTGTTGCCCGCGTAGCGCTTCGCCAGCAGCTGCCAGTCGGCGATCATGCTCGCCTCGGAGACCGTGGGCGTGTACCAGAGCGCCGTCTGGCCGGCGGAGGTCGGCCGGTGCCGGTCGAGGATCACGCGCATCCCGATCGACCCGGCGTAGTCGACCACCTTGTCCAGGATCTGCAGCGGCGAGAGGCCCACCAGGTCCGGGTTGGTGTTCGTGTTGACGCTGGTGGCGACGGCCCCGGGCTTCAACGCGTCCCCCGAGTAGGGCACCCGGACGGTGTTGTAGCCCAGCTGGGCCATGTGGTCGATCATCGAGCGCCACGTCACGTTCGCCCAGAGCCCGTGGAAGGTCTTGTTGTCCGTCTCCATCCCGAACCAGTTGATCCCGGTGAGGCGGACGGTCGCGCCGGTGGCGTCGACGATCTGGTTGCCCCTGGTGCTCAGGTAGCCGGTCCCGGTGCCGCTCGCCGCGGCGACCGCGCTGCTCTGCGTCGTCGCGACGACCGTGGTGACGGCCAGGGCGAGGACGGCGAGTGCGCCCAGCAGGCGGCCGAGCAGGCCGGCTCGTGTGCGTGTCATGAGTGCTCCACAGGAGTTGGAGGACTCCCCGCCCGCCGGTCACGGCGCGTCGCCTCGGCGTCGAGGCGAGCGGCAGGACGGGCGAGTCGTCCGGTGCCCGCCATGCAAGCACCGGCCGCGACGCTCCCGCGAGCGACGAAACGTTTCCGTTCTGTACCGCTACACGCGCGCTACTGGCGCTTGGTGATCGTCCGCATCGCCTGCCAGCGCGACATCCCGACGCTCGTGACGACGCCCTCGACGTCGGCCGCCCGCACCGAGCCCAGCAACAGGTCCTCCAGGACCGCGGGCGCATCGGACAGGACGAGCCCGGCGGGAAGCTTGTCGCCCCGCTCGCCCGACGTCCAGCGCGACGCCGTGATCTGGCCCTCGCGCCGCTCGAGCAGGATCACCGGCAGCGTGCGCAGCAGCTTCGAGATCGCGCCGGCGCCGTCGGCCGCCGCCCGCGGGTCCCGCAGGACGGCGATCGCGCCGATGTCGGTCGGCACGACGTCGACCTCGACCTTCGCGATCGCGCACGCCGCGGCCAGGGGCGCGGGCGCTGCGACCTGCGTGATCACGAGCACGACCGACGGCTCCTCCGCCGGGGTGTCCAGGGAGGAGAGGTCGTCCGGGACGACGAAGTCGTCGGGCAGCTCGTCGCTCACAGCGCGCCCTTCGTCGACGGGATCCCGTCCACCCGCGGGTCGAGCGCGACGGCGAAGCGCAGCGCCCGGGCGAGCGCCTTGAACTGAGCCTCCACGATGTGGTGCGGGTCGCGGCCGGCCAGCACGCGCACGTGGATGCTGAACGCGGCGTGGTGCGCGATCGACTCGAGCACGTGCCGGGTCAGCGACCCCGTGAAGTGGCCGCCGATGAGGTGGTACTCCTGGCCGGGAGGCTCGCCGGTGTGCACGAGGTACGGGCGGCCCGACACATCCACGACGGCCTGGGCGAGCGCCTCGTCGAGGGGGACGGTGGCGTCGCCGAACCGCGAGATCCCGCGCTTGTCGCCCAGGGCCTCGCGCAGCGCCTCGCCGAGGGTGATCGCGACGTCCTCCACCGTGTGGTGGGCGTCGATGTGCGTGTCGCCGGTCGCCTTGACCGTGAGGTCGATCAGCGAGTGCTTGCCCAGCGCGGTGAGCATGTGGTCGTAGAACGGCACGGTGGTGGAGATGTCGGTACGGCCGGTGCCGTCGAGGTCGAGCTCGACCACGACGCTCGACTCGCTGGTCGCGCGCTCGATGCGAGCCGTACGGGCCTTCGGAGCACTCACAGTGCAGCCACCTCCACCAGGGCGTCCCGGAACGCCGCCATGTCCTGCGGGGTGCCGACCGACACCCGCAGCCACCCGTCGGGTCCGACCTCACGGATGAGGACCCCACGGTCGAGCAGACCCTGCCAGATCGCGTGCCGGTCGTCGAACAGGCCGAACAGCACGAAGTTCGCGTCGGACTCGGCGACGCGCAGCCCGCGCTCCCGCAGCCAGACCACGAGGGCGTCGCGCTCGTCGCGCAGCGAGCCCACCTGGGCCATCAGGGCCGGCGCGTGCGCGAGGGCCGCGCGGGCCACCGCCTGCGTCACCGCCGACAGGTGGTACGGCAGCCGGACCACGCGCAGGGCGTCGACCAGCGCGGGTGCGGCGGCGAGGTAGCCCACGCGGGCGCCCGCCAGGCCGAAGGCCTTCGACATGGTCCGGCTCACCGCGAGGTGCGGGTGGCCGGCGAGCAGCTCGAGGGCCGACGGGGTGCCGGTACGGCGGAACTCGCCGTAGGCCTCGTCGACGACGACCACGCACCCGCCGGGCACCCCGGCCGCGGCGTCGAGGACCGCGAGCACGGTCTCGGCGGGCAGGGCGGTGCCGGTCGGGTTGTTCGGGCTGGCCAGCAGCACGACCGAGGGCGCGTGCTCGGCGATGGCGGCGCGGGCCACGTCGGGGTCGAGCCCGAAGTCCTCGTCGCGTCGACCGGCGACCCAGCCGGTGAACGTGTCCCGGGCGTACTCGGGGTACATCGAGTAGGTCGGCGCGAACGACAGCACCGTGCGACCCGGACCACCGAACGCCTGCAGGACGTGCAGCATGATCTCGTTCGACCCGTTGGCGGCCCAGACCTGCTCGGTGGCCAGCGTGACCCCGGACTCGACCCGCAGGTACTCCGCCAGGTCGGCGCGCAGGGCGTCGAAGTCGCGGTCGGGGTAGCGGTTCAGGCCCTCCGCGGCCCGGGCGACCGCCGCGGCGATGTCGGCGACCACGTCGGGCGCCGGCCCGTACGGGTTCTCGTTGACGTTGAGCAGGTGCGGGACGTCGAGCTGGGGAGCGCCGTAGGGCTCGAGGCCGACGAGGTCGGGGCGCAGCGGGAGGACGCCCCGGGAGAGTTCTGCAGTCACGTGCCGAGTCTAGGGAGCGTCGGCCGACGACTGCCGCGCCGTCCAGTCCGCCAGACGGGCCAGCCCCTCGTCGAGGCTCACCGAGGGCGTCCAGCCGAGGGCCTCGCGCGTGCGGCGCTGGTCGAACCAGTGGGCGGTCGAGAGCTGTTCCGCGACGAACCGGGTCAGCGGCGGCTCCCCGGGCAGGGGCAGCGCCCGCCAGGCGAGGTCCAGCACCGACCCCGCACCCCGGGCCACCGCCGCGGGGACGTGCCGCCTCGGCACCGGCACCCCGCAGGCCTCGCAGATGCCCACGAGCAGCTCCAGCACCGGCCGTGGCTCGCCGTTGGTGACGACGTACGGCTCCCCGTAGGCCGTCGCGTCGGCGTGCAGCGCGGCGACCAGGGCGTCCACCGCGTTGTCGACGTACGTGGTGTCGATGAGGGCCGCGCCCTGGCCGAGGACCGGCACCCGACCCGCGCGCGCCCGGTCCACGAGCCGCCCGACCAGCTGGGTGTCCCCCGGCCCCCACACCACGTGCGGCCGGACCACGATCACCGCCAGGCCGTCGGGGTCGTGCGCTGCGAGCGCGCTGAGCTCCGCCGTGGCCTTGGTCCGGGCATAGCTGCCGCGCGCGTGGTCGGGGTCGGCCGGGCCCGCGCCGGCGCCGGCCAGCGAGCGTCCCAGGTGGGCCACCGACGGCGACGACACGTGCACGAACCGACGGACCCCGGCTCGCGCCGACTCCTGGAGCAGGTGCCGCGTCCCGCCGACGTTGACGGCCTCGAACTCGGCGAGCGGCCCCAGGATCGACACCTTCGCGGCCAGGTGCACGACCGCGTCCCTGTCCACCAGCGCGTCGCGCACGACGGCGGGGTCCGTCACGGAGCCGGCGACGTCCTGCGCACCGGCGACCCCGGACGGTCTGCGCTGCAGCGTGCGGACGTCGTGCCCGTCCGCGACCAGCCGCTCGGCGACGGCCCGGCCGAGCATGCCGCTCGCGCCCGTGACCAGCACCCGCGTCACAGCCGTGCCCGCTCCCCCGACAGCACCCGCTGCGCCCAGGCGGCGACGCGGGTCCGGTCCACCTTGGAGTTGTGCCGGACGTCGGTGGGCAGCCGGTCGGTGACCAGCACCGCGGCCACGTCGACCCCGGTCAGCGCGTCGCGCACCGCCGCGGCGAGCGCGGGGTCCGCGACGACCCCGGTCCGGTCCTCGACCTGCGCGACGACCACGACCTGCTGCGCACCCCGCGGCCCGACCCCGACCGCGGCCGCCGCGGCCACGCCGGGCACGCGCTGGGCGCGCTGCTCCAGACCCACAGGCGTCCGGACTCCCGCGGCGGTGACCAGCACGTGCACCAGCCGCCCCTCGATCCACAGCCGTCCGTCGTCGTCGAGGTGTCCGACATCGCCGGTCCGGTGCCACCCCGCGTCCCGCCCGGACGCCTGCTCGGTGAGCCACAGCCCGTCGTACCGCGCCTTCGTGTGCGCCGCCGCGACCAGCACCTCGCCGGTGACCCCCGGCGCCCGGTCCGGCGTGCCCGAGGCCCGACCGTCAGCGTCGAGCGCGCTGATCGCGACGCGGACGCCGGGCACGGGACGACCGACGCAGACCCCGTCGCCCGACGGCAGCGCGCGCAGCTCGGTCAGCGACACGTCCGCGACGACCAGTGCCTCGGTCATGCCGTACGGCGTGTGCGCCTCGGCGCCGGGCATGAGCGCGGAGGTCGCCTCCAGCAGGTCGGCGCCGACCGGGGCACCGGCGGACAGGACGAGCCGAACGCCCCCGAGCGCGGCCGGCGTCGAGCCGTCGGCGGTGCGCACCACCGAGCGCAGCGCGGCGGGCGAGGCGAACACGACGGACGCGTCGATCGCCCCGACCGCTTCCGCGAGCGCCTGCGCGGTCAGCGTGCCCGGCGCGGTGACATCCATGTCCGGGCTCGCGCTGGTGGCTCCGAGCGCGGGGCCCAGGAGCACGAACGGGGCGAACGCCGCGACCAGCGGGCTCGTCGGCCCGACGCCGTACGTGCCGGCGACGACGTCGCGGATCGCCGCGAGCCGGCGGTGCGTGTACGCCACACCCTTGGCCGGCCCGGTGGAGCCCGAGGTGAACAGCACCGCGGCGTCCGCGTCGGCGTCCGGCCACGGGGGGGCCTCCGTGGACGCCCGCCCCAGCGCCGCGAGCTCGTCGAGGGAGGCGCTGACCCCGAGCGCCCGTCGCACGCCCGCGCGCAACGGTCCGGCGCTGACCAGCATGGGCGCCCAGCGCAGCCAGCGGGCCGCGACGAGCGCCCGCTCGATCCCGATCACGACGATAGGTTCGGCGGCCCGCACGGCCCGGGTCAGGCCGCGGACGCCGAGGCCGGCGTCGGCGACGACGACGACCGCGCCGAGCCGCAGGCACGCATAGAGCACCGACGTGAGGTCGACCCCGGGCGGCACCAGCAGCGCGACGCGGTCGCCCGGCCGCACGCCGCTCGCCGCGAGGCCGCGGGCGAGCTCGTCGGTGCGTGCCGCGAGGGCCGCCCAGCTCACGCGACGGGACCGCGGTCCGGCCAGCTCGACCAGCGCGGTCCCGTGGTCGTCCGAGCGCTCCGCGAGGGCGGCCCCCAGCGCCCGGAACGGCCCGGCCGACTCGTCGGGCCGCGTCGGGACCTGCTGGGCGTCGAGCCAGCGCAGCACTCCCCCCGCCACATCCTCGTCCTCGACGACCAGGTGCCCGGCGCCCTCGAAGCGGTGCACGTCGGCGTGCGGCAGCCGTTCGCGCAGGTCACGCAGGTACCGCGCGGAAAAGACCGGGTCGTGCGGACCCCACAGCAGCAGGGCCGGCACGTCGAGGTCGCGGATCCCGTCGGCGATCCGGTCCAGCTCGGCACGGCTCGGGTGGTCGGGCGTCGCCGGGATGTCCGCGACGAAACCACCGATGCCCGCGCGGCGGTCGGCCGTGCGGTACGGGGCGCGGAAGGCGTCCGCGACCGCCGGGTCGAGGCGCTGGTGCGCGAGGGCGAGGGTCGTCTCGAGGAAGGCCGGTGTCGTCACCGTCCCCACCGGGAGCACCCCCGGCGCCATCGCGACCCGGAGGGCGGCGGGCAGCGGGTCGTCGGCCGGCTGGTGCACCGCGGTGTTGGTGAGCACGATGCCCGCCAGCAGGTCCGGGTGGTCGAGCGCCCACCCCAGGCTGACCACGCCGCCCCAGTCGTGCCCGACCGTGACGACGGGACCGGTCAGGCCGAGGTGGTCGGTCAGTGCGCCCAGGTCGGCCACCCGGGCGGCCAGCCGGTGCTGCTCACCGGTCCGCTCGGAGAACCCCATCTCCAGCTGGTCGACGGCGATCACCCGCCAGGGGCGCTCGGTCCGTGCGCCCGCTGCGACCAGGCGCCGCCAGAGGAACGACCACGTCGGGTTGCCGTGCACGCACAGCAGCGTGCCGACCGGGTCGGCGGCCAGGGTCGGACCGTTGTCGAGCAGGTGCCACGTCCGCGACCCGACTCGCACCACCCGGGACCAGCGCGGATCGATCCCGCCGGCCTCGAGAACGTCGGCCGGGGGTGTCGACGCCTCCGTCACCAGACGATCTCGGCCATCGCCGTGTGCAGGCCCGAGCCGACGCCCATGCACAGCACCCGGTCCCCTGTGCGCAGCGAGTCGACCTGCTCCGCCAGGGTCATCGGCAGCGCCGCCGGGCCGACGTTGCCCCACCGCGGGAAGGTCGTCGGCACGCGTTCGGGGTCGAGCCCCAGCGCCTCGACGATCGAGCGGGTGTGCACCGACGAGACCTGGTGCGTGACGATCCGGTCGACGTCGGCCCAGTCCCACTCGGGCTGCGCCTCGTTCCACGCGTCGACGACGAGCTCCAGCCCGCCCGCCAGGAGCCCGCCCGGGTCCGTCCGCATCCCGTCGACGCCGCCGACGCACAGCTCGTGGTGCTGCGTCGCCGAGCGCGTCACGCCGCCGAGGAGGCGGTGGGCGCCCGGGTGCAGGTGGGCCGGACCGAGGACCGCCGCCGCGGCACCCGCCCCGAGCGTGAGCGTCGCGAACTCCTCGAGGAACGACTCCCGCGTCGTCTCCGGTGACGTCAGCCGCGCGATCGTCGCCTCCTGCGTCGGACGTGGGTCCTCGCCGTTGACGATCACCGCGTACGAGATCTGCCCGGCGTCGATCAGCTGCGCCGCCAGCGTCATCCCGTTGACGAAGCCGAGGCACGCGTTGGTCAGGTCGAAGTTGAGCGCGCTCGACGGCAGCGAGAGGTTGGAGTGGATACGCGACGCGACCGAGGGCTCCAGGAACGTCCGGGTCACCGAGGTGTTGATCAGCAGGCCGACGTTCCCGGCGTCGATCCCGGCCTCCGCCAGCGCCTTGGCGCCCGCGGCGGTGGCGGCGTCGTCGAAGGTCATCCCCTCGTCCCACCACCGGCGCTCGTGCACGCCCGCGACGCGGGACAGGAGGCCGCGGGGCAGCCGCAGCCGCTCCAGGGTGGGCGTGAGCTGCTCGTCGAACACCGTCGACGGGACGACGACCGGCGCCTCGATGCCGACGACGGCAAGGAGCGCGACATCGCGGTGGCGGAACGTCGCGTTGCCGGTCACAGGCTGTCCTCTCGACGGGGGCTGAGGTCGCGGGCTCGCGCGAGGACGCGGGCGCTGGGTGGGCGCGGTCCGCGCGGCGGTTCCGGTGCGAGATGCGTCAGAATCTGGCCTGCACCGCCTCGCCGTGGGCCGGGAGCCCCTCGGCGTCGGCGAGCGCGACGATCTTGTCCGCGACCGCGGCGAGCGCGTCGGCGTCGTACTCGATGACCTGCACGGCTCGCAGGAACGAGTGGACACCCAGCCCGCTGGTGAAGTGCGCGCAGCCGCCGGTGGGCAGCACGTGGTTCGAGCCCGCCATGTAGTCCCCGAGCGAGACCGGCGAGTACGCCCCGACGAAGATCGCGCCCGCGCTGGTCACCCGCTCGGCGAGCGCCGCGGCGTCGACCGTCTGGATCTCGAGGTGCTCGGCGCCGTAGGCGTTGACCACGTCGAGCCCGCGCTCGAGGTCGTCGACCAGCACGATCGCGGACTGCTTGCCCCCGAGCGCCGTCGTGACGCGACCGCGGTGCATGGTGCTGTCGACCCGGTCGACCAGCTTCGCCTCCACCGCCCCGGCCAGCTCGACCGACGGCGTCACCAGGACCGCGGCGGCGAGCGGGTCGTGCTCCGCCTGCGAGACCAGGTCGGCGGCCACGTGCGTGGCGTCCGCCGTGCCGTCGGCCAGGATCGCGATCTCGGTGGGACCGGCCTCGGCGTCGATACCGACGATCCCCCGGACCAGCCGCTTGGCCGCCGCGACGTACACGTTGCCCGGGCCGGTGACCACGTCGACCGGCTCGCAGAGCGTCTCACCGTCCACCTCGTCGCTGCCGGACGCGCCGTAGGCGAACATCGCGATCGCCTGCGCACCGCCGACCGCGTAGACCTCGTCCACGCCGAGCAGCGCGCACGTGGCCAGCACGACCGGGTCGGGCAGCCCGTCGTCGTTCTTCTGGGGCGGCGACGCCACCGCGAGCGACCCGACGCCTGCGGCCTGGGCCGCGACCACGTTCATGACCACCGACGACGGGTACACCGCCAGCCCGCCCGGCACGTACAGGCCGACGCGGCGGACCGGGACCCAGCGCTGACGGACCTGAGCGCCGGGCGCCAGCTGGACCGTGAAGTCCGCCGGCCGCTGGGCGGCGTGCACCTCGCGCACGCGCGCGATGGTCTCCTCCAGCGCGGACCGCACCTGCGGGTCGAGCACGCCGACGGACGCGGCGATCACGTCCGCAGGCACGCGCAGGTGCACCGGGCGCACGCCGTCGAACCGCTCGGCGAGGTCCCGCAGCTCGGCGGCACCGCGCTTGCGCACGTCCGCCAGGATCGGCGCGACGACCTCCGCGGCGTGCTCGACGTCGACCTCGGCACGGGGCAGCTCGTCGAGCAGCTCACGGCGCGTGAGGGTGCGACCGCGCAGGTCGATGCGGGTGATCACGTTCCTGAGCATAGGACGCACATCCGACCAGGGCCTGAGCAGGACCACCCTGCGGGCGTGCGCTGCACCACACCGGCCGCGTCGAGGGCAGACTGCTCCCATGAGCCTCGTACCCATCGCCGACGACTCGATCCGCCTCGGCCAGTTCCTCAAGCTCGCCGACCTCGCCGACTCCGGGGCGCACGCGCGCGAGCTGCTCGAGGACGGCGCCGTCACGGTGAACGGTGAGGACGAGGCGCGCCGCGGCCGCCAGCTGGTCCGCGGCGACGTCGTCGAGGTGGACCTGCCGACGGGCTACAAGGAAGCGACCGTCGGCTGACGTCGAGGGCGCTGGATCCATGGACCTCACGCGGCTCCCGGACGACCTGCCCGCGCCCGCCGACGACGGCGGCGCCGACCACCTCACCGGGACGCCGTTGCCATCGGTCGTCCTCGTCGCCACCGACGGCACGCGCGTCACGCTGGACGAGCTCGGTCCGGGCCGCAGCGTCGTGTACGCGTACCCGATGACCGGCGGCGGCCCGGGCGTCGAGCTGCCGGCCGACTGGGACAGCATCCCCGGCGCTCGCGGCTGCACGGCCGAGGCCTGCGCGTTCCGGGACCACCACGCCGAGCTGCTCGCCGCCGGCGCGTCCGCGGTGTTCGGGCTCTCCACGCAGGACACCGACTACCAGCGCGAGGCCGTCGAGCGCCTGCACCTGCCGTTCCCGATGCTCAGCGACGAGAACCTCGCACTGACGACCGCCCTGCGCCTGCCGACTTTCGAGGCGGGCGGACGGACGCTCCTGCGTCGCCTGACGATGGTCGTGCGCGACGGCGTCGTCGAGAAGACCTTCTACCCGGTGTTCCCGCCCGACGGGCACGCCGCCGAGGTGCTCGCGTGGCTGGTCAGGACGCCAGGCAGCTAGGCCCGAGCAGCGCCTTGAGGTCACCGAAGAGGGAGGGCGACCGCGCGACGCGCAGCCCGTGGTCGAGCCGCATCACGGTGGCCCGGCCCGGGCTGGTGAGCCGCAGGTGCACCTCGGTGACGCCGGGGTGGGTGGACAGCACCTCGCGCAGCCGCTCGACCACCGGTGGCGTGCACCGCGAGACGGCCATCGACACCACGACGGGCGCGTCGGCGGCCTGCGACACGTCCGGCAGCGAGACCTCCATGGCCTGCAGCTGCATGGTGTCGTCGCGGCGACGCACCCGGCCGCGGATCACCACGACGGCGTCCTCGGTCAGTGCCGTGGAGTAGGCCAGGTAGGTCTCGCCGAAGAACATGATCTCGACCGAGGCCTCCATGTCCTCGATGGTGACCGCGGCCCACGGGTTGCCCTGCTTCGACATCTTGCGCTGCAGCGACGTGATGAGCCCCGCGACGACGACGGTCGAGCCGTCCGGCCGCTGCTCGTCACCCAGGAGGGTCGCGATCGACACGTCCGCCGCGGCCGCGAGCACGTGCTCGAGCCCCGACAGCGGGTGGTCCGACACGTACAGGCCGAGCATCTCCCGCTCGAAAGCCAGCCGCTGCTTCTTGTCCCAGTCGGGCAGGTCCGGCACGACGACCGAGAAGCCCTGCGGCCCGTCGTCGCCGCCCATGAGGTCCGCGAAGAGGTCGAACTGCCCCTCGGCCTCCTTGCGCTTGACGCCGATGACCGAGTCCACCGCCTGCTCGTGCACGAGCAGCAGCGCGCGCCGCGCGTGCCCGAGGGAGTCGAACGCGCCGGCCTTGATGAGCGACTCGATGGTCCGCTTGTTGCAGACGACCGCGGGCACCTTGTCGAGGAAGTCGGTGAAGGACGTGAACTCGCCCTTCTCCTCCCGCGCCCGCACGACCGCGTCGACCACGTTGGAACCGACGTTGCGGACCGCGGTCAGGCCGAACCGGATGTCCTTGCCCACGGCCGTGAAGTTGGCCGACGACGAGTTCACGTCGGGGGGCAGCACCGTGATCCCCATGTGCCGCGCCTCGCCCAGGTACAGCGCGGACTTGTCCTTGTCGTCGCGCACGCTGGTGAGCAGCGCGGCCATGTACTCGGTCGAGTAGTTGGCCTTGAGGTAGGCGGTCCAGTACGAGATGACCCCGTACGCCGCGGAGTGCGCCTTGTTGAACGCGTAGTCGGAGAACGGCAGCAGGATGTCCCAGAGCGTCTGCACCGCGCCCATCGAGAAGCCGCGCTCGACCATGCCGGCCGAGAAGCCCTCGAACTGCTTGTCCAGCTCCGACTTCTTCTTCTTGCCCATCGCGCGGCGCAGGATGTCGGCCTGGCCCAGCGAGTACCCGGCGACGCGCTGGGCGATCGCCATGACCTGCTCCTGGTAGACGATCAGCCCGTACGTCGTGCCGAGGATCTCCGCGAGCGGCTCCTCGAGCTCCGGGTGGATCGGGGTGACGGGCTGGACGCCCGTCTTGCGCAGCGCGTAGTTGGTGTGCGAGTTGGCGCCCATCGGGCCCGGTCGGTAGAGCGCGCCGACCGCCGAGATGTCCTCGAAGTTGTCGGGGCGCATGAGCCGCAGCAGGGACCGCATGCCGCCGCCGTCCAGCTGGAACACGCCCAGGGTGTCGCCGCGGCCCAGCAGCTCGTACGTGGCCCGGTCGTCCAGCTCGAGGCCCTCGAGGACCACCGGCTCCTTGCCGTTCATGACGATGTTCTCGAGCGCGTCGTCGAGGATCGTCAGGTTGCGCAGCCCGAGGAAGTCCATCTTGATGAGGCCGAGGCCCTCGGACGTCGGGTAGTCGAACTGCGTGATGACCGCGCCGTCCTGCGGGCGCCGCATGATCGGGATGATGTCGATCAGCGGGTCGCTCGACATGATGACGCCGGCCGCGTGCACGCCCCACTGGCGCTTCAGCCCCTCGATGCCCTTGGCCAGCTCGACCACGCGCTGCGCCTCGGGGTCCGCCGCGTGGACCTGACGGAACTCCTCGGCCTCGTTGTACCGCTTGTCCGCCGGGTCGAAGATGCCCGTGAGCGAGATGTCCTTGCCCATGATGGCGGGCGGCATCGCCTTGGTGAGCTTCTCCCCCATCGCGAACGGCATGCCGAGCAGCCGTGCGGAGTCCTTGAGGGCCTGCTTGGCCTTGATCGTGCCGTACGTGACGATCTGCGCGACGCGGTCCTCGCCGTACTTGTCCGTCACGTACCGGATGACCTCGCCGCGCCGACGCTCGTCGAAGTCGACGTCGAAGTCGGGCATGGAGACGCGGTCCGGGTTGAGGAACCGCTCGAAGATCAGGCCGTGCTGCAGCGGGTCGAGGTCGGTGATGCGCATGGCGTACGCCGCCATCGAGCCGGCGCCGGACCCACGACCGGGTCCGACCCGGATGCCGTTGTTCTTGGCCCAGTTGATGAAGTCGGCGACCACGAGGAAGTACCCCGGGAAGCCCATGCCCGTGATGACCTCGGTCTCGAACTCGGCCTGCTTGCGCACGGCGTCCGGGATGCCGTCCGGGTAGCGCACGTGCAGGCCGGTCTCGACCTCCTTGACGAACCAGCTGGTCTCGTCCTCCCCGGCGGGGACCGGGTAGTTCGGCATGTAGTTGGCCGAGGTGTTGAACGTGACCTCGCACTGCTCCGCGACGAGCAACGTGTTGTCGCAGGCCTCGGGGTGCTCGGCCCAGATCTGCCGCATCTCCTGCGCGGACTTCACGTAGTAGCCGTCGCCGTCGAACTTGAAACGGTCCGGGTCCGCGAGCGTCGAGCCCGAGTTGATGGCCAGCAGCGCGTCCTGCGACGCGCGGTCCTCCTGCTTCACGTAGTGCAGGTCGTTGGTGGCCAGCAGCGGGGCGCCGATGGTCTCCGAGAGCCGCAGCAGGTCCTTGATGACGCGGGTCTCGATGTCGAGCCCGTGGTCCATCAGCTCGACGTAGAAGTACTCCTTGCCGAAGATGTCCTGCAGCTCCCCGGCGACGCGGACGGCCTCGTCCCACTGGCCGAGGCGCAGGCGCGTCTGGATCTCCCCGGACGGGCAGCCGCTGGTCGCGATGAGGCCCTTGCCGTACCGCTGGAGCAGGTCGCGGTCCATGCGCGGCCACTTGCCCATCTGCCCCTCGAGCGAGGCCAGCGACGACGCGCGCATGAGGTTGTGCAGGCCCTCGTTGTTCCGCGCCAGCAGCGTCATGTGCGTGTAGGCGCCGCGCGCCGAGACGTCGTCCTGCTCCTGGCCCTGCTGGCCGAACCGCACGCGGGTCTGGTCGAACCGGCTGGTACCGGGCGTGACGTACGCCTCGATCCCGATGATCGGCTTGATCCCAGCGGACGTCGCCTTGGACCAGAAGTCGAAGGCGCCGAAGAGGTAGCCGTGGTCGGTGGTCGCGATGGCCGTCTGACCGACCCTCTCGACCTCGGCGAAGAGGTCACCGAGCCGGGCCGCGCCGTCGAGCATCGAGTACTCGGTGTGCACGTGGAGGTGGACGAAGTCGGTACCCCCAGCTGATGCCATGCGGGCGATCCTACGTCCCGTCACCGACACTCCTCAGCGCCTCGCGGACTGTGTCGGCGGGCGCACGGCGTGTCGCGGCGCGCCTACGCCGGAGCCGTGACGACCTTCACCGCGTCGCGGTGCCAGATGGCCTCGTCGAGGTACCGCTCGGGCCGCGCGACGTACCCCAGCCGGGCGTAGAACCCGAGCGCCTGCTCCTGCGCGCTGAGCTCGACGGACACCGTCCGCGCACCGTCCGACGCGACCCCGTAGCGGTCCAGCGCGGCGGCCTCGAGAGCGGTCATGAGCACGGCTCCGACCCCACGACCTCGCGCCGCCGCGCTCACCGCGACGCGCCCGATGTGGGCAGGCTCACCGGCGTGGTGCGGCGGCAGCAGCCGCGCGGTGCCGAGCGCCGTCCCGTCGTCGTCGTCGAGCGCGAGGACGTGCAGGGTCGCCGGGTCGTCGTCGAGCGCGTCCATCTCCCGCTCGGCGGCGACGTTCTGCTCCTGCACGAACACGGCCATGCGGATCGCCGTCATCGCGGCGCGCTGCCCGGGCGTCTCGACCCGGACGACGCGCACGCTCACGCGTACCCGTCCTGCAGCACCGCCAGCGAGCGGGCCAGGTCCTCGGGGTACTCGCTGGTCAGCTCGAGCCACTCGCCCGTGCTCGGGTGGTGGAACCCGAGCCGCATCGCGTGCAGCCACTGCCGCGTCAGCCCCACGCGCGCCGCGAGCGTCGGGTCCGCGCCGTACGTCAGGTCGCCGACGCACGGGTGCCGCGTCGCCGAGAAGTGCACGCGGATCTGGTGCGTCCGGCCCGTCTCGAGGTGCACCTCGACCAGCGACGCCGCCGGCAGCATCTCGAGCACCTCGTAGTGCGTGATCGACGGCTTCCCGTCCGCCACCACGGCGAACTTCCAGTCCGAGCTGGGGTGCCGGCCGATCGGGGCGTCGATGGTGCCCGTCGTCGGCTCCGGGTGGCCCTGCACCAGCGCGTGGTAGACCTTCTCGACCGTGCGCTCCTTGAACGCCCGCTTGAGCACCGTGTAGGCGTGCTCGCTCTTCGCGACGACCATCAACCCCGACGTCCCCGCGTCGAGCCGGTGCACGATCCCCTGCCGCTCGGCCGCGCCGGAGGTGGAGATGCGGTAGCCGACGGCCATGAGCGCGCCGACGACGGTCGGGCCGGTCCAGCCGGGCGACGGGTGCGCCGCGACACCGACGGGCTTGTCGATGACGACCAGGTCGTCGTCGTCGTAGACGATGCGCATGCCGGGCACGGGCTCCGCGATGATCTCGACGCTCGACGCCGGTGCCACGTCGGGGATCTCGACCTCGAGCCAGCCGCCCGCGGACAGGCGGTCGGACTTGCCCAGCTCCTTGCCGTCCAGGTGCACCCCGCCGGCCTCGGCGATCTCCGCGGCGCGGGTGCGCGAGAGGCCCAGCAGCCGGGACAGCGCCGCGTCCACCCGCTCACCGACCAGGCCGTCGGGCACGGGCATCGCCCGCGTGTCAGGCATTCTGCTCGGTCTGCCCGGTCGGCGCGGTGCTCTCGGACCCGGCCTCGGCGTCCGTCGCGGACCCGGCCTCGACGGCGGGCTCGTCGTCGGCCTCGTCCCGGCCATGGCCGTCGCGGGTCCCGTCGATGTGCACACCCGTCGCCGCGAGGAACACCACCATCACGGCGGCGACCACGATCGCGATGTCCGCCACGTTGCCCACGAACCAGTGCGCGTACGCGATGAAGTCGACCACGTGCCCGCGGGCCGGCCCCGGCTCACGGATCCAGCGGTCCACCAGGTTGCCCAGGGCCCCGCCCAGCAGCAGGCCGAGCGCGATCGCCCAGGCCCGCGAGCCGATCCGGCGGCTCGCCCGCACGACGACGACGATCACGACCGTCGCGACGATGGTCAGCAGCCACGTCATCCCCGTGGCGATCGACAGCGCGGCGCCGGGGTTGAACACGAGCTGGAGCCCGAGGAGGTCACCGACCAGCTGGCGCCGGTGGCCGTCCGCGAGGGCGTCCAGCGCCCACGCCTTCGACACCTGGTCGAGGACCAGGACGACGGCAGCGATCGAGAACAGCGCGATCAGCAGGCCGCGTCGACGTGGATGGACCGAGGGCGCGTCGAGACTGTCGTCCGTGGTGGTGGGCACCGCAGGAGTCTACGTGCGCGTCAGCGGCGCTCTTCGCGCTGCTTGCACTCCACGCAGAGGGTGGCCCGGGGGAACGCCTGGAGGCGTGCCTTGCCGATGGCCTTGCCGCAGGACTCGCAGGTCGCGAACGTCCCCGTCGAGATCCGGCTCAGGGCGCGGGTGGTCTGCGCGAGCAGGTCGCGCGTGTTGTTCACCAGCGTGAGCTCCTGCTCACGCTCGAGGGCCGACGAACCCGAGTCGGCCTGGTCGTCGCCGGCGCCGTCCCCCGAGTTGCGCAGCAGATCGGAGAGCTCGGCATCGGCTGCCGCCAGCTCGCCGGTGAGTCGGTCGATGTCGCTGGTGAGCTCCTCCGCCACGTCCTTGACCTCGCGGGCGGTCCACGGCTTCTCGCCGTCGCGCACCGGGAACGTCTTGACGAGCTTCGCGAGCTCCTTGGTGTCCGTGCTGATGTCGACCGTGCTCAGCGCGTCGTTGATGGCCACGAGCGGGCCCCCCTGTCCTCGAAGTCACGTGACTGTATGCGTGCGCAGGCAGGGACACAACACGCCACGCCGGGTGAAACCCGGCGTGGCGTGTGGTGGACGGACGACCTGACCTGTGGTGATGCAGGACGTGCCGGTCCGGCGGGTGGTCGCCGGACGGGTGTGTCAGAGGCCCTGGCCGTCCCCGACCGGCTGCGGCTGGCCCGAGCGGGGCGGCAGAGCGTTGCCCCGGTTGTCGAGGTCGCCGAGCAGGTTCTCGAGGTAGCTCTTCAGGCGGGTGCGGTAGTCGCGCTCGAAGACCCGCAGCTCGTCGATCTTGCGCTCGAGGAGCGACCGCTCCTGCTCGAGCTGGCCGAGCGTGCGCTGCGACGTCTCCTCGGCCTCGCGGACGATGCGGTTGGCCTGGCTCTTCGCCTCGCCCACCAGACGGTCGGACTCCTCCTGGCCGCTGCGCACGTAGTCGTCGTGCAGCTTCTGGGCCAGGGCGAGCATCCCGGTGGCCGACTCGGGCTCGCTCGCCCGGGGGGCGGGCTGCACCGGCGCGACGACCGCGGCCGGCGCGGGCACCGGGGCGGCGACGACGGGTGCGGGAGCCGGGACGGGCTCGGGCGTGGGCTCGGGCTTCGCGGCCGGGGCGGCCTGCTGGGCACCGGCCCGGCTGAGCTCGGCGATGCGGCGCTCGGCCGCGGCGAGCTTCGTCTTCAGGTCGTCGTTCTCACCCTGCACCTCGCGCAGGGTGTTGACGACCTCGTCCAGGAAGTCGTCGACCTCGTCCTGGTCGTAGCCCTCGCGGAACTTCGTGGCCTGGAACTTCTTGTTCAAGACCTCGTCTGCAGTCAGCAGAGCCATCGTCATCACCTCAGTCGGTAGTGCTCGGTCGGGCCGGCGGCAGTCCACCGACCGCCTCGGGCCACGGTAGCGGAGAATGGGGGGAGCGCACGCCCCTGCGACACGCCCACGGACGGGTGGTTCGTCGGCTCAGAACGAGCTGAGCACGGACATCAGGACGGAACACCCCAGGACGAGCACCAGGAACGCGAGATCGAGCCGCACGTTCCCGATGCCCACGGGCGGCAGGATCCGGCGCAACGCCTTCAGCGGCGGGTCGGTCACCGTGTACGTCCCCTCGGCGATCAGCAGGGCGATCCCCGAGGGTTTCCACTCGCGCGCGAAGAACTGCACCCAGTCGAGGACCAGGCGCACGAGCAGGAGCAGGAAGAAGATCAGGACGACGTAGAACAGCAGTGCGGCGACGAGGTGCACGCGTCAGCTCTGGTTGTAGAAGCCCGCGCGCGTCGGCGGCTCGGCCGCAGGACCCGAGGGCTCGCCAGCCACCTCGACGTGCGCCGGCGAGAGCAGGAACACCTTGCTGGTGACGCGCTCGATCGCGCCGTGCAGGCCGAAGATGAGACCGGCCGAGAAGTCGACCAGGCGCTTCGCGTCGGCGTCGTCCATGTCCGTCAGGTTCATGATCACCGGGGTGCCCTCGCGGAACGCCTCGCCGATCTTGCGCGCGTCGTTGTACGAGCGCGGGTGGATGGTGGTGATGCGGCGCAGCTCACCGGCGACGGACGCCTGCGGCGCGGCCTGGGTGGGCAGCGTCGTGCGCGTCGGCCGGTGCAGCGGCGTGACCTGGGCCTCGTACTCCTGCGGCACCGCGACCTCCTGGTCGTCGAACTCCTCGAGGTACTCCTCGTGCTCCGACCGGTCGTCGGCCAGGCCGAGGTACAGCATCGTCTTGCGCAGCGCTCCGGCCATCGCCTTGGCTCCCTCCCCGGATCTCTCCGGACCACCCCGGAGCCCCACGCCGCCAGTGCGACGACGGTGGGCTCCCTCTGCCGGTCACGCTAGCAACGGGCGCGAACGACGCAGGGTGCGACACGCCCGACAACCTCGGCATTCACCATCGGTCCCCCGGCGCGGGCCGGACGACGCCGGCGAACCGACCCGTCCGCTGCGCACGACGGTACGAGAAGAGCGCCGGGTCCTGCCAGGTGTCCCGCGCGTGGCTGACGACGTGCACGACGCCCGCCCGGCCCAGCACCGCGACCACCCCGGCCGGCAGGTCCAGGGCCGGCGTTCCCCACGCCGTCGTCGCCACGGTCTCCGGCACGGCCGCGACGACCTCGTCCTGGAGCTCGACGGGCACCTCGTACGACTCGCCCGCGATCGCGGGGCCGACGGCCGCGCGGATCCGGCCCGCGTCGGCACCGTGCTCGACCATCGCCGCCACGGCCGCCTCGACCACCCCGGCGACCAGGCCGCGCCGGCCCGCGTGCACCGCGGCGACGACCCCCGCCTCGCCGTCGGCCAGCAGCACCGGGACGCAGTCCGCGACGAGCACGGCGACGGCGACGGCCGGGGAGGTCGACACGATCGCGTCCGCCTCACCGACGGACACCGCGCCGGAACTCGGGGGCGCCGAGAGCACGAGCACGCCGGCGCCGTGCACCTGCGTGACGTAGGCGACGGGTGCGCCCGCCCACCGGTCGAGACGCGCCCGGTTCCGGTCCACGTCCGCGGGCTCGTCACCCACGGCGTAGGACAGGTTCAGCGCGTCGTACGGCGGGCGGCTGACGCCGCCGCCGCGGGTGCTGAAACCGGCACGGACGGCTGCGCCGAGATCGACCTCCACGACGGGCGGGAGGTCGGTCCCGGACTGCATGCCGGCCACGGTCCGGCTACTTGAGGAAGTCCGGGACGTCGAGCTCGTCGCGGTCGCGGCGCGGGGCGTCCTCGGTGAAGATCCGCGGCACCTCGAGCGCTCCCGTGATCGGCGTCGGCTCGGCCTCCGTGGACAGGAAGGCCGGGACGTCGGGCTGGGCCGGGGACGCGGCGCGGTTCTGCGCGTACGAGCCGACCGGGACCAGCTGCTCCTCCGGGTCGAGCACCGGGCGCGGCGTGGGCACCTGGGCGGCCGCGGGGGCGACCTGGCGCGCCGAGTTGCCGCTGACCTGGCCGAGCGCCCGCGCGTCGCGGCGCACCGTCGGCGAGCCCGAGTCGAAGCCGGCGGCGATGACCGTCACGCGGACCTCGTCGCCCAGCGCGTCGTCGATGACCGCACCGAAGATGATGTTCGCCTCAGGGTGCGCGGCCTCCTGCACGAGCCGCGCCGCCTCGTTGATCTCGAAGAGCCCGAGGTCCGAGCCGCCCTGGATCGAGAGCAGCACGCCGTGCGCGCCGTCGATCGACGCCTCGAGCAGCGGGGACGAGATCGCCATCTCGGCGGCCTGCACCGCGCGGTCGTCGCCCCGGGCGAAGCCGATGCCCATGAGGGCCGAGCCGGCGCCCTGCATGACCGACTTCACGTCGGCGAAGTCGAGGTTGATCAGGCCCGGCGTGGTGATGAGGTCCGTGATGCCCTGGACACCCGAGAGCAGCACCTGGTCGGCCGAGTGGAACGCGTCGAGCACGGAGACCGAGCGGTCGGAGATCTGCAGCAGCCGGTCGTTCGGGATGACGATGAGCGTGTCGACCTCGGCCCGCAGCGCCTCGATCCCCGTGTCCGCCTGGACGGACCGGCGACGGCCCTCGAAGGTGAACGGCCGCGTGACCACACCGATGGTCAGCGCGCCGAGCGAGCGGGCGATCCGCGCGACGACCGGCGCGCCGCCGGTGCCGGTGCCGCCGCCCTCGCCCGCGGTGACGAAGACCATGTCCGCGCCCCGCAGGACGTCCTCGATCTCGTCCTTGTGGTCCTCGGCCGCCTTCTTGCCCACCTCGGGGTCCGCGCCGGCGCCGAGGCCACGCGTCAGCTCACGGCCGACGTCGAGCTTCACGTCGGCGTCCGACATGAGAAGGGCCTGGGCGTCCGTGTTGACGGCGATGAACTCGACACCCTTGAGGCCGACCTCGATCATGCGGTTCACGGCGTTGACGCCGCCGCCGCCGATGCCGACGACCTTGATGACCGCCAGGTAGTTCTGCGGAGCTGCCACGGTGGGTGCCTCTCGTTCTGTGCCGGTCGCGGCCCTGGGCCACGGGGTCCGGCCACGATGTTCCGGGCCGGCTGTGAAACCTTCACCCTCTACTTGAGGGTTATAGTTATGTCAGGTGCGTTGTCAGTGCGTGACGCTAGGTGTCACCCGGACGGTGTTCAACGACCGCGCCGCGCGTGTCGGGAGTTGACCCCGAAACTCACCTGGTGATCGGCAGCCGGGGCGCCGACACGTCGATGACGGTCGAGCCGGCGGCCGCGGGCGAGGCGCGCAGGGCCGAGAGGACCGCGATCTTCAGCGGGGTCTCGTGCGCGCTCCCCCAGTCGACCTCGACGTTGTCGCGCAGCGTCATGGTCACGGTGTCCTGCGTGTGCGCGGAGACCGCTCCGACCTGCGCGAGCAGGTCCGCCGGCAGCTGCTCGAGCACGCTCAGCACGGCGTTGAGGGTGCGCTTGTCGCCCACGGGCACGTCGACGACCGGCAGCCCCGCGGGCGCCGCGTCGACCCGACCGACCTGCACGCCGTCCATGTCGAGCAGCGCGAACCCCGGCGCGGGGTGCGCGGCGTCCCCGGACGCCTCCGGCACCGCGGCGACGGGCTCTCGCGCGACGAGCACGACGAGCAGGCCGTGCGGCCATGCACGCGTCACCCGCGCCTCCCGGACCCCGGGCACGTCGAGCACCTCGTCGCGCAGGCGGACGGTGTCCAGGCGCGGCAGCGGCGTGGCGGCGTGGGTGTCGACCACCCCGAGCACCTGGTCGACCGCGACGACGGTCCCCGCGCCCTCGACCACCACCTGGGCCGGCTCCAGCGCCAGCACCGGCGAGATGAACAGCAGCCACCCGAGGGCCGCCACGGCCGCGACCGAGCCGGCGACCAGCACGACCTGCCGCCGGGCGAGGTTGCGTCGGGCGCGGGCGCGCTCGGCGAACCGGGCGACCGAGCTGGTGGAGACGACGGGGGGCGCGACCGGGCCGGCGTAGCGGCGGGCTCCCCCGGCGCTGTAGGTGGTCACCGAGCGACCGAACGTCTCGGCGGTCGGCGCCTTCGGTGTCGCCTTCGTCGGGACCGTGGCCGGACGCGCTGCGCTCGGCTGCGTGGTGCCCGACTGCGCGGTCGGCGGCTTGGCGGGCGACTTCTTCGCGGTCGTCGGCGTGGCCGCCGGTCGGGGCGCGGGAGGTCGCGGAGCGGGCGGTCGTCCCGGCGCGGGATCCCGCGGCGCCGTCGGACGGGACGGGCTCACGCGCCCGCTCCATGGTCACCGGCACGCTCAGCACGCATGGCGAGCTCGTCGAGCACCACGGACGCCAGCTGGGTCACGTCCCCCGCGCCCACCGTGAGCAGCAGGTCGCCCGGGCGGGCGGCGGCCGCGACCGCACGGGCGGCGTCGAGCCTGTCGGCGACGAACGTCGCCCTGCCGGGGGTCGGCACCCGGTCGACGATCAGCGCGCCCGTCACCGACGGGTCCGGGTCCTCCCGGGCGGCGTACACGTCGCTCACCACGACCACGTCGGCCAGGTCGAGGGCGGCGCCGAACTCGGCGGCGAACGTGCGGGTGCGCGAGTAGAGGTGGGGCTGGAACAGCACGAGGACGTGCCCGTCGCCCGCCACGGAGCGCGCGGCGCGGAGCACGGCCGCGACCTCGGTCGGGTGGTGGGCGTAGTCGTCGACCACCCGCACGCCGTCGGCGCTGCCCCGGTCCTCGAACCGGCGGCCGGTGCCGCGGAACTCGCCGAGACCCGCGGCCGCGTCGTCGACGCCGAGCGCCCGCACCGCGGCCCACGCGGCGGCGGCGTTCAGCGCGTTGTGCGCACCGGGGACGGCCAGGCGGACCGTCGTCGCGAGGTCGCCAGCGCGCAGCTCGAAGGCCCACCGGTCACCGTCGGCGACCAGGTCGCCCACCCGGACGTCCGCGTCGGGCGAGGTGCCGTAGGTGACCACGGCGACGTCCTGCGCCGCGAGGTCGTCCCGCACGTGCTCGACCAGCCGCACGGCCCCCGCGTCGTCCGCGCAGGCCACGAGCGTGCCGCCGGTCCGGATCCGGCCGGCGAACGCGACGAACGCGTCCTCGAACGCCTCCGCCGAGCCGTAGTGGTCGAGGTGGTCGGGCTCGACGTTGGTGACGACCGCGACGAGCGGCGCGTAGGCGAGGAACGAACCGTCGGACTCGTCGGCCTCCGCGACGAACGCCGCCCCCGCCCCGGCCCGACCGCCGCCGAGCGGGCCGTCTGCGGAGAAGACGGTGCCGCCGATCGCGAAGGACGGGTCCGCGCCCGCGTGCAGCAGGACGGTCGCCACCATCGCCGACGTGGTGGTCTTGCCGTGCGCGCCGGCGACCGCCACCGCGTCCCGGTCGACCATGAGCGCCGCGAGGGCCTCGGAGCGGTGCAGCACCCGCAGGCCCCGGTCGCGCGCGCGGGCGAGCTCGGGGTTGGACTCCCGGACCGCCGACGAGACGACGACCGCGTCGACGCCGTCGACCAGCCCGGCGTCATGACCCACGTGCACGTCCACGCCGGCCGCCCGCAGCGCCGGCAGCGCCGGACCGTCCGCGGCATCGGACCCGCTGACCACCAGCCCGCGGGCGGCGAGCAGCGTGGCGATCGCGGACATGCCAGCGCCGCCGACACCGATGAGGTGCACGCGGCCGAGGTCGGCGGGGCGCAGCACGGACGTCACGGGAGCTCCGCCTCGATCAGCCGGGCCACGCGCGCCGCGGCGTCGCGGACGCCGACGCTCGCCGCCGCCCGGCCCATGCGCTCGCGCGTCTCGGCCGCCGCGTCCCCGACCAGCAGGACCGGCAGGTGCGCGCGGATCCAGGCGGGGTCGAGGTCGGCGTCGTCCACCAGGAGGCCGCCGCCCGCCGCGACCACGGAGGCGGCGTTGAGCCGCTGCTCGCCGTTGCCGACGGGCAGGGGCACGTAGATCGCGGGGATGCCGAGTGCCGCCTGCTCGCACACCGTGCCGGCACCGGAGCGCCCGAGGACCACGTCCGCCACGGCCAGCGCGAGGTGCATCTCGGTCAGGTACTCGCGCACGTGGTAGCGCTCGGCCCCGGGCACGCCGTCGAGGGCTGCGTGGACCGCGTCGGCCTTGCCGGCGCCCGTCAGGTGCAGGACCTGGACGCCGGCGGCGAGCAGGTCCGCGGCCGCGCCGGCCACGGCCGTGTTCACGCTGACCGCGCCGAGCGAGCCGCCGGTGACCAGCAGCGTCGGCAGCGCGGGGTCGAGCCCCAGCTCGGCCGCAGCGGCGGCCCGGGTGCCCACCGGGTCGGCCGCGAGCTGCTGCACCAACCGGGCGACGGGCGCACGCAGCGGGAGGCCGGTGACCTGCCCGCCGCGCAGCGCGGTGCCCGGGAACGTCACGGCGACCGACTTCGCCCAGCGGGCGCCGAGCCGGTTGGCCAGGCCAGGGCGCGCGTTCTGCTCGTGGATGACGACGGGGACGCCCCGGCGGCGGGCCGCGAGGTACGCGGGCGTCGCCACGTACCCGCCGAAGCCCACCACGACCTGCGCGCCCGACTCGTCGATCGCCACCCCGGCGGCACGGACCGCGTCGCGCAGCCGCCACGGCAGGCGGAACCAGTCGAGGGTCGGTCGGCGCGGCAGCGGGACGCGCGGCACCACCGCGAGCGGCAGCCCGTGCTCGGGCACCAGGCGCGCCTCCAGGCCCTGGGTGGTGCCCAGGACCGTCAGGCGGGCGTTCGGGTGCCGCCGCAGGAGCTCGTCGGCGACCGCGAGCAGGGGGTTGACGTGGCCCGCGGTGCCACCGCCGGCAAGGAGCACGGCGGGCACGGTCGGGACTGGTCGTGCGTCAGCCACGGGACCGCCCGATGACGGCCAGCGACCGGCGCACCACGGACGGCCGCGCGGCGAGCGCCTCCGCGGCGCCCGGTTCCGAGCGCGCGAAGGCGATGAGCACGCCGAGGGCAGCCATGGTCATGATCAGCGCCGAACCACCGGCCGAGACCAGCGGGAGCGGGACGCCGATGACCGGCGCGAGCCCGATGACGACCGCGACGTTGACCAGCGCCTGGCCGATGATCCAGCACAGGATCGCCCCGGTGGTGATCTGCACGAACGGGTCCGGGTGGCGGCGGATCACGCGGATCATCGCGAAGGCCAGCAGGCCGAAGAGCCCGAGCACCAGCAGCGTCCCGATGAGCCCGAGCTCCTCGCCCAGGATCGCGAAGATGAAGTCGTTGTGCGCGGCCGGCAGGTACGACCACTTCTCGCGGCTCTCCCCCAGCCCCAGACCGCCCCAGCCGCCGCTCGCCAGGCCCCAGCCGCCGTGCAGGGTCTGGTAGCAGGCGGTCGCGACGTCGCACTGGTCCGAGAGCCACGACGTGATCCGGTCGGTGCGGTTCTTGCTGGTGACCGTGAGCAGAGCGGTCAGCCCGCCGGCCAGCAGCGCCGCGAACCCGAACATCCGCATGGGCACCCCGGCGACGAACAGCGCGCCCGCCACCAGCATGATCAGGACGAGGGCGGTGCCCAGGTCGTGCCCGGCGAGAACCACGAGGATCGCCAGGCCGGCCACCGGGACCGCCGGGATCAGGGCGTGCTTCCACTGGCGCAGGAGGGGCAGCTTGCGGGCGAGCACGGCGCCGAGCCAGACGGCGAGGGCGAGCTTGATGGTCTCGGACGGCTGCGCGGAGAAGCCACCGACGCACACCCAGTTCTGGTTGCCGCCGGCGCCGCAGCCGAGCGGCGTGAACACCGTGAGCTGGAACAGGATGGCGAACGCCAGGGCGGGCCACGCGATGGTCTGGAAGAACCGCACCGGCGCGCGCGAGAGCCCGAACAGGATCGGCAGGCCGATCAGCGCGAACTTCGCCTGGTCGAGGAAGACCGCGTACGGCGAGTGCCCGTCGTCCAGGGACTCGACGCTCGAGCTCGACAGGACCATGACCAGGCCGATCACGAGCAGCAGGGCCGTCGCGCCGAGCAGGACGTAGTAGCTGGTGACCGCGCTGTTCCACTGGCCGAGCAGCGAGCCGGTGCTGGTACCCGGCTCGTCAGCGCGCTCGTTCGGGGGCAGCCGCGGGCGGCCGGTCGTCGCGGTCATCGGTCCCCCAGTGCGTGCACGGCTGCGGCGAACTCCTCACCCCGCGCGGCGTACGACGTGAACTGGTCCATCGAGGCGCAGGCGGGGGCGAGCAGCACCGTGGTCGCGTCGCCCACGGGTGCCGCGGCGGCGAGCCGTCGGGCCTCGTGCACGGCGCGGGTCATCACCGGGCCAGTCTCACCGGCGTCGACCTCGACCACGGGGACCTCGGGTGCGTGTCGGGCGAGAGCCTCACGCAGCGGCGCCCGGTCCACCCCGATGAGGACGACGGCCTTGAGGCGGTCCCGCCGTGCCGCCACGAGCTCGTCGAACTGCGCCCCCTTGGCCAGGCCGCCCGCGATCCAGACGACGCTGCCGGGCGCGAACGCGCCGAGGGCGGCCGCCGCCGCGTGGGCGTTCGTGGCCTTCGAGTCGTCGACGTAGGCCGCGCCGTCGACCACGGCGACCGTGGCCAGCCGGTGCGCCCCGGGCCCGTAGGCGCGCAGGCCCGCCCGGATCGCCGCCGGGGCGACGTCGTGCGCCAGCGCGAGGGACGCGGCGGCGAGCGCGTTCGCGACGACGTGCGGCGGCACCGTGCCGTCGGGGCCGGCCAGCTGCGCCAGGTCGTCCAGCGTGCCCAGCTCGGCGGCGTGCGTGTGCCGGAGCCGGGAGAACCCGCGGTCCACCAGCACGTCCTCCACGAGCCCGACCTGCCCGACCAGCGGCGTGCCCAGCGTGAAGCCCACGGCGACGGCACCGTCCTCGACGTCCGCCTCCCGCACGAGGTGCTCGGTCACGGGGTCGGCCAGGTTGTACACGCACGCCACCTGCGCGTGCTCGAAGATGCGTCCCTTGTCGGCCGCGTACGCATCCAGCGACCCGTGCCAGTCGAGGTGGTCGGGCGCGACGTTGAGCACCGCGGCGGCCTGCGCCGACATCGAGTGCGTGAAGTGCAGCTGGAAGCTCGACAGCTCCACCGCCAGGACGTCCACGGTCGGGTCCGTCGCGGCGAGCACCACGGGGGTGCCGACGTTGCCGACCGCGACCGCGTTCTCGCCGCCCGCGCGCAGGATCGACTCGAGCATGCCGACGGTCGTGGTCTTGCCGTTGGTCCCGGTCACGGCGAGCCAGGGCGCGGGTCCGCCCCCCGACGCGCGGTCGACGCGCACGTGCCACGCCAGCTCGACCTCGCTCCACACCGGCAGGCCGCGCTCCAGGGCTGCGGCGATCAGCGGGTGGTGCGGCGGGAGGCCGGGCGAGGCGACGACCAGGTCGGCCCGCTCCAGCACCGTGCCCGCGAGCAGCTCGGCGGAGCCGATCACGTCGTCCGCGCGGTCGTCGACGGGCACCACGCGCGCACCCCGGGAGGCCAGCACCTCGACCGCGGCACGGCCGGACACGCCCTGCCCGGCGACCACCACGAGGGCGCCCTCCAGCACGAGCTCGGACACCTAGCCGGCCACCCACTCGGCGTAGAAGATGCCGACGCCGAGCGCGACGAAGAGCCCGGCGATGATCCAGAACCGGATGACGATCGTCACCTCACCCCAGCCCGAGAGCTCGAAGTGATGATGCAGCGGCGCCATCTTGAACACACGTTTGCCGGTCATCTTGAAGAAGCCGATCTGGATGACGTCCGAGAGCACCTCGAGCACGAACAGGCCACCGATGATCGCGGCGAGGATCTCGGTGCGGGACATGATCGACAGGCCGGCCAGCGCGCCGCCGAGGGCGAGCGAGCCGGTGTCGCCCATGAAGATCTTGGCGGGGCTGGCGTTCCACCACAGGAACCCGAAGCACGCGCCCGTGATGGCGGCCGCGATGACCGCGAGGTCCAGCGGGTCCCGGGTCTCGTAGCAGCGGGGGCCGGCGCTCGCGAGGAACTGGCAGCTCTGGTTGAACTGCCACACCCCGACGATGACGTACGCGCCGAACACGATGAGCGAGACGCCGGTGGCCAGGCCGTCGAGCCCGTCGGTGAGGTTGACCGCGTTGGACCACGCCGTGATCAGGAAGTTCGCCCAGACGACGAACAGGATGATCCCCAGGGTCACGCCCCAGAACGCCAGGTCCAGGTTGGTGTCGCGGATGAACGAGATGTGGGTCGAGGCCGGCGTGCGGAACTTCTCGTTGGGGAACTGCAGGGCAGCGACCGCGAAGGTCACGCCCACGACGCCCTGCCCGAGGATCTTCCAGCGTGCCTTGAGCCCGAGGCTGCGCTGCCGCGAGATCTTGATGAAGTCGTCGAGGAAACCGACCACGCCGAGCCCGGTCATCAGGAACATGACGAGGACGGCCGACGCGCTGGGCACCGTGCCGGTGGCGACGAGGCCACCCAGCCAGCCGATCAGGGTGGCCGCGATGATGACGACGCCGCCCATGGTCGGGGTGCCGCGCTTGGTGAAGTGCGCGGTCGGGCCGTCCTGCCGGATGAACTGGCCGTACTGCTTGTGGACCAGGTACCGGATGAACAGGGGCGTGCCCAGCAGTGCGATGAGCATCGCGAGGCCGCCGGAGATGAGGAGGGCCTTCACCGGGCGCCCCCCTCGACGAGCGCGTCGCCCAGCTTCCACAGGCCGGCGCCGTACGACGACTTCACCAGCACGACGTCGCCGGGCCGCAGCTCGCTCTCGAGGAACGCGGTGGCCACGTCCAGGTCGTCGGCGAGCACCACCTCGTCGCCCCAGGAGCCCTCGTGGTTGGCGCCGTCGCGAATGGCGCGCGCGCCGTCGCCCACGACCACGGTCAGGCCGATGTTGAGACGGACGCAGAGCCGGCCGATGGCGTCGTGCGCCTCCCGCGCACCGGGGCCGAGCTCGAGCATCTCGCCCAGCACCGCGATCGAGCGACGGTCCCGCCCGGCCAGCACGGCCAGCGCCTTGAGCGCCGCGCGCATGGAGTCCGGGTTCGCGTTGTACGAGTCGTCGACGACGGTCACGCCGTCGGGCCGGTCCACCACGTGCATCCGGTGCGGGCTGAGCACGTCGGCGTCGCTCAGTCCGGCGGCCACCTGGTCGAGGTCGAGACCGACCGCGAGGGCCGCGGCCGCGGCGCCGAGCGCGTTGTGCACGTGGTGCTCCCCGACCAGTCGGAGCGTGACCTGCGCCGAGCGCTCCTCGGCGCCGCGCTCGACGAGCGTGAAGGTGGCCCGGCCGGACCGGTCCAGTCGCACGTCGCGGACACCGACCGTCGCCTCGGGTGCCGCGCCGAACGTCACGACGTCCCCCGGCGCCAGCGAGGCCATCGCCGACACCCGCGGGTCGTCGGCGTTGAGCACCGCGACGCCGTCGGACACCAGGCCCTGCACGATCTCGGCCTTGGCCACGGCGACGGCCTCGATGCCACCGAAGCCGCCGAGGTGCGCCTGCCCGACGATGAGCACCACGGCCACGTCGGGCGGCGCGATGTCCGTGAGGTAGGTCAGGTGCCCGGGCCCGCTGGCGCCCATCTCGAGCACGAGGAACCGGGTCGACTCGTCGGCGCGCAGCACGGTCAGCGGCAGCCCGATCTCGTTGTTGAACGAGCGGACGGGCGCGATCGTCGGTCCGACGCTGCCGCACAGCTGCGCGAGCAGGTCCTTGGTCGTCGTCTTGCCGACGGAGCCGGTGATGCCGACGACCTTCAGCTCGCTGCCGCCGGGCTCGTGCGAGGCCTCGCGCAGCCGCTCGAGCACCACGCGGGCGAGATCGCCCAGCGCCTTCTCGACGTCGGTCACGACGACGCTGGGCAGCACGGCGCCGCCGCTGCCGACCACGTCGCGGGCGGCGAGCACCAGCGCGGCGCCCCGGGCCACCGCGACGGCGGCGTAGTCGTGGCCGTCGACGTGCTCGCCGGGCAGCGCGACGAAGAGGCCGCCGGTCACGTCGTCGCGCGAGTCGACGACGACCGGGCCGCTGACGACGAGCGCCGGGTCCGTCGCCGCGGAGCCGCGCAGCACGCCACCGGTCGCGGCCGCGATCTCGGCCGCGGTGAGGGCGATCACGCGTGCTGCTCCTGACGGGCGAGGCGTGCCGCGATCAGCACGTCACGGTCGTTGTAGCGGTGGAACACGCCGGCGATCTCCTGTGTCGGTTCGTGGCCCTTGCCCGTGATGATCACGGTGTCCTGCTCGGCGGCGAGGTCGAGGGCGTCGCGGATGGCCTGCGCGCGGCTGGTGGCCTCGTGCACGTCGACCATGTCCGGGCGTTGCACCCGGACCCCGTCGAGGATGGCGGACCGGATGGCCGACGGCTCCTCGGAACGCGGGTTCTCGTCCGTGACGACGATCACGTCGGCCAGGCGCGCGGCGATCTCTCCCATGATCGGACGCTTGCCCTGGTCCCGGTCGCCGTCGGAGCCGAACACGATGACGAGGCGGCCGGGCGTGATCGGGCGCACCGCGTCGAGCGCCAGGACGAGCGCGTCGGGCGTGTGCGCGTAGTCGACGATGGCGAGCGGGAAGCCGTCGCCGCGCTCGATGACCCGCTCCATCCGGCCCGGGATCTCGTGGGCCACCGCGACGGCGGCGATCGCCTGGTCGAGGTCCACGCCCGCCGCGTGCGCGAGCACGATGGCCAGGGCAGCGTTGGAGACGTTGACGAGACCCGGCAGCGGGCTGGTGGCCGCGTGCTCGACGCCGTCCGGCCCACGCAGCGTGAAGCTCGACCCGACGCCGTCCAGGCCGATGTCCGCGGCGGTGACCGCCCAGTCCGCGTCCGCGCCCTCCGGCTCACCGACGTGCGTGGCCAGCGACTCGACGGGGATCGGGGACTCCGCGGCCAGCCGTCGGCCCCACTCGTCGTCGACCACGACCACGCCGCGGCGCGCCTGACCGCGCGCGAACAGCCGGGACTTGTCCCGGAAGTAGCCCTCCATGTCGCCGTGGAAGTCGAGGTGGTCGCGCTGCAGGTTGGTGAAGCCGACGACGTCGAACGTCAGCCCGTGGACGCGGCCCAGCGCGAGGGCGTGCGACGAGACCTCCGTGGACATCGCGGTAGCGCCGCGCTCGACGGCCACCGCGAGGATCGCCTGCAGCGCCGGCGCCTCGACCGTCGTGCGCGGGCTCTCGACCGCGTCCGGCCCGATCCGCAGCTCGACGGTGCCGAGCACCGCGGTCGTCGCGTGCGCGGCCCGCAGCGCGGCGTCGAGGAAGTACGTCGTCGTCGTCTTGCCGTTGGTCCCCGTGACGCCGACCGTGACCAGCCGCTCGCCGGGCGCGTCGTGCGCCCACGCAGCCACCGGGCCGGCGATCGCTCGTGGGTCGTCCGCGACCAGGACGGCGACCGCGTCCGTCAGGCCGGCGGACTCCAGGTGGGTCAGACCGGCCTCGTCCGTGAGCACGGCCACAGCGCCGGCGTGGACCGCCTGGGCCGCATACGTGGCGCCGTGGACCTTGAAGCCGGTGACGGCGACGAACACGTCACCGGGCTCCACGTCGCCGCTGGCGAGCGTCACGCCGGTCAGCAGGGCGTCGTCGGCCACCGGGACACCGCGGGTGACCAGGGAGAACGTCTCGACGAGGTCGGCGACCCGATGGGCCGCGGGATGCAGCGGGCGCATCCGAGCGGGGGTCGTCATGGGGAGAATCTACCCCGGGCGGCACTCTCGGCCTCCCGGCCGGTGCGGTTCACCACGTCGTGGGGAAGAGCGTCCCCGCGGTGCCCGACGGGGCGACGCCGAGCTCGCTGAGCGTGTACCCGGCCACGTCCGAGAAGACCGGGGCGGCGACCGTGCCACCGTAGATCGACGACCTCGGGTTGTGCAGGATCACCGCGACGGCGATGCGCGGGTTGTCCGCGGGCGCGACGCCGATGAACGACGCCGTGATGCCCTGCACCCCGCCCACCCAGTTCTGCGCGGTACCCGTCTTGCCGGCCACCTGGTAGCCGGGGATCGCAGCGCTGGACCCCGTGCCGTCGTCGACCACGCTCTGCATCATCGTCAGCACCGTCTTCGCCGTCTCCGCCGAGACCACCTGGGTCTTCGCGGCCGGCGCGACGGGCGTGTAGACGCCGTCGGGCGACGTCCAGCCCTTGATGATGTGCGGCTGCACGCGCACGCCGCCGTTGGCGATGGTCTGGAACACCTGGGTCGCCTGGATCGCGGTCACCGACACGGACTGGCCGAACAGCACGGCGAACTTGTCGCGCCGCTGCCAGGTGTCGACCGGGTGCAGGATGCCGTTCGACTCCCCCGGCATCTCGATCCCGGTCTTGGCCCCGAACCCGAACTTGGCGAGGTAGTCGTACCGCGTCTGCACGGGCAGGCTCTGGCCGATCATCACGGTGCCGGTGTTGGAGGACTCGGCGAGCACGCCGGTCGTCGTGAGCGGCAGCACGCCGTGCTCGTGCGAGTCCTTGAACGTCTCGTGGCCGTCGGGCGAGTACGTGTAGGGCACCGACCACTGCGAGAGCGGCGTCGCGATGTTGTTCTCGAGGATCGCGGACATCGTGATGACCTTGCCGGTCGAGCCGGGCTCGAAGACGTCCGAGACCGCGCTGGACAGCGAGCCCGACGCCTCCCCGGGGTGGTTCGGGTCCACCGAGCCGGAGTCCGCCAGCGCGTAGACCTCGCCGGTCTTGGTGTCCATGACGATCAGCGACCCGGAGTCGGCGCCGGTGGCGGCCACCTGGGCGTCGAGCGCCGACTGGGCCTTCCACTGCACGTCCGACAGCAGCGTGAGCTGGACCGAGTCACCCTGCCGCGCCGGCGTGTCCTTGGTGTACCCGCCGGGGATCGCCTGCCCCTTGCGCCCGCTCTCGTACGTCTCGCTGCCGGCCGTGCCGGTGAGGCGCGGGTTGAGCGACGCCTCGAGGCCGGCCAGGCCGACGCCGTTGGAGTTGACGAAGCCGATGACGTTCCCGGCGAGCGTGTTGTTGGGGTAGACGCGCTCGGCCACCCGGTCGACGTTCACGCCGCTCAGGCCCAGCTTGCGGACCTCGCGGGCGACCTCGGGCAGCACGCCCTTGCGGATGTACACGAACTGACGGTCGCCCACCAGGGAGCCGCCCAGCTCGGCGGCGTTCATGTCGAGCAGCGGCGCGAGCACGGCCGCGACCCCCGCGGCGCCGTCCGGGACCGGCGGGTTGACCGTCCCCGTGAACTTGGCGACGAGCCGCTGGTTCACCGAGATGTCGTAGCGCTCGACCGACGTCGCCAGGGGGTTGCCCTCGGCGTCCGTGATGTCGCCGCGCCCGCCGAGCATCGCCACGGAGATGAGCCGGGAGTTGCGCGCCTGCTCGGCGATGCTGGCGCCGCGCAGCCCCTGGACGTAGACCAGGCGCCCGCCGAAGACGGCGAGCGCCAGCACGATCAGGGCGGTGAGCAGGGCCATGCGGGCGCGGGAGCCCGGCTGGACCGGTCCGGCCGGTGGCCTGCCGCCGCGGGTGCCGCGGGACCCGGGGTTGCGGGGCTTTCCGGGCGGCACGACGACGGTCGGCGGGCCGCCCTGCGTGCGCTGCCGCGGGACGGTCGTGCCGGCGGCCCGGTTGGAGGGCGCGGTGCGGGCGCGCGTGCGCTCGACCGGTGTCGTCATCCGCCCGCTCCGGCCGGCTCGGGTGCGCCCTGCACGCTGCCGTCCGAGAGCCGCAGCCAGCCCGTGCCGTTGGTCGGCACCATCCCCAGCGCGGCCGCGGACGCCGCGAGCTGGGTGGGCGACGCCTTGGCGTCGAGCTGCGCGGTCAGGTCCTGCGCGTCCTGGTCGAGCCGGCCCAGCTCGTTCGACAGGTCGTACTTGGCGTACGCGCTCGCCGCCATGGAGGTGTTGAGGAGCAGCGCGGAGAGGAGCGCGCCGGCGAGGACAGCCATGCAGGCAAGGATGAACGGAACTCGCGTCCTGGCGTGCTCCGGCGCGCGGACGACGCGAAGTCGGGGTGCGGGTGCACTTGTCGGGCGCGGGCGGGCCGGGGCCGGGTACGCGGTTGCTCGGGCAGCGGACTGGGCGCTCATGCTGCCCTCCTTCCGGTCTGGCGGGGCTTGAGGTGGTCGGGCGTGGGACGGACGCGTTCGGCGGCGCGGAGCCGGACGGACTGCGACCTCGGGTTGTGCGCCAGCTCGGCCTCGTCGGCCTCCTCGGCGCCCCGGGTCACCAGGCGCAGGAACGGCGCGTGCGTCTCGGGCTCGACCGGCAGGTCGGGCGGTGCGCTGGACGTGGCGCCGACGGCGAGCGCGCGCTTGACCGCCCGGTCCTCCAGCGAGTGGTAGGACTCGACGACGATCCGGCCGCCGACCGCGAGCGCCTCGATCGACTGCGGCAGCGCGCGCTCGAGGACCTCGATCTCGCCGTTCACCTCGATCCGCAGCGCCTGGAACGTGCGCTTGGCGGGGTTGCCCCCGGTCTTGCGGGTCGCGGCCGGGATGTTGGCCCGCACGATGCTCACCAGCTCGCCGGTGCGCTCGAGCGGCCGCCGGGCACGCTGGGCGACGATCGCGCGGGCGATGCGCGGCGCGAACCGCTCCTCGCCGTAGACCCGCAGGATCCGGGCCAGGTCGCGCTCGTCGTAGGTGTTGAGCACGTCCGCGGCCGTCTGCCCGGTCGTCGCGTCCATCCGCATGTCGAGCGGGGCGTCGGCCGAGTAGGAGAAGCCGCGCTCGCGCTCGTCGAGCTGCAGCGACGACACGCCGAGGTCCATGAGGACGCCCTGGACCTTGGGGATGCCCAGCCGGTCCAGCACGTCGTTGATCTCGTCGTAGATGGCGTGCACGCCGGTGAACCGGTCGCCGAACGGGGCCAGCCGGCGGCCCGCCAGCTCGAGCGCCTGGGTGTCGCGGTCGAGGCCGACCACCCGGACGTGCGGGAACGCCTGCAGGACGCCCTCGGTGTGCCCGCCCATGCCGAGCGTGGAGTCGACCATCACCGGGCGCTCGACGTCGAACGCCGGGGCCAGCAGGTCGAGGCAGCGCTGCAGCAGCACCGGGGTGTGCCGGGAGGCGGCGTCGGACGACGTGTGCCCAGGCGTGTTCTCGGTCATCGCTGCTCCCCTCCCCAGGTGGCACGGAATTGGTCAGGCGGCCCCTCCGCCGTCCGACCAGATCCCCCACCGACCCTCTGCCACCGGGGAAGTGCGGCAGAGATTCGGGAGGAGGTCTCACCGGGCGGCCCGTTCGGGCCAGTGCGCTAGAAGGGACCGTTCGGGAAGACCTCCTCCGCGGTGTCGGCGTAGCCGGCCTCCTGCTCGGCCAGGTACGTCTCCCACGCGGTGAGGTCCCAGATCTCGACCCGGGTGCCGGTGCCGATGACGGCGACGTCACGCTCGAGCCCCGCGTACTTGCGGAGCATCGGCGGGATGGAGATGCGCCCCTGGCGGTCCGGCAGCTCGTCGCTGGCGCCCGACAGGAACACACGCAGGTAGTCACGGGCCTGGCGGCTGGTGACCGGGGCCTGGCGCAGCTGGTCGTGCATGCGGCGGAACTCGTCGACGGGGAGCAGGAACAGGCATCGCTCCTGGCCACGGGTCATCACGAGGCCCGGAGCCAGCTGGCCGCGGAACTTGGCCGGAAGGATGAGCCGCCCCTTGTCGTCCAGGCGCGGCGTGTACGTCCCGAGGAAGGGCGCGAAGGAGCTGAAGACGCCGGACGACGACTCATGCGACACCCCGCCTCCCTCCGCTCCTCCGACGCGAGACTCCCTGCCTCACCACGTGCCTCCACGGTACTCCACTTCACTCCACCCGCCACGTGACGGACGCACGATTCACCCGATCGAAGGTGTAAAAGCCCAGGTCAGAATCGGTGGGGCGAAGTGGAGGGATCCAGCGGCCCGGGGCCCCGCCGGGGCGTGTCGAGGGGCGTCCGGGCGCTCGGATTGCGGAGCGACCGGACGAATCGCCCGGTCGCGGCGCCACAAGGGCGCTCCGCCGGGTGGGTGGTGGAGCGAAGTGGGGGCGCCGTGGGCGATGAACAACGCGCGCCCGACCTTTAGGCTCGGACGCAGTTCCGCCAAAGGAGGCGTCATGCTGCAGGCAGTCCCGTCGTCGAGCGAGCTCGAGGACGTCGTCGAGACCACGCTACGGATGCGTGCCGCGGTCGAGGGTGTGGTGACCGGCCGGCCCGAGCTGGTGCGGGTCACCGTCGCCGTGCTGCTCGCCGAGGGGCACCTGCTCCTCGAGGACGTGCCGGGCGTCGGCAAGACCACTCTCGCCAAGGCGCTGGCCAAGACCATCGACTGCACCGTGGGGCGGATCCAGTTCACGCCGGACCTGCTGCCGTCGGACCTGACCGGCGTCAACATCTTCCGGTCGCAGACGCACGAGTTCGAGTTCCGGCCCGGCCCCGTCTTCGCGCACGTGGTCATCGGCGACGAGATCAACCGCGCCTCGCCCAAGACCCAGTCCGCGCTGCTCGAGTGCATGCAGGAGGCGCAGGCGACCGTCGACGGGCGCACCTATCCCCTACCGCGTCCGTTCCTCGTGGTGGCCACGCAGAACCCCGTGGAGATGGAGGGCACGTACCCGCTGCCCGAGGCCCAGCGCGACCGGTTCATGGCGCGACTCACGGTCGGCTACCCGAGCATCGAGTCCGAGCTGGACATGCTCGACCTGCAGGAGACGTCCGACCCGCTGGACACCCTGCGACCGGTGACCGACGCCGCGCAGGTCAAGGCCCTCATCGAGACCACCCGCCGCCTGTTCGCGGCACCCGCGGTCAAGCGCTACGTGGTCGACCTGGTGACCGCCACGCGTGAGGACCAGGGCCTGCGGCTCGGCGCCTCCCCGCGCGCGGCGATCCAGCTGCTGCGGGCGGCCAAGGCGCTCGCCGCCATGGACGGCCGCGACCACGTGCTCCCCGACGACGTCCAGCAGCTCGGCGTGCCGGTGCTCGCGCACCGCCTGCTGCCCAGCACGGAGTCCCGGCTGTCCGGGCGCAGCACGTCCGACATCGTCACCGACATCCTCGACCGGATCCCGCTGCCCTCGGCGGCGGGCACCGCGCGCTCCCGCCGCGCGATCTGATGCGACTGCGACCCACCCCCCGCGGCTGGGCGATCGGCGTCGCCGGCATCGCCGCGCTGCAGCTCGGCGTGGTGCTCGGCGCCGTCGACCTGGTGCGCATCGGCACGCTCGCGCTCCTGCTCGTGGTGGGCGCCGCGGTCGGCGTCGGCCTGCTCGACCCCGGTCGCGGCAAGCACCGGCTCAACGTCCAGCGTCGCGCGACCCCCAACCCGGTCCACGCGGGCGACGAGGCGCAGATCGAGGTCACGATCTCGGCGACCGATCCCGCGGCGCGCGTCCGGCTGGCCGGGCTGAAGTTCGCCGAGCAGGCGGCCACGGAGCTCTCCGGTGGCCGCCCGCTGCGCGCGCGCGTCAGCCGGGCGCCCCGCAAGGTCACCGTCAGCTACGCGGTGCAGGCGGCCCGGCGCGGGCGCTGGCCGCTCGGCCCGCTGGTGGTGACGCGCAGCGACCCGTTCGGGGTGGTCCGCACGTCGGCGACGCTGGGCGAGCAGGCCGAGGTGTCGGTCTGGCCCGCGGTGGTGCCTCTGCCGACGCCCAGCGACGTCCTGGTGGGCGAGCCCGACCGCGTCGCACTGGGGGCACGGACGCCGTCGACGGACGACGCGTCGCTGCGCGACTACCGCGAGGGCGACGACCTGCGGCGCGTGCACTGGAGCAGCAGCGCCCGCAAGGGCGCGCTCATGGTCCGCTCCGACGAGCGGGCCGGCATGCGCCCGGTGTCCGTGCTGCTCGACCTGCCCGCGAAGGTGGCCAACCTCGAGTGGTCGATCTCGCTGGCCGCCTCGATGTCGCTGGCCATGCTCGACGGCGGCCACCCCGTGCGGCTCGTCAGCGGCCTGCGCGACGACGCCTCGCCCTACCCGCTCGCGTTCGTGCACAACCGGACGGGCCCCGGCGCGCGCAACGCGGTGCTCGACCGCACCATCGACCTCGAGTCGCCCCGCACCTCCGCGATCGGCGAGGCGGAGCTCGTCTCGGCCGCGCACCTCCTGCAGACGACGGACGCGGGCGGCGAGATCGTCCTCGCGGTCCTCGGCCCGCTCGGCGCGGCGGCACGGGCCGCGCTCGCGCACGTCGCCGACAACGCCCAGGCCTGGGCCGTCGTCCGGGCGGACACCCCCGCGCACGAGGCCGAGGCCGAGCACACGATCAAGGCGCTGCGCCGGGCCGGCTGGCGGGCCTGCCGCGTGACGCCGGGCGAGCCGATCGTCGACTGCTGGCTGCGGCTCCTGGGGTCGGCACAGTGACCGGGCGTCCGCAGCGCATCCCCCGGGGCTCGCGCTCCGTCCTGGGGTCCGCCCTCTGCGCCGCCGCCACCTGCGCGAGCCTGTACGCGCTCACCGGTCTGATCGAGCGCGGCGGCTGGCTCGCGGCGACCTGGGCGATCGTGCTGGTCGTCGCTGCGATCGTCATCGGCGTGCGCGCCGTTACCCGCTCCTGGTGGGCACCCACCCTGGCCGGCACCGTGGTCGCCGTCGGCATCATCCTGGTCCGCTACGGAGCGCCCCCGGGACGGCTGCAGGTGCTGCCCGACACCGGCTCGCTCGAGCGCACGCTGGCCGCCGCGCACGAGGGCGTCGCCGTCATCAACGCCTCGCTCGTGCCGATGGCCGGCGTCCGGCCCGCCGAGCTGCTCGTGGTCGTCGGCGCGGTCGCCGTGTTCCTCCTCGCCGACCTGGTCGCGATCGGGCTCGGCCTGCCGGCGCTGGCCGGATTCGCGTTCGCCGCGCTGTGGATCCCGGCGATCATCCTCGGGTTCCCCGCCAGCGGGTGGGCGATCGCCTGGACCGCGTTCTTCTACCTGCTGCTCCTCGCGCTCAGCGCCGCCCCCGCGTCCGCCCACAGCGACCGCGCCCGACGGATCTCGGTCGCGGTGATGTGCTCGCTCTCGCTGATCGTCGCGACCCTGATCGCCGGGCCGGCCGTCGCGGCCTTCCCCGGCTGGGCGAGCCTGAGCATGCCCAGCTTCGGCAGCGGGCCGGTCGGACCCATGTCGCTCAGCGACGACCTGGACCTGCGTGACAGCCTGGGCTCCCGGTCCTCGCAGGTCGTGCTGCGCTACACGGTCAACCCCGTCGCGCCGGACCCGGGCGACGGCACCGCGCCCACGCCGACTCCGACCGCCACGGCGGCCACCGTCAGCGCGGCCGCCGTCGGCCCCCTGCGCGCCTTCACGCTCACCACGTTCGACGGGCAGTCGTGGGACCGCGCGGACTCCTTCGAGATGGTCCCGTGGGACCCGGCGACGCTCCTGTCCTCCGACCCCGCCGTGCGTGGCACCCTCCCCGACCCCGAGCGCGGCACCCTCGCCGACGTCCAGGTCGAGGTCGGCGGACTGCGCGAGCGTCGGCTGCCGATGAGCACGTTCCCCCGCACGGTCGACGTGCCCGGCACCTGGGAGTACGACACCGAGCGCGACGAGGTCGTGGGTCGGCGCGGCACCTTCGACGGCATGGCCTACGCCATGACCGTCGAGATCCCCTCGCTGACCGCCGACGACCTCGCCGCCGCGGAGATCGGCGACCCCGGCGACGACGGAGCCTCGCTCGTCGTCCCCGAGACCAGCCACACGCAGGACATCGCCGACCTGGCGAAGGAGGTCACCGCCGACGCGACGACCCCCTACGAGCAGGCGATGGCCCTGCAGACCTACTTCCGGGCGACGACGAACTTCACCTATGACACCCGCGTCGCGCCCTCCCGGACCAAGGACGCCGTCTGGGACTTCCTGCAGTCGAAGCGCGGGTACTGCGTCCAGTTCTCGACCTCGATGACGATGATGGCCCGCACCCTGGGCATCCCCGCCCGCGTCGGCGTCGGCTTCCTGCCGGGCGAGTCCGACCGCAACGGCACCTACGTGGTGACCGGCCACGAGTCGCACGCCTGGCCCGAGCTGTTCTTCGAGGGCTACGGCTGGGTGCGGTTCGAGCCGACGCCCGCCGTGCAGACCGGAGCCCCGCCGCAGTGGAGCGACCCGTTCCGCGGGATCTCCGCGCCGGCCGGGCAGCCCGACGACGTGCTGCCCACCGCGCGCCCCCAGTCGACCGCCTCGACCGCTCCGGGCGGACAGTCCAGCACCGGCTCCACCGACGACGCCGGGCGCGCATGGCTGCCCGCCGCGGTCACGGTCGCGATCGTGCTGGCCATCGCCTCGTTCGGCCTGGCGATCCTGCGGCGCCGCACCCGGTTCCTCGCCGATCTCACCCCCGAGCGGGCCTGGCTGCGCGCGCGCAAGCGGCTCGCCGCCCGCGGGATCGTGTGGACCGACTCGGACACGCCGCGCACCGTCGTGGCGTCGGTGCAGGAGCAGCTGGTGCAGCTGTGCGGGTCACCCCTGACCGGGGCGCCGGAGGAGGCTCTGGTGGCGCTGGCGCTGACGTTCGAGCGCGACCGTTACGCGCCGCAGCAGCCCGACGTCGAGCCGGCCGTGCTGGCCGGGTGGGTGGAGGAGATGATGAGCGGCGTCGAGACGCTGCTCAGCGACCGCTCTCGCCGCGCCGCCGTTCCCAGCGCTCCTCGAGACGGCTCATGAAGCTGCTGCGCTGACGAGCCGGCGGCGTTGCCGGCTTCACCTTGCCATCCGTCTGCACGACGCCCTGCGGCCCCGAGCGACGCCCGGACCCTCGGCGGGGGTCTGCGAACGCGAACGCCACCGCGGCGAACATCACGACGAACCCGACGACACCCAACCAGGCCAGGCTGTTCGCCGCGCCGAGCACGAGCAGCAGCAGACCGACGGACGCACCGACTCCCGCGATGACGTATCGGCCGAACGGGCGATGCCCGCGCTGGGTCAGCGTGTTCGCGAGCCGGGGATCGTCAGAGGTCAGCTGCCGTTCCATCTGCTCGAGCACGCGCTGCTCGTACTCCGAGAGAGGCATCCTGACCCCCGTTGTCAGCTCTGTGGACCTTCTTCCGGTTCAGGATAGATCCGCCGGAACGAAGGTGGTAGTCGACCGTGAGGATACTCCTGTCGACTGAGGGGCTCCTGCGGAGATCGACGCCCTCCCGAACCGGTCCCGCACCATGTCCATGGCCCGTTCGGCGTCCCGTCGTGAGGCCGTCGGCTGGTCCGACGCCTCCTCGAGGGTCGGCTGCCGGACCGTCGACGACGCGGGCGACAACCCTTCCGCCCGGACCCCGACCAGCCGCACCGGCAGCCCGCCCAGATCGACCCCGGCGATGAGCTCCCGGGCCGCCAGGAACAGCTCGCGGCCGACGTCCGTCGGGGTCAGCAGGGTGCGCGAACGGGTCAGCGTGCGGAAGTCCGACGTCCGCACCTTCACGGTGATCGTGCGGGTGACCAGGCCGTTCCTGCGCAGCCGGACCGCGCACCGGTCGGCCAGCTCCCGGGCCTTCTCCTGCACCACGACCAGGTCGGCGACGTCCGCCGGGAACGTCTCCTCGGCGCTCAGCGACCGCTCCTCACGGCCGGGCCGGACCGGCCGCGGATCCCGCCCCCACGACAGGTCGAACAGGTGCGCCCCGGCGACCTTCCCGACGGCGTTCTGCACCGTGGACACGTCGCTGTCCGCGAGCTCCGCGACCGTGCGGATCCCCCACCGGGCCAGCGCCGCCTCCGTCTTTTCACCCACTCCCCAGAGCGCCCCGACCGGCAGGACGCGCAGGAACTCGACCGTCGCCGCGCGCGGGACCAGCAGGACGCCGTCCGGCTTGGCGTGCCCGGACGCGAGCTTGGCGACGAACTTGGTCGAGGCGATGCCCACGGAGCACGTGATCCCGAACTGCTCGCGCACCTGGCGACGGATGAGCTGGGCGATGATCGTCGGGGGTCCGAGCCGGCGACGGGCACCCGCGACGTCGAGGAACGCCTCGTCGACGCTCACCTGCTCGACCAGCGCCGTCACGTCACCGAGCACGCGCATCACCCCGGTCGAGACCTCGTGGTACGCGTGGTGGTCGGGCGGGACGACGACCGCGTGCGGGCACTGCCGCAGCGCGACCGACATCGGCATCGCCGCGTGCACCCCGAAGGCCCGCGCCTCGTACGTCGCCGCCAGCACCACCCCGCGGTTCGCGCCGCCCACGATCACCGGCAGCCCTCGCAGCTGGGGCCGGCGCGCGAGCTCCACCGAGGCGAAGAACGCGTCCATGTCGACGTGCAGGATCGAGCAGCCGATCTCCTCGCGGCCCCAGTCCCGCTTCGCCCCGGCAGACCGGGGTCCGCGGCTCATGCCACGGCCCCGCCGCCGGTGCTCACGACGCCCGCAGGACGCGCATGCTCAACGTGCGCCCGGCGACGGCGCCCGCGCCCCCGTGCACCAGCTCACGCACGGCGGCGACGAAGTCCTCCGCGGCGCACACCGCCTCCTCGCCCCGCTGGGGCCCGACCAGCTCGAACCTGCCGGCGTCCACCGCCGACCGCAGCGGGGCGGCCTCCGCGAAGTACGTCGACCACGAGCTCAGCTCCGGAGCGACCGCCCCGAGCATGGCCCAGACCGTGCGGGGGGCGCCCCGGCCGGTCGGGGTGCCGCGGAAGGCGACGACGGCGGCACCGGCCCGGAGGGCGGCGAGGTGCGCGTGCGAGAGCTGCTCCCAGGGCTCGGGAGAGAACTGTGCGGCGAGCAGCTCGGCGTCCGCGCGGCCGAGCAGCTCGTCCACCCGCGCCGGGATGGGCGCTCCCGTGGTCGTCCCACCCGCGCTGCGCCGACCGAGCTGCTGGTCCATGCCGCCGTCCCCTTTCACCTGCCGTCGATCCGTGACCCCAGTATCGAACACCTGTTCGATCTGCGTCAAGCCCTCCCGCCGTCCGAGCGCCCCGTAGCGTGGCCCCATGGCCGCCCGCGACCGCTCCGCCCGACGCAGCCCAGGCTCGCACCGACCACCCACACGGACCCGCGCCGGGACGCCGTGGCCCACGGGGCCGCTGCCCATCGCCACCGGCACCGTCGAGCTGGTCCGCGACCTCGACGACCCCGACGGCGTCACCGTGCTGGTCAACGGCGTGCCCAGCTCGTACCTCGATCTGGCGGACCCCACGCACCTCGACTTCGAGTACATGCAGCAGATGGCCGCGGTGATCGAGCGCGTCGGCGACGTCGGCGGCCCGCTGGACGTCGTCCACCTCGGCGCCGCGGGCTGCGCGCTCGCGCGGGCGGTCGACGCCACCCGGCCGGGCTCCCGCCAGCTGGCGGTGGAGCTCGACGTGACGCTGACCGAGCTGGTCCGCGGCTGGTTCGACCTGCCGCGCTCCCCCGCGCTGCGGATCCGCGCCGGGGACGCACGCGCGGAGCTGGAGAAGCTGGCCGACGCATCGGCGGACGTCGTCGTGCGGGACGTCTTCGCGGGCGACCTCACGCCGGCGCACGTGCGCACGCGCGAGATGGTGGCGCACGTGGCGCGGGTCCTGCGGCCGGGCGGGGTGTACCTGGTCAACTGTGCCGACCGACCGCCGCTGACCGGGGCGCGGGCCGAGGGCGCGACCCTGCGCGAGGCGTTCGGCGACGTCGCGGTGATCGCCGAGCCCGGGCTCCTGCGCGGGCGGGGCTACGGGAACGTCGTGCTCGCCGCCACGGACGACCCGGACCTGCTCGGGTCCGCCCCGCTGGCCCGGGCCGTCCGCAGCCTGCCGGCGCCCGCGCGGCTGCTGCACGGCGAGGAGGTCACGGCCTTCGTCGGGAGTGCTCCCGCCCTCGTCGACCCGCCGGCATGACGAAGGGCCGCACCCGAGGCGGGTACGGCCCTTCGCACGAGCCTGCGATCAGAGCGGGCGGACGCTCTCGGCCTGGGGGCCCTTGGCGCCCTGCGTGATCTCGAACTCGACGCGCTGGCCCTCGTCGAGGCTGCGGTAGCCCGAGGAGTCGATCGCGGAGTAGTGGACGAAGACGTCGGCGCCGCCGCCGTCCTGGGCGATGAACCCGTAGCCCTTCTCAGCGTTGAACCACTTGACAGCACCCTGTGCCATGTTCGTTTCCTTCTGTCCATCCGGTGACAGCGCCGGCCTTCTGCCCGCACCGTGCCGCAATGCCTCACGTCCTGCACCGGGTGGCCCAGCCGCGAGCGGCTGGTCGGAACCGACCCCCGGGCCTGGGCCCGGGTGACGACGCCGGTCAAGCGAGTACGTCACTGCAACGTGTGCATCCTTACATCGGGCCCGCGGGCGGCGCCACGGTTTCGCCCTTCCGGCGCACTCGCTTTGACAACGATCTGGTAAAGGCGACGGGCCTCAGATCGCCGGGCCGTCGTCGCCCTGCTGCGCCAGGAAGCGCTCGAACTCGGCACCCAGCTCGTCCGCCGTCGGCAGGTCGGTCGACCCGGCGAGCAGGCTGGTCCGGCCGATGTTGCGCGTGAACGAGTCGTACTGCTCCTCGAGCGCGTGCACCACGGCCGCGACGTCCTCGGACCCCGTGACCTGCCGCTCGATCTCGTGCATGGCCTCGTCGGCGGCCGCGGTCAGCGATCCCACCTGCAGGTCGAGGCCGGTCGCGCGCTCGACGTTGGTGAGCGCTGCCTGGCTGGCCTGCGGGAACGCGGACTGCGCGAGGTAGTGCGGCACGTGCACCGCGAAGCCGACCGCGTCGTGGCCCGACTGCCCCAGCCGCAGCTCCAGCAGCGCGCTCGCGCTCGCCGGCACCTGGACCGTGCCGAACCACGAGGTGTGGTCGGCGACGAGCTCGGGACGGGTGGCGTGCGCCGTGACCGACAGCGGTCGGGTGTGCGGGATGCCCATCGGGATCCCATGCACGCCCACGGTCAGCGGGACGTCGAAGCGCTCGACGATCTGCCGGACGGCGGCCACGTAGCGCTCCCACTGCACGTCCGGCTCGACGCCGTGCAGGAGCAGGAACGGCACGCCCGCCGCGTCCTGCACCAGGTCGACGACCAGCTCGGGCTCCGCGTAGGACGACCACGTGGTCTGGTCGAACGTCATGACCGGCCGCCGCGACCGGTAGTCGAGCAGCTGGTCGACGTCGAAGGTCGCCAGGCGGGTGGTCGGCAGCTCGTCGACCAGGTGCTCCGCGGCCAGCTGGCCGGCGTTGCCCGCGTCCACGAAGCCGCGCACCACATGCACGAGCACGGGACCAGCGCCGTTCACGGTCCGCGCCTCGACCTGGGCGGCGACCTCCGGGTCGACGTCGTAGATCTCGCTCGGGTTCAGCATGGGGTTGCGCTCACTTCCGTCCGGTCCGGGTTACCGGGGACAACACACGCCCCCGGTGAGTTCTTCCCGGATCAGCGACCGGGGAGCCGGACCACCTCGACGAAGAACTCGTCGATCTGTCGGACGACCTCGATGAACCGGTCGAAGTCCACCGGCTTGGTGACGTACGCGTTGGCGTGCAGCGCGTAGCTGCGCACCACGTCCTCCTCGGCCTCCGACGTGGTCAGGACGACCACGGGGATGGAGCGCAGGCCGTCGTCGGCCTTGAGGGCCTGCAGGACCTCGCGGCCGTCCATCCGGGGCAGGTTGAGGTCGAGCAGGATCAGGTCGGGCGTCGGGGCCTCGACGTGCTCGCCCTCCTTGCGCAGGAACTCCAGGGCGCTGACGCCGTCCGAGACGACCGACAGGCGGTTGCGGAGCTTGTTGTCCTCGAACGCCTCGCGGGTCATCAGGACGTCGCCGGGGTCGTCCTCGACCAGGAGGACGTCGATGATCTTGGTGCTCGTGGGCACAGGGGCTCTCCGCTCAGGCGTGGTCGTCGGCAGCCGGCAGGGTCCAGCGGATGCTGGTGCCCTCGCCGTCAGGCTGCTCGATCCAGATGCGACCGCCGTGGAACTCGACGATCTTCTTGCACAACGAGAGCCCGATGCCGGTGCCCTCGTAGACGTCCTTGGGGTGCAGCCGCTGGAAGATGACGAACACCCGCTCCGCGTACTGCTGGTCGATTCCGATGCCGTTGTCTCGACACTCGAGCTCCCAGGAGTCTGCCACGCGTCGCGCGCTGAGGTGGACCGCCGGCAGCCGATCGGGGTGGCGGAACTTCACCGCGTTCCCGACGAGGTTCTGGAAGAGCTGGACCAGCAGCGGCTCCTCCCCGCGGACGGTCGGCAGCTCGTCGTGCGTCACCACGGCCCCGGACTCCGCGACCGCCTCGCTCAGGTTGTCGAGAGCGACGTCGAGCGCCGCGCCGAGGTCGACGTCCGTGACCTCACCGCCGACGCGGCCCACGCGGGAGAAGCCCAGGAGGTCCTGGATGAGCTGCTGCATGCGCTTGGCGCCGTCGACCGCGAACGCGATGTACTGGTCGGCGCGCTCGTCCATCTGGCCGCCGTAGCGCTTCTGCAGCAGCTGGGTGAAGCTCGCGATCTTGCGCAGCGGCTCCTGCAGGTCGTGCGAGGCGACGTACGCGAACTGCTCGAGGTCGCGGTTCGAGCGGCGCAGCTCCTCGGCCTGCTCGGTGAGCAGCTCGTGGGCGCCCTCGATCTCGGCGCGCGAGGTCTCCAGCACCTGCAGCTGGTCGACGAGCGCCACGCGCATCCTCTCGACGTCGCCCGCGAGCGCGGCGATCTCGCCGGGCCCGACGCTCTCCACGGGGTGCAGGAGGTCGCCCGACGACACCGCGCGCGCGTCGGAGGCCAGGGCGTCCAGGGGTTCGAGGATCCAGCGCCGCAACGTCACCCACAGCGAGATGCCGAGGGCGACGGCCGCCAGGACCAGGACGCCGACGGTGGCCCCCGCGATCGTGGTCCACACGTGCAGCTCGTCGAGCGCGTCCTGGCGACGTTCGCGCAGCAGGTCCGTGTAGCTCTCAGCGGCCGCCCGGGCCTGGTCGAAGAGCACCCGGCCCTGCTCGATCTCGTCGGCCGTCACCGCACCCTTGCCGCCGGCGCGGACCTCGGCCATCACCGGGACGGCGAACTCGTCGTTCCACGCCTTGGCGGCGTCGGCCGCGGCCTGCGCGGCGGTCGCGACCTCCTTGTCGCCCCCCGTCGCAGCCTGGGCCGCCAGGGTGCGGAACGACAGGTCGTCCGCGATGGCCCGGTCGTAGGGCTCGAGAGTGATCGGGTCGCCCGTGAGCGCGAAGCCGCGGACCGCGGTCTCGGCGTCGATGAGCTGGATGTAGGCGCCGTCGGCGAGCGTGATGGCGTCGAAGTAGGTCTGGGTGACCGCCTCCTGGCGGTCGACGAGCCGCACGAGGACGAAGGCGGTGCCGAGCACGACCACCAGCAGGGCCGCGCCGGCCGCGACGATGGTCGTCCGCAGGCGTCGGCGCAGGGTGGAGGAACGCCGCGCGGGCGTCGTGCCAGCGCTCACGCGGACCAGCCGAGAACCACGACGGCGGCGTCGTCGACGAGGTCGCCGCCGTGCAGCGCCCGCACGTCGTGCAGCACACGGTCCACCAGGTCACCGCGCGGCGCGGCGCTCACCGCGCCGTCGACGATCTTCAGCAGCCCGGTCTTGCCGACCCGGTCGGACCCGCCGGCGATCGTGGCCTCGAGCACCCCGTCGGTGTACAGGAGGATGCGCCACGACGCGGCGAGCTCGAGCCGCACGGGCTGCCAGCCGCCCGACACGGGGATGCCGAGCGCACGCCCGCGGCCGTGCGTGGGCAGCAGCGTCGAGGGCTCGCCGAGCAGCAGCGGCACGGGGTGCCCGGCCAGGTAGAGGTCGACGGAGCTGCGGTCGGCTGCGACGTCGAGCATCGAGACCGTGGTGAAGATCTCGGGCCGCGCCCGCTCGGAGACCAGGACGCGCTCGAGCAGCCCGAGGATCTCGACGGTCGGCACCTCCGCCAGGACGAGGGTCCGCCAGGCGGTGCGCAGGGTGGCGCCGAGCGCCGCCTCGTCGGGACCGTGTCCGCAGACGTCGCCGACGAGCGCGAGGACCGACCCGTCCGGGCGCTCCACGACGTCGTAGAAGTCGCCGCCGAGCACGCCGTCGCGTCCGGCTCGGTAGCCGACCCGCACCTCGAGGCGCTGGTCCACCACCGACGGCGTCGGCAGCAGCGCGCGCTCGAGACGGTTGACCTCCTCGGCCCGGATCAGGCTGCGGTACAGCGCGCGGTCGGTGTCCTCGAGGCGGCGGCGCTGGATGGCGTACCGGACCGAGCGCCCGAGCAGCTCGCCGTCGACCTCGCCCTTGACGAGGTAGTCCTGCGCGCCGGCGGCGACGGCCGCGACACCGACGTCGGTGCCCGCCAGCCCGGTCAGCACGACCACGGCGGGAGCGCCGGCGGCGAGCAGCCGCTCGAGGGCTGCGATGCCCATCGCGTCCGGCAGCCCGAGGTCCAGCAGGACCAGGTCGACGTCCAGCCGGACGAGGGCCTCGTCGAGCGTGCGGACCCAGGCCAGGTCGACGTCCAGTCCAGCGTCGGCGAGGTGCTCACGCACCAGGACGGCGTCGCCCTCGTCGTCCTCGACCAGCAGCAGGCGGATCGGCGGGGCCATCGTCCGTGGCGGGGCGTCCACCGTCGTTCGTGCCTCGCTCAACGGACCTCCTCCCGGCTGCGCCCCTGCCGTTTCTCGACAGGACAACCGAAGCGTAGGGTCCCCGCCCGGCCTCCGCGCGCCGTCTCACCCGCTCCGCGCGAGCGCCACCCGGACGGACGTGTGCGACGGGGCCGCGGACAACGGATAATGGACGGCCGCTCCGCGCGCCGTGCCGTCCCTCGGCCGGCCTGGTACGGCGCGACGCACGGCCGGGTCGTCCCGGCGGAACGGAGATCGCCCAGGTGGCAGGCATGGACAACGAGCTGACCGGTGAGCAGCGGGTCGTCGACCAGCTCTACGGGCGGCTCGACGACCTGCGCGCTCAGATGCGGGCACGGCTGGCCGACGTCCGTCGCGAGGGCCCGTCCGGCTCGCCGCAGAACCGCTCGGAGCGCGACGCGTTCGCCACGCTCTACGAGGACCGCATCGCGCAGCTCGAGGCGGTCGAGGAGCGCCTGGTGTTCGGCCGGCTCGACCTCGACGACGACTCGCGCCGCTACATCGGCCGGCTCGGGCTCACCGACGAGGAGCAGACCCAGCTGCTCACCGACTGGCGCGCTCCCGCGGCGCAGGCGTTCTACCGGGCGACCGCGGCGCACCCCGACGGCGTCGTCCGTCGGCGGCACGTGGTCACGCGGGGCCGCACGGTCACCAGCGTCGAGGACGAGGTGCTCGACCTCGACCTGCTGACCGACGACTCCGGCGAGCGCCTCAGCGGCCTGTCGGGCGAGGGCGCGCTGCTGGCGGGCCTGGCCGCGGGTCGCACGGGTCGGATGGGCGACATCGTCGCGACGATCCAGGGCGAGCAGGACGCGATCATCCGGTCCGAGCTGAACGGCGCGCTCGTCGTGCAGGGCGGCCCCGGCACCGGCAAGACCGCCGTGGCGCTCCACCGGGCCGCCTACCTCCTGTACGCGCACCGCCGGATGCTCGAGCGCTCGGGCGTGCTGCTGGTGGGCCCGAGCCGCACGTTCCTGCGGTACATCGACCAGGTGCTGCCGTCCCTCGGCGAGACCGGTGTGGTCACCACGACGGTCGCGGAGCTGTACCCCGGCATCCAGGCGACGGCGACCGAGGACGAGGCCGTCGCCGAGCTCAAGGGCCGCGCGCTGTGGGGCAGCGTGATCGCGCGCGCCGTGCGGGACCGCGAGCGGATCCCCTCGCAGCCCGTCCACGTGCGGGTCGACGGCCACGACCTGGTCATCCGGCCGAACGACGTCGCGTCCGCCATGGCGCGTGCCCGGCGCAACCACAAGCCGCACAACCAGGCCCGCGTGTCGTTCGTGCGCGACATGCTGGGCCGGCTGGCCGAGCAGTACGTGGAGCAGCTGGGGCAGGACGTGCCGTCCGACGAGCGCGGCGAGATCGTCGAGGAGCTGCGCACCACCCGCGAGATCCGGGTCGCGCTCAACCTGGCGTGGATGCCGATCACCCCGCAGAAGCTCGTCGCCGACCTGTGGTCCAAGCCGCACCGCCTCGCGTCCGCCGCACCCCAGCTGACGCCGCGGGAGCGCGCGATGCTCGTGCGCGACGCGGACGCCCCGTGGACCCCCGCGGACGTCCCGCTGCTCGACGAGGCCGCCGAGCTGCTGGGCGAGGACGACCAGGCCGCACGGGCCGAGGCGCGGGCCGCCGCCGACCGACGCGTCTCCGAGCTCGCGTACGCCCGCCAGGTGCTCGAGTCGACGGGCAGCGGCGGGATGGTGTCCGCGGAGATGCTGGCGGACCGTTTCGCGACGACCGGCCCCACGCTCACCACCGCCGAGCGCGCCGCGGCCGACCGCTCCTGGACCTACGGGCACGTCGTCGTCGACGAAGCGCAGGAGCTGTCCGCGATGGCCTGGCGGTCGCTGCTGCGCCGGGTGCCGACGAGGTCGCTGACGATCGTCGGCGACGTCGCGCAGACCACCGCGACCGCCGGCGCCCACAGCTGGGCCGCCCAGCTGGACCCCGTGCTGCGCTCGTCGTGGCGGCTCAACGAGCTCACCGTGAACTACCGGACGCCCGCCGAGGTCGCGGACACCGCGCGTCGGGTCGCTGTCGCGGCCGGGCTGCCGGTCAGCCCGCTCACGTCGGCGCGCGACGTCGACGACTCCCTGGTGGTCGAGCGGACCGCCGACGTCCTGGCCGCCGTGACCGAGCGGACCGAGAAGCTCGTCGCCGAGGTGACGGACTCCTCCGGTGCCGGGCGCATCGCCGTGATCGCGGTGGACGGGCGGCTCGAGGCCGTCGCGACGGCCCTGCGCGCCGCCGGCCTGCGACCCGCGATCGGGACCGGCTCGAGCGCGGCGGACCTGGACGCCCCGCTGGTGGTGCTGACCCCGCGCGAGGCCAAGGGGCTGGAGTTCGACGTCGTCGTCCTGGTCGAGCCGGCCGAGGTGATCGACGCCAGCGCCGGCGACCTGTACGTGGCCATGACCCGTCCGACGCGCGCGCTGCACGTCCTGCACGACCGCCCGCTCCCGCGCGGTTGGGGCAACGAGGGCTGACGCAGGCGTCTCACGTGTGTCCGAGGGCCGGACCGCTGTGGGCCGTCGGCGCTGTGAGGCGCACCATAGGGGCGTGCTGAAGGCCCTGCTGCTCGAGAACCTCCACCCCCAGGCTCGCTCGATCCTCGAGACGGCCGGCTTCGACGTGACCACCCGTACCGGGGCGCTCGACGAGGCCGAGCTCATCGAGGCCCTCGACGGCGTCCACCTGCTGGGGATCCGGTCCAAGACCCACGTGACCGCCGAGGTGCTGGCGAACGCCCCGTCCCTGGTGGCGATCGGCGCCTACTGCATCGGCACCAACCAGATCGACCTCGCCGAGGCCGCCTCCCGCGGAGTCGCCACGTTCAACGCGCCGTTCTCCAACACGCGCTCGGTGGTGGAGATCGCGATCTCGGACATCATCTCCCTGACGCGCCGCCAGACCGAGCTCGACCGCGCCATGCACGACGGCATCTGGAACAAGTCGGCCACCGGCGCGCACGAGATCCGCGGACGCACGCTCGGGATCATCGGCTACGGCAACATCGGCACCCAGCTGTCGGTGCTGGCCGAGAACCTCGGCATGTCCGTGGTGTTCTACGACACCGCCGAGAAGCTGGCGCTGGGCAACGCCCGCCGCATGGACACCCTGGACGAGCTGCTCGAGACCGCGGACATCGTCACGCTGCACGTCGACGGCCGCAGCGGGAACGCGGGCCTGTTCGGCGCCAAGCAGTTCGCGCAGATGCGGCCCGGCTCGGTGTTCCTCAACCTCTCGCGCGGGTTCGTCGTCGACTACGCCTCGCTGCGCGACGCGATCGTGTCCGGCCACGTGGCGGGCGCGGCGGTCGACGTGTTCCCCGTGGAGCCCAAGCGCAAGGGCGACGCGTTCGAGTCCGAGCTGCGCGGCCTGCCCAACGTCATCCTCACGCCGCACACGGGCGGCTCCACCGAGGAGGCGCAGGAGGCCATCGGGCAGTTCGTGTCCAACAAGGTGCGCGACTACCTGGCCACGGGCTCGACCACCCTGAGCGTCAACCTGCCCAACCTCGCGCTCGAGCAGCGTCCGGGCGTGCACCGCCTCGCCTACCTGCACCGCAACGTGCCCGGCGTCCTGGCCGCGGTCAACGCGACGCTCGCCGAGCACGGCGTGAACATCGAGGGCCAGCTGCTCACCACCCGCGGGGAGCTGGGCTACGTGGTCACCGACGCCGGAGCCCCCGTCGACGCCGCGGTCGTCGAGGCGCTCTCGTCGCGACCCGAGTCGGTGCGGCTGCGCCTGCTGTCCTGAGACCCGCGCCTGCCCTCTGAGGGCTGTCATGCCGAAGGGCCCGACCACACGGTCGGGCCCTTCTGCTGTGTCCGTCAGGCGGAGCCGGACTTGCGCTGGAAGCGCCGCTGCGACGGGCCCGCGGTCTCCGAGCCGTGCACCTGGCCGGTGTTGGCCGAGCCGTCCGAGGTCCGGTGCTGGTTCGTCTTCTTGCGCTCGAGCGCCTCGCGGTACTTCGCCTTGGTGTCCTCGCTCACCGCCGCTTCCGTGGTCGCCTTTTCGTCGTCCTTCGCCATGGCGTCTCCTCCGATGCGGTGCTGTGTGCCGACGGACGTCTGCGCCCGCGACCCGCTCAGCCTGACCGACTCGCGCCCGCGGCGCCACCTCTTCTCACGGCGGGTAGCGTCGGCGACGTGCTCGATGCCCCTCAGCTCCCCCACCGGCGGGCCGGCGGCCTGTCGTGGCCGGTCGTCTCCCTCGGCCTCTGGCAGAACTTCGGTGCCGCCACCCCGTTCGCGGACCAGCGCCGGCTCGTCCTGCACGCGGTCGACCGCGGCGTCGTGCACCTGGACCTCGCCAACAACTACGGCCCGCCGCCGTTCGCCGCCGAGGAGTCGGTGGGCCGCCTCCTGGCCCGTGACCTGCGGGGGCACCGCGACGAGCTGCTGGTCACGACCAAGGCCGGCTACCGCGCGTGGCCCGGGCCGTACGGCGAGCACGGGTCGGCGAAGTACCTGCGCGCGTCGCTCGACGAGTCCCTGCGGCGGCTCGGTCTGGACAGCGTCGACGTGTTCTACAGCCACCGGTTCGACCCGTCGACTCCGCTCGAGGAGACGCTCGGCGCCCTCGACCGCGCCGTCCGGGCAGGCAAGGCGCGGTACGCGGGGATCTCGTCGTACTCGGCCGAGCGGACGACCGAGGCCCTCGCGGTGGCGCGCTCCATCGGCCTGTCCCTGGCCGTGCACCAGCCCGCGTACTCGATGCTCAACCGCTGGATCGAGCAGCCGGGGCCCGACGGACGCTCCCTGCTGGAGGTCGCCGACGAGGCAGGCATGGCCGTCGTCGCCTTCTCCCCGCTGGCCCAGGGGATGCTCAGCACCCGGTACCTGCACGGGGTCCCCGCCGACTCGCGCGCCGCGCGCGGCGGCCCGCTGCGCACCGAGTGGCTCACCGACGAGGCGCTCGGTCACGTCCGCGCCCTCGACGGGATCGCCCGCTCCGGCGGCCGGACCCTGCCCCAGCTCGCGCTCGCGTGGGTGCTCCGGGACCCGCGGATCACGTCCGTGCTGGTCGGCGCCCGGACCGTCGACCAGCTGGACGAGAACCTCGCCGCCGTCGAGCTCGCGCCGCTGACCCCGGACGAGATCGCCGCGATCGAGCCGCACGCCGTCGACGCCGGGATCAACATGTGGGGCGTGCGCTCGAGCGACCGGTAGGTCAGCCCCCGACGGGCAGGTGCTTCTCCCACCACCGCAGCACGTGCTCGAACCGCACCTGCCGGTGCGTCGGGCTCCCCGACCGCGTGAGCTCGTGCCCCTCGCCCGGGAACAGCAGCAGCTCGGCCTCGACGCCGCGGCGCTTCAGCTCGACGAACCACCGCTGGCCCTGCTCGACCGGGCAGCGCCAGTCCTGCTCGGAGTGGATGACCAGCGTGGGCGTGCGGACGGACCCGACGTGCGCCATCGGGGACTGCGCCGCCACCGCCGCGGCACCGTGCTCGTCCGCGGCGTCGCCGAGGTACGCGGTGCCGAAGAACCAGCCGATGTCGCTGGACCCGACGAAGCTCACCGGGTCGAGGAAGCCGCGCTCGACGATCGCGGCGGCGAACCGGTCGGTGCGCGTGGTCAGCCAGGCGGTGAGGTAGCCGCCGTAGGAGCCGCCCATGACGCCGACCCGCTCGCCGTCCAGCGCCGGGTCCTCCAGCGCGGCACCGAGCAGCGCCAGGACGTCCTCGGTGTCGACCGTGCCGAAGCCGCCCTGGATGGCCAGGCCGTGGGACCGCCCGTACCCGGACGACCCCCGCGGGTTGCCGTAGACGACCGCGTACCCCGCCTCGGCGAACACCTGCACCTCGTCGAACAGACCGTGCGTGTACTGCGCGAACGGGCCGCCATGGATCATGAGGATCGTCGGGTGCGGCCCGGCGCCGAACCGCTCGGGGTCGGGCGTCACGAGCCATCCGTGCACCTCGTAGCCGTCCGGCCCGGTCGCCAGCAGCTCCGCAGGCACCCGCGCCCGACCAGTGGCCTGCAGCGGGCCCGAGAGCTCCGTGCGCACGTCGACGGCTCCCGTGCCGAGGTCGACGGCCAGCACCTCGCCCGAGGACGTCGGCGACGCGGCGACCACCACGGCGCGCGCGGCACCCGCGGCCACCGCCGCGCCGGTCACGACGGACGTGCCGCCGACGAGCGTGGTCGGCGTCCCGTCGGGCGCGATGCGGACGAGGTGCTGGGCGCCACGGCGCTCCACCCCGACGACCGGCTCGCCGTCGACCTCGACCAGGACGCCCGTGAGCTGGTCGGCCTCGAGGTCGGTGAGCCGCTCGGGCACACCGGCCCCGCCCGTGGAACCGTTGAGCGGGAGGCGGAACAGCCCCACCTGCGACGCCACGAAGTCACGTCCCGACGTGCCGAGGTCGCCGGCGAGCAGCCAGAGCGTGCTCCCGTCGCGCGACGGCAGGACGGCCTCGACTCCGAGCGTGCTGCCCGCGTCGGCATCCGTGAGAGGCACCGGCGGCGCCGGGTCGCCGTCGGGCGACGCCTCGATCAGCACCGCGTCGCTGCGCAGGTCGGACTCGCGCGACTCGTGCCGCGCGGAGACACCGACCAGCGCCGTGCCGTCGGGCAGCCACCGGGGGCCGGACACCGCGACCTCCCCCGCGGTCAGCGCCACCGGATCCGGCAGCGTCGCCGGACGCTCGCCGTCCACCGGCACGTCGACGACGAACACGTGCTGCGGCCGGTCCCGGACGAACCCGATGCCGTCGGCCCGGTACTTCAGCTCGGTGATGTGCCGCGGACCCTCCGACCCGGGCTTGCCGTCGGGCTCGTAACGACCCGGCTCCGGGACCCGGGCCACGTAGGCGATCCGCGTGCCGTCGGGCGAGAACCGGGGCTCCGCGGCACCCAGCGGGGCGTCCGTCAGCTGCACGGGCTCGCCCCCGGCGGACTCGACGACGAACACCTGAGGCTTGCCGTCGCGCTCCGACCGCAGGAACGTCACCCAGCGCCCGTCGGGCGAGACGTCCGGTGCGGTGTCGCGGAAGCCGCGGGTCAGCGCGCGGGGCGCCTGGTCGCCGACGAGGTCGACCGACCACAGGTGGCCGGTGTACTCGTCGGTGGCGAGGTCGGGCCGGACGACCGACACGATCGCGCGGCTGCCGTCCGGCAGGACGGCAGGGGCGCCGGGGACGTGGAGGAGCTCGAGGTCAGCAGGAAGCACCGGACGAACCTACGTGCTGCCACCGACAGAAATCGAACCGACGGATCGAACTGACCCGGTCGCCTTCAGCTGGTCCGTGCGTCCTGGGAGTCCTCGGAGTCCACGGATCCGTCGGCGAGCTCGCCGTCGTCGGCGCCCTCGCGCTCGGCACGAAGGACCGTGATCGCGGCCTCGAAGTCCTCCAGCGAGTCGAACGCCTGATAGACGCTGGCGAACCGCAGGTAGGCGACCTCGTCGAGCTCGCGCAGCGGTCCGAGGATCGCCGTCCCGATCTCGTAGGCGTCGATCTCGGCCGAGCCGGCGCTGCGCAGCGTCTCCTCGACCTTCTGCGCGAGCAGCGCGAGGTCGTCCTCGCTGACGGGACGCCCCTGGCACGCCTTGCGCACACCGCCGGCGATCTTCTCGCGGCTGAACGGCTCGGTGGCGCCGGAGCGCTTGACGACGGAGAGGCTCGCGGTCTCGACGGTGGTGAAGCGGCGGTTGCAGTGCGGGCACTGGCGTCGCCGCCGGATGGTCGACCCGTCGTCCGAGGTCCGCGAGTCGATGACCCGCGAGTCCGGGTGACGGCAGAACGGACAGTGCACCGTGATCCCCTTCGAGCTGGCGCGCCGGGGTCGGACGTCGACCGGCGGCGGTGGCGTCGTGGACGCCCCCGTGACGCTAGGCCACGCTCTGCGGCGGTGCAAGGTCGTCGGCGGCGACACGCACCGCGATCCTCGCACGCACTCCCGGTGGCGGCGGGCACGTCCCGCTCAGCCAGGAACGCACGAGGGCGGCCATCCATGGATGACCGCCCTCGCGGGGACGCCCCCGTCCCTGGTCACGGGCCGACTCGCCTCGGCGCCGCGCTGTACAGCGGGTCCGTGCCGGAGCTCGCGCCCCGTCGTCCCGCACCTCGGGCAAGCCCCCCAGCTCGCCTAGTGAGGTAAGGCTAACCTAGCCGAGCGATCGGGACCCAGCAACCACGCGCGCGGATCTCGCCGGCACGGCAGGCGTCCCAGGCACCAGTGCTCAACCGGCAGGAACCACGATCACCTGGCCGGCCATCAGGCCGGCGTCCGGAAGCTCGTTCAGGCGCACGAGGTCGAACACGACGTCGCGCACGTCGTCCGACGGGCCCGCCACCGTCTCGGCGATCTGCCAGAGCGTCTCCCCCGGCGCGACCGTGTGCCGGACGACCTCCTGCGCGCCGACCGGTCCGTCGGCGGCCGCCCGGCCGCCGATGAGCGTCACGACCGCGACGAGGAGCACGGCGAGGACCCACAGGACGGCCCGGCCGCGTGCAGTCAGCCGGAGGTGCGCCGCGGACCGGCCGGCATCGGCAGTGCGGGCGCTCGGGGCGCCCGCCGTGCTGCGGGTGCTGCGGGTGCTCGACGTCGCGATCCTCGGCATCGCGGGTCCCATCACCATCGCGCTCATCGCGTCTCTCGTTCCTGCTCGGCCCGGGGGTCCCGGGGTACCGCTGATCGTCGAACGCCTGTTCGTCGAACGTCTGTACGATGTCTACCAGCATCCACCGACACTGTCGAGACACGATCGAACAGATGTTTGATCTTCCGTCCCGACATCCCTAGGCTGGCGATGCAGCACAAGCGGACCACGAGCCACTGACACGACCGCCGGGCAGCCCCCGTCGCCGCAGGTCAGGGCACGCGGGACGCCGGCTGGAGCAGGCGGAGAAGGCCGCGAGGCGGCCGCCGGACGGAGGAGGAGCGCAGTGACGGACTCACGGGACACGTCCCAGCCCGAGAAGGACCTGGCGACGATCCACGCGCTGCCCGACGGCGCGCCGGGCCCGGACGGCCTCACGGCCCGCCAGCGGCTCGTGCTCGACACGATCCGGACGTCGGTGGAGTCCCGCGGCTACCCGCCGAGCATGCGCGAGATCGGGGAGGCCGTCGGCCTGACCAGCCCGTCGAGCGTGAAGCACCAGCTCACGGCACTCGAGCGCAAGGGGTACCTGCGCCGCGACCCCAACCGCCCGCGCGCCATCGAGGTCGTGCACGCGGACGACTCGCGGGGCGTCGGCACGTGGACCGCGCCGGACGGCAGCCGGTCCAGCTTCCCCGACACGGGCGACGGCGAGCGCATGCCGGCACCGTCCTACGTCCCGGTCGTCGGCCGGATCGCGGCGGGCGGCCCCATCCTCGCGGAGCAGGTCGTCGAGGACGTGTTCCCGCTGCCCCGCCAGCTGGTCGGGGACGGAGACCTGTTCCTGCTCAAGGTCAGCGGCGACTCGATGATCGACGCGGCGATCTGCGACGGCGACTGGGTCGTGGTCCGCCGTCAGCCGGTGGCGGAGAACGGCGAGATCGTCGCGGCGATGATCGACGGCGAGGCCACGGTCAAGACCCTCAAGCGCATCGACGGCCACGTCTGGCTGATGCCGCACAACCCGGCGTACTCGCCGATCCCGGGCGACGAGTCCACGGTGCTCGGCCGCGTCGTCAGCGTGCTGCGCAGCCTCTGACGTCCCGCCGGCGCCGGACCACGGTCCGGCGCCGGCGGCTCAGAACCCGAACCGCCGCGCCACCGCGCGCACCGCGTCGGCGGAGGTCCGCAGCCCCGCCAGCTCGTCGTCCGACAGCGGCACCGGCAGCTGCTTGCCCACGCCGTGCGCACCGATGATCGTCGGCACGGACAGGCAGACGTCGCTGATCCCGTAGTAGTCGTCGAGCAGCGACGACACGGGCAGCACCCGCCCCTCGTCCTTGAGCACGGCCTCGATGATCCGCGAGCCGGCCAGGGCGACCGCGTAGTTGGTCGCACCCTTGCCCTCGATGATCCGGTACGCCGAGCCGACCACCTCGTTGGCGATCTCCTCGCGGACCTCGGGGGTGAATGCGAGGCTCCCGTCCGGGCCCGACCACTCGAGCAGCGGGACCGACCCGATGGTCGCCGAGCCCCACAGGGGCCGCTCCGTGTCGCCGTGCTCCCCCGCGATGTACGCGTGCACGTTCTGCACGGCCACGCCGGTGTACTGCGAGATGAGGTAGCGCAGTCGGGACGAGTCCAGGACCGTGCCCGAGCCGAACAGCTGCGTGCTCGGCAGGCCGGAGATCTGCAGGGCGGCGTAGGTGACGACGTCGACCGGGTTGGTCACCATCACGTACACCGCGTCCGGCGCGACCTCCACCAGCGACGGGAGCACGGCGCGGACCAGGCCGATCGTCGCCTCGGCCAGCTCGAGCCGCGACTGCCCGGGCTTCTGCTTGGCACCCGCCGTGAACATCACGATGTCGGCGTCGGCGCACACGGCGATGTCGTCGGACCCCACCACCTCGGCCATCGGCATGAACTGGATGCCGTGCCCGAGGTCGAGCGCCTCGGCCTGGACCTTCGCCGCGTTGATGTCGTAGAGGGCGACCGAGCGGGCGGCGCCCCGCATGAGCGCCGCGTACGCCATCGTCGACCCGACGGCACCTGCCCCCACGATCGCGAGCTTCGAGGTCCGACGGGGCGTGCGGAACGGGGTCAGGCCCACGTCCTCCATGTCCAGGCTCTCGGTCATCCCTCGAGGTTATCCGGAGGTCGCGAGCCGACGCAGGGCCGAGACTGCGACGGCACGGTCGGTGGTCCGCCAGAACGCAGGCAGCGACCGCGTGAGGAAGCTGCCGTAGCCGGCGGTCGCGAGCCGCGGGTCGAGGACGGCGACGACCCCGCGGTCCTCGCTGGTCCGGATCAGCCGGCCGGCACCCTGGGCCAGCAGCAGCGCGGCGTGGGTCGCCGACACGGCGAGGAAGCCGTTGCCGCCCGCCGCCTCGATCGCGTCGGACCGGGCCGAGCTCACGGGGTCGTCGGGCCGCGGGAACGGGATGCGGTCGATGATGACCAGCCGGCACGTCGCACCGGGCACGTCGACGCCCTGCCACAGCGACAGGGTGCCGAACAGGCACGTGGGCTCGTCGGCGATGAACTGCGACACGAGCGTGGGCAGCTGGTCGTCGCCCTGCACGAGGATCGGGACGTCGAGGCGCTCGCGCATGGCGGCCGCGGCGGCGTTCGCGGCGCGTCGCGAGGAGAACAGGCCGAGCGTCCGGCCGCCGGCCGCGGTCACCAGCTCGGCGATCTCGTCCAGCTGCGCCTCCGTGGCCGGCTCGCGGCCGGGCTTCGGCAGGTGCCGCGCCAGGTAGAGGATCCCCTGCTTCGGGTAGTCGAACGGGCTGCCGACGTCGAGCCCGTGCCACGGCGCGCCCTTCGGCGGCGCGGCCGGCCCACCATCCAGGGACGTGGGGCCGACGGGCTCGGCGTCGGGACGCACCTCGAGGCCGACCGCGCGCGCGATCGGGTCGAACGAGCCGCCCAGCTCCAGCGTCGCGGACGTGAGGACGCCCGACCGGCCGGCCAGCAGGTGCGTGCGGATGAGCCCGTTGACGGCCAGGGGCGCCGCGAACAACCGGGTCTGCACGCCGCCGCGGCGGTCCTCGCTGCGGGAGCACCACAGGACCGTGTGCCGGTTGTCGTCGGGGTCGGCGGCCATCCGGTCGGCGACCTCGTGCAGGGCGAGCATGGTCGCCTGTGCCATCTTGCGGCCGCCTTCGGGTGGCGCGTTGGGCCCGGTCTCCGGCTTGAGCACGCTGAGCAGGGTGCGGGAGGCGTCGCGCACGCCGGCCACGGCATCGCGGGCCGCGGGCGGCAGCCCGTCCCGGAACCGGGCCTCGGGCAGCCCCACGAGCACGGTGGCCAGGGCCTGGCTCGCGGAGTCGAGGTCCGTCGTCGGGACGCCGCCGTGCCGACGGGCCAGCCGCGCCGCGTGCTCGATGGTGCCCACCGACAGCTCGGAGGTCGCCTGGGCCGTCACGCGGTCGGTGAGCTCGTGCGCCTCGTCGACGACCAGGACCTGGTGCTCGGGCAGCACGCCGGGCGACCCCGACGCGGCGATGCCGAGCATCGCGTGGTTGGTGACGACGACGTCCGCCTCGCGCGACGCCGCCTTGGCCTTCTCGGGGAAGCACTCCGCGAGCATCGGGCACTTGCTGCCCAGGCACTCGAGCGAGGTCACGGAGACCTGTCGCCACGCCCGGTCGGTCACGCCCGGCACCAGGTCGTCGCGGTCCCCAGTACCGGTCTCCTCCGCCCACTCGCGCAGCCGCAGCACCTGCTCGCCCAGGCTCTCCGACGGGCCGGTCGCCCCCGTGCGCGCCGGCGCCGGGTGCTCGGCCGCGCCCGCGTGCTCGCCGAGGTCGAACAGGGTGCCCGCGTCGTCCTCGGGGTAGCCGCCGGCGACCTTGTGCACGCAGAGGTAGTTGTGCCAGCCCTTGAGCAGCGCGATCGACGGCGTGCGGGGCAGGTGCGGCTCGAGGGCCTTGGCGACGAGCGGCAGGTCCCGCGTGATGATCTGCCGCTGCAGCGCGAGGGTGGCCGTGGAGACCACGACGTGCTCGTTCTCGAGGACCGCGTGCCGCAACGCCGGCACCAGGTACCCGAGCGACTTGCCGGTGCCCGTCCCCGCCTGCACGAGCAGGTGCTCGCCCTTGTCGATGGTCTCCGCGACGGCCAGGGCCATCTGGTGCTGACCGTCGCGACGGACGCCGCCGAGGGCCTGGACCGCGACGTCGAGCAGGTTCTCGACGGAGGGGTCGGCGTCGGGCACCGCGTCAGCCTAGTGGTGGCCGGCGACGCTCACGGACGGGGCAGGGCGGCCGACTCGAGCTCGGCGGCGAGCCCGGCGTCGACGCGCGCCCGGATCGCCGTGCCGTCGGCCGTGTGCTCCTCGATCTGGATGTCGCCGTGCTCGTGCACGCGGCTGATCAGGTCGCCGCGGTGGTACGGGACGACGAGGTCGACCGCGACGCCGGGCCGCGGGAGCTGGTCGGCGACCAGGGCCTGCAGCTGGTCGATGCCCTCGCCGGTGTGCGCGGAGACGACGATCGAGTGCACCTCGCGCGAGCGCAGCCGGGCGATCGCCTCGGGGGTGGCCAGGTCCGCCTTGTTGAGCACGATGATCTCGGGCACGTCCATGGCGCCCGGGATGTCGGCGAAGACGTGCCGGACGGCCGCGATCTGCCCCTCGGGGTCCGGGTGGGACGCGTCGACGACGTGCAGGATCAGGTCCGCGTCGGCGACCTCCTCCAGCGTGGAGCGGAACGCCTCGACCAGCTGGTGCGGCAGCGCCCGGACGAAACCGACCGTGTCCGCGAGCGTGTAGATGCGTCCGTCGACCGTCTCGGCCCGGCGGACCGTGGGGTCCAGCGTGGCGAACAGCGCGTTCTCGACGAGCACGCCGGCGTGCGTGAGCCGGTTGAGCAGCGAGGACTTGCCCGCGTTGGTGTAGCCGGCGATGGCGACCGACGGGATCGCGTGCTTCTTGCGCGACGCGCGCTTGGTCACGCGGCCCGGCTCCATCGCGGCGATCTCGCGGCGCAGCTTGGCCATCCGGTTGCGGATGCGCCGGCGGTCGAGCTCGATCTTGGTCTCACCGGGACCGCGCGAGCCCATGCCCGCCGCGGCGCCGCCCACCTGGCCACCGGCCTGCCGGGACATCGAGTCGCCCCAGCCGCGCAGGCGCGGCAGCAGGTACTCGAGCTGCGCGAGCTCGACCTGGGCCTTGCCCTCCCGCGACTTGGCGTGCTGGGCGAAGATGTCGAGGATCAGCGCGGTCCGGTCGATGACCTTGACGCGGACGATGTCCTCGAGTGCGCGCCGCTGCGACGGAGCCAGGTCGCCGTCGACGACGACCGTGTCCGCGCCGACGCTCGCGACGAGCGCCGCCAGCTCGGACGCCTTGCCCGAGCCCAGGTACGTGCCCGGGTCCGGCTTCTGGCGCCGCTGGAGCAGCCCGTCGAGCACCTCGGAGCCGGCCGTCTCGGCCAGCTGCGCGAGCTCGCGCAGGGAGATCTCCGCGTCCGTGACCGTGCCGGAGCCCCAGACCCCCACCAGGACGACCTTCTCCAGCCGCAGCTGGCGGTACTCGACCTCGGTGACGTCCTGGAGCTCGGTGGACAGACCGGCCACGCGGCGCAGCGACGTGCGCTCCTCGAGCTCGAGCTGGTCGCCGTCGTACGACGAGTGCACCGTCCCGCCGGCGTGCAGCGAGCTCCCCGCCCTGGCGAGCACCCGGGCCACGACGTCGTCGGCCACGTCCTGCGCAGAGCGCTCGAGCGGGGCTTCGTCGGTCTCGCGGGTGGTGTGCTGCGGGTCGGTCAAGGGGTTCCTCTTCTCGTACGGTGCCTCCAGGGTCGCACGCCCGGTCGGACGCCGACGAGGCATTTCGCTGCGGGCCGAGCGCGCGGTCGTGGGTATCGTCGGCGCCGTGAGCCAGCACGACCACTACTTCACGGCGCAGCCGGCCTCCCCCGACGAGCGGCGGCTCCTGCGCGTCCGCCTGGCTGGCCGGGACGTCGAGGTGGAGACCGCCGGCGGCATCTTCTCGCCGGATCACGTCGACCTCGGCACCCGCGTGCTCCTCGACCACGTGCCGGCTCCCCCGGCGGACGGCGACCTGCTCGACCTCGGCTGCGGCTGGGGCCCGATCGCGCTCACGCTCGCCCTGGAGTCGCCCGGCGCCCGGGTCTGGGCGGTCGACGTCAACGAGCGCGCGCTGGACCTCACGCGGCGCAACGCCGAGCGGCTCGACGTGACGAACCTGCACGCCGTGACCCCCGACGGCGTCCCCGACGACGTCGCGTTCGCGGCGATCTGGTCCAACCCGCCCATCCGCGTCGGCAAGGAGGCCCTGCACGCGATGCTCACGCTCTGGCTCGGGCGGCGCGCACCGGGCGGCGAGGCGCAGCTGGTCGTCGGCAAGAACCTCGGCGCCGACTCGCTGCAGCGCTGGATCGCGGCCGAGCTGGGCGTGGTGGTCGACCGGACCGCGAGCGCGAAGGGGTTCCGCGTGCTCGCCGTGCGCGACCGATGACCTGGCGGGAGCTGCGCACCACCACGTGGAGCATGTGCGCGCTGCTCTTCATGGTCGCGTTCGAGTCGATGGCGGTCACGACCGTGATGCCGACCGTCTCGCGCGCGCTCGACGGTGCCGCCCTGTACGCCTTCGCGTTCGCCGGCCCGCTGGCCACGGGCGTCGTCGGCATGGTCGTGGCGGGCCCGTGGAGCGACCGGAGCGGCCCGCGCGCGCCCCTGTTCGCGGCGGTCGGTCTCTTCACGGCGGGGCTCGCGATCACGGGCCTCGCGCCGACGATGGAGGTCCTCGTCGTCGGGCGGCTGGTCCAGGGCCTGGGCGGCGGGGCGATGACCGTCGCGCTGTACGTCGTGGTCGCCCGGCTGTACCCGGCGGCGCTGCACCCCCGGATCTTCGCGTGGTTCGCGGCCGCCTGGCTGGTCCCCTCGCTCGTGGGGCCGTCCGGTGCGGGCGCCGTCGCGCAGCACCTCGGCTGGCGGTGGGTGTTCCTCGGCGTCGTCGTGCTGGTCGTGCCGGCGACGCTCGCCCTGGTCGCGCCCCTGCGCGCGATCGGTCCGCCCGAGACGCCGGGCGAGCCGGCCCCGCGCGGCCGGCTCGCCTGGGCGACCCTCGCGGCCGCGGCGGTGCTCGGCCTCAACCTGGCCTCGCACCTGCCGGAACCCTGGTCGGTCGTGCTCGCCGTCGGCACGTGCGCCGTCGCCCTGGTCGCCCTGCGCGCGGTGGTGCCCACCGGGACCCTGCGCGCCGCCCGAGGCCTGCCCAGCGTGATCGCCGTGCGCGGCCTGGTCGCGGGGGCGTTCTTCGGCGCCGAGGTCTACCTGCCGTACCTGCTCACGGAGCGGTACGCGTTCGCGCCGACGACCGCGGGGATCTCGTTGACCGTCGCGGGCGTCGCGTGGGTGGCGACGGCCTGGCTCCAGGGGCGGCTCGGCGACCGCCTGCCGAGCCGCGACGCCGTCGTCATCGGCACCGTGCTCGTCGTGCTGGCCGTGGCCGGGTCGCTGGTCACCGCCGCGTGGCACCTCCCGCCGGCCGTCGCCATCACGTCGTGGGCGCTCGCGGGCGCCGGCATGGGGCTCGGGTACGCCCGCTTGACGGTGCTCGTGCTCGCGTACTCGGCGCCGGGCACCCAGGGGGTGAACAGCTCGGCGCTCTCGATCGCCGACTCCATCGGCGGCGCCATCGCCCTCGCGCTGACCGGGCTGGCGTTCGCGACGGCCGACGGCTTCCCGTTCACGGCGGCCCTCGCGGTCGCCGCGGTCTTCGCCGTGGGCGCGGCCCTGGTGGCGCCGCGGGTGGGCGGCGGGCGGCGTCAGACGCCGGACGGCACCGACGCCGCCGCATCGAGCGCGCTGCGCACCTGAGCGAGCGTCGGCATGCCGGACGCCCGCCGGACCACGACTCCGTGCGCATCGAGCACCAGCACCGTGGGCGTGACGTCGATGTCGAGCCGCTCGCCCAGCTCGAGGTGGTCGGCGACGTCGAGGTCGACGTAGGCCACCCCGTGCGTGGTGGCGACGGCCCGCTCGACGACGTAGCGGGTGGACCGGCACGGCGCGCAGAACGTGCTGGAGAACTGCACGACCGTCGCGCGCTCGCCCAGCGCGGAGCCCAGGTCGGACGTCGTCAGCCGGGTGGTCATCGGCCGGCGGTCAGCGCGGACAGGTCGACGTCCGCGGACGCGACGAGGACGGCCGGCCCGGCGAGCTCGACATGACCGTCCGGCAGCACGCTGACCCGCACCGTCCCGCCGGGCACGTCGACGAGCCACACGTCGGGCGCCCCGACCCCCGCCCACGTGCGGACCGCGAGCGCCGCGGCGCACGCGCCGGTGCCGCAGGACCGGGTCTCCCCCACGCCCCGCTCGTGCACGCGCATGCGCACCCGGCCGAGCAGCGAGCCGTCGGGCTCGTGCCGCTCGCCGAGGGGGACCACCAGCTCGACGTTGGTGCCGTTCGGCGGGACCGGGGTGACCTGTGGGGCCTTGGTCAGGTCCGCCGCGGTCAGCTCCCCCTCGTCCATCAGGGCGAGCACGACGTGCGGGTTGCCGACGTCCACGCTCAGCCCTGCCCGGGCGACCTGCAGCCCGGCGACCTCCACCTCGGCGTCCGCACCGGCCCGTGCGGCGCCGGGGCCGCCCGGCAGGTGCCAGAGGCCCATGTCGACCGCGTACCAGACGTCGTCGCCGATGCCCGCCGGCACGGGGACGCGCCGGACCCGCCGGACCCCGGCGCGCGTGCCGAGCGCCAGCTCGCCGTCGGCGGCGTCCCACAGCCCGAGCCGCTCGAGGTAGGCCGCGAACACCCGGACGCCGTTCCCGCACATCTCCGCGACCGAGCCGTCGCCGTTGCGGTAGTCCATGAACCACCGGGCGGCAGGCTCCTCGGCCAGCGCGGCCGCGCCCTCGGGCACCAGCTCGCTCGCGACGACCCGGATCACGCCGTCGCCGCCGACGCCCGCGCGGCGGTCCGCCAGCTCGCGGACCAGCTGGGCCGACAGGTCGACGCTCGCCGCACGGTCGTCGAGCAGCACGAAGTCGTTCTGCGTCCCGTGACCCTTGGTCACGTGCAGAGTCGGGGTGGCCACGACGGTCATGAGCCCAGGCTACGTCGTGGTGTGGGGTCGTCCGTGGCCGGCCCGAGCTCCCCGGCGTCGGCGGCGGCCACCAGGTCGAGCGCGCGCGCGACGACGTCCGGGTCGCGCGCGTCGAGCCAGTGCACCCGCGGGTCCCGGCCGAACCAGCCCATCTGCTTGCGCGCGAGCCGTCGCGTGCCCGCGGCGGTCGCGGCCCGGGCCTCGTCGGCCGTGAGGTCGCCGTCGAGCATCGCGAGCACCTCGGCGTAGCCCACGGCGCGCGACGCCGTGCGACCCAGACCGTGCGCACGCAGGCGCTCGACCTCCTCGACCAGGCCGCGCGCCCACATCCGGTCCACCCGTTCCGTGATGCGCTCGTCGAGGACCGCGCGGTCGCAGTCGAGGCCGATCTGCACGGCCGGCACCTCGTAGACGTGCTGCGGCAGGCTGGCCGAGTACGGGCGGCCGGTGATCGCGATGACCTCCAGCGCACGCACGATCCGGCGCGCGTTGCGGGGGCCGATGCCGTCGGCCGCGACCGGGTCCACCCGGACGAGCTCGGCGTGCAGGGCCCGCGCCCCCTCCGCCTCGACCCGCGCCTCGAGATGCGCGCGGATCTCGGCGTCGGTGCCGGGGAACTCCATGTGGTCGAGCAGCGCGCGGACGTAGAGCCCCGAGCCGCCCACGGCGACCGGCCTCCTGCCCCGCGACCCGATGTCGTCCAGCGCCGCTCGCGCCCGGGCCTGGTAGTCGGCGACCGAGGCGTCCTCGTGCACGTCGAGCACGTCGAGCAGGTGGTGCGGGACGCCCTGCCGCTCGGCGACCGTGAGCTTGGCGGTGCCGACGTCCATGCCCCGGTAGAGCTGCATCGCGTCCGCGTTGACGACCTCGCCGTCCAGCGCGTGCGCGAGGCCGAGCCCGAGGTCGGACTTGCCGGTCGCCGTCGGGCCGACGAGGGCGACGACGAGCGGCACCGAGGTCACTCGAACGTCGGCCGAGCCGGGTCGTCGTACGCGATCGGCGGGGCGTCCTGCGGCTGGAGGGGCTGCGTCGCCGCGGCCTCGGGGTACATCTCGTCGAGCTTGGCGAAGAACCGCAGTGCCGTGGCGATGCCGCCCGTGATGTGGAGGTCCAGCTGCGCGTCGCTGACGCCGTGCTCGTAGTCGACCGTGTGCTCGGTGTAGACGGCGACCTGCTCGGACTCGATGCGGACGTAGAGCTTGGGCCAGACCATCGTCTCCGACCACGCGTTGACGCCCAGCAGCACGTTGCCGAACTCGGTGGCGGGCACCTGGCGCGCCCAGCGGCCGCGGACCTGGAAGTACTCCTTGGCGCGGCCCATCGTGATGAACCAGAACGGGTGCCCGTCCCACCGGCCGACCAGGTCCCCGTCGGAGTCCCGACCGTAGACGGAGCCGCGCGCGTCGAGCCGCGCGGCGACGCGGTCGATCGTCAGCGGCGGAAGGGTGGGCACGGGCGCGTCGGCAGACATCGGGACCTCGGGTGTCAGGGGATGGACAGCGAGACCTTACCCGGCGACCCACACGAGCACGGAGTGCTGCGCCCCCAGCTCGGTGCCGGCCGCCAGCAGGGTGGCGTCGACGGGCCGGTCGCCGACCGCGCCCAGCAGCACCTGCCACGGCGCCCAGCCGCGGACGGCGAGCTCGTCGGCCAGCGTCGGGTCGTCCTGCGCGAGGCGCGCCCGCGCCGCGGGGCCGGCGTCGGTCAGGTCCGCCAGCACGCGGGCGTCGTGGCCGACGGCGCGCGGGTCGTCGGCGAGCGGGGCGTCGGGACCGTGCCGGCCGCTCCCGGAGCCGACGACGACCAGGCCCGTCGGCCCGTCCCCCACGAGGGCGGCCCCGAGGGCGGCCAGGTCGTCCGCGTGCTGCCGGCCCGACACCTCGACCACACGCAGGCCGGTGGTCCGCCCGGCGCGGGCCACCAGGTGCAGGGCGACGGCGCTGGACACCGACGGGTTCGTGGCCGGGCCTGGCGGGAGCCGGATACCCGCGACCGGCCACCCGAGCAGCTCGTCCGGGACCCCGGCGGCCGCCAGCGACGGCAGCACCACGCCGGTGAGCTCACGGGGCTCCGGCCCGGGCGCCACCACGACGACCGTCGCGACGTCGCCCGAGACCACCTCGGCCACCGCGCGCAGCGCCGCCTCGCGCAGCCCGGCGAGCACCTGCGCCGACCCCGACGCGCCGGGCACGAGGAGGGCGGTGTCGGGCACGAGAGCGGCGCGGACGAGCATGCCCAGAACCTACGCGAGACCGCGCGCCACCCGGATGACGGCCTCCCTGTGTGGGCGACCGCCGGTACTGTCGTGCGCATGGGGTCGTTCGGGGAGCGTGCGCGGCGATGGTTCCCGGGTCGCTCGCGGCCCGAGGCAGCCGATCGGCTGCCGGCACCGGAACCCGACGACGACGAGCTCCACGACCGCGTGGCCGAGCTGCTCGCGCGGGAGCTGGGCGTGGCGGAACCGGCGGTCGACCTGCCCACGGACGTCACCCCGGCGCGCATCGCCGCCTGGATGACCAACAACCAGTTCAGCTACTTCGTCGACAACGACGGCGACCTGGGCGGGCTGTGGCGCGGCCGGTTGTTCTACTTCTTCCTCTTCGGCGAGAAGTCGGAGATCCTCCAGGTCCGCGGGCAGTGGCACCGCGAGGTCGCCATCGAGCGGCTCGAGGAGGTGCTCGACGTCTGCAACGAGTGGAACGCCGACCGCATCTGGCCCAAGGCGTACGTCCGCGTGCGGGACAACGGCCGCGTGCACGTCGTCTCGGAGGTGGCCACCGACCTCGAGCACGGCGCCACCGACGCCCAGCTCAGCCAGATGCTCTTCTGCGGCCTGTCCACCGGCAGCATGTTCTTCGACGCCCTCGACGAGCGGTACCCGGACCCGGCGGGAGTGGCGCCGTGAGCGGCCCGGGCTGGCTGCTGCGGGTGCTCGGCGGGCTGCCCAAGCCCACCAAGCGGCCGACACCGGACGACGAGCCGCCGGGTCCGCTGACCCGCGAGCGCATCGCCGACTACCTGGTCGGCCGGGGCTACCGGTTCGTGATCGACGACGACGGCGACCTCACCGGCACGTGGGACGGGAGCCGGTTCTGGTTCCTGCTCCTGGGCGAGCAGCAGGAGATCCTGCAGGTCCGCGGCCGCTGGCACCGCAGCCTGCCCCTGGACCAGCGCGAGATCGCGTCCCTGGCGGTCAACGACTGGAACCGCGAACGGATCTGGCCCAAGGCCTACCTGCGCGAGGAGGAGGGCGTGCTCGCGCTGTACAGCGAGGTCTCCGCCGACTTCGAGCCCGGCGTGACCGAGCCCCAGCTGGCGCAGCTGCTCGCGTGCGGGCTGGGCACGGGCGTGCAGATGTTCTCGTCGCTCGAGGCCGTGCTCCCCCACGACGGCGCCCCGCCGCCGGACGTGCCGGACAACTAGCCGCTCAGCGGCGCCCGATCGTCGGCAGCCCGAGCACCACCGGACCCGCGGGCCCGCCGGTGCCGCACGAGTCGCCCGCGCTGCCGTGGCTGTGCTCGTCCTCGCCGTTCTGCCGGCGCTCCCACGCGTCGCCCGACGCCGTGCGTCGCACCGCGAACGTGCCGCCGGTCAGCGCGGAGTCGGCCACGAGGTGGTGCGGGGCCGCGTGCGTGACCGTCACGGTGACCAGGTCGCCGGGGCGGGGCGCCTCGGCGTCGACGGGGAGCGCGAGGTGGACCAGCCGGTTGTCGGCGGCGCGGCCCGTGACCCGGTGGGTGGCGTCGTCCTTGCGGCCCTCGGCCTCGGCGACCAGCACCTCGACGGTCCGGCCGACGAGCGCCTGGTTCTCCTGCAGCGAGATCCGCTCCTGCAGCGCGGTCAGGCGCAGGTACCGCTCCTGCACGACCGCCTTGGGGATCTCGTCGGGCAGGTCGAACGCCGGCGTGCCCGGTCGGGGCGAGTACTGGAACGTGAAGGCCGACGAGAACCGCGAGGCCTCGACGACGCGCAGCGTCTGCGCGAAGTCCTCCTCGGTCTCGCCCGGGAAGCCGACGATGATGTCGGTGGTGATCGCGGCGTGCGGCATCGCGGCCCGGACGCGGTCGAGGATGCCGAGGTACTTGTCCGACCGGTACGAGCGGCGCATCGCGCGCAGGACGCGGTCGGAGCCCGACTGCAGCGGCATGTGCAGCTGCGGCATCACGGTGGGGGTCTCGGCCATGGCCGCGATGACGTCGTCGGTGAACGCGGCCGGGTGCGGCGACGTGAAGCGGACCCGCTCCAGCCCCTCGATCGCACCCACCGCCCGCAGCAGCTTGGCGAACGCGCCGCGGTCCCCGAACTCGACGCCGTACGAGTTGACGTTCTGCCCGAGGAGGGTCACCTCGATGGCGCCCTGCGACACCAGGGCCTCGACCTCCGCGAGGATCTCCCCGGGCCGGCGGTCGCGCTCCTTGCCCCGCAGGTGGGGCACGATGCAGAACGTGCAGGTGTTGTTGCAGCCCACGCTGATGGACACCCAGCCGGCGAAGACCGACTCTCGGCGCGTGGGCAGCGTGCTCGGGAAGACCTGCAGCGACTCCTCGATCTCCACCTGCGCCTCGGCGTTGTGCCGGGCCCGCTCCAGGAGCGTCGGCAGGACGTCGAGGTTGTGCGTGCCGAACACGACGTCGACCCACGGCGCCCGCTCGACGATCCCGTTGCGGTCCTTCTGCGCCAGGCAGCCGCCCACGGCGATCTGCATGCCCGGCCGGGCGCGCTTGGTGCCGGCCAGCCGGCCCAGGTTGCCGTAGAGCTTGTCGGCGGCGTTCTCGCGCACCGCGCACGTGTTGATGACGATGACGTCGGCGTCCTCCGCCGCGGCGTCGGCCGGGCTGGCGGCCACGTAGCCGGCCTGCTCGAGCATGCCCGCCATGTGCTCGGAGTCGTGGACGTTCATCTGGCAGCCGAGGGTCTTGACCAGATAGGTGCGCGCCACCGGGGTCGCCGACGGGACGTGCGGCAGGGCGGTGTGCAGGGTCGTGGACATCACCTACCAGGGTACGGCGACCGCGTCGGAGGTCCCGCATCGAGCACGTCCCTTGACGATCCGGTGGCCGGATCGTGACTGTAAGCGCTCGCCAGATCGGACGTTCCGCCCTAGGTTCGATCAATGGGGGACCACTCAGACGCGCCGACCGACCATCCGAGCGACGCCCTCGTGGAGCTGCGGGGCGTCGACAAGCACTTCGGCTCACTGCACGTGCTGCAGCACATCGACCTCACCGTGCGTCGCGGCGAGGTCGTCGTCGTCATCGGGCCGTCGGGCAGCGGCAAGTCCACGCTGTGCCGGACGATCAACCGCCTGGAGACCATCGACTCCGGCACCATCCGCCTCGACGGCGAGCCCCTGCCCGCGGAGGGGCGCGCGCTCGCCCGGCTGCGGGCCGACGTCGGCATGGTCTTCCAGTCCTTCAACCTCTTCGCGCACAAGACCGTCCTGCAGAATGTCGTGCTGGGCCAGGTCAAGGCGAAGGGCGTCAAGCCGGCGAAGGCCCGCGAGATCGCGCTCGACCTCCTCGACCGCGTCGGCGTCCGGGACCAGGCCGACAAGCTCCCGGCGCAGCTCTCCGGCGGTCAGCAGCAGCGGGTCGCCATCGCGCGTGCCCTCGCCATGCAGCCGAAGGTGATGCTCTTCGACGAGCCGACGTCCGCGCTCGACCCCGAGATGATCAACGAGGTCCTCGACGTCATGGTCGGCCTCGCGCGCGACGGGATGACCATGATCGTCGTCACCCACGAGATGGGCTTCGCCCGCAAGGCCGCGAACCGCGTCGTCTTCATGGACGGCGGCCAGATCGTCGAGGAGGCGGACCCCGAGACGTTCTTCACGGCCCCGGCGAGCGACCGCGCCCGTGACTTCCTCTCCAAGATCCTCACCCACTAGGCCCGACGAGACCCCGGACGAACCGACACCGCACACACACACACACAACAAGGGGACACATCATGCGTAGAGGACGACTGGTACTCACCCTGGCGGCAGCCGCCACGCTCTCCCTGGCCGGTTGCTCGAGCGGCGACGACGACAACGAGGCGGGCTCGACCAGCGACTCGTCGGCCAGCAGCGGAGGCGCCGAGGGCACGATCAAGATCGGCATCAAGTTCGACCAGCCCGGCCTGGGCTACCAGGACGGCAGCGAGTACACCGGCTTCGACGTCGACGTCGCGAAGTACGTCGCGGGCGAGCTCGGGTACGGCGAGGACCAGATCGAGTGGGTCCAGTCGCCGTCCGCCCAGCGCGAGACCCTGCTGCAGAACGGCCAGGTCGACATGATCTTCGCCACCTACTCGATCACCGACAAGCGCAAGGAGGTCGTCTCCTTCGCCGGTCCGTACTTCGTCGCCGGGCAGGACCTCCTGGTCGCCGCCGATGACGACTCCATCACCGGCCCCGAGGACCTCGAGGGCAAGAACCTCTGCTCGGTGACCGGGTCCACGTCGGCCCAGCGCATCAAGGACGACTACGCCACCGGCACCAACCTGCTCGAGCAGCCTGGGTACGCCGAGTGCGTCACGGCCCTGACCGCCGGGACCGTCGACGCCGTGACGACCGACGACATCATCCTGGCGGGCCTGGCCGCCGTGCCGGCCAACAAGGGGAAGGTCAAGGTCGTCGGCAACCCGTTCTCCGAGGAGAACTACGGGGTCGGCATCCCGAAGGGCAGCGACCAGTGCGAGGCCATCAACACGGCCATCAGCAAGATGATCGACGACGGCACCTGGCAGGAGCTGCTCGACAAGAACGTCGGCGCCTCCGGCTACAAGGCCAACGACGCGCTGAACCCCCCGACGCCCGCCGCCTGCGCCTGACCCTCCTCCCGGGGGCTCGCGCGGTGATCGCGCGGGCCCCCGGGACCTCCGAGAGCAAGGAGCGCCGGTGGACGACGGCTTCCTCCAGCAGTTCGTGTCGCTGTTCGGCGAGTTCGACGTGCCCGCCGCGTTCTGGGTCAACATCCAGCTGACCTTCTACGCGGGCATCCTCGCCCTGGTCCTGGGCACCCTGCTGGCGACCATGCGGATCTCCCCCGTCCCGAGCCTGCGCTGGGCCGGGTCGACCTACGTCACGCTGCTCCGGAACACGCCCCTGACGATCATCATGGTGTTCTGCGTCCTGGGACTCTGGGGGCAGCTCGGGTTCACGCTCTCGGCCAGCTTCGAGACGAACTTCTTCCGGCTCGCCATCCTCGCCCTGGCCGTCTACCACGCCGCGTTCGTCTGCGAGGCCCTGCGGTCGGGCGTGAACACCGTGCCCGTCGGTCAGGCCGAGGCGGCGCGCGCGATCGGGCTGTCGTTCTGGCCCGCGGCGCGGCTGATCATCCTGCCGCAGGCGTTCCGCGGCTCCGTGGCACCGCTGGGCAACGTGCTCATCGCGCTCACCAAGAACTCGACGGTCGCGTCCGCAGCCGGCGTCGCCGAGGCGTCCGGCCTGATGAAGACCATGATCGAGTTCCGGCCCGACGTCATCGTCGCGATCTTCCTCACCTTCGCACTGGGCTTCGTGCTCATCGTCGTGCCGATCGGCCTGGCGACCACCGCGCTCTCCCGACGTCTGGCGGTGGCCCGATGAGCACCCTGTTCGACGTCCCCGGCCCGGTCGCCCGTCGCCGCATGGTCTGGGTCAACATCGCGGCGACCGTCGTCGTGGTCGGGATCGGCGTCTGGGTGCTGGCGCGGCTGGGCGCCAAGGGGCAGCTCGACCCGGCCCTTTGGAAGCCGTTCCTCACCGCCAACCCGTGGACCAACTACCTGCTCCCCGGCCTGCGCGACACCCTCAAGGCCGCCGGGATCTCCATCGTCACGTCCGCGATCTTCGGGTTCGTCTTCGGGCTCGGACGGCTCTCCGCGTCGCGCGCCGTGCGCACGGTCAGCGGCACGATCGTCGAGTTCTTCCGCGCCGTCCCGGTGCTGCTCATGATGATCTTCTTCTACCTGGGTCTCGGGCAGATGCGGGTGCTCGAGCCGTCCGACGTGCCGCTGGTCGCGGTCGTCCTCGGTCTCACGTTCTACAACGGCTCCGTGTTCGCCGAGCTCGTCCGGTCCGGCGTGCACAGCCTGCCGCGGGGACAGCGCGAGGCCGCCCTGGCGATCGGGCTCCGGGACGGTCAGTCGCTGCGGATCGTCGAGGTCCCGCAGGCGCTCATCGCGATGCTGCCCGCGATCGCAAGCCAGCTCGTCGTGATCCTCAAGGACACCGCGCTCGGCGTCATCATCACGTACCCGGAGCTGCTCGACGCCGCCCGGCGGTTCGGGTCCGGGAACGGGAACATCCTGCAGTCGCTGGTCGTCGCGGCGCTCATCTTCATCGTCATCAACTACGCGTTGACGCGGCTGGCGTCCCTGCTCGCCGGACGGGTCGGGAAGCGCACCGCCGGGCGGCCGCGGGCCGAGGCACCGAGTCTCGTCGTCGCGACCGGCAAGGACTGACCCCGGCCCAAGGACGACCTGCTCGGGCGTCAGCCCGCCGTCGCGCTCGCGCGCATCTCCCGGACGACCGTCACCTTGATCTCGCCCGGGTAGGCCAGGTCCGCCTCGATGTGCCGGGCAATCGCCACGGCCAGCTGCGGGAGCGCATAGTCGTCCACCTCGGACGGCTCCACCACGACCCGGACCTCGCGGCCCGCCGACATGGCAAGCGCCCGACGGACCCCCGCGTGCGCGGTGACCAGCTGCTCGAGCTTGTCGATGCGCTCGACGTACTGGTCCAGCTCCTCGCGCCGAGCCCCGGGGCGGGCGGCCGAGATCGCGTCCGCGACCTGCACGAGGACCGCCTCGACCGTCTCCGGCGGCACCTCGTCGTGGTGTGCGGCGATCGCGTTGACCACGGTCGCCGACTCCCCGTGCCGACGCGCCAAGTCCGCACCCACCAGGGCGTGCGTGCCCGGGACCTCGGCCGTCAGTGCCTTGCCCAGGTCGTGCAGGAGCGCGCCGCGACGAGCGACCTCGACGTCGGCGCCGACCTCCGCGGCGATCGCGGCGGCGAGCACGGCCGACTCCACCAGGTGCTCGAGCACGTTCTGCCCGTAGGACGTGCGGAGCCGCAGCCGTCCCAGCGTCCGGACCAGCGTCGGGTGCAGGCCCCGCACGCCCGCGCGCTCGGCGGCGTCGTGGCCTGCGGCGTCGGTCCGCTCCTCCGCCCCGGCCAGCGCCTCGGCGTACGCCTGCTCGATGCGCTGGGGGTGGATGCGACCGTCGGCCATGAGCGCCTCGAGCGCCACCTGGGCGACCTCCCGGCGCTCGGTGTCGAAGCAGGAGAGCACGACCGCGTCCGGCTGGTCGTCGATGAGCACGTTCACGCCGGTCAGCGCCTCGAAGGACCGGATGTTGCGGCCCTCCTTGCCGATGATCCGGCCCTTCATCTCGTCCGAGGGGAGCGCCAGGACGGTCAGGGCGGACTGGGTGCTTGTCGGGACGGCGAGCCGCTGGACCGCGGTCGTCACGATGCGCCGGGCGCGCCCCTCCGCCGTGCGCCGCGCCTGCGCCTCGGCTCGCCGCACCTGCGTGGCGGCGTCGTTCTGGGCGTCCTCGACGATCCGTCGGGTCAGCTCGGCACGCGCGTCCTCCGCGGTCAGGCCCGCGACGGACTCGACCTCCGCCAGCGCGGCACGCTCCGCCTCCGTCGCGCGCACGGTTGCCGCGCGCTCGGCGTCCTCGACCAGCCGAGCGCTCGCCCGGCGCGCCTCGGCCGCTGCCTCGGCGTCGACGCGTGCACGACGCTGCAGCTCGTCGACCTCGGCCCGGTCGCCGGCCAGCACCTGCTCGCGCTCCGTCAGCCGGCCCTCACGCCGCTCGACGTCGGCCAGCATCGTGCGGGCGTCGTCCTTGATCGAGGCGACGTCCCGCTCCGCGCGGGCACGCTGCACGCCCGCCTCCCGGCGAGCCACCAGCACGAGCACGAGGGCGACGAGACAGGCGCCGAGCAGCCCCACGATGGTCGCGATCGCGCCTGCATCCACGTCGTTCTCCTGGTCCGGCCACGTCCGACGCGCATCGGGGCCGGTGCGCGGTCGGGCCATTCTCCCTCACGCGGACCCACTCCCTGCGACAACGCCACCCGGCCGGACCTGGGGTTCCCGGAGCCGGACGGTCAGCCGACCGGGTCCGAGCCGTCGAGGCCGTCCACGCCGTCGACCCCCGGGAGCTCCTCGCGCACCAGCCGTGCGACGAGCCCGGGCGAGTACCCCTTGCGGCCGAGCGCGGCGAGGGTCCGGCGGGCGCGCGTCTGCGCGTCCAGCCCCGAGGTCGACCGCAGCTTGCGGCGCACGAGGTCCCGGGCGGCGGTCTCCTCGTCGTCGGAGTCCACCTGCTCGAGCGCCTCACCGGCCAGCTCGTCGTCGATCCCCCGACGCCGGAGCTCGACCGCGATCGCCCGTCGGGACAGTCCGCGCTCGGAGTGGCGGGTGCGGACGAGCATCCGCGCGTACTCGGCGTCGTCGATCAGCCCGACCTCGGTGAACCGGTCGAGCACCCGGTGCGCGACGTCCTCGGGGACGTCCTTGCGGGCCATCGCGTCGGCGAGCTGGGACCGGCTGCGCGCCGACGAGGTCAGGAGCCGCAGCGCGATCGCCCGCGCCACGGACTCCTGGTCCGGCTCGGCATCGTGTGCCGCCGAGCCCGTCGGGGGCGGCTCGCTCCCGCTCCACCCCCGACGTCGGGTACCACTCGTCATGCCAGGACTCAGAAGTCGACGACAGGAGTCGGGTCGGCCGGCGCGTCGACGCGGGCGCCGATGCCGAGCTTCTCCTTGATCTTCTTGTCGAGCTCGTTGGCCAGGTCCGGGTTGTCCTTGAGGAAGGACCGGGCGTTCTCCTTGCCCTGACCCAGCTGGTCACCCTCGTACGTGTACCAGGCGCCCGACTTGCGCACGAAGCCGTGCTCCACGCCCATGTCGATCAGGCTGCCCTCGCGCGAGATGCCGACCCCGTAGAGGATGTCGAACTCCGCCTGCTTGAAGGGCGGGGCCATCTTGTTCTTGACGACCTTCACGCGCGTCCGGTTGCCGACCGCCTCGGTGCCCTCCTTGAGGGTCTCGATGCGGCGGATGTCCAGGCGGACCGAGGCGTAGAACTTGAGCGCCTTGCCACCCGTGGTGGTCTCCGGCGAGCCGAAGAACACGCCGATCTTCTCGCGCAGCTGGTTGATGAAGATCGCCGTGGTGCCGGACTGGTTGAGCGCACCGGTGATCTTGCGCAGCGCCTGCGACATGAGGCGGGCCTGGAGGCCGACGTGGCTGTCGCCCATCTCGCCCTCGATCTCCGCCTTGGGCACCAGCGCGGCGACCGAGTCGATGACGACGACGTCGATCGCGCCGGAGCGGATCAGCATGTCCATGATCTCGAGCGCCTGCTCACCGGTGTCCGGCTGCGAGACGAGCAGCGCGTCGGTGTCGACGCCCAGCTTCTTGGCGTACTCCGGGTCCAGCGCGTGCTCGGCGTCGATGAAGGCGGCGATGCCGCCGGCCCGCTGGGCGTTGGCCACGGCGTGCAGCGCGACGGTCGTCTTGCCCGAGGACTCCGGGCCGTAGATCTCCACGACGCGGCCGCGGGGCAGCCCGCCGATGCCGAGCGCGACGTCCAGCGCGATGGAGCCGGTGGGGATGACCTCGACGGGGGCACGCCCGTCGTCGCCGAGGCGCATGATCGACCCCTTGCCGAACTGGCGGTCGATCTGGCTGAGTGCGGCCTCGAGGGCCTTGGCACGATCCTGGGGTGCGGGCATGTCCGACCTCGTCTGTCTCGAGCAGCGGTTCGCTGCGGTACGGGGGCTGGTCTCGTCGCGAGTGACGCTATGTCCGACCACCGACATCCCGACCGGGCCACCCTCGACCCCGTGGATCCGACGTCCGCCGGAAGGGGCTGTGGGAGGCTCGGTCGCTCACCCGCAGAACCACACTAGCCGAACAGATGTTCGATGCGCGCGACACGCCGTCAGCGTGTCGCGGACACCTCGATCTGCTCCCCGGGCATCACCACGTGCACCTGCAGGTCGGGCGCGACGCGTGCCGCGGCCGCGGCGAAGGCCGGTCCCGCGCGGTCCATCCAGCCCGGCGGCAGGCGTCGCGACACGGGTGCGTGCAGCGTCCCCCAGTGCACCGGGATCGCCGCACGAGCGCCGACCGCCACGCAGGCCCGCACGGCCTGCGTGGGGTCCATGTGCCCGCCCGACAGGCGCGGACCCCAGCCGCCGACCGGCACCAGCGCGAGGTCGATCGGCCCACCCGCGAGCGCGGGGACGTCGGCCATCGCCGCGAACGGCGCGGTGTCCCCGGCGAACCAGATGCGGACGTCGTCGGTCGCCACCACGAAGCCGTGCGTCGAGTTGGGCCGGTGCGGCATCGGCCGGTCCACGTGGATCGCCGGCACCAGGCGGACCCGCAGCGAGGAGCCCGGGACCGTGTACCACTCGATGTCCGTCAGCCCCAGCGCCCCGGAGATGCCGCGACCCCGCAGCCATCGCGCGTTCGCCGGGGCGCTGAGCACCGGGACGTCGTCGAGCAGGCGCAGCGAGCCGAGCTCCGCGTGGTCGTGGTGCAGGTGGGAGATCAGGACAGCGTCGGTCCCCTGCCAGTCGGCCGGCTGGGGGGCCGCCCCGCGACGACGCAGCAGTCCCGCGTGCCGCCGCAGCAGCGGGTCGGTGAGCACCCGCACCCCGTCCAGGTCGAGCACCGTGCTCGCGTGACCCAGCCAGCGGACCAGCAGGGTCACGGGCGCAGACCGGCGGCGTCCGCCCAGCGGACCAGCTGCTCGTGGACCGCCTCCGCGCCGACCAGGATCTCGTCGTCGCCGACCGGCTCGCGCAGCTCGTCGGCCATCTGCCAGGCCGTCGGGTGCAGCAGGAAGGCGTGGTTCTGCGCGCCGCCGATGCCGCCGTGCGAGCCGACCTGCCCCTCGAAGGCGTGCACGTGCCCGCGGTCGGTCACGGTCGAGATCAGGAGCAGGTCCCCGGTGTGCGGCAGCCGGGCCGCGCGCACGAGGTCGGCGCGACCGCGCGGGCCGTACGGCGCCAGCGGGTCCTCGCCCTCGGGCTCGGCGCCCGGCTGCTCCAGCAGCACCAGCCCGCGGGGGCCGATCGCGACGAGCCCGCGTGCCTCGGTGTCGACGACGACGACGCCGACCCCCGACCGCTCGGCGAGCCCGGTGACCAGGCCGGGCCAGCGCGCCTGGAAGTCCTCGAGCGTCAGCCGGTGCGGCACCTGCGGGAACCACACGAGACCGAGGTTCCCGGAGCCGACGGTGACCACGTCGGGCAGGTCGTCGCCACCCGCCGGCTGCTTCGGGCGACCCTGGTCGGGGCCGAGGACGGTCGAGCCGCGGGACAGGTTCAGGGCGCTGTTGACCAGGGCGTTGAGCAGGCCCCAGTCCTCGCCGGTGTCGCTCTCGACACCGTCCGCGGCGGGCTCCGCCATGAGCGCGCGCACCGACTCGAGCAGCGTCTCCCCCCCGAGCTGCTGGTACGTGGCACCCAGCGCCTGGCCGTGGTCGGAGAGCACGACGATCTGGTAGTCGCGCGGCGCGACCGCCACCACGCGCTCCAGCGTGCCCAGCACCCGGTCGAGGCCCTCGAGCGACCGCAGGGACTCCGGCCGCGTGGGTCCGGCGTGGTGCGCGATCTCGTCGTAGTCCACGAGGTCGACGTAGATGGTCGGGGCGCCGCGCAGCAGGGCCTCGGCGACCAGCGAGGTGTTCAGGTCGCGCAGGAGCACGTTGGTGATCCCCCGCAGCACGACGTACCAGCCGGCGCGCGAGATGCGCGGCTCGACCTCGCGCACCCGCTGGCGGTGGGCTTGGTAGAGCTCCTTGAACATCTCGCCCACCGACAGGCTCAGCGCCCGGGCGAGGACGAAGGGGCTGGCGAAGAAGCGCACGTAGGCCGGACCGGGACCGAGGCCACCCTCCGGACCCTTGGTGCGCGACCGGCTCATCACCACGAAGGCGGTCTCGGCGTCGCCCGAGAACATGGTGGACACGGCCGTCCCGCCGCCGGCGAGGAGCCCCTTGCCGGTGGTGAGTCGCTGCTCCACGAGGGCGGCGTCCTCCGGGTGGTTGGTGACGACGAGCCGGCCGAGGTCCCGGTCCCACCAGCGGAACGCCGGGATCTGCGACGAGTCGCCGTGCAGCAGCCCCGCCTGGCTCGCGGGGGTGGTCGACGGGATCCGGGCCCACCAGCCCTCGAGCGAGTGGCTGCCCGTGCTGATCCAGCGCTCCACGTTGGGCGCGAGCCCGGCCTCGATGGCCTCCCGCAGGACGGGCTCGGCCACCCCGTCGAGCTGCACGACCAGCATCCCGGCCGGACGTGGCTCGCCCGCCGTCGGCGCCCGGACGCCCTCGCGGCGCGCCTGCCGACGCGCCCGCCGCACGAGGTCGGACACGACGTAGTCGCTGTTGCTCGCGCCGATCGCCCATCGGCCGATCGCCATGACGATCGCGGTGAGCAGGAGCACGCCGAGCACGGACCACAGGTTGTCGACGTCGATGCCGGGGACCAGCGAGAGCGCGGCCCAGAGCACGGCGACCTGCGCGAGCAGGCCGAGACCCAGGGCCAGCGCGGCACTGCCCCGGCGGGCGAGGAAGCGCAGCGGCGCGCGGAGCAGCAGGTCGCCCACCGCGACGACGGCGGCCGCGAGCACGACCGCCCACGGGTCGTCGGCGCGGACGCCGTCGATCAGCCACACGGCGACGGCGAGGCCCAGGGTGGTCGTGACGAGCGTGAGCACGGCCTCCCCGATGTCGCGCAGGGTGGGGACCCAGGTGGGGGTGCGGGTGCCGGTCGACGTCATCAGGGGTCTCTCCTAGGCCCGCGGGGGCGCCGGACGGCGGGCGTCGGCCCCCCAGCGTGCGTTCTCGGGGATCTCGAGCTCGTCGCACAGGGCGTGCCACACGGTGCGCGGCTCGACGTTGTCGTCGAGCGCCTGGATCGCGGTGCGCTGGTCCAGCCCCCGCAGCACGAGCTCACGCGTGAGCTCCCGGCCGTGCGCGTTGCCGAGCACCTCGTCCACCAGCTGCCAGAACTCTCGAAGCCTCACGGGGACACACTGCCACCCCGCGGGGCGCGCAGGTGTCGGTGGTGGCCGACAGAATGGCCCGGTGGTGCTGAGGAGCTTCTCCGAGCCGACCCGGACGTGGTTCACGGGTGCGTTCGCCGAGCCCACGGCCGCCCAGCTGGGCGCGTGGTCCGCGGTCGCCGGCGGCGACCACGCGCTCGTCGTCGCCCCCACGGGGTCCGGCAAGACGCTCGCGGCGTTCCTGTGGGCGCTCGACGGGCTGCTGACGGGGCAGGCTCCGGACGACCCGGTCGAGCGCTGCCGCGTCGTCTACGTCTCCCCGCTGAAGGCCCTGGCGACGGACGTCGAACGGAACCTGCGCTCCCCGCTGGTCGGCATCCGGCAGGCCGCCACCCGTCTCGGGCTGACCCTGCCCGACGTGAGCGTCGGGATCCGCACCGGCGACACCCCCCCGAACGAGCGACGGGCCTTCGCGACGAAGCCCCCGGACATCCTCATCACCACGCCCGAGTCGCTGTACCTCGTGCTGACGTCGGGCGCCCGCGCGGGTCTCGCGGGCGTGCGCACGGTGATCATCGACGAGATCCACGCCGTCGCCGGGACCAAGCGCGGCGCGCACCTGGCCCTCTCGCTCGAACGCCTCGACGCGATGCTCGACCACCCCGGGGGCCCGGGCCCGGCGCAGCGGATCGGGCTGTCGGCCACCGTGCGGCCGGTCGAGGCCGTCGCGGAGTTCCTCGGGGGCAACCGCTCACGCGAGGACCGGGGGCGGTCGGTCGTCGTCGTGCAGCCCCCGTCGACCAAGAAGATCGTGGTCGACGTCGTGGTCCCGGTCCCGGACCTGTCCGACCTGCGCAGCGCGGGGCCGGCCGAGGAGGACCTGACCGGCGCCGCGGCCGGCGAGCTCCCGCGCCCGTCCATCTGGCCGCATGTCGAGGAGCGCGTGGTCGACCTCGTCGCGCAGCACCGCTCCACGCTCGTCTTCACCAACTCGCGCCGGGGTGCCGAGCGGCTCACCGCCCGCATGAACGAGGTGTGGGCCGAACGGTCCGGGGCGGACGTGCCCGATCCCGCCACGTTCCGCGCGGCCGCCGTGCCGGGGCAGTCGGGCACCGCCGTCGGCGTCGACACCCGGGAGGCGGCGACCATCCTGGCGCGCGCACACCACGGCTCGATGAGCCGCGCGGAGCGCACCCGCACCGAGTCCGAGCTCAAGGCCGGTCTGCTGCCCGCGGTGGTCGCGACCAGCTCGCTGGAGCTCGGGATCGACATGGGCGCCATCGACCTCGTGGTGCAGGTCGGATCGCCCCCGTCGGTCGCCAGCGGGCTCCAGCGCGTCGGCCGTGCCGGGCACCAGGTGGGTGCCGTGTCGCGCGGGATCGTGTTCCCGACGTTCCGCGGCGAGCTCGTGCCCGCGGCGGTGACCGCGCAGCGCATGCGGGACGGGGCCCTCGAGGCCCTCCGGATCCCGCACAACCCGCTCGACGTGCTCGCGCAGCAGATCGTCGCGATGGTCGCGGTGGAGGACTGGTCGCTCGACGACCTGTCGGCCGTCGTGCGCCGGGCGTCGCCGTTCTCCGGGCTGGGCGAGGCGACGTTGCGCGCGGTGCTCGACATGCTCGCGGGTCGGTACCCGAGCGAGGAGTTCGCGGAGCTGCGGCCCCGGCTCGTGTGGGACCGCGTGCGCGACGTGCTCAGCGGCCGGCCGGGGGCTCTGCGCCTGGCGGTGACCAGCGGCGGGACCATCCCGGACCGGGGCATGTACGGCGTCTTCCTGGCCAGCAGCGCGACCACCAGCGACGTGCCCGTCGACGCCGAGCGTGCCGGCGGCGCGGTCCGCGGCGGCAAGCGGGTGGGCGAGCTCGACGAGGAGATGGTCTACGAGTCGCGCGTCGGCGACATGTTCACCCTGGGCTCCAGCACATGGCGGATCGACGACATCACGCCCGACCGCGTGCTGGTCACGCCCGCCCCCGGCGTGCCCGGGCGGCTGCCGTTCTGGAAGGGCGACGCCCCCGGCCGCCCGGCCGAGCTGGGGCAGGCGATGGGCGCGTGGGTGCGGGAGCTGGGCACGCTGAGCCCCGAGGGCGCCCGCGCGCGGATCGAGGGCGCCGGCCTGGACCCGTGGGCCGCGGACAACCTGCTGACCTACCTGACCGAGCAGCGCGAGGCCACCGGCGAGGTCCCGTCCGACGCGGTCCTGGTGGTCGAGCGGTTCCGCGACGAGCTCGGCGACTGGCGTGTCGTCGTGCACTCCCCGTATGGCGCGCGGGTGCACGCCCCCTGGGCGATCGTCATCGGCGCACGCCTGCGCGAGCGGTACGGGGTCGACGCCGCGGCCATGCACTCGAACGACGGCATCGTGCTGCGCCTGCCCGACATGCTCGACGCGGGCGGCGACCTCGGGTTCGGCGTGGACGACCCGTGGGCGGACTCGACCGGTCCGGCGATCGACATGGCCGACCTGCTGATCGAGCCGGACGAGGTGCTGGACGCGGTCCGGGCCGAGCTCGGCTCGTCGGCGATGTTCGGGGCTCGGTTCCGCGAGGCGGCCGGCCGCGCGCTGCTGCTCCCCCGCCGCCGCCCCGACCGCCGCCAGCCGCTGTGGCAGCAGCGCCAGCGGTCGGCCCAGCTGCTCGCGGTGGCCTCGGAGTACCCGGACTTCCCGATCCTGCTGGAGGCCGTCCGCGAGTGCCTGCAGGACGACTTCGACACCGACGCGCTCACCACGCTCATGCGGGACGTCGCGGCCCGGCGGATCCGGGTGGTCGAGGTCACCACGACGCAGCCGTCGCCGTTCGCCCAGTCCCTGCTCTTCGGCTACACCGCGCAGTTCCTCTACGACGGCGACGCCCCGCTGGCCGAGCGCCGCGCGGCCGCCCTGACCCTCGACCCCACGCTGCTCGCCGAGCTGCTCGGCCAGGGCGGCGAGTCGCAGCTGGCCGACCTGCTGGACCCCGACGCCGTGCTGCGGACCGAGGCCGAGCTGAGCGGCCGTGCCCCAGACCGCCAGGCCGGCACGCTCGAGCAGCTCGCCGATGCCGTCCGCCGCCACGGGCCGCTCACCGCCGCCGAGCTGGCCGAGCGCACGAAGCCCGAGGTGCGTGACCAGGTGCCGGCGTGGCTGACGGAGCTCGAGGGCGCCCGCCGGCTGATCCGGGTGCGCCTGGGCAGCGTGGCCCCGGAGCGCGCCGAGCAGTGGGCCGCGGTCGAGGACGCCGGGCGGCTGCGCGACGCGTTGGGTGTCGCGCTGCCCGTGGGCGTTCCCGAGGTGTTCACCGAGGTCGTGCCCGACCCGATCGGGGACCTGCTGCGCCGGCACGCCCGCACGCACGGGCCCTTCACGGCTGCGCAGGCCGCCGCCCGGTTCGGCTGGGGGGTCGCCGTGGTGACGGAGACGCTGCGCCGCCTGGACGGCCTCGGGGTGCTGGTCCAGGGTCGGCTGCGCCCGGACGTGCTGGGCGGGACCGGCGACGAGTTCTGCGACGCCGACGTGCTGCGGACGCTGCGCCGCCGCTCGCTCGCCGCGCTGCGGGCCGAGGTCGAGCCGGTCGCCCCGCAGGCGCTCGGGGTCTTCCTGCCCCGCTGGCAGGGCGTCCAGCCGGTCGGACGGTCGGGCCGCAGCTCGGCGACAGGGTCGCTGCGGGGCGTCGACGGGGTCGCCCGGGTGGTCGAGCAGCTGGCCGGCGCGGTCCTGCCCGCGTCGGCGCTCGAGACCCACGTGCTGCCCGCGCGCGTGACCGACTACGACCCGGCGATGCTCGACCAGCTGACGGCGGCGGGCGAGGTGGTGTGGGCCGGCCACGGGTCGCTCGCCGGGCACGACGGCCTGATCTCGCTGCACCCGGCGGGCGTCGCCGACCTCACGCTCCCCCCGGTCGCGCCGGCCCCCGACGGGGCCCTGCACGCCGCGATCCTCGACGCCCTCGGCGGCGGAGGAGCGTGGTTCCTCGGCGCGCTGGCCGAGCGGCTCCGCCGGCTGCGACCCGACGAGGCCTCGCCCAGCCAGGCGGACGTGGCCGCGGCGGTGTGGGACCTGGTCTGGACCGGCCACGTGACCAACGACGGCCTCGCGCCGCTGCGCGCGTGGCTGGGCAGCGGAAGCACGGCGCACCGGACGCGTGCCGCGACTCCCCGCGGTCGTCCGCTGCGCCCGCGGCTCGGCCTGCGCGCCGCGGTCCAGCTGGCCGGCGACCCCGGCACCCGGTCGTCCGCCCTCGGCCTCGACGGCGCCGCGAGCGGTGGCCGGTGGTCGCTGCTCCCCGCGCGCGAGGTCGACCCCACGCTCCGGGCTCACGCGCTCGCCGCGCAGCTGCTCGACCGCCACGGCATCCTCACCCGCGCCGTCGCGCCCGCCGAGGGCATCGGCGCCCGGTTCGCCGACGTGTACCGCGTGCTGTCGGCGCTCGAGCAGGGCGGCCAGGTGCGCCGCGGCTACTTCGTGGAGCGCCTCGGCGGCTCCCAGTTCGCGCTACCGGGGGCGGTCGACCGGCTCCGGGTCGACGCGCAGGTCATCGAGCGGTCGGCGGACGAGCACGCGCCCCACGAGGACCAGGTCGTCGTGCTCGCCGCGACCGACCCCGCCAACCCGTACGGCGCCTCGCTCCCGTGGCCGGCTCCGGGGCCGCAGACCGAGGACGCCGGCACGGGTCGGCACCGACCGGGCCGCAAGGGCGGGGCGCTCGTCGTGCTCGTCGACGGTGCCCTGGTGCTCTACCTCGAGCGCGGCGGCCGCACGGTCCTGTCGTTCACCACCGACGCCCGCGTCCTCACGGCGGCCGCCGACGGCCTGGCGTCGACCGTGCGCGCGCGACGCAGCGGCCAGCTCACGATCGTGCGGGTCGACGGCGTCGAGGTCCTCGCCGGCGCCCTGCACGGCACGCTCGGGCAGGCGCTCGTCGCCGCCGGGTTCGCGACCACCCCGCGGGGCCTGCGGCTGCGGGACCGGCCGTGACCGCCCGGCCTGACCGGTGGGTCCGGTCGTGACGGCCCGGCGCCGGCGGGTCCGGTCGTGACGGAGCGGGCCCGTGCCTGAGGGCGACATCCTGCGCCGGACCGCCGACCGGTTCCAGCTCGCTCTCGCCGACCGGGTGGTCACGCGGTCGGACCTGCGCTGGCCCAGCGCCGCGACCGTCGACCTGGTCGGCCGGACCGTGCTGGAGACCCGGTCGTACGGCAAGCACCTGCTCACCCGGTTCGACGACGGCCGCACCCTGCACACGCACCTGCGCATGGAGGGCCGGTGGCGGATCGCGCGGAGCGACACCGACGGCGCCTCGGCACGCTCGCCGCACGTCCGGGCCGTGCTCGGGAACGCGGAGTGGACCGCCGTGGGTCTCGACCTCGGCATGCTCGACGTCCTGCGCACCCGGGACGAGCACACGGTGATCGGCCACCTGGGCCCGGACCTGCTCGGCGAGACCGTCGACGTGGACGAGGCGCTGCGGCGCTGGGCGGCCCGCGGCTCCACCCCGGTCGCGGAGGTGCTGCTCGACCAGACGGTCGTCGCGGGGATCGGCACCATCTTCGCGGCCGAGTCCCTGTTCGCCGAGCGCCTGTGGCCGTGGACCCCGGCCGACCAGATCGGGGCCCCCGCGCGGTTGCTCGCGGTGGCCCGCCGCCAGCTGCAACGCTCCGTCGCCGACGGACGGCCGCCGGGGCACGTGCACGGGAGGCTGCGCGAGCCGTGCCACCGCTGCGGCACCCGGATCGCGGTCGCGCAGGCGCGCAAGCCCCCGATGGAGCGCCCGATCTTCTACTGCCCGCGGTGCCAGCAGAGCCCGCGCTAGCTCCTCGGGAACGAGCAACGGCCCGCGGACGGATGTCCACGGACCGCGCAGGACGACGCGCGGACACCATCGTCCGGCGTCACGGGCGCACCACAAGTGCCCCGTGGATCGGGCACACGCGCCCGATCAGGCAAAGACGGCCGAGGCCGTCGATCAGCCGATGGCTGCGAGCTCCGACCGCGACCGCGCCCAGCCGGAGTCGGCGGCACCGGCCACCGACGCCGCGAGGTCCGCGGGCACCGTGTCGGGGATCAACAGACCCTCGGCGACTGCAACGCGGTCACTGACCTCGCGCAGGACGAGCGACATCGGGACGTCGAGCGCCTCGCAGATGCTGTTGAGCAGCTCCGACGACGCCTCCTTCTGACCTCGCTCCACCTCGCTCAGGTAACCGAGCGACACGCGGGCTGCCGACGACACCTCACGCAGGGTGCGCCCCTGGCGCTGTCGCGCATCCCGCAGCACATCGCCGATCTCTCGACGTAGTACAACCATTCGGGCTCCCCCTCTCGCGTCACGTGCCACATCCGCCCCGGGAGCCGGAGTCCGCTGCGGACCCTTCACCGGGAGGATTCCACCGTACCTTGCACCACCGACACGCGAAGGCAGGCGTCGTGCCGGGGGTCGAGTGCTCATCACGGTCGTTCCAACGATGCGACCCCTTGCAGTGTTCCCGCTGACCGGGCGCGCCACCCAGGGCGAGCCGCAGATTCACCCCGATCGGCCCACGAATTCCACCCCCAGCGCCAGCACGGCGTCCACGGACCGGGCGCGGACGGTGGCCCGGTCGCCGGTCAGCCGCAGGGTCCGCACGACGGTCCCGTCGGGGGTGGAGACCGCGACGTGGACGGTGCCGGGCGGGTGCCCGTCCTGCGGGTCGGGTCCGGCCACGCCGGTCGTCGCGAGCCCGACCTCGGCGCCGAGCCGCTCCCGGACGCCGAGCGCCATCGCCTTCGCGACGTCGGGATCGACCGCGCCGCGAGCCGCGAGCAGGGCCGCGTCGACGCCGAGCAGCGTTCCCTTGAGCTCGGTGGCGTAGGCGACGACCGCGCCGCGCAGCACGGCGGACGCGCCGGGCACGTCGACGAGCGTCGCGCAGACGAGCCCGCCGGTCAGCGACTCGGCGACGCCCAGGGTCCAGCCGCGGGCGCCGACGGCCGCGAGCAGCTCGGGAGCGCCCGGCACGTCACAACCCGGCGGCGGGCGGCCGGGCGGCGGTCCGGCGGATCTGCAGCCCGGTCCGCAGGTAGTCCAGGCCGGTCACGACCGTCACCACCAGCGCGGCGGCCATGAGGATCGCCGCGACCACGGACACCCACGTCGGCAGCTGGTCCAGCGGCAGGAGGTAGAGGCCGATGGCGACGGACTGGAGGACCGTCTTGAGCTTGCCGCCCCGGGATGCCGGCAGCACCACGTAGCGCAGCAGGAAGAACCGCATCGCCGTGATGCCGAGCTCCCGGATCAGGATGATGACCGTGACCCACCACGACAGGTCGCCCAGCCACGACAGCAGGATCAGCGCGGTGCCGATGAGCACCTTGTCCGCGATGGGGTCCAGCAGCTTGCCGAAGTTGGTGACCTGGCCGGACCGCCGGGCGAGCCAGCCGTCGAGGCGGTCGGTGGCCGCGGCGAGGGCGAACAGAGCGGTCGCGACGAGCCGGCCGGTCGTGCTGTGCCCGCCGTCGACGAGCAGGGCCCAGGCGAAGAACGGCACCATCGCGATGCGCAGCACCGTGAGCGCGTTCGCCAGGTTCCAGGCGGAGGGCACAGAAGGCGCTGGAGGCACGGCGTCGGACACCCGGACAGCCTAGAGGGGTGCGAGAGGTGGGCCGTCCACGAACTACAGTCCGCGTGTGACCCGCCACGCCCGCGCCGGCCGACGCTCCCCCGTCGTCGTCGGCCTCGCGATCCTGCTGCTCGTGCTCGCGAGCCTCGGCGCCGTCGCGGCGGCCCTTCGGCCGTGGGACTCGACGGTCGCCGCGCAGACGGGCACGCCCGCGCCGCCGCCGGTCAGCCAGACCCCGACGCCGACCCCCACGCCCACGCCGACGGCGGACCCCGACGCCGAGTTCTCGATCGTGGCGGCCGGCGACGTCCTGCCGCACCTGCCCGTCCTCGCCGACGCGCGGACGCCCGGCGGGGGCTACGACTTCGGACCGCTGCTCGCGCCGATGGACCCGTGGGTCCAGGGCGCTGACCTGGCGCTCTGCCACCTCGAGGTGCCGGTCGCGCCCGAGGGCACCCCGCCCAGCGGCTACCCGCTGTTCGGTTCTCCGGCGGAGATCGCCTCGTCGCTGAGGGCGCAGGGCTGGGACGGCTGCTCGACCGCGTCCAACCACTCCGTCGACCGCGGCTTCGCCGGCATCACGGCCACGCTGGACGCCATGGACGCCGCCGGCCTCGGACACGTCGGCACGGCCCGCAGCGCCCTGGAGCAGTCGCAACCGCAGCTGTACACCCTCGAGCGGGCGGGCCAGTCGATCACCGTCGCGCACATCGCCGCCGCGTACGGCACCAACGGCATGCCGATCGACGCCGACAAGCCGTGGTCGGTCAACCTCATCGACGTGCCCGCGATGGTGGCGCAGGCGACGGCGGCGCGCGCGGCCGGTGCCGACCTGGTGATCGCGAGCGTCCACTGCTGCGTGGAGTACCGCACCGAGCCGACGCCCGAGCAGGTCGCGTTCGACCAGCAGCTGGCCGACTCCGGGGTGTTCGACCTGCTCATCGGCCACCACGCGCACGTGCCCCAGCCGGTGGAGCACCTCAGCGGCGGGCCGCGCGGCGAGGGGATGTGGGTGGCCTACGGGCTCGGCAACTACATCTCCAACCAGGACAGCGAGTGCTGCGTGGAGAACACCGACTCCGGGCTGCTGCTCACCGCGCACGTGGAGAGCACGGGCGCGTTCCCCGCGGAGGGGCGCGAGGCCGGACCCGCACGCGTGACCGGGGTCGAGTGGACGCCCGTGACCGTGGACCGGCTGGGCGGGCACCAGGTGCACGCGCTCGTGGACATCGCGGGCGGCACGGGCACGCTCAGCGCCGCGCAGGTGGCGGACCGCCTGGCCCGGGTGGTCGCCGCGGCGGGGACCCAGGCACCGCAGCGGACGACGCCCCTGACGACCACCGGGCCGGCACCCGTCGTGGTCCAGCGCGTCAGCGGCTGATGTCGCCCGGCTGCGCGCTGCCGTACAGCCAGCCCTGCCCGTAGCGCCAGCCGTTGCGGTGCAGGTACTCGGCCTGCTCCTCGTGCTCGATGCCCTCGGCGATGGTCACCATCGCGAGCTCGCGGGCCAGCGCGCCGAGCGCCCGGGCCACCTTGCCCGCGGTGGGGTCCTCGGGGATGCCGGACGTGAAGGACATGTCGAGCTTCACGCCCGCCACCGGCAGGTCGCGCAGGTACGACAGCGGCGAGACGCCGGTGCCGAAGTCGTCGAGCAGGATCGGGACGCCCGCGGCGGACAGCTGCGTGAGCTCGTGCCGGATCCGCGTCCCCGACGCCACCAACGACGACTCGGTGAGCTCGACGACGATCCGCCCGGCCGTCAGGCGGTGCCGGGAGATCTCGCCGAGCAGGGTCGTCGCGAACTCGCCGTCGCCCAGCTGGTCGGCCGACACGTTGACCGACACCCAGCGCGTCCGGTCGTGGATCGAGGCGACGAACTCCACGACGCGCGTGGCCACCAGCTGCCCGAGGGCGACGGACATGCCCGCCTCCTGGATCAGCGAGAGGAACGAGGCCGGCAGCAGCAGCCCGCGCGTGGGGTGCTCCCAGCGCACGAGCGCCTCGTAGCCGACCACCCGCGAGTCGGACAGGTCGACGATCGGCTGGTAGTGGACCACCAGCTGGTCGTTGGAGATCGCCGCGGCGAGCTCGCGGTGCAGGTCGGACGCCGAGCCCATGGTCATCGACGGCTCGTAGACCTCCGTGCGGCTGCGGCCGGAGCCCTTGGCGCGGTAGAGCGCGGCGTCGGCGGCGGCGAGCAGCCCCGGGGCACCGCCCTCGATCGAGTCGGGGTCCGCCAGCGCGATGCCGATGCTCGCCGCGACGGTCAGGCGGCGACGGCCGACGCGGACCTGCTCCAGGAGGCCCGAGTGGATCGCCGCCGCGACCTCGAAGACCGCCCGCGGACCGTCCAGGTCCTGCACGACCACCACGAACTCGTCGCCCCCGAGCCGTGCGACGGTCCCGCGGCGCGCGGTCGCGGCGCGCAGGACTCCCGCGACGTGCACCAGCACCTCGTCGCCCGCGGCGTGCCCGTACCGGTCGTTGATCTCCTTGAACCCGTCGAGGTCGCACGCGAGCACGGCCACACGGTCGACCACGCCGGGCTGCTCGAGCACCGACTGCAGGACCTCCTGCAGGAGCGTGCGGTTCGCCAGTCCGGTCAGCGGGTCGTGCATGGCCCGGTGGGTGAGCATCTCGGCCTGCAGCCGGGACTCGGTCGAGTCGCGGACCTGGACGACGAAGTGGTCGGGTGCCCCGGTCGGCGTGCGCACCAGCGCGGCGTCGAGCGCGACCCAGACCTGGTGGCCGTCCGCACGCTGGTAGCGCTTCTCGAGGGAGAACCGGTGCTGACCGCCGCCGAGCAGCCGGTCGACCTCGAGGCGCTCGGCGGGCCGCCCCTCGGGCGTGCTGAGGTCCTCCATGCGGTAGCCGCGCAGGGCGCCGACGCTGGTGCCCAGCAGCTCCGCGAACGCCGCGTTGGCCTCGACGATGCGCCACTCGAGGTCCACCAGCGCCATGCCGATGGGGGCGTTCTCCATGGCGACCCGGAACTGCATCTCGCTGCGGGTCAGCGCCGCCTCGACCTCGCGGCGCCCGGTCACGTCGACCAGCGTCGTGAGCACCGCGGCTACGTCGCCGTCGCCCGCGGGGACCAGCTGGCTGGCCACCTGGACCATGCGCGCCTGCGTGGTGTCGGTGCCGGGCAGCGCCACGCCGACCAGCTCGGAGTCGACCGTCCACCCCGCGCGCGCGACGCCGCTGCGGTGGCCCAGCACCGCCGCCGGGTTCATCGCCAGGCCCATCTCGTTGACCAGCACCACGGGGAGGTCACCCACCGAGCGGCCGACCGAGGACGCGGCATCGATGCCGAGGATCGCCGCGGCGCGCTCGGAGATGTCGAGCACCTTGCCGGACAGGGACTGGACGAGCACGCCCTCCTTGGTCACGGCCTGCAGCGCGTCGTACCGGTGCCGCAGCTCGCGCGACAGCTCCAGCAGCTCGTTCGCGCGGCGCACCTGGGCGCGCTGCCTGGCCAGGAGGATGAGCACCGCCACGAGTGCCACGATCGCCACGACGGCGATCACCGTGCTGACGACCCCCAGGGGGCCGGAGGTCGCGACGGTCACCGACCCCCGCCGGACCACTGTCCGGCGTCGTCCTCCTCCGCGCCGTCGAAGTAGTCGGTCGCCACCGGCGGCTCGCCCGGCAGGGCCCCGTCGACGGTCGCGTACCGGTCCTCCTCCTCGCCGGGGGCGCCGCGCAGCATCGCGAGCGTGCCCGCCAGGTCGTCGGGCTGGATCAGCACCTCGCGCGCCTTGGAGCCCTCGGACGGGCCGACGATCTCGCGCGACTCCAGCAGGTCCATGAGCCGACCCGCCTTGGCGAACCCGACGCGCAGCTTGCGCTGCAGCATCGACGTCGAGCCGAACTGCGTGGTGATCACCAGCTCCGCGGCCTGCAGCAGCAGGTCGAGGTCGTCGCCGATGTCATCGTCGACCTGCTTCTTCACCGGGGCCGCCGCGACGTCCTGCCGGTACACGGGCTTGAGCTGCTTCTTCACGTGCTCGACGACGGCGTGGATCTCCGACTCCGACACCCAGGCGCCCTGGGTGCGCATGGGCTTGGCCGCACCCATCGGCAGGAACAGCGCGTCACCCTGCCCGATGAGCTTCTCCGCGCCCGGCTGGTCGAGGACGACCCGCGAGTCGGTGAGGCTGCTGGTCGCGAACGCCAGACGGGACGGGACGTTGGCCTTGATCAGGCCGGTCACGACGTCGACGCTCGGCCGCTGGGTGGCGAGCACCAGGTGGATGCCGGCGGCGCGCGCCAGCTGCGTGATGCGCTGGATCGACGCCTCGACGTCACGCGGGGCGACCATCATGAGGTCGGCCAGCTCGTCGACGACCACCAGCAGGTACGGGTACGTCGCGATCTTGCGCTCGGAGCCCGGCAGCGGCTTGACCTTTCCGGCCCGGACCGCGGTGTTGAAGTCGTCGATGTGCTTGAACCCGAAGTTCGCCAGGTCGTCGTAGCGCGCCTCCATCTCGCGCACCACCCACTCGAGGGCCTCGGCGGCCTTCTTCGGGTTGGTGATGATCGGCGTGATGAGGTGCGGGATGCCCTCGTAGACCGTCAGCTCGACGCGCTTGGGGTCGACGAGCACCATCCGGACCTCGTCGGGCGTCGCGCGCATGAGGATCGAGACGATCATCGAGTTCACGAAGCTGGACTTGCCCGCGCCGGTGGCGCCCGCGACCAGCAGGTGGGGCATCTTGGCGAGGTTGGCGGTGACGTAGCCGCCCTCGACGTCCTTGCCGACGCCGATGACCATCGGGTGCTCGGTGCGCTTGGCGGCGCTGGAGCGCAGCACGTCGCCCAGCGACACGGTCTCGCGGTCGGTGTTCGGGATCTCGATGCCGATGGCGGACTTGCCGGGGATCGGCGACAGGATCCGCACGTCGGCGCTGGCCACCGCGTACGCGATGTTCTTGCTCAGCGCGGTGACCCGCTCGACCTTGACGGACCGACCCAGCTCGACCTCGTAGCGCGTGACGGTCGGGCCGCGCGTGAAGCCCGTGACCTGCGCGTCGATCTCGAAGGCCTCGAGCACGGACGTGAGGGACTCGACCACCCGGTCGTTCGCGGCCGAGCGGACCTTGTGCGGCGCACCCTTGGCCAGCGCGTCCTCGGCCGGGAGCGTGTAGAGGACGTCTCCGCCGAGCATGGGCTGCTCGCCCCGCGGGACCGGCGTCGTCTCGGGCGCCACGAGCGGCGTCTTGGCGACCACCGTCGTCGGCACCGTGTCCGGGGCCGCGTCGCGTGCCGCCTGCGCCTCGGCCTCGGCCTCGGCGGCGGCGACGATGGCCGCGCGCGCGAACGCCTCGTCGCCGTCGTACCCGTCGAGCCGGGTGTCCTCCGGCTCCTCGACGGCCTCCGCGCGCCGGCGCCGGCGCGCCAGCAGTCCTCGCTTGGCCGGCGGCGCCTCGATCTCCGGCACGGCGGTGTGCAGCGCGTTGATGACGAGCGGGGCGTCGTCCTCGACCTCGTCGGCGTCGGCCGCCGGGGCGCGGTGGTTGCCCGTGAGCCGGTCGTAGACGCCGCGCAGCCGCGGGATCACCTGGTGCACCGGGGTCGCGGTGACGACGAGGACGCCGAAGAACGCCAGCAGGATCAGCAGGACGACGGCCACACCCGGCGTGAGCAGGCTGGCGAGCGGGGTCCCGACCAGGAAGCCGACGATGCCGCCGGCGGCACGCAGCGCGGCGAAGTCGTCGGTGCCCGGCAGGCCGGCGGCGATCTGCACGAGGCCGCACACCGCCAGCGTGATGGCGCCCAGCCCGATGACGATGCGGCCGTTGGCCTCGACGCGCTCGGGGTGCCGCATGAGCCGGATGGCCAGCCCGAGCAGCACGACCGGCACGACGACGCCGACCTTGCCGAACGTCCCGGCGACCACGTTGTGCACGAGGGTCCCGGCCGTACCGGACAGGTCCCACCACTCCCGGGCGGCGATGATGATCGCGAGGCCGAGCAGGGTGAACGCCAGGCCGTCCCGGCGGTGCGACGGGTCCAGGTCCTTGGCGCCCCGGCCGACGCGGCGGGCGGTGCCGCCGACGAGGTGGGCGGCCCCCATGAATGTGCCCTTCACCATCCGCACCGGCAGCGCCGGTCGGTGTGGCGGCGGGGCCGGCTTGCGGGTCTGCGGTCGGGAGGAGCCCGACTGCTTTCCGGCGGCGCGCGACGTCGTCGGCGCACCGGACCGGGCGCGTGGGTTGGACGTACGAGTCGCCATGGTCCTCAAAGTAGCCGGGGCTGCCGACGACACAGCCGTGCCTGGGCGCGTGTCGCCCACGCGTTCACCCGAGCAGCAGGCCCACACCGAGCGCGACGACCCCGGCGGCGAGGAGCACGGCGCCCACCGCGAGCAGCACGACGGCCCTGTTGGGCGCCTCGCGACCGCGGCCCATCGCGGCGAAGAAGAAGCCGGCCGGCATGACGATCGCCGCGATCAGGACCCCGGTCTGCGCCAGCCAGCGCCAGATCCCGGTGAGCGACGTCGCCTCGCCCAGCAGCAGGCAGACGAGCCCGAGCGTCACCAGGACGCCGGCGTGCGCGTGACCGGCGCGGTAGAAGCTCTTCTGGAACTCGGTGGCCTGCTCCTTGCCGGTCACGACGCGCAGCAGGAAGGCGCCGCCGGACTCGATGGCCACCACCGTCAGGGCGACGACGCCCGCCGTGACCCGGGCGGCGTCCGTGAGCTCGATCATGTGCCCTCCTCGTTTCCGAACACTGTTATAGAACCTCGTTCGCAAACCCTGGTCAACCCCCTAGACTCGCCGGATGGCCCGACCCCGCGTGCACGACGACGCCCTGCGCGTGCGCCTGCTCGAGGAGGCGTCGGCGATCGTCGCCTCGGCCGGCGCCGCGGGGCTGACTGTCCGGGACCTCGCCGCCCGTGCGGGCACGTCGGCGTCGGCCGTCTACTCGCTGTTCGGCAGCCGCGAGGACCTGGTCCGCGCGGTCGGTGACGAGGCCTTCGCGCGCTTCGCCCGGCGACTCGCCACGGTCCCGCAGACCGCCGATCCCGCCGCCGACCTGCTGGGCCTGGGCCTCGCCTACCGGCAGCACGCGCTGGACGACCCCCAGTTCTACCGCGTGATGTTCGGCGCGACCGGTGCCGGGCTCCAGGACGGGTCGCGCGGCCCGGCCACGGCGAGCGCGACGTTCGGCGTGCTCCGCGACGCGGTCGGGCGCGTCCTCGACGTCGGTCCTGCTCAGGCGCAGGAACCCGCCCTCGGGCTCTGGGCGCTGGTGCACGGGCTGGTCGAGCTCGAGCTGGACGGGCTGCTGCCGGACGGGTCCGCCGACCGGTACGCCCGGACGCTGCGGGCGGCCGGACCGGGGATCCTCGGCGGCTGACCAGCCGGTGTGGGTGGTCCGTGCCACGGTGGGTCGATGTCCGTGACCCGCCGGCAGGTGCTCCGGTACCGCGTGCACGCCCAGCAGCTCGACCGGGACGTCGTCGCCACCCGGGCGCCCGACGACGCCGCGATCCTCGACCACGGCGTGCAGGACACGGGGCCGGACGGCGCCCTCTGGGCGCTGGCGGTGCGGGGCGTGCCGGTCCGGGCGCACCATTGGCCGACCGAGCTCGCCCTCGCCTGGACGGTCAGGGCCGCTCCGCACGCGTACCGCCGCCGGGACCTGCGGGCCGTCGAGCAGGCGCTGCGCCCCTACTCCGAGGCCGACGCGGCCAAGCGGGTGATCAACGCCTCGGGCCCGCTCAAGGCGGCCGGCATCCCGGTCCTGGACGCACTGTCCTCGGTCGCGCGGACCATGCGGGAGGTGGTCGACCAGCCGATGGCCAAGGGGACGCTGTCCACCCGGATGACCGCCGAGATGAGCGATCCGTACCTGCGCTGGTGCCCGGCCTGCAGCGCCACGCATATGTACGAGATGCCGTTCCGCCTGGCCGCCCTGCACGCCGGGCTCGAGCTGGAGCCTGACACCTCTCCGCCGGTGGTCCGCCGGATACCGCGCTGGCCCGCCGGGCAGGTCGGGGTCCTCGACCGCCCGACGGCCGGCGACGACGGGCCGGTCGACGTGCTGCGCGGGCTCCTCCACCTGCTCGGGCCCCTCACGCCGAGGCAGGCCGCCGAGTACCTCGACGCTCCCCTGCGGGACGTCACGGACCGGTGGCCGCAGGACGCCGTCGAGGTGGACGTCGACGGTGCCACGGCCGCCATGCTCGACGCCGACGTCCCCGCCCTCGCGGACCCGCCCGACAAGACGGTCGTGCGGCTGCTCGGCCCGTACGACCTGTTCCTGCAGGGCCGCGACCGCGCCCTGGTGGTGCCCGACACGGCGCACCACAAGGCGCTCTGGCCCACGATCGGCCGCCCGGGTGCCGTGCTCGTCGACGGGGAGGTCGTCGGCACGTGGCGACCGCGCGCCACGGGGAAGACGCTCGGGCTCGAGCTCGACGAGTGGGTGCCGTGGACCGCACGGACCAGGGCGGCGGTCGGCGTCGAGCACCAGCGGCTGGCGGAGTTCCGCGGGGTGAAGCCCGCCTGACCGGTCGGGTCGGTTCAGAGCTCGGTGGGGACCCCGCGCTCCAGCACGACCAGCCGGTCACGCCGGCCGCCCGCCGCGAAGCGCGCCTCGACCGCGGCCAGGGGGTCGACGAAGTGCCCCCAGTCGCTGTGGTGCACCGGGACGATCCGCGCACCGGGCAGCAGGTCCGACGCCGCTCCCGCACGCGCGCCATCGAGCGTGAGGGGCTCGTCCCCGAACCGCCCGACGTTGGCGCCGCCGACGAACAGCACGGCGATCCCGATCCCCGGCACCCGGCGCGCGATCGCGTCGACCACGTCCAGGGAGGCGTTGTCCCCAGAGACGTACACGGTCGACCAACCGTCGGCCTCGAGCACGAACCCGGTGACCACTCCGCTGAGCGGCTCGGCACCCTCGGGACCGTGCCGGGCGGGGACGGCCGTGACCGTCACCTCGCTGAGGGACACCCGCTCCCACGGCGCCAGGCCGCGCACGCCCGCGAGCCGGCCGGCGGCATCCGGCGTCGACAGGACGGTCGGCACCGAAGCGAGGAGCTCGCGACCCGCGTGGTCGAGGTTGTCGGCGTGCTGGTCGTGCGAGAGCAGGACGACGTCGACCGGCCCGAGCTCGTCGAGCGGCACGGCCGGTCCCACCAGCTTGTGCAGGGTGACGCCGCCCGAGGGGTAGTCGCCGGGCGGGTCGAACGTGGGGTCGGTGAGGAACGTGAGGCCGGCGTACGTGAGGCGCAGCGTGGGTCCGCCGACGAAGGTGGCGGTGATCGACGAGGTCATGAACCCAGCGTCGTCCGGTCGGTCCCCGACGACCAGTGGCCCAAAGGACACCGTTCGCTATGATCGGGCCATGCACGAGGTCGCCGTCGTCGCGTTCCCCGGGATCAGCCCGTTCCACCTGTCCGTGCCGTCGACGGTGTTCGCGGCGCGCTCCCGCAGCGCGCCGACGCCCCGCTACCGCGTCACCGTCTGCGCCGAGGAACCAGGCCTGATCAGCACGGATGCCGGCTACGACCTGGCGGTCGCCCGCGGGCTCGACGCGCTGGCCGAGGCGGACACCGTGGTGATCCCGAGCTGGCACGTCGGACGCGAGCCGTCGGCGGCCCTCGTCGCGGCCGTCGTCGCCGCGCACGACCGCGGGGCGCGCGTCGTGGGTCTGTGCCTCGGGTCGTTCGTCGTCGCCGCGGCCGGGCTGGTCGACGGGCGCGAGGTCGCCACGCACTGGTCGGCGGCTCCCGAGCTCGCCCGCCGGCACCCGTCGGCGATCGTGCGCTCGGACGTGCTGTGGTGCGACCTCGGCGACGTCGTGACCTCCGCCGGGGTCGCCGCCGCGCTGGACTGCTGCCTGCACGTCGTGCGCGGCGACCACGGCGCCGCGTTCGCCGCGGACGTCGCCCGCGCGCTCGTGCTCGCGCCGCACCGGGACGGCAGCCAGGCGCAGTACATCCCGGCTCCCGTCTCCGCGGAACCGTCCGCCGACCCCGTGGAGGTCGCGATGGGCTGGGCCGTCGCCCGCCTGGACGGCCCGCTCGACCTCGACACCTGGGCGGCGAGCGTGCACCAGTCGCGGCGCACGTTCACCCGGCACTTCCGCGCCCGGACCGGCGTCAGCCCCGCCCGCTGGCTGCTCCGGCAGCGGCTGGTGCGGGCGAAGGTGCTCCTCGAGTCCACCGACGACCCGGTGGAGGAGGTCGCGGCCTCCGCCGGGTTCGGGTCCTCGGCCGCCCTGCGCCAGCACTTCGCGCGAGAGTTCCGCACCAGCCCCCGCCAGCACCGAGCCGCCTTCCGGACGGCTCCGTGAGTGTCGGAGGCCCGTCCTACGGTGGACCCATGCTGAGCTGTCTGACCCGCGTCACGGACCGCCCCGTCACGCGCCGCCTCGTCACCGACCGCCTCGTCACCGACCGCCTCGTCACCGACCGCCTCGTCACGGCCCGCCCGTGAGTCGCCGCGGCTGGATCCTGCTGTTCGCGGTCGGTGTCATCTGGGGCATCCCGTACCTGCTGATCAAGGTCGCCGTCGGCGAGGTCACACCCGCCACCGTCGTGTTCGTGCGCACCGCGCTCGGCGCGCTCCTGCTGCTCCCGTTCGCCGTGCGCGGCGGCGGGCTGCGGGTGCTGCGCGGGCACTGGCTCGCGGTCGTCGGGTTCGCGACGCTCGAGATCGTCCTGCCGTGGATCCTGCTGTCCAACGCCGAGCGCACCCTGTCCAGCTCCACCACCGGGCTCCTGGTGGCCACGGTCCCGATCGCGGCGGTCGTGCTGGGCCGGTTCGTCGGCGACCGCCGGGCGGTCGCGCCCATCCGCTGGGTCGGCCTGCTGGTCGGCCTCGGCGGCGTCGCCCTGCTGCTCGGACCCGGCGCGGCCGGTGGGGACCCGTGGGCCGTCGCGCAGGTGCTCCTGGCCGCGCTCGGCTACGCGTCCGCGCCGATCATCGCGGACCGCGCCCTGCGCGACGTGCCGGCGATCCCGCTGACCGCCACGTGCCTCGGCATCACGGCGCTCGTGTACCTCCCGTTCGTGGTCGCCTCCGGGCGGCAGCCGTGGCCGCCCCTCGACGCCGTCCTCGCGCTCGTCGGACTGGGTGCCCTGTGCACCGCGCTCGCGTTCGTGCTCTTCTTCCGCCTCATCGTCGAGGTCGGGGCGGCGCGGTCGACGCTCGTGGCGTACCTCAACCCCGTCGTCGCGGTCGCGCTCGGCGCGCTCGTGCTCGACGAGGCGATCACGGTCACGGTGCTCGCCGCGACCGCGCTGATCCTGCTCGGCTCGGCGGCGGCGTCACGCCGGCCGCGGGCGGACGCCGTCGCACCGCCCGTCGATCTCGTGACGGTCGACGAGGCGCTCGCCACCGACGGCGACTCCCAGGTCACCCCGTCCTGACGCTGAGCCGCCCGGACGACGTCAGTCGGTCGAGGGGTTGAGCTCGGCCGTGGTGACCTCACTGGCGCGCACGAGCCAGCTGGTCAGGACCCTGCCGTACCCGCCGCTGTCGATCAGCTCCTGCACGGCCTTCTGGATCGCGACCGTCAGCGCCTGGTCGTCCTTCGAGACGGCGATGCCCTGCGGGGCGGTGGCGAACGCCTCGCCGAGCTGCTCGAGCTGGCTCGACGTCTCGATCGCGTAGGCGATGATCGGCGAGTCCGCGTACATGAGGTCGGCACTGCCGACCACCAGCGCATCGGTCGCCCCCGTCTGCGTGGCGAACGCGAGCCGCCGGATCGCCTTCTTGCCGGCGCTCTCGCACTCCTCGGTGAGCGTGCCGAGCTCCTCCTCCTGGATCGTGCCGGCCTGGACCGCGACAGTCCTGCCGCAGAGGTCGTCGGCCGAGATCCCCTGCGGGTTCCCCTTGCCGACGGCGAAGGCCTCGCCGGCCTCGAGGTACTGGACCATGTTCACCTGCTCCATGCGGTCCGCATTGATGGTGAACGAGGAGATGCCGACGTCGTACGTGGAACCGACGCCCGGGATGATGCTGGAGAAGTCGGCGGTCCGGACGTCGGCCGTCAGCCCGAGCACGACCGCGATGGCGTTGGCGAGGTCGACGTCGTAGCCGACGGGCGTGACGTCGTCGACGTCCAGGTACTCGGCCGGAGCGTACGAGGTGTCCGTCCCGACGACGAGCGTGCCCCTGGCGGCGATCTCGGTGGGCACCAGCGCGGCGATGCTGTCGACCTTCACGATGGCGCTCGAGCGGGGCGAGCTGCCGCCGTCGGGCACCGCCGCTGAGCCCGGGCTCCCGCTGCCTCCGCACGCGGTGAGGAGCAGGGCGGACGCGGCAGCGAGGGCTGCGGTCGCGAGGACGGGGCGACGACTGCGCACAGCGGACCTCTCGCGGCGCCGGGGTGGGGGCACCGTCTGGTTCTCGGCGGGGCCCGCGGGCGCAGGACGATCAGCGAGCGCGCGGGGAGAGCATTCGCGCGATCGTACGGCCCGGAAGCCCATACCACACAATCAGACAATTCGGCAATCCCCGCCGTCCGACCTGATTGTCCCCATTCCCCCGCTGCGTGCGAGCGGGCGTCAGGCCTCGACGACCACCGGGATGATCATCGGCCGGCGACGCAGGCGGTTGGACACCCAGCGGCCGACGACGCGGCGCATGACCTGCTGCAGGACGTGCGCGTCGGAGTTGCCGTTGCGGGCCGACTCCTCGAGCGCGGCCGTGAGCTCGGGCAGGATGTCGTCGAACACGGCGTCCTGCTCGGCGAACCCGCGGGCGTGGATCTGCGGGCCGGCCAGCACCTTGCCGTCGGCGGAGCTGACCACCGCGAAGATGGAGATGAACCCCTCCTCGCCGAGGATCCGCCGGTCCTTGAGCTCGACCTCGGTGATCTCGCCGACGCTCGAGCCGTCCACGTACACGTAGCCGCAGGGCACGGCGCCGACGATCCGCGCGCGACCGTCGATGAGGTCGACGACGATCCCGTCCTCGGCCAGCACGACGCGGTCGGCCGGGACCCCGGTCTGCACCGCCAGCGCGGCGTTGGCCACGAGGTGCCGGATCTCGCCGTGCACCGGCATGACGTTGCGCGGCTTGAGGATGTTGTAGCAGTACAGGAGCTCGCCGGCGCTGGCGTGCCCGGACACGTGCACCTTGGCGTTGCCCGAGTGCACGACGCGCGCGCCGAGCCGGGTCAGGCCGTTGATGACGCGGAAGACGGCGTTCTCGTTCCCGGGGATCAGCGAGGACGCCATGATGACCGTGTCGCCCGGGCCGACCGTGACCTTGTGGTCGTTGTTGGCGATCCGGGACAGCGCCGCCATCGGCTCGCCCTGCGACCCGGTGCACATGAGGACGATCTCGTCGTCGGGCAGCGTCTCGACCTGCTTGAGGTCGATGAGCACGCCGTCCGGGACCTTCAGGTAGCCGAGGTCGGACGCGATGCCCATGTTCCGCACCATCGACCGACCGACCAGGGCGACGCGGCGGTTGTGCGTGTACGCGGCGTCGAGCACCTGCTGTACACGGTGCACGTGCGAGGCGAACGACGCGACGATGATCCGCTTGGTGGAGTCGGCGAAGACCTGGTCGAGGACCGGGCCGATCCCCCGCTCGGGCGACACGAACCCGGGCACCTCGGCATTGGTGGAGTCGACCATGAACAGGTCGACGCCGCGCTCGCCCAGGCGCGCGAACGCCCGCAGGTCGGTGATCCGGCCGTCGAGCGGCAGCTGGTCCATCTTGAAGTCGCCCGTGTGCAGGACGGTGCCGGCGGACGTGTGCACGGCGACGGCGAGGGCGTCGGGGATCGAGTGGTTGACCGCGATGAACTCACACTCGAAGCCGCCGAACGTCGCGGTCTGCCCCTCGCGCACCTCGCGCGTGACGGGCTGGATCCGGTGCTCCTTGAGCTTGGCCTCGATGAACGCGAGGGTCAGCTTGGAGCCGACCAGCGGGATGTCGCGGCGCAGGCGCAGCAGGTACGGCACGGCGCCGATGTGGTCCTCGTGGCCGTGCGTGAGGACGATCGCCTCGATGTCGTCGAGCCGGTCCTTGATGTACTCGAAGTCGGGCAGGATCAGGTCGACGCCGGGCTGGTGGTCCTCGGGGAACAGGACGCCGCAGTCGATGACGAGCAGACGGCCTGCGTGCTCGAGGACGGCCATGTTGCGGCCGACCTCTCCGAGGCCACCCAGTGCGACGACGCGCAGGGCGCCGTCGGCGAGTGCCGGCGGCAGGGTGAGCTCGGGGTGCGGGTGACTCATGGGGCTCCTGGTGGGTTCAGCGCACGGCGACGTCGAGCAGCCCGGCGGCCCGCAGGCCGTCGCGGATCAGCGCGAGCTCGTCGTCGTTCGCGGGGACGAGCGGGAGGCGCACCGTGCGCTCGGGCAGGACGCCCAGCACCTGGAGCGCGGCCTTCGCGGCGACGGCCTGGAAGCCGGCACCGTTGAGTGCGTCGATCGCGGGGATGATCGATCGGAAGATGCGGAGCGCCTCGACGTGGTCGCCGGCGTCGAACGCCCGGCCGATGTCGGACAGCTGGCGGCCGGCGACGTGGCCGGAGACGCTGACGATGCCGGCGGCGCCGTGGGCCAGCAGCGTGAGGAACGCGCTGTCGTCGCCCGAGTACCAGGCCAGGCCGGTGCGGGCGATCGCCTTGGCGGCCGCGTAGGGGTCGCCGCCGGCGTCCTTCATGGCGATCACGCGGTCGTGCTCCGCGAGCGCGTCGATGGTCTCGGGGGCGAAGCGGACGCCGGTGCGGCCCGGGACGTCGTAGAGCATGACCGGCAGCGGGGTCGCGTCGGCGACCGCCTCGACGTGCCGGCGGACGCCCTCCTGCGAGGGCCGCGAGTAGTACGGGCTGACCACGAGCAGGCCGTGCGCACCGGCCTCGGCGGCCTGCTCGGCCATCCGGACGGCGTGCGCGGTGTCGTTGGAGCCGGCTCCGGAGATCACCCAGGCGCGGTCACCCACGGCGTCGACGACGGCCCGGACCAGCTCGGCCTTCTCGGGCGCGTGCGTCGTGGACGCCTCGCCGGTCGTCCCGTTGAGCACCAGCCCGTCGTTGCCGTGGTCGACCAGGTGCCGCGCCAGCTGGACGGCGCCGGAGACGTCGACCGCGCCGTCGGCCGTGAACGGCGTGACCATCGCGGTGAGCACGGTGCCGAACGGGCGAGCGGACGTGGAGGTGCGCGGCATGGGGCCACGGTACCGCCCCGGGCACCCCGGTCGTCCGCCCGATCCGCGCCTCAGGCGCGCAGGTACGTCTCGAACCGGTACCGCGTGCCGCCCGCGGAGGACACGTGCCAGCCGTGCTCCGGGTCGGCGTCCTGGCGCCGCCAGGTCCCCGCGTCGAGCGCGGGGGCGCGCGTGTCGCCGCCGACGTCGAGCGAGACCACCGTGACCTCGACGCGGTCGGCCCGCGGCAGGAAGGTCCGGTACACCTCTCCCCCGCCGATCACCCAGGCGTCGCGGTCCCCGACCAGCCGGAGCGCCTCGTCGACGCCGTGCGCGACCAGCGCGCCCGCCGCCTCGAACCCCGGGGTCCGCGTGAGCACGATGTTGTCCCGACCCGGCAGGGGCCGGAAGCGCGGGGGCAGCGAGCCCCAGGTCGCCCGCCCCATGATCACCGGGTGGCCGCTGGTGAGCTCGCGGAAGTGCGCCATGTCCTCGGGGACGTGCCACGGCAGCGTGCCGTCGCGCCCGATGATGCCGGTCGGCGTCTGGGCCCAGACGAGCGCGAGGCTCACACGGCCACCGGCGCCTTGATGGCCGGGTGGTACTGGTAGCCGACCACCTCGACGTCGTCGAACGTGTAGTCGAACAACGACGCCGCCCGGTGCAGGTTCAGGGTCGGTGCGGGGTACGGCGTGCGGCTCAGCTGCTCGCGGACCTGGTCGACGTGGTTGTCGTAGATGTGGCAGTCGCCGCCGGTCCACACGAAGTCGCCGACCTCGAGACCCACCTGCTGGGCCACCATGTGCGTGAGCAGCGCGTACGAGGCGATGTTGAACGGCACCCCGAGGAACAGGTCCGCGGACCGCTGGTACAGCTGGCAGCTCAGCCGCCCGTCGGCCACGTAGAACTGGAAGAACGCGTGGCACGGCGCCAGGGCCATCGACGGGATGTCCGCGACGTTCCACGCGGAGACGATGTGCCGGCGCGAGTCCGGGTCACGGCGCAGGTTGGCCAGCAGCTCCGTGATCTGGTCGATGTGCCCGCCGTCGGGCGTCGGCCAGCTGCGCCACTGCACGCCGTACACCGGACCGAGCTCGCCGTCGGGACCGGCCCACTCGTCCCAGATGGTCACGTTGTTCTCGTGCAGGTAGGCCACGTTGGACTCGCCGCGCAGGAACCAGAGCAGCTCGTGCACGATCGAGCGCAGGTGCACCCGCTTCGTCGTGACCAGCGGGAAGCCGGCCGACAGGTCGAACCGCATCTGGTGGCCGAACACGCTGCGGGTGCCCGTCCCCGTGCGGTCCGCCTTGGGGGTCCCGGTCTCGAGGACGAGCCGCAGGAGGTCCTCGTACGGGGATGGCACAGGCGCGTCCGTCATGGTGGTCATCGTAGGTCTGGCCGCCGACAGGCCGGGTGCACGTCCACCCGTGCGTCGGCGCCCTCCGGGAGACATACTCCACGGTATGACGCCGTCGTCCCTGCCCCCCACCGTCGCCGCCCACGTCCCCACCGGGGTCCTCGTCGGCGGCTCGTGGCGCCCCGCCAGCACCGGGCGCACGTTCGAGGTCGCGGACCCGGCAACCACCGAGACGCTCTTCGACGTCGCGGACGGCGGCGAGCAGGACGCCCTCGACGCCCTGACCTCGGCACACGAGTCGTTCCCCGAGTGGCGGTCCACCGCCCCCCGCGTCCGGGCCGAGCTGCTGCGGGCCGTGTTCGACACGCTCACCGCGCGCACGGAGGACATCGCCTCGCTGGTCACGGCCGAGGGCGGCAAGCCGCTCGCGGAGTCCCGCGCCGAGGTGGCCTACGGCGCCGACTACGTCCGCTGGTACTCCGAGCAGGCCGTGCGTTTCGACGGCCTCGCGCGCCGCGCGCCGTCGGGCACCAACCACCAGCTGGTGCTCCGCCGCCCGGTGGGACCCGCCCTGCTGATCACCCCGTGGAACTTCCCGATCGCGATGATCGCGCGCAAGGTGGCCCCGGCGCTGGCGGCCGGGTGCACGGTCGTCATCAAGCCCGCGCAGCTGACGCCGCTGACCACCGCGTACGTCGCGGAGATCATCCGCGAGGAGCTCGAGGGCCGCGGCTTGCCCACCGGCGTGATCAACGTCGTCCCGTCGGCGTCGGCGCGCTCGATCTCCGGGCCCCTGCTGGCCGACCCGCGGCTGCGCAAGCTGTCGTTCACCGGCTCGACCGAGGTGGGCGCGGCGCTGCTCAAGGCGTCGGCCGACAACATCCTGCGCACGTCCATGGAGCTCGGCGGGAACGCCCCGTTCCTGGTGTTCGAGGACGCCGACGTCCCGGCCGCGGTGCAGGGCGCCGTGCAGGCCAAGATGCGCAACGCCGGACAGACGTGCGTCGCGGCGAACCGCTTCCTCGTGCACGCGTCCGTGGCCGAGGAGTTCACCGCCGGCTTGACCGCCGCGTTCGACAAGCTCGTCGTCGGGCACGGCGCCGACGAGGGCACGACGGTCGGCCCGCTCATCGAGAAGTCGGCCGTGGACCGCGTCGAGGAGGTCGTCGCCGAGGCGGTCGACGGCGGCGCGCGGGTGCGCATCGGCGGCGACCGACCGGACCGTCCCGGGTACTTCTACGCCCCCACCGTTCTCGACCGCGTGTCGGCGGACCTGCGCGTCATCACCGAGGAGACGTTCGGCCCCGTGGCACCGGTGGTGACGTTCGGCTCCGAGGACGAGGGCGTCGCGCTCGCCAACTCCACCCCCTTCGGCCTGGTCGCGTACGCCTACACGCGCGACATCGGGCGGGCGATGCGCCTGGCCGAGTCCGTCGAGACCGGCATGCTCGGCATCAACCGCGGGCTGGTCTCGGACGCGAGCGCCCCCTTCGGCGGCGTGAAGTCCTCCGGGCTCGGGCGCGAGGGCGGCGAGGCCGGCATCGAGGAGTATCTCGACAGCGTGTACGTCGCGATCTGACCCCTCACCGCTGTGCCACAGTTGCCCGCGTGACGCAGGACGCCGAAGGACGGGCCGCCATCCGGCAGGCCGTCTCCGTCGCGCTGGCCACGGGCCTGTACGGGGTGTCGTTCGGCGCGCTCGCCGTGGCGGCGGGCCTCTCGGTGCCGCAGGCAATGGCGCTCAGCCTGCTGATGTTCTCGGGCGGCTCGCAGTTCGCGTTCATCGGCGTGGTCGGCGCGGGTGGTCTGGCCGCCGCCGCCATCGCGACCTCGGGGCTGCTCGGCGTGCGCAACGGGCTGTACGGCCCGCAGGTGTCCCCGCTGATCGACGTCCGAGGCTGGCGCCGTCCGCTGGCCGCGCACCTGACCATCGACGAGTCGACCGCCGTCGCGACCGTCCACAAGGCGCCGCACGCCGCCAAGCTCGGGTTCTGGTGGACCGGGGTCGGCGTCTTCGTGCTCTGGAACCTGTTCACGCTCGCCGGTGCGCTCGTAGGCGACCGCCTGGGCGACCCCCGCAAGTACGGTCTCGACGCCGCCGCGGCGGCCGCGTTCCTCGCGCTCGTGTGGCCCCGGATCACCGGCCCGGGGACGGGCCTCGCCCGGATGGTCGCGGGGGGCGCCGTCGTCGTCGCCCTCGCGCTCACGCCCGTCGCGCCGGCCGGCATCCCGGTCCTGCTGGCCGCGGGCGTCGCGATCGTGGCGGGGTTCCTGGCCAGGGACCCGGAGCCGGCGACGTGAGCGCCGCCGTCACGTGGGTCGCGCTGCTGATCGCCAGCGCCGTCTGCTTCGCGCTCAAGCTCGCCGGCCACCTGGTGCCCAAGCACTGGCTGGCCGAGCCCCGGGTCGCTCGCACCGCCGCGCTGGTGACCGTGGCGCTGCTGTCCGCGCTCGTCGCCGTGCAGGCGGCCACCCGCGGGAACGAGATCGTGCTCGACGCCCGGCTGCCGGCGCTGGTGGTGGCCGCGATCGCCCTCGTCCTCAAGGCACCCTTCGTCGTCGTCGTCATCCTCGCCGCCGTCACCGCGGCGGTCCTGCGGGCGATCGGGATGCCCTGAGAGAGCCGGGCACCATCTGCACGCCCCGGCCGTTGGGCTCCCCGAACGCCCTGCCGCGTGGCGCGACCTCGTGCCCGGCACCCGTCACCCCTCGGAGGACCCCATGGCCGCTCCCGTCCATCGCAACCGCCTCGGCTCGCTGATCTTCTTCTCCCGCTGGCTCCAGGTGCCCCTGTACCTCGGGCTCATCGTGGCCCAGGCCATCTACGTGTGGCAGTTCATGCTCGAGCTCTGGCACATCGCCGAGGAGGTCTTCCTGCACGGCGGCCTCTCGGAGGAGGCCATCATGCTGGGCGTCCTCGGGCTGGTGGACGTCGTCATGATCGCGAACCTGCTGATCATGGTGATCGTCGGCGGCTACGAGACGTTCGTCTCCCGCATCCGGCTCGACGGCCACCCCGACCAGCCCGAGTGGCTCTCGCACGTCAACGCGAACGTGCTCAAGACCAAGCTCGCCATGTCGATCATCGGCATCTCCTCGATCCACCTGCTGCGCAGCTTCATCGAGGCCCGCACCATCATCGACTCGAGCGGGACCGACGTGCTGCTCTGGCAGACCGTGATCCACCTGGCCTTCATCGTGTCCGCCGTGGCGCTAGCGTGGATCGACAAGATGTCGGTCAAGCACCCGCCCAAGGCCGTGGTGCACGAGACCACCCCCGAACCCGTCGAGGTCTGATGCCGCTGTTCACCGACAACGCCGACGTCTCGGTCCGCCCCGCGGTCCGCGGCGACGAGCACGCCATCACCCGCGTGCAGGTCGAGGCGTGGCGCACCTCGCACGCCGAGGTGCTCGGCCAGGGCGCCCTGGACCTGCTCGACGAGCAGGCGATCGAGGCCCAGTGGGCCGCTGCCGTCGTCGCCCCACCCTCCGGCTTCCGGGTGCTGGTGGCCTGCGACGGCCCGACCGTGGTCGGTGTGGTGTCCGTCGCGCCCGTCCCGGCGCCCGAGGACCGGCCGTTCGACGCCCCCGGCGGCGCGATCCTCGCGCTCGAGGTCGAGCCGGCCCGGCAGCGCATCGGCCACGGCTCACGGCTCCTCGCGGCCGCGGTCGACACCCTGCGCGAGGACGGCGCCGACCAGGTGCACACGTGGGTGCTCGACGGCGACGAGGCCCGCGCGCGGTTCCTCGCCTCGGCCGGGCTGGGTCCCGACGACGTCGCGCGCGAGCTCGTGTCGGGACGGATGCCGGACGGGTCGGTGCGGACGGTCACCGAGCACCGCTGGTCCGCCTCGATCTAGGTCGCCGCTGCTAGGACCGGTGCAGCCTGCTGGCCTTGCGCAGCGACTCCCGGGCACGGCGCCGGTCCCCCGCCGCGTCGTACGCGAAGGCCAGGTGGTACCAGGACCGCCAGTCGTCGGGCTCCGCCTCGGCCAGCTCCCGGGCGGGCTCGAACGCCTCGCGCGCGGCCGCCCGGTCGATCCGGCCGCCGGGCGAGCGGGGCAGGTCGTCGAGGGGCAGCTCGTCGGCGGCGGCGAGCTCGTCCGCCATGCGCTGCACGTCGATGGCCAGCCGCCACTCGCGCGCGACCAGCCAGATGACCAGGGGCGGCAGGATCCAGAACGCGATGCCCAGCACGATCGCGACGGGCTCGCCGGTCTGGATCAGAGCCGTCGCGCGCGTGGCCACGATCCACACGTAGAGGCCGAGCAGGCCGGTGAGCGCGACGGCTCCGGCCACGGAGGTCCAGCGGACGCGGCTCGACGAGGTCGCCACGCTCACGCCAGGTCGAGCAGCTGGTCGAGCCCGACCGTCAGGCCCGGTCGCGAGCCCACCTGCCGCACGGCCAGCAGCACCCCGGGCATGAAGCTGACGCGGTCGAACGAGTCGTGCCGGATGGTGAGCTGCTCGCCCGCGTTGCCCAGCAGGATCTCCTCGTGCGCGACGAGGCCGCGCAGCCGGACCGAGTGCACGCGGATGCCGTCGACGTCCGCGCCGCGAGCCCCCTCCAGCGCCTGGGTGGTGGCGTCCGGCACCGGACCGACACCGGCCGCGGCCCGCGCGGCGGCGATGGCCGAGGCGGTGTGCCGGGCCGTCCCCGACGGGGCGTCGACCTTGTCCGGGTGGTGCAGCTCGATCACCTCGACCGACTCGAACCAGCGAGCGGCCCGAGCGGCGAACGCCATGGCCAGCACCGCGCCGAGCGCGAAGTTCGGGGCGACCAGCACGCCGACGCCGGGGCGGTCGGCCAGGTGGTCGTGCACGCGGGCCAGCGACTCGTCGGTCCAGCCGGTCGTCCCGACCACCAGGTGCACGCCGGCGTCGACGAGCGCGTGCACGTTGCCCTCGGTGGCCGACGGGACCGTGAAGTCGACCGCCACCTGGGCGCCCGCGTCGACGACGGCCTGCAGGTCCGCATCGGCGTCGAGCGCGGCGACCAGCTCGAGGTCGGGGGCTGCCTCGACGGCTGCCACCACGGTCGATCCCATGCGGCCCGCCGCACCCAGCACGGCCACCCTGATGCGCTCGCTCACGACCAGCAACCCTAACGTCAGGCCGCGACCCCGAGCGCCGCCGCGATGCCGACCTCGAGCCGCCGCAGCGCCACCTGGCTCAGCCCGGTGAACCGCTCGACCTCCCGCGGCGGGTAGCCGGCGCGCAGGTACCACTGCAGGACCGCCAGCACGTCGCCCGGACGGACCGGGCCGGGTCCGACCGCGTCGCGCACGAAGGCCGAGAACCGGACCGCCGCCAGGAACGCCTCCGGGGTGATCCCGATCGTCTGCACGACCTCGCGGTACACGACGCCCACCGCGAGGTCGGCCTGCCGCGCGAGGTCGGAGGCCCGCACGAGCCCCCGCTGCTCGATCACGCTGCGCAGCACCGGCGCGAGCGCCTCGAGCGGCGAGCCGACGATCACCGGGGTCGCACGGACGGCCAGCGCCGACCCGAGCGCGGCGGCGGCGTCGGCGTCCCTGCGCTGCCCCAGCGCCTCGGCGCACTCCTGCTCGACACCGGCGCCGAGGAACGTGTGGAGCGCGACCGCGTCGTACGACGGAGCGCCGACGCCCATCCGCGCCAGCGCGACGGGGTCGAGCTGGGCGCCCAGCCGGACCGACGGGCCGCGCTGCTCACGCACGAACGCGCGTTCCGCGAGCCCGCGGACACCGCTGCCGTCGGGGGTCCGCAGCTGGTCCAGCGGATCGATGTGCTCGCCCGCGGCACCCACGGCGACGGTCACCAGGCCGTGGCCGTCCGGCAGCAGCACCTCGCGCTCGACGACGCCGTCGGGCACGCGCACCACCCAGAGGTGCTCGACGATCCCGTGGGCGGCGGGCGGCGGCGGATAACGCCGGTAGACGACCTGGTCGAGAGCCATGCCCCATCATCGCGCGCCTGGCGCCGCCTGATGTCAAGACCGTGCTCCCGCCTTCCGATGGATCCCCATGGATCGCCCCGCACGCCGGTCGCCGACCCCGGCCGCCGTCCTCACCGCCGTCGCGCTCGGCGTGCTGACCTCGACCTACGCGTTGATGTCCTGGAACGACGCCCTCGACCAGGCGGCGGCCGGCGACTACCCGTGGCCGCTCGACCCGTCCGAGGTCGTGCGCTCCTCGGTCGGGTGGACGCTCGCCGTCGTGCTGGTGTGCGCGGTCACGTGGGTCGCCACGGCACGGCAGTCGGGCATCGGGCGCCCCTGGCGCGTGCCGGCGACCGCCATCGTCGGCATCGCCGTGTGGTCGCTCGCCGCGTGGGGCTCGCTCCACGTGAGCTACCTGGTCGACGGGTGGTACGTGCCCTGGCCCGGGCCGGTCCCCGTCACGGCGTACGTCACCGACCCGACGGACCCGCTCTCGACCGTTCTCGCCGTCCGGCCCGGCGCGCTGACACCGGTGATCCTCGCGGCCGCCGTCCTGGCCGTCGGCTGGTCGGGCCGCCGCCACGCCCGCAGCACCCCGGCGGTGGAACCCGTGCGGCGGCGCAGGCACGCCGTCGTGCTCGGCGTCCTCGGACCGCCGATCGTCGCTGCCGTCGCGGCCGCGACCCTGCTCCAGGTGGATGCGGACCCGTACTACACGACGCTGCAGCGCACGGTCGACGTGCTGGTCAGCCCTGGATCCGCGCTCGTCGCCGCCGTCGTCGCGGCGCTCGCGCTCGGTGGCACCGGGCGGGCCGGCTGGGTGCTGCTCGGCGTGGTCGGGCTCGCCGTCGTCGGCCCGATCGTCGGCCGATGGTGGTCGGGCGAGGCGGACAACCTCCTGGCCACGGCGGCTCTGGGCACGCTGGCCGTCGTGCTGGCCGCCGCCGTCCACCCCGCCGCGACGGCGATGTCCCGGCTCGACGATCCCGAGCCGTGGGTGCCCGACCTGCTGCTAGTCCCCGAACGGGCCGACGCGGACGACCGAGCGCGGGCGTGACGCCAGGTCCGCGGCGAGGTCCTGCACGTCCTGCACGGTGACCGCGCGGATCAGGTCGAGCGACTCGTCGATGCTCAGCAGGGAGCCGTGCACCAGCTCGGACTTGCCCAGCCGGCTCATGCGTGAGCCCGAGTCCTCCATGCCGAGCACGAGGCCGCCCGCCAGCTGGCCCTTGGACCGCTCGAGCTCGGCCTGCGTGATCGGGGCGTCCGCCATCCGCTCCCACTCGGCGACCATCAGGGCGACGACCTCGTCGACCTTGCCCGGGGTGCAGCCCGCGTACAGGCCGAAGATGCCCGTGTCGGCGTGCCCGGAGGCGAACGAGTACGTGGAGTAGGCCAGGCCGCGGCGCTCGCGGATCTCCTGGAACAGGCGCGACGACATCCCGCCGCCGAGCACCGCGTTGAGGACCGAGAGCGTGAACCGCTTCGGGTCCGTGGCCGTGAGCGACGTGCCGCCGATGATGACGTTGGCCTGCTCGGTGTGCCGGCGAATGGTCAGCTCGACGCCCTGCGCCGGGATGCCGCCCTGTCCGGCCTGCACGGCGACGTCGGTCGGGACGCGACGGCTGCGCGGCTCGGCGCCGGCGTCGAGCGACCAGCCGCCCGTGCCCAGAGCCTCGGTGACCTGCGCGCACAGCACGTCGTGGTCGACGCCGCCCGCGGCGGTCACGACGAGCGTCGAGGGTCGGTAGTGCTCCCGGTAGTGCTCCCACACCGCGTCGCGCGGCACCGCGCGGATGGTGTCGGGGGTGCCGCCGATCGGCCGGCCCAGCGCGTGGGCGCCCAGGACGGCGGCGGCGAACTGCTCGTGGACGACGTCGCTGGGGTCGTCGTCGTTCATCGCGAGCTCTTCGAGGATCACGCCGCGCTCGGTCTCGAGCTCGTCGGAGTCCAGGCGCGCGGAGGTGACCATGTCCGCGATGACGTCGACCGCCATCGGGAGGTCCGTGTCGAGCACCCGCGCGTAGTAGCAGGTGTGCTCCTTGCCGGTGGCGGCGTTGGCCTCACCACCGACGGCGTCGAACGCCTCCGCGATGTCCATCGCGGTACGGCGCGCGGTGCCCTTGAACAGCAGGTGCTCGAGGAAGTGCGTGGAGCCGTGGTGGCCGTCGGACTCGTCGCGCGAGCCCACACCCACCCAGGCGCCGACGGTCGCCGAGCGCAGGCCCGGCATGTGCTCGGTGAGCACGCGGACCCCGCCGGGCAGGACGGAACGACGCACGATGGCGTCGCCGTCCTGCCCGACGGACTGCTCGGCCCCGGGCTGACCCGGGCGGACGAGCGGGAGGTCCAGCGGCATCGTCAGGCGTCGACCGGCTCGGCCGTGCCCTCGGCAGGAGCCTCGGTCTGCTCGGCGCCCTCAGTGCCCTCTTCGATCACTGCGTGCAGCGACAGCTTGCCGCGCGGGTCGATCTCGCCGATCTCGACCTGGACCTTCTGGCCCACGGCCAGGACGTCCTCGACGTTCTCGACGCGACGACCACCGACGAGCTTGCGGATCTGCGAGATGTGCAGCAGACCGTCCTTGCCCGGCGAGAGGGAGATGAACGCGCCGAACGTCGTGGTCTTGACGACCGTCCCGACGAAGCGCTCCCCGATCTCGGGCATGTGCGGGTTGGCGATCGCGTTGATCGCCGCACGCGCGGCCTCCGCCGACGGACCGTCGGTGGCGCCGATGTAGACCGTGCCGTCGTCCTCGATCGAGATGTCGGCGCCGGTCTCCTCCTGGATCTGGTTGATCATCTTGCCCTTCGGCCCGATGACCTCGCCGATCTTGTCGACGGGGACCTTCACCGTGATGACGCGAGGAGCGAACGGGCTCATCTCGTCGGGCACGTCGATCGCCTCGGCGATGACGTCGAGGATCGCCAGGCGAGCCTCCTTGGCCTGCGTCAGCGCGCCGGCCAGCACCGAGGCGGGGATGCCCTCGAGCTTGGTGTCGAGCTGGATGGCCGTGACGAACTCACGGGTACCGGCGACCTTGAAGTCCATGTCACCGAACGCGTCCTCGGCGCCCAGGATGTCGGTGAGCGCCGCGTAGCGGGTCTCACCGTTCACCGTGTCGGACACGAGGCCCATCGCGATGCCGGCGACCGGCGCGCGCAGCGGCACACCGGCGTTGAGCAGCGACAGGGTGGACGCGCACACCGAGCCCATGGACGTCGAGCCGTTGGAGCTCAGCGCCTCGGAGACCTGGCGGATGGCGTACGGGAACTCCTCGCGGCTGGGCAGGACCGGCATGAGCGCGCGCTCGGCGAGCGCCCCGTGGCCGATCTCGCGACGCTTCGGCGAACCGACGCGACCCGTCTCGCCCGTGGAGTAGGGCGGGAAGTTGTAGTTGTGCATGTAGCGCTTGCGCGTCTCCGGGGAGAGCGTGTCGAGCTGCTGCTCCATGCGGAGCATGTTCAGCGTGGTGACACCCAGGATCTGGGTCTCGCCGCGCTCGAAGATCGCCGAGCCGTGCACGCGGGGCAGGACCTCGACCTCGGCCGAGAGCGTGCGGATGTCCCGCAGCCCGCGACCGTCGATGCGGAAGCCGTCCGTGAGGATGCGCTGGCGGATGAGCTTCTTCTGCACCGAGCGGTACGCGGCGGAGAGCTCCTTCTCGCGACCCTCGAACTGCTCGGACAGCTGCGCGACGACCTCGGCCTTGATCTCGTCGAGGCGGTTCTCGCGGGTCTGCTTGTCCGCGATCCCCAGCGCGTCGCTCAGCGACTGCGTCGAGGCGGACTCGACGGCGGCGTAGGCGTCGTCCTGGTAGTCGGGGAACGTCGGGAACGCCTGGGTCTCCTTGGCGGCCTTCGACGCCAGCTCCTGCTGGGCCTGGACGAGCACCTTGATGAACGGCTTGGCCGCCTCGATGCCCTGGGAGACGATCTCCTCCGTGGGGGCGGTGCCACCCTCGAACTTGATGAGGTTCCAGGACTTCTCGGGCGCCTCGGCCTCGATCATGGCGATCGCGACGTCGTCTCCGACGACCCGGCCGGCGACGACCATGTCGAAGGTGGCGCGCTCGCGCTCGGAGTACCGCGGGAACGCGACCCACTGGTTGTCGATGAGCGCGATGCGCACACCGGCGACGGGGCCGGAGAACGGCAGGCCCGACAGCTGCGTCGAGATGGACGCCGCGTTGATGGCCAGCGTGTCGTAGGAGTCGTCCGGGTGGATCGACAGCACGGTGATGACGACCTGGACCTCGTTGCGCAGGCCCTTGACGAACAGGGGGCGCAGCGGGCGGTCGATCAGGCGGCACGCGAGGATGGCCTCGGTGGACGGGCGACCCTCACGGCGGAAGAACGAGCCGGGGATCTTGCCGGCCGCGTACGACCGCTCCTCGACGTCGATCGTCAGGGGGAAGAAGTCGAACTGCTCCTTCGGGTGCTTGCCGGCCGTCGTGGCGGCGAGCAGCGTCGTCTCGCCGTCCAGGTAGGCGACAGCGGCACCGGCGGCCTGCTTGGCGATGCGGCCGGTCTCGAAGCGGACGGTGCGGGTGCCGAAGCGACCGTTGTCGATCAGTGCCTCAGCGAACTGGATCTCGGGACCCTCCACGGGTGCCCTCCTCTTTGGTGAAGGCGCCGGCCGTCCGCGAGCGATCTTCGATCGAGGCCACCGGACGTCCCCTTGCGGAGCTTCCGGAAGCCACTACCGAGGACCGGACCGAGCGGACCGACGCGGTGTGGTGGTGCAGGTGATGCGTGGTGGAACGACGTGCCGTTACGCCACACCAGCCCGGACCCTGAGCGGGTCCGGGCTGGTGCGAGGCGTTATCGGCGCAGGCCGAGCCGCTCGATGATGCTGCGGTAGCGGTTGATGTCGACCTTCTGCAGGTAGCCGAGAAGGCGACGACGCTGACCGACGAGCAGCAGCAGGCCGCGGCGGCTGTGGTGGTCGTGCTTGTGGGTCTTGAGGTGCTCCGTGAGGTCCTTGATGCGCTGCGTGAGCATCGCGATCTGGACCTCGGGGGAACCGGTGTCACCCTCGTGGGTGGCGTACTCGGTCATGATGGACTGCTTGACGGCACTTTCGAGCGGCACGGTTCTCCAGGTTGTCTCGTTGCGCGGTGCGCCGGGGCATGTCCACCCGGGCTCTCTCGTTCCGCGGCCGTTCGTACGGCGCCCATAGACTATCAGGCTGCGGGCTCGCTCCCCGCATCGGCCGGTGTGACCCCGGCCCCGTCGAGGATCTCGCGCACGCGGTCGACGTCGTCCCTCATCTGCACCAGCAGCTCGTCGATCGAGTCGAACCGCAGCGTCGGCCGCAGGCGCTCCACCAGCTCCAGGACGACCACCTCGTCGTAGAGGTCGAGGTCCGTGCGGTCGAGCACGTACGCCTCGACCCGCCGCTGCACGCCGTCGAACGTCGGGTTGGTGCCGATGGACACCGCCGCCGGGAGCACCCGGTCCGGGTCCGCCGCGTCGACCGCGCTCCCGTCCGCGTCCAGCACGCGGCGCAGCCAGCCCGCGTAGACGCCGTCGGCGGGCACCATGCCCTCCGCGTCCTGCGACAAATTGGCGGTCGGGAACCCCAGGTCGCGCCCCCGGGCGTCGCCGTGCACGACCACGCCGCGCACCCGGTGCGGCCGGCCGAGCACCCGCCCGGCCTGCACGACGTCGCCGGCGTCGAGCAGCTCGCGCACCCACGTCGACGACCAGCGCCGGCGCAGCGGGTCGGCCGCGAGGTCCTCGGCGCTGCCGGGGTCGGCCGACTCGGCGGGCGTCACGTCCTCGATGACCTCGACGTCGAACCCGTGCTCGCGGCCCAGCTCGACCATGGTCGACAGGTCGCCGGAGTTGTTCCAGCCGAACCGCACGTCCCGCCCGACCACCACGGTCTGCGCGTGCAGCACGTCCACCAGGTACCGCTGGACGAACTCCTGCGGGGACTGCCGCGCGAACTCGAGCGTGTACTCGAGCAGCAGGACGGCGTCGAGGCCGGTCTGCTCGAGCAGCTCGAGGCGGTCGGCGTCGCCCGTGAGCAGCGGCGGCGCGGTGTCGGGCCGGTGCACCTGCTGCGGGTGCGGGCTGAAGGTCACGGCGACCGCCTGCGCTCCCGCCGCGGCGGCGTCGGCGCACATCCGCCGCAGCACGCTGACGTGGCCGCGGTGGACCCCGTCGAAGTTGCCGATCGTCACCACCGACGGACCGAAGTCCGCGGGCACGTCGGACAGCTCCCTCCAGACCTGCACGCCTGCTCCTCGTCGTCCGTGCCCGGGGGTGGAGATCCGGGGCCCGACCGACAAGCCTGCCACCCCGCGGGGCCGGCGCCCGCCAGGCGGTGCCTCAAGCGGGTGCGAACACCAGCGCTGGGCGGACCTTGCCGCCCCGCTCCTCGAGCAGCGCGACCAGCTCCCCGTCGGCCCGGATGCCCGCGACGGTCGCGCCGGCCTGGCCCTCGACGACGCCGATCGACTGGCCGTACGACAGCGCGCGGGCCTCGTCGTCGCTGAGGTCGCGCACCGGGAACGTGGCGCGGGCGGCGTCCGCGAGCGGCACGACGTCGATCGGCACGTCCATCGGCAGGGCGCCGAGCTCGTCCAGCGAGCGCGCCACGTCGAGCCCGTAGCCACCCACCCGGGTCCGCCGCAGGGCGGTCAGGTGGCCGCCGACGCCGAGCCGCGCGCCGAGGTCCCGGGCGAGCGCGCGGACGTACGTGCCCGAGGAGACGACGACGGTGACGTCGACGTCGAACGCGGCCGATCCCTCGTCGGTCCGCGCCGGTCGCACCCCGTGCACGTCGAACCGGCTGACCGTCACGGGACGGGCGGCCAGCTCGACGTCCTCGCCGGCCCGCACCCGCGCGTAGGCCCGCTGGCCGTCGACCTTGATCGCCGAGACCGCGCTGGGCACCTGCTGGATGGGGCCCGTCAGCCCGGCGACGCCGGCCTCGATGTCCGCCGGCGAGATCGCCGAGGCGTCGGTCACCGTGAGGGGCTCCCCCTCGGCGTCGTCCGTCGTGGTCGAGACCCCGAGCCGGATCGTCGCCGTGTACTCCTTGTCCGCCCCCACGATGTACGTGAGCAGGCGCGTCGCGCGGCCGATGCCGATCACGAGCACGCCGGTCGCCATCGGGTCCAGGGTGCCCGCGTGACCGACCTTGCGGGTGCTCGCCAGGCGACGCATGCGCGCGACGACGTCGTGGCTGGTCCAGTCGGCGGGCTTGTCGACGACGACCACGCCGTCGGCCGCGGTGGGCCTGCGCTCCCCCGACGGGTGCGTCCGGTTCACGCGGTGCGCCGCTCGGCGATCCCGTCCTGCACGCACTGTACGAGGGCGTCCAGACCGGCGTCCTCGGCGCGGTGCGCGGGCGCGTCGACCGCGAGCAGCACGTTGATGAGCATGCCCTGCGCCACGAACTGGCGGGCGACGTTCTCGTCGGCGCCCGACCGCTCGCGGAACAGCCGGAACGCCTCCCCCAGCGTGTGGCGGGCGACGCGGCCCACCTCCTCGTCGGCGCCGGCGATGAAGCCGTGCATGACCAGACGCAGCAGGTTGCGGTCGGCCAGCAAGCCGACGTACGCGTCGCCCATGAGCATCCCGGCGTCCGGACCTGCGGGAACGCTCGAGAGCGCCGCGATGATCTCCGCGCTGGCCACCTTGTAGGCCTCGAGGAACAGCTCGCGCTTGGTGCCGAACAGCCGGACCACGTAGGGCTGCGAGACGCCCGCGGCGCGCGCCACCTCGTCGGTGCTCGCGGCGTAGCCGCGCTCGGCGAACACGACGCGCGCCGCGACGAGGATCTCCTCGCGGCGCTGGGCGCCGCTCATGCGCTGGGCGGGCTTCTTCGCGGCCCAGTCGCGGGTCTGGTCGAGAGACATGGTTGACATGTTATCAGCGGATGCCTACGGTCGTCCTTGTTAGTAATCAGTCAATGCCAACAAGGGAGCCTCCCGTGACCGTCACGATGCCGGCACCGCCCCGGCCAGCCGCAGCGCCGTCGACCGCGCGCCGCCGTGGCACCGCGATCGCGCTGATCGCCGCGTCCGTCCCCATGTTCATGGCGACCCTCGACAACCTCGTCATGACGACCGCGCTCCCCGTCCTGCGCACCGAGCTCTCCGCGTCGCTCGAGCAGCTGCAGTGGATGGTGAACGCCTACACGCTGAGCTTCGCGACCCTGATGATCGCCGCCGCGACCCTGGGCGACCGCTGGGGGCGCCGCCGGGTGTTCGTCGCCGGCATCACCCTGTTCGGGCTCGCCTCGATCGCGTCGGCGCTCTCGACCAGCGCCGAGATGCTCATCGCCGCCCGGGCCCTGCAGGGTGCCGGGGCCGCCGCGATCATGCCGCTGTCGCTCACGCTGCTCGCCGGCGCCGTCCCCGCCTCCCGCCGCGCCATGGCCATCGGCGTCTGGGGCGGGGTGTCCGGCCTCGGGGTCGCGCTCGGTCCGGTCATCGGCGGCGCCGTCGTCGACGGCATCTCGTGGCAGGCGATCTTCTGGATCAACGTGCCCGTCGCGCTGATCGCCGTCCCGCTGGTGTTCTGGGCGCTGCCCGAGTCGTTCGGCCGGCGGCAGCCCCTCGACCTCGCGGGCCTCGCGCTCGCCGGGTCCGGCATCCTCTCCCTGGTCTGGGCGATCATCCGCGGCAACGACGACGGGTGGGGTTCCACCACGGTGGTCGGCGGCCTGGTACTGGGCGTGCTGCTGATCGGCGCGTTCCTGTTCCGGGAGTCGCGCACCGACCACCCGCTGGTGCCCCTGCGGCTGTTCCGGGTGCGGTCGTTCTCCGTGGCCAACGCGAGCGCGCTGGCGTTCTCGTTCGGGGTGTTCGGGCTGGTGTTCCTGCTCGCGCAGTACCTGCAGATCGGGATGGGCTACACGCCCCTGCAGGCCGGCATCCGCACGCTCCCGTGGACGGCGGCGCCGATGATCTTCGCGCCCATCGCCGGCATGCTGGCGCCCCGCATCGGGGTCCGGCCGCTGCTCACGACGGGACTGGCCCTCCAGGCCGCCGGGCTGGCCTGGCAGGGGCTCATCGTCACCAGCGACACGCTCACGTACGCCGACCTGGTGCCCGGGCTCGCCCTGGCGGGCATCGGCATGGGCCTGACGTTCGCGCCCAGCGCCACGGCCGTCCTGTTCGACATGGCTCCCGACGACCACGGCACCGCGAGCTCGGTGAACTCGACGATCCGGGAGATCGGCGGAGCGCTGGGCGTCGCGTCGCTGGTCGCCGTGTTCACCGCCTCCGACGGCACCCTGACGCCCGGGGGGTACGTCGCCGGGCTGCAGCCGGCCGCGCTGGTCGCCGCCCTCGTCGTCGCCCTCGGCGCGCTGGTCGTGCTGGTCTGGATGCCGCGCGACACCGGGCGGGTCCGGGCCTGAACGCACAGAACGGCGCCCCGAGCCGGGGGCGCCGTTCGTGCGTGCCGGTGTCAGTCGTCCGCGGCCTCGTCGTCCGCGTCCGCCTTCTTGTACGGGTCCGAGTCGCCCGCGAAGCTCGCCTGGGCGGCCAGCGCGGCCACCTCGCGGTCGCGGCGAGCAGCCTCGAGCAACGCGGCGTCGAGCTGGGCCGACGTGTCGGGCAGCGCGTCGAGGTGGAAGTCGAGCGACGGGGTCAGCCGGATCCCGGTCTGCTTGCCCACCTCGGAGCGGATGATGCCCTTCGCGCTCTCGAGCGCGGCGGCCGTGTCGGTGCGTGCGGCGTCGTCGCCGAGCACGGTGTAGAAGACGTCGGCGTGCTGGAGGTCACCCGTGACGCGCACGTCGGTGACCGTCACGAAGCCCAGGCGCGGGTCCTTGATCCGGGTGTCGAGCATCTGCGCGACGACCTGCTGGATGCGCTCGCTGAGCTTGCGGGCGCGGGCGGTGTCCGCCATCGGAACGTTCCTTTCCTCCTGAGAGACCGCAGGGCGGGCGAGGAGGATTCCTCGCCCGCCCTGCGGGCGTTGATCACCGGGGTCAGGCGCGAGGCTTCTCGCGCATCTCCCAGGTCTCGATGGTGTCGCCGATCTCGACGTCGTTGAACGAGCCGAGGCCGATGCCGCACTCGAAGCCCTCGCGGACCTCGGTGGCGTCGTCCTTGAACCGCTTGAGCGACTCGATCGTCAGGTTGTCCCCGATGATCTTGCCGCCACGCGTGACGCGCGCCTTCGTGTTCCGTCGGATGAGGCCCGACCGGACGATCGAGCCGGCGATGTTGCCGAACTTCGACGAACGGAAGACCTCGCGCACCTCGGCGGAACCGAGCTGCACCTCCTCGTACTCCGGCTTGAGCATGCCCTTGAGGGCCGCCTCGACGTCGTCGATCGCCTGGTAGATGACCGAGTAGAAGCGCACGTCGACGCCCTCGCGGTCAGCCAGCTCCTCGACGCGCTCCGCGTACTTGACGTTGAAGCCGATGATGATGGCCGAGTCGACCGTGGCCAGGTTGACGTCGTTCTGCGTGATGGCACCCACCCCACGGTGGATGACCCGCAGCTCGACCTCCTCGCCCACGTCGATCTTGAGCAGCGCGTCCTCGAGTGCCTCGACGGCACCCGACACGTCGCCCTTGAGGACCAGGTTGAGGGTCTCGACCTTGCCCTGCTGGAGCGCCTGCGTGAAGTCCTCGAGGCTGATGCGCTTGCGACGCTTGGCCAGGAGGGCGGCACGCTCGGCCGCCTCGCGCTTCTCGCCGATCTGACGCGCGGTGCGGTCGTCCGGCGCCACGATGAACGTGTCGCCGGCGCGGGGCACCGAGGTCAGGCCGAGCACCTGGACCGGACGCGACGGCCCGGCCACGAGGACCGGCTCGCCGTGCTCGTCGAACATCGCACGGACGCGGCCGTAGGCCGTCCCGGCAACGATCGCGTCGCCGACCTCGAGCGTGCCCGACTGGACCAGCACGGTCGCAACCGCACCGCGGCCCTTGTCGAGGTTCGCCTCGATGGCCACACCACGTGCGTCCTTGTCGGCGTTGGCCCGCAGGTCGAGCGCGGCGTCCGCCGTGAGGAGGACGGCCTCGAGCAGCTGGTCGATGCCCTGGTTCTGCTTGGCGGAGACGTCGACGAACATCGTGTCGCCGCCGTACTCCTCGGCCACCAGGTTGTACTCGGTGAGCTGCTGGCGGATCTTGGCGGGGTTGGCCCCCTCCTTGTCCACCTTGTTGACCGCGACCACGATCGGCACGCCGGCCGCCTGGGCGTGGTTGAGCGCCTCGATCGTCTGAGGCATCACGCCGTCGTCGGCCGCGACCACGAGGATCGCGATGTCGGTCACCTGCGCACCACGGGCACGCATGGCGGTGAACGCCTCGTGGCCCGGGGTGTCGATGAACGTGACGGCACGGTCGAGGCCCTCGTGCGTCGTGTGCACCTGGTAGGCACCGATGTGCTGGGTGATCCCGCCGGCCTCGCCCGCGACGACGTCCGTCTGGCGGATGGCGTCGAGGAGCTTGGTCTTGCCGTGGTCGACGTGACCCATGACGGTGACGACCGGGGGCCGCGCCGTCAGGTCGTCGTCGCCCTCGGCCTCGAGCTCGGCGTCCAGGTCGATGTCGAAGGCCCCGAGCAGCTCGCGGTCCTCCTCCTCGGCCGACACCATCTCGATGACGTAGCCGAGCTCGACGGCGAGGGTCCCGAAGGTGTCCTCGTCGAGCGACTGGGTCGCCGTGGCCATCTCACCGAGGTGGAACAGCACGGTGACCAGCGCGGCCGGGTTGGCGTCGATCTTGTCGGCGAAGTCGTTGAGCGACGATCCGTGGCGCAGGCGGACGACGGTCTTGCCGTTGCCGCGAGGAACCTGCACGCCACCCAGCGAGGGGGCCTGCATCTGCTCGAACTCTTGACGCTTCGCACGCTTCGACTTGCGGCCACGGACGGGACGACCGCCCGCGCGACCGAAGGCACCCTGCGTGCTGCCACGACCGGCACCGCCGGGACGACCGCCGCCGCCACCGGGACGACCGGCGAAACCGCCGCCGCCGCCAGGAGCGCCGCCGGGCGCGCCGCCACCGGCACCGCCGGGACGACCGGCGTAGCCGCCGCGCGCGCCACCGCCACCGGGACCACCCGCACGGCCACCGGGGCCGGCCGGGCGCTCGCCGGGACGACCGACGCCGCTCTGGGTACGACCCGGCATCATGCCGGGGTTGGGGCGCGGACCGCCCGGACGGGGACCGCCGGGACGGGGACCGCCCGGACGCTCACCGGCCGAGGCGGCCGGAGCACCCTCGGTGGCGGCGGGACGACGGTCACGGTCGCCCGGACGCGGCATGCCCTGCGAGGGGGCGAACGGGTTGTTGCCCGGACGCGGGCCACCGGGACGCGGACCGCCGGGGCGCTCGCCCTGGCGGGGCATGCCCTGGGACGGCGCGAACGGGTTGTTGCCCGGACGTGCGGCAGGCGCGGCCTGACGCGGGCCGGGGCGCACCGCCGGGGCAGCGGCAGCAGCAGCGGCGGCAGGAGCCGGCGCAGCGGCAGCCGGCGCGGCGGCCGGGGCCGGACGCGCGGGAGCCGGCCGGGCCGGAGCCGGGGCGGGTGCAGCAGCTGCGGGAGCCGGCGCCGCGGGGGCGGCCGGCGCGGTCGCCACGGGAGCCGGGCGCGAGGCCTCGGCGACCGGTGCAGCCGCAGGTGCGGGGGCAGGCGCCGGACGTGCCGGTGCCTTGGGGGCGGGCGCGGCGGACGTGCCGCCACCACCCACGGGGTAGGTGTCACGAAGCTTGCGCACGACCGGCGGCTCGATGGTCGAGGACGCCGAGCGAACGAACTCACCGAGCTCGTTCAGCTTGGTCATGATGGTCTTGCTGTCGACCCCGAGCTCTTTGGCGAGCTCGTAGACGCGGACCTTGGCCACATCTCTCCTGTCTCGGTCCGCCCGGACAGGGTCGGACCGTCGTTAGTGCTGGGTACTCATCGCTGGGTACTCATCGGTGCGTGCTCATCGGGCAGCCATCGGCTTCCAACCCGCTTTCCGTATCGACGATCGGCCTCGCCACCGGGAACTACCCGACGACGTCCTGCTCCTGCTGCTCCTCGAGGTGCCTGTGCACCGCACCCGCATCGGGCTGGCCCGCAACACGCAGGGCCCGCCCGAACGCACGGCGGCGTTCGGCCTTCTCGAGACATCCAGGATCGGGGTGCAGCCATGCCCCCCTGCCCGGCATCCGGCGACCGACGTCCACGAGGAGACGAGCTCCGTCGTGATCGGCGACCACCCTCAGCAGGGCTGACCTCGGGCCGGTGGCTCGGCACCCCACGCACGTGCGCACCGGACCCATGCCTGAGACATCGTTGAGTGTCTGAGGGATCCGCCGGCTCGACGGGAGGAGCCGGACATCCGGCCCAGCCGCGGTCAGTCTACCGCGCTGCGCCGCGGACGGCGTCACTCGTGAGGTCACTCACTGCCGTCCCCACCGTCGCGGGCGCCCTGCGAGGCGGCCTCCCGCTCCCCCGGGACCTCGGCGTCGGACCGGATGTCGATCCGCCACCCGGTCAGCTTCGCGGCGAGCCGCGCGTTCTGGCCCTCCTTGCCGATGGCCAGGGACAGCTGGTAGTCGGGAACGATCACCCGGGCGGCGCGCGCCTCGGGGTCGACCACCGTGACGGACAGCACACGCGCGGGCGACAGAGCGTGCGCGATCATCTCGGCCGGGTCGTCCGCGTGGTCGACGATGTCGATCTTCTCGCCGTGCAGCTCCGCCATCACGGCGCGCACCCGGCCGCCCATCGGGCCGATGCAGGCGCCCTTGGCGTTGACGCCGGGCACGGTGGCGCGGACGGCCATCTTGGTGCGGTGGCCGGCCTCGCGGGCCATCGCGGTGATCTCGACGGTGCCGTCGGCGACCTCGGGGACCTCGAGCGCGAACAGCTTGCGCACGAGGTTCGGGTGGGTGCGCGACAGGGTGACCTGCGGTCCGCGCTGGCCGCGCGCCACCTCGAGCACGTAGCCGCGGATGCGGTCCCCGTGCACGTACTCCTCGCCCGGCACCTGCTCGTGCGCGGGCAGCACGGCCTCGGTCCCGCCCACGTCGATGAGCACGGTCCGGGGGTCGCGGCCCTGCTGGATGACGCCGCCGAGGACCTCGCCCTCCTTGCCGCGGAACGCACCGAGCACCTGGTCGTCCTCGGCGTCGCGCAGCCGCTGCACGATGACCTGGCGGGCCGTCGCGGTCGCGATGCGCCCGAAGCCGTCGGGGGTGTCGTCGTACTCCGGGCCGTCGGGTCCGGGCGGGGGCATGATGCCCTCGTCGTCGGGCTCGCCCAGCGGGGCCGCCTCGCGCGCCCACACCGTCACGTGCCCGGTCTTGCGGTCCACCTCCACCCGCGCGCGCGTCTGGGCGCCCGGGGTGCGGTGGTAGGCGGACAGCAGCGCCTGCTCGATCGCGGAGACCAGCACGTCGAGGCTGATCTCCCGTTCGCGCTCGAGCAGCCTCAGCGCCTGCATGTCGATGTCCATCGTCAGCTCTCCTTGCCGGCGGCGTCGCGGCCGACTCTCTCGTCTTGGTCCACGTCCACAGGGCCGATGCCCGACAGGTCCACCTCGACGTGCGCCTCGCGCACGTCGGTCAGGAGCACGCGGACCGGGTCGCTCACGACCGGCTTGCGTCCCTTGCGGCCCGGCGTCACGGGCACGACGACGATCGCGTCGCCGTCCGCACCGGTCCGGTCGACCTCGGTCAACCGACCCGCCAGCTTGGACCCGTCCGTCAGCGTCACCGTGACCATGCGGCTGACCGCGCGCGTGAAGTGGCGGCGCTCGGTCAGCGGGCGGTAGACCCCGGGGCTCATCACGTCGAGCGTGTATTCGCCGACGATGACGTCGGCCGCGTCGAGGGCGTCGGAGACCGCACGGGTCGCCTCCGCCACGCGCTCGAGGTCCAGGTCACCCTCGTCGTCCTCGGTCAGGTCGACGACCACCTCGACGACAGATCGCGTCCCGGCCTTGCGCACCGTGACGTCCTCGAGCACGAGACCCCCGGCCACGACGGCGGGCTCCACGACGTGGCGGACCCGCTCTGCGTGTGCTGGCGCGACCATGTCAGCCTCCTGTCGGTCCAGCGGGTCGTCGGCGAGCGACGTAGCGACCCTGTGATGTTGTGGGTCCAGAGTAACGAGTCCGGGCGTGCCCGACCGCCGCGGCCGTGCGGCGTGGCAGGATCACCGGCGATGAGCGCGCGCCAGGACCCTGCAGCACCGCGGGATCTCCCGCGCCCGTGGGTCCGCGGGCTCGCCGCGGCCGTGATGGTTCTCACGCTCGCGGCGTGCGGCCTGCGCGCCGAGACACCCCCTCCGGTCGAGCCCAGCCCGGACGCCGTCGAGCAGGTGCGCGCCCGGACCGTCGCCGACTCCCTCGCCCTCGCCGAGGCGGCGACCGCGGCCGCGCTGCTCCCCGACGGTGCGGTGGACCTCGTCGCCCCGGTGCTGGCGGACGTGACCGGGTTCTCCGGCCAGCACGCCGAGCAGCTCGGCGGCGTCTACGTCTCCGGCCTCCCGGCGCCGACCGAGAGCCCGAGCAGCACGCCCACCACCAGCACGGCCACCGTGGCCGAGGTGCTGGACGAGCTGGCGACCGCGACCCGGACCGCGCTCGCCGACGCCGACGCGGTGAGCGACGGGCCGCTGGCCCGGCTCGTCGCCTCGGTCGCGACGTCTCGCGGCGAGCTGGCCACCCGGCTGGCGCACGCCACCGGCGCCGAGGTGCCGTCGCTGGTCCCCGACGAGGCGGCGGCCTCCCCGTCGCCCAGCCCGACCGGCGTCGACGGCGTGACGACCGAGGAGGCGGGCACGCTCGCGCTCGTGCACGACCAGGCCGGCTACGGGTTCGAGGTGATCGCGGCCAAGCTCTCCGGCGACCAGCGCACCGCGGCCTCGAGCTCGTCGGCGGTGCACCGGGCCCGCAGCGAGGACTGGGCCGGCGCGGCAGGCATCGACGGCACGGCGCAGGACCCCCGTCGGGCCTCCTACACGCTGCCCGCCGGGTTGGACGACCCGACGGTCGCCACCGCCCTCGCGCGCACCCTCGAGACCTCCGTCGCCGACGCCTACGCCGACGCGGTCGCGCAGGCCGCCCCCGGCAGCCGGGCACCGCTCATCGACGGCCTGCGGGCCGCGACGGACGCCGCCGCGGCCTGGGGCGCCACCCCGGTGCCGTTCCCGGGCCTCCCGGAGCGCGCCCAGCAGCCGGTCGGCTGACCGCCGGACAGCACGACGACGTCCGAGCAGCCGGCTGCTCGGACGTCGTCGTGCACTGCCCTACGCGGTGAGCAGCTCCGTGACCAGCGCGGAGACGCGGTCCGCGGCCTCGGCGACCGGGACCTGCTCGGTGGTGCCGCCGACGCGCGGGCGCACCTCGACCACGCCCTCGGCCAGCCCGCGGCCGACGACGACGACGAGCGGGACCCCCAGCAGCTCGGCGTCGGCGAACTTCACGCCGGGCGAGACCTTGCCGGGACGGTCGTCGTAGAGCACCTCGACACCTCGACCCGAGAGCTCGGTGGCCAGCGCCTCCGCGGCCTCGAAGACCGCGGGGTCCTTGCCGGTGGCCACCACGTGCACGTGGGCTGGGGCCACGTGCGCAGGCCAGGCCAGCCCGCGCTCGTCGTTGTTGGCCTCGGCGAGCGCCGCGAGCACGCGGGTGACGCCGACGCCGTAGGAGCCCATGGTGACGACCTGCGCCTTGCCGTTCTGGTCCAGGACCGTCAGGCCGAGCGCCTGGGCGTACTTGCGGCCGAGGGCGAAGATGTGGCCGATCTCGATGCCGCGCGCCAGCTCGAGCGGGCCGGAGCCGTCGGGGGCCGGGTCGCCCGCGCGCACCTCGGCCGCCTCGACGGTGCCGTCCGCCGTGAAGTCGCGACCGGCCACGAGATCGAACACGTGCCGACCCGGCTCGTTCGCGCCCGTGATCCAGCGCGTCCCGGCGACGACCCGGGGGTCGAGCAGGTAGCGGACCGCGGTGCGCTCGGCACCCTCGGCGACGGGGACGTTCGGGCCCATCGACCCGGGGCCGATGTACCCGCGGACGAGCTCGGGGTGCGCCGCGAAGTCGGCGTCGCCGGCGGCCTCGACCTCGGCGGGCGCCACGGACGCCTCGAGGCGCTTGAGGTCGACGTCGCGGTCGCCGGGCAGGCCGACGACGAGGAGCTCGCGCTCGCCGGTCGGGTGCACCAGGGCCAGCACGACGTTCTTCAGCGTGTCCGCCGCCGTCCAGGCTCGGTCGGGACGCGCGAACCGCTCGTTGGCGACGGCCACGAGCGTGTCGATGGTCGGCGTGTCGGGGGTGTCCTCGACGTGGGCCGCCGGGGCGTCGTCGAACGGCACGGCGTCCGGCACGACCGTGGTGACGGCCTCGACGTTCGCGGCGTAGCCGCCCGGCGAGCGCACGAACGTGTCCTCGCCGATGGGCGTCGGCGTGAGGAACTCCTCCGAGCGCGACCCGCCCATGGCCCCCGACGTGGCGGCGACGATGACGTACTCGAGGCCGAGGCGGTCGAAGATGCGCTGGTAGGCGTCGCGCTGCGCCTGGTAGGACACCTCGAGGCCGGCGTCGTCGACGTCGAACGAGTAGGCGTCCTTCATGATGAACTCGCGGCCGCGGATGAGCCCGGCGCGCGGGCGCGCCTCGTCGCGGTACTTCGTCTGGATCTGGAAGAGAGCGAGCGGCAGGTCCTTGTACGACGAGTACAGGTCCTTGACCAGCAGCGTGAACATCTCCTCGTGCGTCGGCGCGAGAAGGTAGTCACCGCCCTTGCGGTCCTTGAGCCGGAAGATGTTCGGCCCGTACTCCGTCCAGCGCCCGGTCGCCTCGTAGGGCTCCTTGGGCAGCAGCGCCGGGAAGTGCACCTCCTGGGCGCCGGCCGCGGCCATCTCCTCGCGGACGACCTGCTCCACCTTGGCCAGCACGCGAAGACCCAGCGGCAGCCAGGTGTAGATGCCGGGGGCTGCGCGACGGATGTAGCCCGCGCGCACGAGCAGCCGGTGGCTGGCGACCTCGGCGTCGACCGGGTCCTCGCGCAGGGTGCGGAAGAAGAGCTGGGAGAGGCGGATGAGCATGGGAGGAAGCGTAGTTCTCCCGGATGGCCGCCCCGTACGGGTTTCCGTGGGGTTGGATGGGGCCTGTGCCGGAGCTGCCCGAGGTCGAGGCGCTCGCGCAGTTCCTGCGCGGGCGGACGGACGGCCACGCCGTGACCGAGGTCTCGATCGGCGCCATCAGCGCGCTCAAGACGTTCCGCCCGCCGCCGGACGCGATCGTCGGCGGCACCGTCGTGGACGTCCAGCGGCACGGCAAGTGGCTCGACCTCATGGTCGCCACGCCGACCGGCGAGCCCCTGCACCTGATCTGGCACCTGTCGCGCGCCGGCTGGGTGCGCTGGTCGGAGCAGCTGTCGACCAACCCGGTGCGCCCCGGCAAGTCCCCGCTGGCGCTGCGCGTCCGCATCGACGACGGGTCGGGCTTCGACCTGACCGAGGCGGGGACGCGCAAGCGCCTCGCCGTGCACGTCGTCGAGGAGCCCTCCGACGTGCCGCAGATCGCCACGCTGGGTGTCGAGCCGTTGTCGGACGAGTTCACCGAGGACCGGCTGGCCGAGCTGCTCGCGGCACGGAACCAGCAGGTCAAGGGCCTGCTGCGCGACCAGGGGACGATCGCGGGCATCGGCAACGCCTACTCGGACGAGATCCTGCTCGCCGCGCGGATGAGCCCGTTCGCGATGACGAAGTCGTTCGACGCGGACCGCACCCGGGTCCTCTGGGAGGCGATCCGCGACGTGCTCACAGGCGCCGTGGCGTCGGCGTCGGGCAAGCCGGCGGCGGAGCTCAAGGACGCCAAGCGGCGCGGCATGAAGGTGCACGGGCGCACGGGCGAACCCTGCCCGGGGTGGAACGACGTGCCGTGCGGGGACACGGTGCACGAGGTCTCGTTCGCAGACTCGTCGCTGCAGTACTGCCCCACGTGCCAGACGGGCGGCAAGCCGCTGGCGGACCGACGGATGTCCCGGCTGCTGCGCTGACGGGCCTGGGAGCGAGCGTCAGAACAGGACGGTCGCGTACGTGCCGACCTGCCGGAACCCCACCGCGCGGTACGACGCGAGCGCTCGCGCGTTGTAGCTGTTGACGTAGAGGGACACCAGCGGCGCGACCTCCCCGCGGGCGATCTGCACGACCGCGGCCATCCCGGCCTCGGAGATGCGCTCGCCACGCCGGTCCGGGGCCACCCACACGCCCTGCACCTGCGCGACTCCCCCGGCGACGGCCCCGAGCTCCGCCTTGAACACGACGTCCCCCGCGGGACGCCGGGTGAGCCGGCGGTCCTCCACGACGGGTCCGGACGGGTCGATCCGGACGAACGAGCGGCCCTGCGCGATGAGGCCGTGCACCCGCGTCTCGTACGGTCCGCCCGGACCGCTGACCGGCGAGTAGCCGACCTCCTCGGTGAACATGCGCACGCACGCGGGCAGGACGACGTCGAACTCCTCGGGGCGCGACCGGCGTACGCGCGGGTCGGGCGCCACCAAGGGGGCGTGCTCGAGGACCATCGACGGCTGGTCGTCGCGGACCTCCCGGGCGGCGGGCCAGAAGTACCTCAGGCGGCCCCACAGGCCGAGCACCGCGTCCGCGGGTCCGACGATCGAGGAGCAACGCCTGCCCTGGCCGCGGGCCAGCCCGGCGAACGCGTCGAGCGCGCGGCTGACCGTGCGGGGGTCGTCCACCGGGACGACGGGGACCATGTTGGCGCCCGCGAAGCAGATGGCGAGGAGCTCGCCATCCTCCTCGTAGCCCCACAGCGCCCCACCGGCGACCCGGAGCGACTTGCCCACTGCCTGTTCGAGCCGCGCTGTCGCCAGGACGGAACCGACAGCATCCCGGGCGCAGACCGCCAGGGCGCTCTCGAGGTCGACGTCCCCGAGGACTCGACCCCCGGCCCGACCGTCGAGCAGAGCAGCGCGGCGTTGCACCATGGGTTGATCCTGCACCACCTGCTTGTACTTCACCCGAGATCCGACACGTCGATCGAGTGAACGTTGGGCGCCAGCACCCCTCAGCCGACGGTGACCACCGGGGAACCGTCGCCGGACTCGACCGGGTCCATGCTCTCGGCGAGGCGCATGGCCTCCTCGATCAGGGTCTCGACGATGAGCGCCTCGGGGACCGTCTTGATGACCTCGCCGCGGACGAAGATCTGCCCCTTGCCGTTGCCGGACGCGACACCGAGGTCGGCCTCGCGCGCCTCGCCGGGCCCGTTGACGACGCAGCCCATGACGGCCACCCGCAGCGGCACCTCCATGCCCTCGAGACCGGCCGTGACGCGCTCGGCCAGCGAGTACACGTCGACCTGGGCGCGGCCGCAGGACGGGCAGGACACGATCTCGAGCTTGCGCGGCCGCAGGTTGAGCGACTGCAGGATCTGGATGCCGACCTTGACCTCCTCGACCGGGGGCGCGGACAGGGACACGCGGATGGTGTCGCCGATGCCCTTGCTCAGCAGCGCGCCGAACGCGGTCGCGGACTTGATGGTGCCCTGGAACGCCGGTCCCGCCTCGGTGACGCCGAGGTGCAGGGGCCAGTCGCCCCGCTCGGAGAGGAGCTCGTAGGCGCGGACCATGACCACCGGGTCGTTGTGCTTGACCGAGATCTTGAAGTCGCGGAACCCGTGCTCCTCGAACAGCGAGGCCTCCCACACGGCCGACTCGACGAGGGCCTCGGGGGTGGCCTTGCCGTACTTGGCCAGCAGGCGCGGGTCCAGCGAGCCGGCGTTGACGCCGATCCGGATCGAGGTGCCGGCGTCGGTGGCGGCCCGGGCGATCTCCTTGACCTGGTCGTCGAACTTGCGGATGTTGCCGGGGTTGACGCGGACCGCCGCGCAACCGGCGTCGATGGCGGCGAACACGTACTTCGGCTGGAAGTGGATGTCCGCGATCACGGGGATCTGCGACTTGTGCGCGATCGCCGGGAGGGCGTCGGCGTCGTCCTGGGTGGGCACCGCGACGCGCACGATGTCGCAGCCGGCCGCCGTCAGCTCCGCGATCTGCTGCAGGGTCGCGTTGATGTCCGTGGTCTGCGTGGTGCACATCGACTGCACGCTGACGGGCGCGTCCCCGCCGACCTCGATCTTGCCGACCTTGATCTTGCGGGTCTTGCGCCGCGGGGCAAGGACGAGGGGGGGTGCCTCCGGCATGCCGAGGCTGATCGGGATGGTCACCTCGTCATCATCGCACCCGGCACGACTCGCGTCGGTCCCGGAGGGCCCGCTGTGCACGAGATCACCCCGGAGCCCTCACGGATCAGATCTGCACCGGGTTCACGATGTCGGCGTAGATCAGCAGGAGCCCGACCGCGCCGAGCACCACGAACACGGAGTACGCCAGCGGGACCAGCTTGGCGGAGTCGAACGGCCCCGGCCGCGGCAGGCCACGCAGGCGGGCGACCTGACGGCGTCCGCCCTCCCAGAGCGCCGCAGCCACGTGACCGCCGTCGAGCGGCGGCAGCGGGATGAGGTTGAAGACGAACAGCGCGATGTTCAGCGCGGCGAGCATCTGCAGCAGGGACGCGGCCTTGATCTGCCAGTCGAGGCCGTCGGTCGAGGCGATCTCGCCGGCGAACCGGCCGATGCCGACGATTCCGACGATGCTGTTGGCGTCCCGCGGCGTGTCGTTGACCTCCGAGCGGACCAGGTCGACGACGCGGGCCGGCAGCGTCGCGACGACCGTGACGGTCTGCCACGTCGTGTCGGCGACCACGCGCGGCACCGACAGCACCGGCTGCCGGACCATCTCGCGCGACGGCGTGATGCCCAGGAACCCGACGGGCTTGGTCACCTGCTGGCCGGAGCTGTCGAGGACGGGCTGGTCGTTGGCGTCGTACACCGGGCGGTCGGCGACGATCGGCGTGATCGTGAGGTCGACGGTCGTGCCGTCGCGCTCGACGACGACCGGGACGGGGTCGGCGCTCGAGGCCTTGATCAGCCCGGAGAGCTGCTCCCACGAGGTGATCTCCGTGCCGTCGTACGACACGATCGTGTCGCCCGGCTCGATGCCCGCCGCGGCCGACGGGGCGGCGACGTCGGACGACGTGCACTGCTGCGTCGCGGGTGCGTCCGCGGGCAGCACGCACTGCGAGACCCCCGCCAGGTGCGGCGTGTACGTCGGCAGGCCGAAGCCGATGAGCACGATCGCCATGAGCACGAACGCGATGACGAGGTTCATCACCGGCCCGCCCAGCATCACGACCAGCTTCTTGGGCGTGGACAGGTGGTAGAACGCCCGGGAGTCCTCGCCGGGCCGGATCTCCTCGGCGCTCGCCTGACGGGCGTCGCGCGCGAGCCGGCCGGTCCACGACTTCGCCGGCGGGTTGCCCACCGCGGCGTCGGGCGGGTACATGCCGACCAGGCGGACGTAGCCGCCCAGCGGGATCGCCTTGAGGCCGTACTCCGTCTCGCCCTTGGTGCGCGACCACAGGGTGGGCCCGAAGCCGATCATGTAGTGGCTCACCCGGACGCCGAAGCGCTTCGCGGGGACCATGTGCCCGACCTCGTGCAGCCCGATGGAGAGCAGAAGCACCACGACCACGACCAGAACAGCGCCCAGGTACTCCATCGACCCCTCCGTCCACGTCCCCGCACGCACGCACGAGAGCGGGGTCTCGATCGACCCGCGCCGGCCCATCTTCCCCCGAGACGCTGGGAACCCCCTGACAGCGTGCTCGGGTCACCCGATCGGCGCTCCGGTACCGCCGAGCGGGCGCGCGGCGGATTTCGTCGGCCAGATCCTTCCCGGAGCACGAGATCCGCATTAGCGTCCCCTCATGACCACTGTTTCCGCCCCCGCCTCCCCCCTCGAGCAGCGCCGCGTCCTGCGCACGGCGATCCCCGGACCCCGCTCCGTCGCCCTCGGCGAGCGGCGTCGTGCGGCGGTCGCGGCGGGGGTGTCCTCGACGCTGCCCGTCTACGTGGCGCGGGCAGCGGGCGCGGTCATCGAGGACGTCGACGGGAACGTGCTGGTCGACCTGGGTTCGGGCATCGCGGTGACGTCGGTCGGGGCCAGCGCGCCGGAGGTCGCGGCGGCCGTGGCCGCGCAGGTGCTCGACTTCACGCACACCTGCTTCATGATCAGCCCGTACGAGGAGTACGTCGCCGTGTGCGAGGGGCTGGCCCGGGTCACGCCCGGCACCCACGAGAAGCGGTCGGTCCTGGTCAACTCGGGTGCCGAGGCCGTCGAGAACGCGGTGAAGATCGCCCGCCGCGCGACCGGCCGGGAGGCCGTGCTGGTGCTGGACCACGCGTACCACGGGCGCACCAACCTCACGATGGCGATGACCGCGCGGGCCATGCCCTACAAGACGGGCTTCGGACCGTTCGCCGGCGAGGTCTACCGCGTGCCGGCGTCGTACCCGCTGCGCGACCCCGAGGGGATGACGGGCGAGCAGGCGGCGCAGCGGGCGATCGACGTGGCCGAGCGCCAGGTGGGCGCCGACCAGGTGGCCGCCCTGGTGGTCGAGCCGATCCTGGGCGAGGGCGGGTTCGTCGTGCCGGCCCCGGGCTTCCTGCCGACCCTCGCCGCGTGGGCCGCAGAGAAGGGGATCGTGTTCGTCGCCGACGAGGTGCAGACCGGGTTCGCGCGCACGGGGGCCATGTTCGCCAGCGAGCACGAGGGCGTCGTCCCCGACCTGATCGCGCTGGCCAAGGGCATCGCCGGCGGGCTGCCGCTCGGCGCCGTGACGGGCCGCGCCGAGCTGCTCGACGCCGTGCACGCGGGCGGCCTCGGCGGCACGTTCGGCGGCAACCCGATCGCGTGCGCGGCCGCGCTGGCCTCCCTCGAGATCTACGAGCGCGACGACCTGGCCGGCGCCGCGCGGGCGATCGAGGCGGCCGTGCTCCCCCGGCTCCGGGCGCTGCAGGGCGAGGTGCCCGCGCTCGCCGACGTGCGCGGGCGCGGCGCGATGCTGGCCGTCGAGCTCGTCGTGCCGGGCACGCTCGAGCCCGACAAGGCCGCGGCGCAGAAGGTCGCTGCGGCGTGCGCGGCGCAGGGCGTGCTGGTGCTCACCTGCGGCACGTGGGGCAACGTCCTGCGCCTGCTCCCGCCGCTGGTCATTGGGCTCGACCTGCTGGACGAAGCGCTGACCGTCCTGGAGGACGCCCTCCGCTCGCTCTAGCGTGTCGTGTAGCGGGCGGCATCGACGTCGGCGTGGTGCCCGTGCCCGGTCAGGTCCCAGACCCAGAGGCCGACGAAGGCGCCCGTGAACCCCATCGCGCGGACCTGGCCGGCGGCGTCGAGCTCGACGGCGTGCTCGTCGGAGAGCACCGCCGCGTCGACCGCCGCGCCGACGGGCTGCCACACCGCTCCCGTGGCGTACCGGAACGCGAGCCGGTCGCCGTCGAGGTCGAGGCCCAGGCGCACGGGCGCACCGGGCGGAAGCGCGACGACCGCCGGGTCGAGGCGGACCACGCCGCGGTCGGAGTGCGCGACCCGCAGGACGGTCGACCCGTCGTCAGCGGCCGTGACGTGCAGGAAGGACCAGGAGCGCGTGTTGTAGTACGCCGTGATGCCCGCCGCGTGCTGGAACGTCGTCGGCTCGAGCTCGATCGTCGCCTCGAAGCCGCAGCGCTGCTCGGTGACGCGACGCGCGACGAGGCTCGCGCCGACGGCGCTCTGCGGGGACCTGCCGCCGTGGATCCGCAGGTGCGAGGGTCGCGACGTCAGGTCCAGCCAGTCGTCGGTCGGTGGCCGGCGGAGCGTGGACCACTGGGGGCCGAGTCGGTCGAGGTCGAAGTCGTCCTCCTCGTCGACCTCCGCCTGGGCCTGCGCGCCGACCTCCACCTCGAGCGGCGGGAGGGGGTCGGTCACGCTCGGCCAGCCGTCGACCCAGTCGACCCGGGCGAGCGCGGTCTCACGGCCGAGGACGCACGGGCCACGTTCCCCGTGCGGCCGCGCGACGAGGAACGCGAGGAACCACTCGTCGTCGGGAGTCGCGACGAGGCTCCCGTGCCCCGCCTTCTGCAGCGGCCAGTCGGGCCGGTGCTTCGCGGTGACGAGCGGCCCACGCGGGTCGCGCTCGTACGGACCGGCCAGCGACCTCGACCGGGCCACCGTGACCTGGTGCTCGTACCCCGTGCCGCCGTCGGCCGTGACCAGGTAGTACCAGTCCCCCCGGCGGTAGACGTTGGGCCCCTCGATCCACGAGTCGGACGGCGGCAGGTCGAGGCGCACGGGCGGACCGACCAGGGTGCGGGTCCGGCGGTCGTACGGGGTCGCCTCCAGGCCCGCCGAGCCCCCGCGACCGGGCCGCCAGTCGTGGACCAGGTTGACCAGCCAGCTGTCGGGCCCGTCGTGGAACAGCGACGCGTCGAAGCCGCGCGCGTGCAGGAGCACCGGGTCGGACCACGGGCCGTCGATCGAGGGCGCCGTCACGACGTAGCTCGGGGCGTCGGTGAAGCCACCGGTGTACGTCGAGACGTTGCTGTAGACGAGGTGGAACAGCCCGTCGACGTAGGACAGGTTCGGCGCCCAGACGCCGCCCGAGTCCGGCACACCCGTCAGGTCGAGCAGGCGCGAGTCCCGCAGCGCGCCGCCCAGGTCCTGCCAGCTCGCGAGGTCCCGGGACCGGTGCAGGCGCACCCCGGGGTACCACTCGAACGTCGACGTCGCGACGACGTACTCGTCGCCGACGCGCACGACGGACGGGTCGGGGTGCGACCCGCGCAGGATGGGGTTGCGGACCGTCATGCCTCCATCCTCACGGACCTCAGGACGGGACCCGCTCCTCCAGGCCCCACGGCGAGCCGTAGCCCTCGGGCGTCGGCGCGGCGAGGAGCTCGAGGAACGGCACGGCGTCGAACGCCTCGGGCCCCAGCACCCCGGTCCCGCTCCACGTCCCCGCCGCGAGCAGCTCGAGCGCGACCACGGGGTTCACCGCCGTCTGCCACACGACGCACTGCGCGCCGTACTCGGCCATCGACCACGCGTTGTCGACGAGGTGGTGCAGGTACACCTCGCGCGGAGCGCCGTCCTTGCCGGTGCCCGTGACCAGCAGGCCGGCGCACGTCGAGCCGGTCATCCGCGGGCCGATCGTCGCGGGGTCGGGCAGCGCGGCGGCGACGACGTCACGCGGGCTGACGGGGACGCCGCGCACGGTGACCGGCTCGGTCCGGTCGAGGCCCAGGCGGTGCAGGGTCTGCAGCACGCCGATGAACTCCTCGCCCAGCCCGTACTTGAACGTCACCTTCCGGGCGTCCACCCAGCGCGGCATGAGGAGGACCTCCTCGTGCTCGACGTGCACGCACTCGACGTCGCCGATCGGCTCCGGGAAGCGGAACACCTCCGGCTCGTGGAACGGGGCGACCGTGAACCAGCCGTCCTCCAGCCCCGCGCCCGCCTCGGCCCGGTCGGCCGACCAGATCACCGGCGGGTTGAGGCACTCCTCGATCGTGGTCCAGATGGAGAACGACGGGGCGAAGATCGGCTCTCCGTCGTCGCCGACGACCTCGAGGTTGGCGCCGTCCCGCACGCCCAGCTCGTCGATGGCGCTGAACAGGTGGTCCGCCGCGTACCGGGCGAACACGTCCGACAGCCCGGGCTCCACGCCGATGCCGACCAGGGCCAGCTGCCCCGCGTCCGACCAGTCGGTGCCCTGCGCGAACTGCTCGTCGCCCAGCTTCACGCCCGGCAGCTCGTACGGACGCTCGGGGTGCGCGTGCGACAGGGACATCGCCATGTCGAGGTAGTGCGCGCCCGCGGCACGCACGCCCTCGAAGATCGGCAGGACGAACCGCGGGTCGACGGCGTTGAGCACGTGCGTCGCGCCGTGCTCCCGGACCAGCGCCTCCACGGCCCCCGCGCTCGACGCGTCGACGACCGCCGCGACGAACCGGCCGCCCACCACGTCGTGCGCGCTCGCCGCCTCGACCGTGCGCTGCGACCGCCCCAGGTCCACGTCGGCCACCACCAGCAGCTCGAAGAACTGCCGGCGCGCGGCGATCCGGGCGACCGCGTCGCCGACCCCGCCACTGCCGACCACCAAGATCCGCACGAGACCCGCCTCCGAACCCACTATGTCGTTCACCGAGCCAGGAGCCGCTTGCTCCGGGCGTAGCCGAGCACCTGGACCAGCACGACGATCGCGAGGGCCAGGACGAACATGAACGAGCTGATGACGTTGGCCTGCGGCGGGATGCCGCGGGTCGCGCTGACGTAGACGAACTTCGGGAACGTGGTGAACGAGCCCGACGTGAAGTTGGTGACGATGAAGTCGTCGAAGCTCAGGCTGAACGCGAGCAGCGCAGCCGCGGCGATCCCCGGCAGCAGCAGCGGGAACGTCACCCGCCAGAACGCCTGCCACGGGGAGGCGTACAGGTCGGCGGCGGCCTCCTCGAGCGCGGGGTCCAGGCTGGACACGCGGGCCTTCACGGTGACCACCACGAAGCTGATGCAGAACATCACGTGCGCGGTCACCACCGTGCCGAAGCCGAGGGGCACGCGCACCGAGAGGAACTGCGCCAGCAGCGCGGCACCGAGCACGACCTCCGGCGTGGACATCGGCAGGAAGATCAGCAGGTTGGTCAGCGCGCGCCCGCGGAACCGGAACCGGACCAGGGCGATGGCCATGAGCGTGCCGATCGCCGTCGCCACGAGCGTCGAGACCAGCCCGACCTGCAGCGAGTTGCCGAACGCCTCGCACACCTGGGGCGCACCGCAGGGGTTCTGCCAGTTGTCCAGCGTGAAGCCGCGCCACACGAGGTTCGTCTTGCCGGCGTCGTTGAACGAGAACACGACCGTGTAGGCCACCGGGACCAGCAGGTACACGAACGCGAGCCCGGCGAAGATCGGGACGATCATGTCCCCGAGCCGGCGGCGCGGCCGGCGCGGTGCCGGGGCGACGGCTCTCCGGGTCGCCGTCGAGACCGGCTCGAGCACCGCGGTCACAGCAGGTCCTCCGTCCCGGCGTGCCGGATGTACGCCCCGACCAGCAGCAGGATCGCCACCATGAGGATCACCGACAGGGACGCGGCGGTCGGGTAGTCGAGCACCTTGAAGAACCGCGCGTCGATCACCTGCCCGACCATCGTCGTGTTCGTGTTGTTGCCCAGCAGGGAGGCGTTCACGTAGTCGCCCGCGGCGGGGATGAACGTGAGCAGCGTGCCGGCGACGACGCCCGGCATGGACAGCGGCCAGGTCACCGTGCGGAACGTGGTCGTGGGCGAGGCGTACAGGTCCGCGCCGGCCTCGAGCAGGCGGGAGTCCAGCCGCTCCAGCGCCGCGAAGATCGGCAGCACCATGAACGGCAGGAAGTTGTACGTCAGGCCGCAGACCACGGCGAACGGCGTCGCGGTGAGCCGGGCGTCCGGCGGCAGCACGTGCAGCCAGTGCAGGACCGCGACCACCAGGGAGTCGTCGGCGAGGATCTGCTTCCACGCGATGGTCCGCAGGATGAAGCTGGTGAAGAACGGCGCGACGACCAGCACGAGCAGGAACCCCTGCAGCAGCTTGCGCCCGCGCGCCCGGACGGCGATCACATAGGCCATCGGGTAGCCGATCACCAGCGCCGCGACCGTGGCCAGGAGCGCGAACCAGAACGAGCGCAGGATCGTCGGCCAGAACTGCGCGATGGCGTCCACGTAGTTCTGCCAGTGGAAGGCCGGCTGGTACTGGCCGACGTCCCCCCCGGGCACCGGGACGTACAACGACGTCGCCAGCAGCGCGCCGACGGGCACCACGAAGAAGAGCACCAGGTAGATGAGCCCGGGTCCGAGCAGGACCAGGTGCGCCCGCTGCGCGGTGCGCCGCGGCAGCGGGGCGTCCGGGCCGCTGGCGACGCTGTCGCCGAGCGCGGCCGCGATGCTCACAGCTCGTCGTCCAGGTCGACCGTGCCCTCGTCGGCGGCCTGCGCGCCGTCCAGCCCGAACGTGAAGTCGACGCCCCACGCGAGGCTCACGGACGAGCCCACGGCGACGCTGGCGCCGCCCAGCAGGTTCTGCGCGAAGACGCCGAAGGTGCCCAGCCCCGGGACCTCCACCTGGTACTGCGTGCTCACGCCCATGAACGACACGTCGGTGACGATGCCCGGCCCGAGGACGTTCTCGCCCCGGCCCGGCTCCTGGTCACCGACGAGCAGCCGCATCTTCTCCGGCCGGGCGCCGACGAGCACGGCGCCCTCGGTCCGCACGGCGCGCGACTCCGGCACCAGGATCCGCGTGCCGCCGATGTCGACGCCGAGCAGGCCCCGCTTGGTCAGCCGCTCGGTCACGGTCCCGGCCACGAGGTTGGACTGGCCGAGGAAGTTGGCGACGAACGCGGTGCGCGGCAGCTCGTACAGGTCGGCCGGCGAGCCCATCTGCTCGATGCGGCCGTGGTTCATCACGGCGACCGTGTCGGCCATGGTCATGGCCTCCTCCTGGTCGTGCGTGACGTGCACGAAGGTGAGCCCGACCTCGGTCTGGATCCGCTTGAGCTCGAGCTGCATCTGGCGCCGGAGCTTGAGGTCGAGCGCGCCGAGGGGCTCGTCCAGGAGCAGGAGCGCGGGACGGTTCACCAGGGCCCGGGCCAGCGCGACGCGCTGCTGCTGCCCGCCCGAGAGCTGCGCGGGCTTGCGGTCGGCCAGGTGACCGAGCTCGACCAGGGCGAGCCCGTCGGCCACGCGCTGGGCCACGTCGCTCGCCCGGGACCGCTTGAGCCCGAACGCGACGTTCTCCCCCACGCTCAGGTGCGGGAACAGCGCGTAGCTCTGGAACACCGTGTTGACCGGCCGCTGGTGCGCGCGGGTGCCGGTGACGTCCCGGCCGCCGATCGACAGCGTGCCCGACGTCGGCTGCTCGAGTCCGGCGACCATCCGCAGGGTCGTCGTCTTGCCGCAGCCCGACGGCCCGAGCAGGGCGAAGAACGAGCCCGACGGGACGGTGAGCGTGAGGTCGTCGACCGCCACGAACGAGCCGAACGCCTTGGTGACACCCACGATCTCGAGCGCCGCGCCCCCCGGGCCGACGGTCTCCGCCGGGACGGCGGTGGCCGTGCTCGTCATGCGCCGATCACGGTGAGGAACTCGCCGTTGTAGCGCTCCTCCTCGTCGGGCGTCAGCGTCCGGAACACGCTGACCTTGGACAGGATCTCCTCCGTCGGGAAGATGTACGGGTTCTCCGCGAGGTCGGGGTCGATCTTCTCCATCTCCTCGCGGGCCCCCTCCACGGGGGTGATGTAGTTGACCCACGCCGCGACCTGCGCCGCGACGGCGGGGTCGTAGTAGTAGTTCATGAGGTCCTCGGCGTTGCCCAGGTGCGGTGAGCCGATCGGCACCATCATGTTGTCGCTCCAGAGCGTGCCGCCCGCCTCGGGGATGGCGAACTCGAACTTGTCGTCCGCCTCATAGTTGAGCGACGTGATGTCGCCCGACCAGCCGATGACCGCGATCGCGTCGCCCGAGGCCAGGTCCTGCGTGTACGCGTTGCCGCGGACCTGCCGGATGTGGCCCGAGTCGATCTTCTCCTTGAGGATGTCCAGCGCGCCGTAGAAGTCGTCGTCGGTCCAGTCGCCCGAGGGGTCGATGCCCTGGTCGAGCATGATGATGCCCATCGTGTCGCGCATCTCCGAGAGGACCTCGACGCGGCCGGCCAGCTCGGGCGCCCACAGGTCGCTGAGCGTGTGCACGCCGCTGGGCACCTTCTCCTTGTCCCACGCGAAGCCCGCGAACCCGGACTGCCAGGTCAGCGAGTGGGTGCGGCCCGGGTCGAAGTCGACGTTGGCCAGGTTGGGCAGGATGTTGGCGGCGTTCGGGATCCGCGACCGGTCCAGCTCCTGGGTGTAGCCCAGGCGGATCATCCGCGCGGCCATCCAGTCGGTGAGCGTGACGATGTCGTAGCCGATGTCCTGGCCGTTCTTCAGCTGGCCGGAGACCTTGCCGTAGAACGAGTCGTTGTCGTCGATGTCCTCGGCGTACGTGACCTTGAGGCCCGACTGCTTCTCGAACTCGACGAGGGTCGGGTACGTCGTGCCGTCGTCGTCCTGGTCGAGGTACTGCGTCCAGTTGGCCCAGCGCACGATCTTGTCGCTGCCCGAGACGTCCTTGGCCGTCTCCGTCGTCCCGGACGGCGATCCCGTGCCGCACGCGGCGAGCAGCGCGCCGGCGCCGGCCGTGCCGAGGGCACCGATCAGGAAGGACCGCCGCGAGAGGTTGGCCCGTTGCGCCTGCGCGACGAGCGCACGGACGCGCGGGTCTGCGGGGGCAGGTCGGCGGAGGGGGCTCATGAGGCTCCTAGGGTGCCGGAGGGGGCCGCCGGTGACGGCGGGGTCGGTGGATCATCGCAAACAGACGACCGTCCAGCAAGGAATCCGTCGTCGAAACACCCGTACGCAACGAAAATGTTGCACGGATGGAACACAGGGGTCCTGGATCCGTCGACCTAGGCGTCAAAAGCCGACATGACGTGCTTGATCCGGGTGTAGTCCTCGAAGCCGTACATCGAGAGGTCCTTGCCGTACCCGGAGTGCTTGAAGCCGCCGTGCGGCATCTCCGCGACGAACGGGATATGGGTGTTGATCCAGACCACCCCGAAGTCGAGCGCCCGGGACATCCGCAGCGCCCGGCCGTGGTTCTGGGTCCACACCGAGCTCGACAGCCCGTACCGGACCCCGTTGGCCAGCGCGATCGCCTCGTCCTCGTCCGTGAACGTCTGGACGGTGATGACCGGGCCGAAGATCTCGTCCTGCACGGCCTCGTCGTCCTGGCGCAGGCCGTCGACGACGGTCGCCTCGACGAAGTAGCCGGTGTCGCCCACCCGGTGGCCGCCGGCGACGATCGACGCGTGGTCCGGCAGCCGGTCGAGGAAGCCGGTGACCCGCTCCAGCTGCAGGGCGTTGTTGACCGGGCCGAACGCGACGTCCGGGTCGTCCGGCATGCCCGTGCGCTGGCCCTTCGCCGCCTCGGCGAGGGCCGCGACGAAGTCGGCGCGGACGGAGGCGTGCACCAGCACACGGGTGGCCGCCGTGCAGTCCTGGCCGGCGTTGTAGTACCCGGCGCCGGCGATCCCCTCGGCGGCCGCGGCGATGTCGGCGTCGGCGAAGACGATCACGGGTGCCTTGCCGCCGAGCTCGAGGTGCACGCGCTTGACGTTGGCCGCGGCGGCCTCCGCCACCTGGGAGCCGGCCCGGACCGAGCCGGTGATGGCGACCATGTCCGGGCGCTGGTGCGAGACCAGCGCCCTGCCCGAGTCGCGGTCGCCGCAGATCACGTTGAGGACGCCCGGGGGCAGCACCTCGGCCGCGACCTGGCCGAGCAGCAGCGTCGAGGCCGGCGTCGTGTCGGACGGCTTGAGCACGATGGTGTTGCCGGCCGCGAGCGCGGGCGCGATCTTCCAGATGGCCATCATCAGCGGGTAGTTCCACGGCGTGACCTGGCCGACGACGCCGACCGGCTCGCGGCGCACCCACGACGTGTGGCCCGCCATGTACTCCCCCGCGCTCAGCCCGTCGAGCACGCGCGCGGCGCCGGCGAAGAACCGCAGCTGGTCGACGCACGGCGGCACCTCGTCCGTGGCGGTCAGGTGCAGCGGCTTGCCGGTGTTGCGGGACTCGACGGCGACGAACTCGTCGGCGCGCGCCTCGACCGCGTCGGCCAGCCGCAGGAGCGCGAGCTGACGCTCCGCGGGCGTCGTGCGGCCCCACGTCGTGAACGCCTCCGAGGCGGCGCCGTACGCGGCGTCGACGTCGTCCGCGCCACTCAGCGGCGCCCGGGCGTACTCCTGCCCGGTCGACGGGTCGATCACCGACGTCGTGCGGCCGTCCGCGGCGGGACGCTGGGCGCCCCCGATCACGTTCAGCAGCTCGAGCGTCTGGTCGGGGGCCTGGCTCACGGCAATCTCCTCACGGTCGGTGGGCCGCACGCTACGCCGGTCGGGGCGCCGACGGGAGCCCAAGAGGGGGCATTCGGCCAATCGGAGGGCGGTCAACGCCGAAATCAGAAGTTCGCACGGCCTGTCACGACGGATTCCTTGCATTGAGGGCCGTTGCCGACCACCATCGGCGGGTGGGCACACGCAGACCAGCACCGGGGCACCCGGCACTCGACGACGTCTCCAAGGCCATCGTCGAACAGCTCCAGGAGGACGGCCGGCGACCCTACGCCGCGATCGGCAAGGCGATCGGCCTGTCCGAGGCCGCGGTGCGGCAGCGGGTCCAGCGCCTCACCGACTCGGGCGTGATGCAGATCGTCGCCGTCACCGACCCGCTGCAGGTCGGCTTCACCCGCCAGGCGATGATCGGGCTCAAGTGCGAGGGCGACCTCTCGCTCGTCGCGGACGCCCTGGCCGCGCTGCCCGAGGTCGACTACGTCGTCGTCACCGCCGGCGGCTTCGACCTGCTCTGCGAGGTCGTCTGCGAGGACGACGACCACCTGCTCGAGGTTCTCAACCAGAAGATCCGCACGCTGCCCGGCGTCCGGACCACCGAGACGTTCGTGTACCTGCGGCTGCGCAAGCAGCTCTACAACTGGGGGACCAGATGAGCACCACATCTCAGACGCCACTCGGCACCGACCGCTCCGAGGCGGCCAAGGCCCACCTCTGGGGCCACTTCACTCGGCAGAGCAGCTGGGACCGCGGCGTCCCGACGATCGTGCGCGGCGAGGGCCACCACATCTGGGACGACCAGGGCCGCAAGTACATCGACGGGCTCTCGGGCCTGTTCGTCGTGCAGGCCGGCCACGGGCGCGCCGAGCTGGCCGAGGCCGCACGCGTGCAGGCCGAGAAGCTCGCGTTCTTTCCGCTGTGGTCCTACGCGCACCCGCAGGCCATCGACCTCGCGGAGCGGCTGGCCACCTACGCGCCCGGCACCCTGAACCACGTCTTCTTCACGACGGGGGGCGGCGAGGCCGTCGAGACCGCCTGGAAGCTGGCCAAGAACTACTTCAAGCTCACCGGCAAGCCGAACAAGTACAAGGTGATCTCGCGGTCGATCGCGTACCACGGCACCCCGCACGGCGCCCTGTCGATCACCGGGCTGCCGGCGCTCAAGGAGCAGTTCGAGCCCCTCGTCCCGGGCGCGCACAAGGTGCCGAACACCAACGAGTACCGCGCGCCCGAGCACCTGCGCGACGACCCGAAGGCGTTCGGGCGCTGGGCCGCGGACCGCATCGGCGAGGCCATCGAGATGGAGGGCCCCGACTCCGTCGCGGCCGTCTTCCTCGAGCCCGTGCAGAACGCCGGCGGGTGCTTCCCGCCGCCTCCCGGGTACTTCGAGCGCGTGCGCGAGATCTGCGACCAGTACGACGTGCTGCTGGTGTCCGACGAGGTCATCTGCGCGTTCGGGCGCATCGGGTCGATGTTCGCGTGCGACGACTTCGGCTACGTCCCGGACATGATCACCTGCGCCAAGGGCCTGACGTCGGGGTACTCCCCCATCGGCGCGCTCATCGCCTCCGACCGCCTGTACGAGCCGTTCGCCAAGGGCAACGCGTCGTTCGCGCACGGCTACACGTTCGGCGGGCACCCCGTCTCGGCCGCCGTCGCCAACGCGAACCTCGACCTCTTCGAGCGAGAGGGCCTCAACCAGCACGTCAAGGAGACCGCCCCCGCGTTCCGGCGCACGCTCGAGGGCCTGCTGGACCTGCCGATCGTCGGCGACGTGCGCGGCGAGGGCTTCTTCTACGGGATCGAGCTGGTCAAGGACAAGGCCACCCGCGAGACGTTCGACGACGACGAGAGCGAGCGCCTGCTGCGCGGGTTCCTCTCGGGCGCGCTGTACGACGCGGGCCTGTACTGCCGCGCCGACGACCGCGGCGACCCCGTCATCCAGCTCGCCCCGCCCCTGACCTGCGGGCAGGCCGAGTTCGACGAGATCACGGGGATCCTGCGGGGCGTGCTGACCGAGGCCTGGGCGCGCCTGTGAGCCCTGCCGGCCCCGGTTCCCTCTGGTTCGACCAGGTCCCGGACCGGACCCCGCTCGACCCGCTCGACGGTGACGCCGAGGCGGACGTCGTCATCGTCGGCGCCGGGCTCACCGGTCTGTGGACGGCGTACTACCTGCTCGAGGCGGACCCGTCGCTGGACGTGCTGCTGGTCGAGGCCGAGGTCGCCGGGTTCGGCGCCAGCGGGCGCAACGGCGGCTGGTGCTCCGCGCTCCTGCCCGTCTCCGGCGACGAGCTGGCCCGCCGGCACGGGCACGACGCCGCCGCGGCCATGCGCGCCGCGATGCGGGACACCGTCGTGGAGGTGGGTGGCGTCGCGGCCGCCGAGCAGATCGACTGCGGCTTCGCGTTCGGGGGCACCGTCACCCTGGCCCGGAACGCGCCGCAGCTGGAGCGCGTGGCCTCGGACGTCGCCGCCGACGCGACGTGGGGCGACGAGTCGCAGCTGCTCGACGCCGCCGGGGTCGAGCAGCACGTCCGCGCCGCCGGCGTGGTGGGCGGCTCGTACACACCGGACTGCGCGCGGATCCAGCCCGTCCGGCTGGTCCGGGGCCTGCTCGACGTCGTGCTCTCCCGCGGGGCGCGCGTGGTCGAGGGGACACGGGCCCTGCGCCTGTCGCCCCGGGCGGTCGTGACCGACCACGGGATCGTGCGTGCCCGGTTCGTGGTCCGCGCGACCGAGGCGTGGGCGGCACACCTGCCGGGTTCGCGCCGCGACGTCGCCCCCGTGTACTCGCACATGATCGCGACCGAGCCCCTGCCGCCCGAGGTCTGGGCGCAGATCGGGCTGGCCCGCGCCCAGACGTTCACCGACGCGCGGCACCTCATCGTGTACGGCCAGCGGACCACCGACGACCGGCTCGCCTTCGGGGGCCGCGGCGCGCCGTACCACCTGGGCTCGGCAATCGAGCCGTCGTACGACCGGACCCGGTCGACCGCGGCGCACCTGCATCGCGAGCTCGTCGACCTGTTCCCCGTGCTCGACCGCGCGGAGATCACCCACCACTGGGGCGGCCCGCTCGGCGTCCACCGGGACTGGCACCCCTCGGTGGGCCTCGACCCGGAGACCGGCATCGCCTGGGCCGGTGGCTACGTGGGCGACGGCGTCGCGCTGACCAACCTGGCCGGCCGGACGCTCGCCGACCTGATCACGGGCGCGGACAGCGACCTGGTGCGCCTGCCGTGGGTGGACCACCGCTCCCCCGCGTGGGAGCCCGAGCCGATCCGCTGGGCGGGCATCACGGTGACCCGCCGGGCGACCGCGTGGGCGGACCGCACCGAGAACCGCACGGGTCGTCCGAGCCGGGTGGGCGACCTGCTGAGCCACGTGCTGGGGCACTGACCCCGGTCGGCGTTCAGACCCGCGCGAGGAGCTCCTGGGCGCGGGCCCGGGCCCAGGTCTCGGCGGCCAGCACGGCGCCGAGGCTCAGGGCGTCCGGTGCCGTGCCGTCGTGCTCGCCCAGCACCCGCTCGACCGTGCTGACGATGTCGAGGAACCCGATGCGGCCGGCGAGGAACGCCTCGACGCACTCCTCGTTGGCCGCGTTGTAGACCGCCGGGTGCGTGGCGGACGCGACGACGGCCTCGCGGGCCAGCCGGACGGCGCCGAAGACCTGCTCGTCGAGGGGCTCGAAGGTCCACGCGGTCGACCGGGTCCAGTCGCACGGCGGCGCGACGTCGCCGAGCCGGTCCGGCCAGGAGAGCCCGAGCGCGATCGGCAGCCGCATGTCGGGCGGGGAGGCCTGCGCAAGCGTCGACCCGTCGACGAACTCCACCATCGAGTGCACGACCGACTGCGGGTGCACGACCACGGTGATGTCCTCGACGGGGACGTCGAACAGCAGGTGCGCCTCGATGAGCTCGAGCCCCTTGTTCATCAGCGTCGAGGAGTTGATGGTCACCACGGGACCCATCGACCACGTCGGGTGCGCGAGCGCCTGCTGGGGAGTCACCGCCTTGACGTCGTCGTGCGTCCACCCCCGGAACGGCCCGCCGGACGCCGTCAGGATCAGGCGACGGACCTCGGCGTGCGTGCCGCCGCGCAAAGCCTGGGCGATGGCCGAGTGCTCGGAGTCCACCGGCACGATCTGGTCGGGTCGCTGCCGCGCAGCGTGCACCAGCCGACCGCCGACGACCAGCGACTCCTTGTTGGCCAGCGCGAGCGTGCTGCCGGCCCGGAGCGCGGCGAGCGTCGGGCCCAGTCCGACCGAGCCCGTGACGCCGTTGAGCACGACGTCCGCCCCGCGCCCCGCCAGCTCGGTGGACGCCCGCGGGCCGACGAGGACCTCGACGCCCGCGGGGAGCGCCTCGCGCAGCGGCCCCTCGACGCTCGGGTCGGCGACCGCCACCGCGGACACCCCGAGCTCGCGGGCCTGCCGGGCCAGCAGCCCGACGTGCCCGCCGCCGGCGCTCAGCCCGGTCACGCGGAACCGGTCCGGGTGGCGCGTGATGACGTCGACGGCCTGGGTGCCGATCGACCCGGTGGACCCGAGGAGGACGACGCTGCGCTGTGTCACGCTGCCCATCTTCGTGCATCCCCCGTGGCAGGATCGCCGCATGCCCGCTCCCGCGACGCCCCAGGGCTCCTCGACCCGCCTGCTCGTGCTGGGGTGCGTGCGGATCTTCCAGCCCGTGCACGGCTACTTCCTGCGCCGCGAGCTGGTCAGCTGGGAGGTCGACCGGTGGGCGCACGTGCACCCGGGGTCGATCTACAACGCGCTCAAGTCGTTGACCAGGGCCGGCCTCCTCGAGGAGGTGGGCGTGGTGGCCGAGGGCCCGCGGCCGCCCCGGACCACGTACCGCCTGACCTCGGCGGGCGAGGACGAGTTCCTCTCCCTGGTCCGCACGGGCCTGCTCACGACGGACGAGCCCACGCTGTTCCTCACGGCGGTCAACATGGCCTTCGCGCTCCCCCGGGACGAGGTCGTCCAGGCGATCGAGAAGCGCGTCGGCATGATGGAGGACCTGGTCACGGAGCTGGCGACGCAGATCGAGGAGATCCTCGCGGCCAAGGACACGCCCGACACGGCGACCGAGGTGGCCCGGCTCATCACCGCCCGGACCCGCGGCGAGCTCGACTGGGCGCGGGGGTATCTCGACCGCGTGCGCGGCGGTGCGTACGCGTTCCAGGGCGAGCCGCCGCTGTGGAACCCGACGCCGGAGCAGCTCGAGGTCGCCCGTGCCGCGGGCGTCGGTCCCTGGGTCGTCTACGCGATGGCGGACGAAGACACGTAATAGTCAAGGTTGACGAGTAATAGTTCATCTTGAATACTGGGTCTCCACCCGAAGGAGACCCCGCATGATCCACGCCCGCGGCCTGGCCCGCACCTACAAGACCCGTCGAGGGGACGTCGACGCCGTGCGCGGCGTGGACCTCGACGTCGACGCCGGCGAGATCGTCGGCTTCCTCGGCCCGAACGGGGCCGGCAAGACGACCACGCTGCGCATGCTCACCACCCTCCTGCGGCCCACCCGCGGCGAGGCGACGGTGGCCGGCGCCGACCTGCTGCGCGACCCCGGCGCCGTCCGCCGACGCATCGGCTACGTCGCCCAGTCCGGCTCCACCTCGGGCGAGGCCCGTGCCGGCGAGGAGGTCATCGACCACGCGCTGCTCTACGGCGTCGAGCGCTCCACCGCTGCCGCCCGCGGCCGCGAGCTCTTCGACCAGCTCGAGCTCGACGGGCTCTGGGAGCGCAAGTGCTCCTCGCTGTCCGGCGGTCAGCGCCGCCGCCTCGACATCGCGATGGGCCTGATCCACACGCCCCGGCTGGTGTTCCTCGACGAGCCGACGACGGGCCTCGACCCGCAGGCGCGCGCCAACCTCTGGACGCACGTCCGCGGGCTGCGCGACGAGCGCGGCAGCACCGTGTTCCTCACCACGCACTACCTCGACGAGGCCGACGCCCTGTGCGACCGCATCCTCGTCATCGACCACGGCCAGATCGTCGCCCAGGGCTCCCCCGAGGAGCTCAAGCAGCGCGTGAGCGGCGACGCCGTCCTGCTCACCGCGGCCCAGCCCGCCGACGTCGCCCGCATCGCCGCCGTCGCCGCTCAGCTGCCCGGCGCCGACACGCCCACGGTCGACGGCACGCTGGTCGAGGTCCGCGTCCCCGCCGGCCGCACCCTGCTCGCGGGCCTGCTGCGCTCGCTCGACGCCGAGGGCCTCGAGCTCGACGGCGTCGAGCTGCGCCGCCCGACCCTCGACGACGTCTTCCTCACCCTGACCGGCAGGTCCCTGCGCGACGGCGAGAGCCCGCGCGGGACCGACCAGACCGACGGAGCAGCAGCATGACCGCCACCACCGCCACTCCCCGCACGTTCGCCGACGAGCAGCGCGGCCGCAGCACGTTCGTCCGCGACACGCTCACCGTCTTCCGCCGCGCCATGCGGATCTCCCTGCGCAACCCGGTCTGGTCCGTCATGGGCCTGCTCCAGCCGGTGCTGTACCTGACGCTGTTCGGCCCGCTGCTCGAGCCGCTGGCCCCGCAGCTCGGGGCGACGAACGCCTACCAGCTGTTCGTGCCCGGCCTGCTGGTGCAGCTCGGCATGTTCGGCGCGCTGTTCGTCGGCTTCGGGCTCATCGGCGAGTGGCGTGACGGCGTCATCGAGGCGGAGCGGGTCAGCCCCGCGCCCCGGTCCGCGCTGGTGCTCGGCCGCGTGCTGCGCGACGTGATCGTCGTGGCCGTGCAGGGCGTCGTCCTCGTGTCGGTGGCGTTCCTGTTCGGCCTCGAGGCGCCGTTCTGGGGCATCGTCCTCGGCATCGTCACGGCCGCGCTGCTCGCCGCCGCGTTCGCCTCGGCGTCCTACGCCGTCGCGCTCACGCTCAAGAGCGAGGACGCCCTCGCACCGCTGATGAACGGCATCGCGCTGCCGCTCCTGCTGCTGTCCGGCATCCTCCTGCCGATCACCGCGGCGTCCGCGCCGGCGTGGCTGAACACGCTGTCCAACCTCAACCCGGTCAAGCACGTGGTCTCGGGCATCCGCGCCCAGTTCGCCGGCGACATCGGCACGCCGACCGCGCTGTGGGGCTCCGCGCTGACCCTCGTGCTCGCCGCGCTGGGCATCTGGTTCGGCACGCGCACGTTCAAGCGCGAGGACGGCTGACCCTTCGGCTACGCGAACGGCCGCACCCCTTCGTCGGGGCGCGGCCGTTCGTTCGTCTCAGGTGGGTCGAGGTCTCACTCGACGTCTCACTCGACGCCGAGCAGCACCTCGACCGCGCGTGCGAGGAACGCGTCGACCGGTCCCTCGGCGTACGCGTTGCGGCCCTTGCGGCGGCGGAACGTGGCCGACCGGACCTCGGCGGCCGACAGCGGCGTGCCCTTGTCGAAGTAGGCGACCAACCGCTGGCAGAGCTCGTCGACGTCCGCGGGCTCGTAGCCCTGGTGCCGGCCGTCGGGCGCCGCGAACCGGTCCCCGTCCGGACGGCCGAGCCGCCCGTAGAGGGTGCGGGCCTGCTCGCTCAGGCGGCCCATCCACGCCTGCTGGCCCTGGGTGGCGATGTACTCCGCCCGCGACCGCGCCACGAACGCCGCCTCGAGCCGGTCCAGGGCCGCGTCGACGGCCGCGGTGACGTAGCCGCCGCGCACCATGTCGAACGCGACGCCGCGCACGTCCTTGCTGGCCAGGCCACCGGCGGGGCCCTGCTCGTAGACCGACCGGGCGTGCGAGAAGAAGTCGTCGACCTCGTCCGGGTCGTACCCCTGCTTCAGACCCGAGACGGTCCGGAACATCCCGTCGCTCACTCGTCCTCCTCCGCTGCGAGCTGGCCGCAGGCGCCGTCGATCTCACTGCCGCGGGTGTCTCGGATCGTGGTCGGGATCCCGTGCGCACGCAAGCGTGCCACGAACTCCTGCTCGACCCGGGGATCGCTCGCCGTCCACTTGGAGCCGGGCGTCGGGTTCAGCGGGATCGGGTTGCAGTGCACCCAGCCGCGGCCGCGGGCGTTGAGCTTCTCGCCCAGCAGGTCCGCGCGCCAGGCGTGGTCGTTGATGTCCCGGATGAGCGCGTACTCGATGGAGACCCGGCGGCCCGTGACCTCGAAGTAGCGGTGCGCGGAGTCGAGCGCCTCGTCGACGCTCCACCGCGTGTTCACCGGCACGAGCTCGCTGCGCAGCTCGTCGTCGGGCGCGTGCAGCGACAGGGCGAGCGTGACCGGGATGCCCTCCTTGGCCAGCCGGTCCATGGCCGGCACCATGCCGACGGTCGAGACCGTCACGTTGCGCGCGGACATGCCGAGGCCGTCCGGCGTCGGCGCCACGAGGCGGCGGACCGTCTCCATGACCGACTTGTAGTTGGCCAGCGGCTCGCCCATGCCCATGAACACGACGTTGCTCAGGCGCGTCGGGCCGCCGGGGACCTCACCGTCGGCGAGCGACCGGGCCGCCGCGCGCACCTGCTCGACGATCTCCGCGGTCGACAGGTTGCGGGTCAGGCCCAGCTGGCCGGTCGCGCAGAACGAGCAGGCCAGGCCGCAGCCCGCCTGGCTGGACACGCACAGGGTCGTGCGATTGGCGTAGCGCATGAGGACCGACTCGACCTTGGCGCCGTCGAACAGGTGCCACAGCGTCTTGACCGTGGTGCCCTTGTCCGCGGTCTGCGTCCGGTGCGCCGTGAGCAGCTGCGGGAAGAGCCCCTCGACCAGCTTGTCGCGGGTCGCCTTGGGCAGGTCCGTCATCTGCGCGGGGTCGTTGGTCAGGTGCGTGAAGTAGTGGGTCGCCAGCTGCTTGGCGCGGAACGGCTTCTCCCCCAGCTCCGTCACGGCGTCGATCCGCTGCTCGGGCGTGAGGTCGACGAAGTGCTTGGGCGGCTTGCCGCGAGGTCCACGGCTGGGCGAGGACAGGTCGAGGCGGACGGGTGTACCGGTCATTGCAGGTACCCCCTCTCAGGTCGGGCTGCGCAGAGGAGCAGAGGTCAGGCGGGCTGGAGGACCGTGAGGACGACGTACACGGCGGGGGCGGTCAGGACGAGCGAGTCGAGCCGGTCCAGGAGCCCGCCGTGTCCCGGCACGAGCCGGCCCATGTCCTTGAGCTCGAGGTCGCGCTTGAGCATGGACTCGGCCAGGTCGCCGAGCGTGGCCGTCACGACCGTGGCCGCGCCGAGGAACACCCCGACCAGCGGCTCGCCGCCGAACGCGACCTGCACGCCGACGACGCCGACCACGCAGGCCAGCACGACGGAGCCGGCCAGGCCCTCCCATGTCTTCTTCGGGCTGACCGAGGGGGCGAGCGGGTGCCGGCCGAGCAGCACGCCGACGGTGTACCCACCGACGTCGTTGGCGACGCAGAGCAGGATGAAGAGCATCACGCGGGACGGCCCGTCGGGCTCCGCGAGCATGAGCATGACGAACCCGCCGAGGAACGGCAGGTACGCGGCGGCGAACGCTCCCGCCGTGGCGTCCCGCAACGCGGGCTGGCCGCTCCCGTCGAGCACGCGCCAGACGACGACACCGCCGACCGTCAGCATGAACGCGACGAACAGCGCCTCCGGCCCGGCCGTGTACGCCGACACCAGGATGCCGATCGCGCCGACCAGCAGCGGTAGCAGCGGCAGGTGGATCGCCCGCCGCGTGAACGCCTGCGCCAGCTCCCAGAGCCCGGCGCACACGGCGAGCACCGCGACGACGGCGAAGGCCTCCTTGCGGATGAACAGGGAGGCGACCACCGCCAGGAGCATGGCGACGCCGACGACGATCGCGACCGGCAGGTCGCGACCGGGGCGTGGGGTCCGGGTGGCGGCGATGGCTGTCTGGCTCATCAGACCTCGAGGAGCTCGCTCTCCTTGGACGAGAGCAGGTGGTCGATGAGGTCGACGTGCTTCTTCGTCAGGGACTCGAGCTCCTTCTCGGCACGACCGACCTCGTCCTCGCCCGCCTCGCCGTCCTTCACGATGCGGTCCAGCTCCTCCTTGGCGCGGCGGCGCACGTTGCGCACCGAGATGCGCGCGTCCTCGGCCTTGCTCCGGGCGAGCTTCACGAAGTCCTTGCGTCGCTCCTGCGTCAGGGCCGGCAGGACGATGCGGATGACGTTGCCGTCGTTCGTCGGGTTCACCCCGAGGTCCGAGTCGCGCAGCGCCTTCTCGATGGCCGCGGTCGACGACTTGTCGAACGGCGAGACGAGGATGGTGCGCGCCTCGGTCACGTTGAACGACGCCAGCTGCTGCAGCGCGGTCGGGCTGCCGTAGTAGTCGACGAACACCTTCGAGAACATCGCAGCGTTGGCGCGGCCCGTGCGGATCGTCGAGAAGTCCTCCTTGGCGACCTCGACGGCCTTGTCCATCTTCTCTTCAGCCTCGAAGAGGGTCTCGTCGATCACCGGAGCTCCTTCGTGCGGTTCGTCATGGTCAGGTCGTCGAGCGGGTGGTGCTCAGCTTGCCGTGATCAGCGTGCCGATCTTCTCACCCTGCAGCGCGCGCGTGACGTTGCCGGCCTCTTCCAGGCCGAACACGCGCATCCGCACGTCGTTGTCGCGGCAGAGGCTGAGCGCCGAGCCGTCCATGACGCCCAGGTCGTTGACCAGCGCGTCCGTGTAGGTCAGGTGGTCCAGCTTCACCGCGTCGGGGTCCGTGCGCGGGTCCGCCGAGTAGACGCCGTCGACGCCGTTCTTGCCCATCAGCACCTCGTGGCAGTGGGTCTCCAGCGCGCGCTGGACGCTCACCGTGTCGGTGGAGAAGTACGGCATGCCCGCGCCGGCGCCGAAGATCACGACGCGGCCCTTCTCGAGGTGCCGGATGGCGCGCAGCGGGATGTACGGCTCGGCCACCTGGCCCATCGCGATCGCGGTCTGCACACGCGTGCTCACCCCGGCCTGCTCGAGGAAGTCCTGCAGCGCCAGGCAGTTCATGACCGTGCCGAGCATGCCCATGTAGTCGGCACGCGCCCGGTCGAGGCCGCGCTGCGACAGCTCGGCGCCGCGGAAGAAGTTGCCCCCGCCGACGACGATCGCCACCTGCACGCCCGCCCGTACGGCCACCGCGATCTCGGCCGCGACGCGCTGGACGACGTCGGCGGCCAGGCCGACGTCACCGCCGCCGAACGTCTCGCCCGACAACTTGAGCAGGACACGCCGCTCCGGCACAGCCCCGCGAGTCGAGTCCGGGTGCTGGGTCACGGCGCCTCCAGAAGAGAGTGGTCCGCGCGGCCTGGTCAGGACGCCCGGATCGAGCTGGTAGCGACGGTGGCCCCGACCCCGTAGGGCCGGGGCCACCGTCGATCACATGGGGTCAGGCTCCCACGCGGTAACGCACGAAGCCCGTCAGCGTGCCGCCGGCCTCGGAGAGGACCTGGGCGACCGTCTTCTTGTTGTCCTTGGCGAACGCCTGCTCGAGCAGGACGTTCTCCTTGAAGAAGCCGTTCAGGCGGCCCTCGATGATCTTCGGCAGCGCAGCCTCGGGCTTGCCCTCGTTGCGGGCCGTCTCCTCGGCGATGTGACGCTCGTTGGCGACGACGTCGGCCGAGACCTCCTCGCGCGACAGGTACGTGGGCGAGAACGCCGCGATGTGCGTCGCGATGTCCCGGGCCACGCCGGCGCCCGCGGCGTCGGTGGCGACGAGGACGCCGACCTGCGGGGGCAGGTCCTTGCTGACCTTGTGCAGGTAGACCTCGACGTGCKCGCCGGCGAGCACGGCCAGACGACGCACGACGACGCGCTCACCCAGGGTGGCGGCCGTCTCGTCGACGATGTTCTGCACGGTCGAGCCCTCGGCCTCGGTGGCCAGCAGCGCGTCCGCGTCGCGGGCGGGCGAGTCGACGGCGGCCGCGAGGACGCGCGCCGCGAGGCCCACGAAGTTCGGGCTCTTGGCGACGAAGTCGGTCTCCGAGTTGATCTCGACCAGGACGCCGGTCTGGCCCTCGCCATCGGCCGTCGGGCCGACGTGAGCGACGACGAGGCCGTCGGAGGCCGCGCGGCCCTCACGCTTGCCGACGCCCTTGAGGCCCTTGACGCGGATGAGCTCGAGCGCCTTGTCGGAGTCGCCCTCGGCCTCCTCGAGCGCCTTCTTGACGTCCATCATTCCGGCACCGGTCTTCTCGCGCAGCGCCTTGATGTCTGCGAGCGAGTAGTTCGCCATCAGTCGTGTCCGTTCCTCGTGTGTCGTGACGTGTCGTGCGGGACCCCTGGGGGTCCGGTGACGTGCTGCGGTGCCGGTGGCCCGTCAGGGGGCCACCGGCACCGGCACGGTCACTTGGAGTCGGCGTCGCCCTCGGCGGCAGCCTCGTCGGCGATCTCCTCGGCGATGACCTCGGCCACGGCCTCCTCGGCGATCTCCTCGGCCACGGCCTCGGCCACGACCTCCTCGGCGATCTCCTCGGCGATGACCTCAGCCACGACCTCCTCGGCCACAGCCTCGGCCACGACCTCCTCGGCGATCTCCTCGGCCACGGCCTCGGCCACGACCTCCTCGGCCACAGCCTCGGCGGCCAGGTCGGCCTCGGCGCCGGCGAGCAGCTCGCGCTCCCACTCGGCCAGCGGCTCGGCGTCGGCCTCGGTGCCCTCGGCGGCCGCGGTGCGACCCGAGTGACGCTTCAGCAGACCGTCGGCCGCGGCGTCCGCGATGACGCGGGTCAGCAGCTGCACGGCGCGGATGGCGTCGTCGTTGCCCGGGATCGGGTAGTCGACGACGTCCGGGTCGCAGTTGGTGTCGAGGATCGCGACGACCGGGATGCCGAGCTTGCGCGCCTCGTTGACGGCGAGGTGCTCCTTGTTCGTGTCGACGATCCACACGGCCGAGGGAACCTTGGCCATGTCGCGGATGCCGCCCAGCGTCTTCGCGAGCTTGTCCTTCTCGCGGCGCAGGACGAGCAGCTCCTTCTTCGTGAGGTTCGAGCCCGCCACGTCGTCGAAGTCGATCTGCTCCAGCTCCTTGAGGCGCTGGAGACGCTTGTGCACCGTGCTGAAGTTGGTGAGCATTCCACCGAGCCAGCGCTGGTTCACGTACGGCATCCCGACACGCGCGGCCTGGTCGGCGACCGGCTCCTGCGCCTGCTTCTTCGTGCCGACGAAGAGGATGGTGCCGCCGTGCGCGACGGTCTGGCTCACGAAGTCGTAGGCGTTGTCGATGTACGACAGCGACTGCTGCAGGTCGACGATGTAGATGCCGTTGCGCTCGGTGAAGATGAAGCGCTTCATCTTGGGGTTCCAGCGGCGAGTCTGGTGCCCGAAGTGGACACCGCTCTCGAGCAGCTGGCGCATGGTCACGACGGCCATGGCACGTCCTTCCGGCGCGCACCGCAGGGTGCACGCGTCAAGGCGGACCCGTCTGCGGGCCCGCATCTCGGTTGTCGGCTCCGACCGCAAGGTCGGCGCCCCTGGCGTCATGTCGTCGTCCGCTCCGGGGACTGCCACTGGTGCAGGAGCCCGGACCGCTGCGGCGATCGACCCCGTCCTGGTCCTCGCCGGCACGATGGCCGTCGAGTGCCCTGATCGGGTGGATGACGCGCGAAGTCGACCGGTACGGACCGGTCGCACCAGAAGTTTAGCCGATCGCCGGGACTGGTCCCGACCAGCGGCCCGCCCACAGCCCCTGGCGCCGCCTTGGGCGTCCACACGATCGTGCCGAGCCCACGGCGGCGCGCCCGCGAGACCCGACGATCGGCGCCATGACGCCAGCTCCCGCCTCCCGCCCGCACGACCCCGGACCGGCCCTCTCCCCGGCGGCCCCGGCCCGCCGCAGCACCGCCCGCTCGGCTGCCCCGGCCCGCCGCGGCATCGCCGGCCCGGTCGCTCATGCCCTCCGCGGCACCGCCCGCCCAGGCGCCCCCGTTCGCCGCGGCCTCGGCCGCTCGGCCGCCCCCGCCCCCGCCCGCGTCACCCGCCCGGTCGCCTCGCTCGGTGCGATCGCGCTGCTGGTCGCCCTGGCGGTCGCGGGGCTCGCGTCGACGGGCTCCGCCGGTCCGCCCGACCCGCCGGCCACGACGGCCGGCACCTACCGCCTCCCGCTTCCCGGACCGCCGCAGGTTGCGCGCGCGTTCGAGGCTCCGCCGCAGCCCTGGGCGGTCGGCCATCGTGGCGTGGACCTGCGCACGACTCCCGGAGCCCCTGTCCTCTCCCCCGTCGCCGGAGTCGTCTCGTTCGCGGGCACCGTCGCCGGTCGGGGCGTCGTCACGGTGACCGACGCGCGCGGTCGCCGGTCGAGCATCGAGCCGGTGCTGGCCGCAGTGCGGGCGGGCGACGCCGTCGAGGGCGGCGAGCCGCTCGGTCTCGTGACACCCGAGGGGTCGCACTGCGCGCCGGGCACGTGCCTGCACTGGGGCGTGCGGGTGGGCGACGAGTACGTCGACCCGTTCACGCTGCTGCCGGGCGCGGGCCCGGCGGTGCTGCTGCCCCTGGACGCTCGTCGCGTCGACGGGACCGCTGGACCGCGCGGGTCCCAGTGAGACAGCGCGGTCGAGGCCTGGTGCGGCGACTCGACCACGACCTGGTGCGACGCCTCTCGGACGCTGACCGATCCGAGAGACGCCGCCGCCCGTCCAGGACGGGCGACGAACGGGTCCGACGCCGGCGGGCCGAGCCCGCCGGGCGCGGTCAGACGCGCTCGGCCTCGAGCAGGCGGGTGCGGAGCCGGATCATGGCGGCGGTGTGCATCTGGGAGATGCGCGACTCGGTGACACCGAGCACGCGGCCGATCTCGGCGAGGGTCATGCCCTCGTAGTAGTAGAGGACGACGACGATGCGCTCGCGCTCGCCCAGGCACTCGATCGCGCGGGCCAGCAGGAACTTCGTCTCGGCGGCCTCGATCGAGCCGGCGGGGTCGAGCGTGCGCTCGTCGCCGAGGGTGTCGACCAGCGAGACGCCGCCGGGGCGGTCGTCGCCGCCGCCGAGCAGCTCGTCCAGGGCGGCCACGTTCACCGTCGAGAGCTGGGAGTAGATGGCGCGGAGGTCCTCGACCGGCATCTCGAGGTGGCGGGCGACCTCGTCCTCGGTCGGGGTCCGGTGCAGCTTGGCCTCGAGCTCGGCATACGCGCGGTCGACCGAACGAGCCTTCGTGCGGACCGAGCGCGGGACCCAGTCCATCGCGCGCAGCTCGTCGATGATCGCGCCGCGGATGCGGGACGACGCGTAGGACTCGAACTTCACCGCACGGTCGGTCTGGTACTTCTCGATGGCGTCGATGAGACCGAACATGCCGTAGGAGACGAGGTCGGCCTGCTCGACGGTGCTGGGCAGCCGCATCCCCACCCGGCCGGCGACCGCCGACACCAGGGAGGCGTAGTGCAGGATCAGGCCCTCACGCGCCCGGGGGGACTCGGTCGCCTTGTAGTCCGACCACAGGGCGTCGACCTCCTCGACCGAACGACTCGGAGCGACCGGGCCGCGAGGGGTCGGGACCCCGCGCGTGATCGGGACGGTCGGCGCGGCGAGCTGGTCGCCGGACGACGGCCACGGCTGCGGGATGACGCCCTCGGGGGCCGTGCTCGTCATACGGGTGCGCACCGGGAAGGCGGCGTCCAGCTGCGTCGTCATCGTCGACTCCATCTTGTGCGTCATGCTCGGGGGTGCGCTTGCTGGAACGCCGACCGCAGTCGGTCGGCGGAGACGTGCGTGTAGCGCTGCGTCGTGGCCAAGCTGGCGTGGCCGAGGAGCTCCTGGACGCTGCGCAGGTCGGACCCACCCTCGAGAAGGTGGGTCGCTGCGGTGTGACGGAGCGCGTGGGGCGCCACGTCGTCGACGCCCGCGAGGGCGGCGGACTGGTGGACGACCGTGCGCGCCTGGCGCTGGTCGAGACGCCCGCCGCGCAGGCCGAGGAACACGGCCGGCGGCGAGGCGGGGTGGACGAGCTGCGGGCGGCCACGCTCGAGCCAGGCGCTCAGCGCCGTCGCGGCGGGCTTGCCGAACGGGACGACCCGCTCCTTGTCGCCCTTGCCGACGACCCGCAGCGTCCGCTCGTGCACGTCCAGGTCGCCCAGGTCGGCGCCGCAGACCTCGCCGACGCGGACGCCCGTGGCGTAGAGGAGCTCGAGGAGCGCCCAGTCGCGGATCGCGAGCGCGTCGCCGTCGGCGGCACGGTCACGGGCCAGGTCGAGCATCTGCGTGACGGGCTCGACGCGCAGGACGGTCGGCAGGGGCGAGGCGGTCCGGGCGGTCGCGAGACGAAGCGCGGGGTCGACCGGGATCCGGTGCGTGCGGGTGGCCCAGGCGAAGAACGTGCGGACGGCGGCGCCTCGGCGGGCGAGGGTCGCGCGGCTGCGCTGCGTGGTCGCCATGGAGGCGAGCCAGCCGCGCAGGACAGCGAGGTCGATCGAGTCGAGAGTTGTCCGGCCGTGCCGCGACGCATAGCCGAGAAGAAGGTCGACATCCCCGACATAGGCGCGGATGGTGTGCGCCGACAATCCGCGCTGGGCACCCAGGTGCGCCGAGAACTCCGACAGGAGGCGCACGCGATTCGGCGCCCCTGCAGTGATCTCGGCCACGTCCATGTGAGTACGGTGACCTGAAACACAGCCGGGAACAAGCAGTGAATTCACCTGGCCGGCCTAACGTTGGGCGAATCCCGGCGCAATGTCCGATTCGCCGACCAAGAAATGCCCGGTTGCGCGATTTTTTCACCCGCGGATCGCCTCACCCCTGCACTCAAGAAGTCCTTTTCGGCGCGCCTTCTGGACAACGCCTGGGCCGTCATGGTGAGGAACGACTCACCGCCGACCACCCGCCGTCCCGCCGCACCACCCAGCCGTCGAGCTCGAGGACGCCCAGAGCCCCCCGCGCCTCGGCCACAGAGACGCCCGCGACGCTCGCCACGCGGTCGAGGTCGGCCGGGACGCGGCGCGGCATCGCATCGAGCACGCGCCGGGACACCGGGTCGAGCCCGTCGCTCGGGCGCGACGCCCGGTCGTCGGCGGCCCGCTCGGCCGCGACGGCGGCGGCGAGGTCCGCCGTCCCGAGGGCCGCGAGCTCGCGCAGCTCGGTGGCATCGGTGACGCAGACGGCCACGCCCTCCCGCAGCAGGCGGTGACAGCCCGCCGACGCCATCGACGTCACGGGGCCGGGCACCGCCCCGACGGGACGCAGGAGCCGGGCGGCGTGGTGCGCGGTGCTCATCGCCCCCGACCGCCATGCCGCCTCCACGACGACGGTCGCCCGGCCCGCGGCGGCGATCAACCGGTTCCGCTGCAGGAACCTGCTCTTGGTGGGCAGGCTGGCCGGCGGTACCTCCGAGACCAGCGCTCCCCCGACGGCGACCACGGCCTCGAGCAGGCGGGCGTTGCCGGCCGGATAGGCCCGGTCCACCCCGCCGGCGAGCACCCCGCGTCGGCCCGCCGCGGGCGACCGCACCACGGTGCGCCGCCGCGTCGATGCCGTAGGCGCCGCCCGAGACGACGCAGACGCCCGCACCCACCACGCCGTCGGCGAGGTCGAACGCGACCCGCTCGCCGTAGGACGTCGCGGCACGCGATCCGACGATCGACACGCTCCGCGCCGTCGACGTCGCGAGATCGAGCTCGCCCCGGACCCACAGGCAGAACGGGGCCTCCGCGCCGAGGTCGTCCAGCGCGCTCGGCCACCGGGCGTCCCCCGGGACCAGGACCGCACCACCGAGCCGGGACAGCCGCTCGAGGTCGCGCAGCGGGTCGCAGTCGGGCAACCGGGCCGCCCAGCGCTCCAGCGCCCGACCGATCCTGCTGACGTCCGCGGGTGCGAGCGGTCCCCGACCCTCGTCGAGCCGACCGACATCGGGCCGACCTCCCGCGTCGACCGCGGCCCGGACCCACGCGAGCGCCTCCGCGGCACCCAGGAGCCCGACCAGCGCTCCGGCGACCGTGTCCCCCGGCTCCACCAGCGCGCTCCACGTCGTGCGCGCGAGCACGTCGGCCGTGTCGTCGCTCATGCGCCGTGCCCGCGCGTACGCAGCAGCAGCGCCTGACCGACATCGGCACGCCCGGGAGCCGCGCGCCCCGCCAGGTCGGCCAGGGTCCACGCGACGCGCAGCACCCGGTCGACGCCCCGCAGGCTCAGCGTGCCGCGATCGAGCGCGCGGTCGAGGTCGGAGACCAGCGACCGGTCGGCGCCGAGCCGGTCGCGCAACCACCCGCCTGGGACGTCCCCGTTGGAGCGCCACGGCGTGCCCGCGAGCCGCTCGACCTGCGCCAGGCGCGCGCCGGCCACCCGCGCAGCGACGACGGTCGTCGACTCCCCCGCCGACGCACCGGCCCGCGACAGGCCCAGCTCGACCTGGAGATCCACGCGGTCCAGCAGAGGCCCGGACAGCTTGCCGAAGTAGCGGCGCCGCTGCTCGGCACGGCACGTGCACGCGAGCCCCTTGCCCACCGCCTGGCCGCACGGGCACGGGTTGGCGGCGAGGACGAGCTGGAACCGCGCGGGGTAACGAGCGGTGCCGGCGGCGCGGTGCAGCACGAGCTCGCCGTGCTCCAGCGGCTGACGCAGGGTCTGCAGCACCGCGGTGGAGAACTCGGGGGCCTCGTCCAGGAACAGCACCCCGCGGTGAGCCCGCGACGCCGCGCCGGGCCGCGGCATGCCCGAGCCCCCGCCCACCACGCTCGCCGGGGTCGCGGTGTGGTGCGGGTCCTCGAACGGCGGTCGGCGCAGGAGGCCGCCGCCGGGGTCGAACGCGCCCGCCACGGAGTGCACCGCCGTGACCTCGACGGCGTCCGCCTCGGAGAGGTCGGGCAGCAGACCGGGCAGGCGGGCCGCCAGCATGGTCTTGCCCGTGCCGGGCGGTCCCACCATCAGCAGGTGGTGGCCGCCGGCCGCCGCGACCTCGAGGCAGGCCCGGGCCTCCGGCTGACCCACGACGTCGGCGAGGTCCAGGACGGCGGCGTCCGGTCGGGCGGCGACGGCGTCGGTGGCCACCGCCGCGACCGCGGGGACGTCGAGACTGGCCCCGTAGCCGGCGGCCACCTGCGCGAGGCTCGCGGCACCGATCACCTGCGCCCCGGGGACCAGCCGCGCCTCGGCGGCGTTCGCCTCTGCGACGACCACTCGTGGCCGACCGGCCGCGACCGCTGCCGCGACCGCGGGCAGCACGCCCCGCACCGGGCGGAGCCGGCCGTCGAGACCCAGCTCGCCGAGGTGCACGACACCCACCGTCGCGGCCGCGTCGATCGCCTCTGCACCGGCGAGCGTGGCGACGGCGATCGCGAGGTCGAACCCCGAGCCGGACTTGGGCAGGGTGGCGGGCGAGAGGTTGACGGTGATGCGCCGGTTGGGCCACGCGAGGCCCGAGGACGTGACCGCGGCCCGGACCCGGTCCCGTGACTCCGCCAGCGAGGCGTCCGGCAGGCCCACCAGCGTGAACGCCGGGAGCGACGGCGCCAGATGAGCCTCCACCTCCACGACGTGGCCGGTCAGGCCCACCAGCGCGACGCCCAGGGTGCGCCCCAGCACCACCTAGACCACCCCGACGAGATGGTCGATCTGCGCGGCGCCCCGCGCCGGGAGGATCACGGCGATGACGTCGATCCGGACCGACCTCGGGTGCACGTCGTGCGCGGCCAGCCACTGCGCCGCGAGCCGCCGGACCCGCGCGAGCTTGCGTGCGGTCACCGCCTCCGCGGGGTACCCGAACGAGATCGACCGCCGGGTCTTGACCTCCACGACGACCAGCTCGTCCCCGTCGAGCGCGACGAGATCGAGCTCACCGTCCCGGGTCCGCCAGTTGCGGTCCAGCACGTCCCAGCCGCGATCTCGGACGTGCGCCTCCGCCACGTCCTCGCCGTACCGCCCCACTGCGTCCTTCGCGCGCACCGGACCACCTCCGCGCACGACGCTGCCAGCCCCTGACCGGGCGTCGACGGCCGGACGGCGGGTCTGTGCGGGAGGGAGTCAGCCGCGTGGGCTGTGGACGCCTCGGCGAGCGCCGATCAGCGGGCGAAGCCCGCGCTGCCCCCGAGATCCAGCTCGGCCTTGGCCAGCTCCTCGACGTTGACGTCCTTGAACGTCACGACGCGCACCGACTTCACGAACCGGGCGGAGCGGTACACGTCCCAGACCCAGGCGTCGGCGAGCGTCAGCTCGAAGTAGACCTCCCCGGCGGCGGACCGCACCTGCAGGTCCACCTGGTTGGCCAGGTAGAACCGCCGCTCCGTCTCCACGACGTAGGAGAAGAGCCCCACGACGTCGCGGTACTCGCGGTACAGCGCGAGCTCCATGTCGGTCTCGTAGTTCTCCAGGTCCTCCGCGCTCACCGGGACATCATCCCCCATGCCCGAGCCCGCGGCCGCGCGACGCCACGCGGCGAACCGTCAGAACGCGTCGTCGTCGGGGAGCTGGTCGTCCCCGGTCCCCGGCAACCGCCACGAGCGACGGTGCAGGACGCTCGGACCCAGCTCGCGCAGGGCGGCCATGTGCTCGGGCGACGCGTAGCCCTTGTTCTCGTCCCAGCGGTAGGCGGGGTGAGTGGCCGACAGCCCGACCATCAGCGCGTCACGCTCGCACTTGGCCAGCACGCTCGCCGCCGCCACCGACGCGCACGTCCGGTCGGCCTTCACGCGCATGTGCACCCGGGGAGCCGGCGCCTCGGGCTCGTCGTCGAGCGTGAAGAGGTCGGCCTGGGCGGGGCGGCTCAGCCAGTCGTGGGAGCCGTCGAGGAGCACGACGTCCACGGGGCCGATCGTCGCGGCGATCGCTGCCAGCGCGCGGTTCCCGGCGAGCCTCAGCGCGGCGATGATCCCGATCGCGTCGATCTCGTCGGCGCTCGCATGCCCGACGGCACGGGCGACGCCCCACCGGCTGAGCGCGGGCAGCAGCCTCGTCCGGGCCGCCGGTGCGAGCAGCTTGGAGTCGGCGACACCCTTGGGGGCCGACCGCGTCGTCGCGTCGACGACGACCACGCCGACGCTGACGGGACCCGCGAGCGACCCTCGGCCGACCTCGTCCATCCCCGCCAGCAGCCGCGCACCGTCGCGCAGGAGGAGCCGCTCGTGCCGCAGGTGCGGCGCCGGTCGCGGCGCTGCCGGGCGACGGGACGCCTCGAGCACGGTCACGGCTGGTCGGGCACGTCCGCGAACGTGCTGGTGGGGTTGTGCAGGAGCCCGACGCGCTCGATCGGCCAGACGGTCACGAAGGCCATGCCGACCACGTTGGCGATAGGCACGGAGCCGCCCCCGGGCTTGCCCTGGTTGTAGCGGGAGTCGGAGGAGTGCGAGCGGTTGTCGCCCATCACCCAGATGCTGTCCGCGGGCACGGTGATGTCGAAGGCGATGTCGGAGGGCTGAACGCCCGCGGCGAGGTACGGCTCGTCGAGCGGGACGCCGTTGACCGTGACCGGCTCGCCCGGCCCCGCGCACGCCACGTGGTCGCCTGGCAGCCCGATGAGACGCTTGACCAGGTGCTCGTTGGCGTCGGCCGGGTAGAGCCCGATGAAGGTCAGGGCGTCGTTGATCGCACCGCGCACGGGACCGGGGTCGGGGGCGACGTCGGCGGGCAGCCACCCGCCCGGATCCTTGAAGACGACGATGTCCCCGCGGCGCAGGTCGAACGGTCCGGGCGTGAGCTTGCTGACGAGGATGCGGTCGTGCTCGATCAGGGTGTCGTGCATCGACTGGCTCGGGATGAAGAACGCCTGCACCAGGAACGTCTTGACCAGCAGCGACAGGACGATGGCGCTGACGAGGATGATCACCGTCTCGCGCAGCAGTGAGCCCGCCCCGCTCGGCCGGCGGGCGGCGGCGTGCCGTCGGCTGGACGCGGGGGGCTCGGACGACCCGTCCCCCGCCGCCTCGGTGACGTCCGGGAGCCCGGGCGCGGAACCGGCCGGCTCGCCGCTCCGGGCCGCCTGGCCCGGCCACGACGTGGGCGACGAGTCCTCGTCGAGGTCTCGGGCGGGTCGGTCGATCACCCGCACACTCTCGCACGCGGGACGCCCGGACGCGCACACGACCGGCGGCCGAGATTCGCCCCGGTTCGCACGCTCGCGCCGTCGTGACCCGTGCCCGCAGGGTGCATCCGGGCGTGACCAGCACCGGCGCCGCCCGGGGACGCCGACGGGCGGCCACCGGATCGGTGACCGCCCGTCGGGACGTCGCGCAGGAAGGCTCAGGCCTTCTTGGCAGCCGGAGCGAACTCGCGCTTCTCCTTGATCTTGGCCTTCTTGCCGCGGAGCTTGCGCAGGTAGTACAGCTTCGCGCGGCGCACGTCACCGCGCGTCACGACCTCGATCGACTCCAGGCTCGGGGAGTGCACGGGGAACGTGCGCTCGACGCCGACCTGGAAGCTGACCTTGCGGACCGTGAACGTCTCGCGGACGCCGTCGCCGTGGCGACGGATGACGACACCCTGGAACGCCTGGATGCGCGAGCGGTTGCCCTCGACGACCTTGACGTTGACCTTGAGGGTGTCACCGGCGCGGAAGGCCGGGATGTCGGTGCGCAGCGATGCTGCGTCGACACTGTCGAGCGTGTGCATGTGATGTCACTTCCCCGCCCTGCCACAGGTCAGGAACGTCGTCGAGGGCGTCACGGCCGCCCCGCAGGGCAGGACCGGCGTCCTTGGTCTGGTGGTCCGGTGCGTCCGGGCGATCCCCGGGTGGTCGTGATTCGTCTCCCCTGTGGCAGAGACGCGACCTGCGCGCACCAACGAACCAGTCTGCCACACCGGCCCGACCGTCAGGTAATCGAGTCCTGGACGAGGCGTCCGTCGACCGGCGTCCAGCCGAGCGTCGCGAGCAGCGCGAGGTCGTGCGCGTCGAGCTCGTCGACCCGCAGGGCTCCGACGAGGTCCGGACGGCGCTCGGCGGTGCGGTGCAGCGCCGTGTCACGCCGCCAGCGCGCGATCCGCGCGTGGTGCCCGGACAGCAGCACGTCGGGGACGTCGAGCCCGGCCCACGTCGGCGGCTTGGTGTACACCGGGTACTCCAGCAGGCCGGCCGCGCCGTGCGACTCCTCGACCAGAGACTCCGGGTTGCCGACGACACCGGGCAGCAGCCGGGCGACCGCCTCGACCACGACGAGCGCCGCCACCTCACCCCCGTTGAGCACGTAGTCGCCGAGCGAGAGCTCGGTCACCCGCACCCGCGAGCGGTAGTGCTCGGCCACGCGCGCGTCGATGCCCTCGTACCGGCCGCACGCGAGAACGAGGTGGCTCTCGCCCGCCAGCGCCTCGGCGGTCCGCTGCGTGAACGGCTCGCCCGACGGCGTCGGCACCAGCAGGTGCGTGCCGTCGTCGACCAGCTCGTCCAGGGCGGTCCCCCACACGTCGGGCCGCATGACCATCCCGGCACCGCCGCCGAACGGGGTGTCGTCGACGGTCCGGTGGCGGTCGCTCGTCCAGTCCCGCAGGTCGTGGACGCGCAGGTCGAGCAGCCCGCCGGTGCGCGCCTTGCCCACCAGGGACAGCTCGAGCGGAGCCAGGTACTCGGGGAAGATCGAGACGACGTCGATGCGCACGTCAGTCGTCGCCCACGGTCTCGTCGGAGACCACCAGGTTGGCCGCGTCGGACGCGAGGAGACCGCCGGGCGGGTCGAGGACCACGCGACCGCCGGCCACGTCGACCACCGGGACGATCGCGCGGACGAACGGCACGAGGGTGCGCGCTCCGTCGGGCTCGCGGAGCACGAGCATGTCGTGGGCAGGGAGGTGCTCGAGGCCGATGATCTCGCCGAGCACCCGGCCGTCGACGTGCTCCGCGCGCAGACCCGCGAGCTCGTGCGGGTACCAGGCGTCGTCCTCGTCGGAGGTGTCCTCGTCGACGACCAGCTCGGTGCCGCGCATCGCCTCGGCCGTGGTCCGGTCGTTGATCTGCGCGAACGTCACGTACCAGCGGCCCTGCTGGGTCCGGGTACCGACGACCGTCAACGGGCCGCGCGCGGCGGGCTCGGTGGACAGCACCGCCCCGACGACGAACCGCTCGTCGGGGTTGTCGGTGCGCAGGTCGAGGGCGACCTCTCCGCGCAGGCCGTGGGCACGGCCGATCCGCGCGACGGTCAGCTGCATGGGAGTCCTCACGTTGGGGCACGGTTCATCGGTCATGGCGAAGGCCCGGTCCCCAGGTTAGGGGACCGGGCCTTGAGCGATCAGTCAGCGCGCGTCGGTCAGCGCCGGTCGACGTCCACGACGTCGACACGGACCGCGCCGTCCGTCGAGAGCGCGCCGACGACGGTGCGCAGGGCGCGGGCCGTGCGACCACCGCGGCCGATGACCCGGCCGAGGTCGTCGGGGTGCACGCGCACCTCGAGCAGGTCCCCACGACGCAGCGTCGACGCGTTCACGCGGACGTCGTCCGGGTGGTCGACGATGCCACGCACCAGGTGCTCGAGAGCGTCGGCGAGCATCAGGCCTGCTCGTCCTCGACCGTCTCGGCCGGAGCCTCGACAGCAGCGGCGGCCTTCTTCTCCGACGCCTTGGCCTTGGCCTTCTCGGCGTCGAGCGCGACGGCGTCGATGGCGGCCTTCGGGTCGACCTTGTCGGCCTTGGTGCGCAGGGTGCCCTCGGTGCCCGGGAGACCCTTGAACTTCTGCCAGTCACCGGTGATCTTGAGGAGCACCTCGACCTGCTCGGTCGGCTGCGCGCCGACGCCGAGCCAGTACTGGGCACGGTCCGAGGTGATCTCGATGAACGAGGGCTCCTCGGTGGGGTGGTACTTGCCGATCTCCTCGATCACGCGGCCGTCGCGCTTGGTGCGCGAGTCGGCGACGACGATGCGGTAGTACGGAGCGCGGATCTTGCCGAGACGCTTGAGGCGGATCTTGGTGGCCACGGTGTGGTCTTCTCCTGATGTCTGCTGTGGTGACCTCGCCGCGCATGGCCCGTGGGGTTGGGCGCGCAGGTCTGGTCGGGGACACGACGAATGCAGGTAGAGGGGCTGCAAGCGCCGGGTACAGCCGACCATTGTGCCAGATGCGGCGGGCCGCTCCCAACCATGTCCCGCAGGTCACAGCCGGTCGAGGACGACCTCTCCCCGGAGCACCACCGCGCGCGGGTCCGCGAGGACCCGGACGTCGGCCCGGGGATCCTCGGCGTAGACGACGACGTCCGCGCTCGCCCCCTCGTCGAGCCCCTCGGCGCCGAGCCACGCGCGCGTCCGCCAGCTGGCGGCGGCCACCACCTCGCGCGCGGGGAGCCCGGCGCGGACCAGCTCGGCGGCCTCGTCGGCGATCCGGCCGTGCCCGATCGTCCCGCCCGCGTCGGTGCCGACGAGCACGGGCACGCCCGCGTCGTGCAGGTCGCGGACCAGCGCGTACCGGTGCTCGTAGAGCGCGCGCATCCGGGCGGCGAACAGCGGGTAGCGGGAGCCCTGTGCGGCGATGGCCTCGAACTGACCGATCTGCAGCAGGGTCGCGGTGACCGGGATCCCGGCGGCGGCGATGCGGTCGATCTGGTCGGGCGTCGCGCCCGTGGCGTGCTCCAGGCAGTCGACGCCGGCGTCGAGCAGCGCGTCGAGCGCCTCCGTGGCGAAGGTGTGGGCGGTCACGCGGGCGCCCGCGGCGTGCGCGGCGGCCACGGCGTCGGCGAGCACGTCGGCCGGCCAGAGCGGGCGCAGGTCGCCGTCGGCGCCGAGGTCGCGGTCGATCCAGTCGGCGACCAGCTTGACCCAGCCGTCGCCGCGCGCGGCCTCCTCGCGGACGGCGCCCGCGAGCTCGGCGACGTCGGCGAGCTCCCGGCCGTAGTGCCGCAGGTACCGCTTGGGGCGGGCGAGGTGCCGGCCCGCCCGGATCAGGCGCGGCAGGTCGTCGCGGGCGTGCACCCACCCGGTGTCGGCAGGAGAGCCTGCGTCGCGGACGAGCAGCACCCCGGAGTCGCGGTCGGCGAGCGCCTGCTTCTCCGCGGTCCCGTCGTCGACCGGTCCGTCCGAGGCCAGGCCGATGTGGCAGTGCACGTCGACGAGGCCGGGCAGGATCCATCCCTCGAGCACGGCATCCGGAACCGAAGCCGGCCGCTCGAACGTGAGACGGCCGTCGACCACCCACGCGTCACCCGCCTCGCGCTCGTCGTCGAGCACGACGGTGCCGCGCAGGTGGAGGAGCACGGAACCCTCAGCGTCCGCCGAGGTAACGGTCCAGACCGGCAGGCAGCTCGAGCTCCGTGGGGGCGGCCTCGGGCTGCTGCGGGGCGATCCCGAACGCGGAGCCGGCCGGAGCCGCGGGACGGCTCGTGATGCCGCGCTCCTGCTCGGCGCGGCGCGCCGGGTTGCCCGACTTGCCCTTGACCTTGCGGGCCGGCGCCTGGCGGCCGCGCGACTTCTTGCCGCCCATGCCCGGCAGGTTGCCCATGCCCGGGGGCATGCCCGGCATGCCGCCGCCCTTGGCCATCTGCTTCATCATCTTCTGCGCGCCGTCGAAGCGCTCGAGCAGCTGGTTGACGTCGCTCGGCTTGGTGCCCGAGCCGGCGGCGATGCGCGAGCGGCGCGACCCGTTGATGATCCGCGGCGTGCGGCGCTCGGCGGGGGTCATCGACCGGATGATCGCCTCGATGCGGTCGACCTCGCGCTCGTCGAAGTTGTCGAGCGCCTCCCGCATCTGCCCCATGCCGGGGAGCATGCCCATCATCTTCTTCAGCGGGCCCGCGTTGCGCAGCTGCTGCATCTGCACGAGGAAGTCCTCGAGCGTGAGGTCCTGGCCGGCGGCGAGCTTGCCCGCCATCTCCTCGGCCTGGCCGGCGTCGAACGCCTTCTCGGCCTGCTCGATGAGCGTGAGGATGTCGCCCATGTCGAGGATCCGGGACGCCATGCGGTCCGGGTGGAACACCTCGAACTCGGTGAGCTTCTCACCGGTGGACGCGTACATGATCGGCTTGCCGGTGACGCTGGCCACCGAGAGCGCGGCACCACCGCGCGCGTCGCCGTCGAGCTTGGTCAGCACGACGCCGGTGAACCCGACCCCGTCCTGGAACGCCTGCGCCGTGGTGACCGCGTCCTGACCGATCATCGCGTCGATGACGAAGAGGATCTCGTCCGGGTCCAGCTCGTCGCGGATGTCCGACGCCTGCTGCATCAGCTCGGCGTCGACGCCGAGGCGGCCGGCCGTGTCCACGATCAGGACGTCGTGCAGCTTGGACTTGGCCGTCGCGAGACCCTCGCGGGCGACCGCGACCGGGTCGGCACCGAACGGCATGACGTCGTCGCTGCCCTGGTTGCCGGGGTGCGGGGCGAAGACCGGGACGCCGGCGCGCTCCCCCACGACCTGGAGCTGCGTGACGGCGTTGGGCCGCTGCAGGTCGGCGGCGACCAGCAGCGGGGTGTGTCCCTGCCCCTTGAGGTGCAGCGCGAGCTTGCCGGCGAGCGTCGTCTTGCCGGCACCCTGCAGACCTGCGAGCAGGATGACGGTCGGCGGGTTCTTGGCGAGGTTCAGCGTGCGCGTCTGGCCACCGAGGATGGCGACGAGCTCCTCGTTGACGATCTTGACGACCTGCTGCGCCGGGTTGAGCGCGCCGGACACCTCGGCCGACAGCGCGCGCTCGCGCACGGCACCGGTGAACGAACGGACGACCGGGACGGCGACGTCGGCGTCGAGCAGCGCCCGGCGGATCTCGCGCACGGTGGCGTCGATGTCCGCCTCGGACAGACGGCCCTTGGTACGCAGGTTCTTGAAGGTCGACGTCAGTCGGTCGGACAGGGTGGCGAACACCTGGCGGTCCTCACGCTTCGGGGGTTCTTACGATTTCACGGACGGCCTAGCGTACCCGCCAGCTCACGGGTGGCCCGTGCCGTCAGGTCGTCGACGAGCGTGGCGCGCCACGTGCTCCACGCCTGCGGGCCGGCGGCGCCCGCGTCCGCCTCGGTCAATGCGCGCAGCAGGACCAGCATGTCCGGGCGGTGGTCGACGGCGTCGAGCAGGCGCGCCATCGTCGTCGGGTCGTCCGGGTCCGCCGTGGTGGCCAGCTCCGACAGGGTGAGGTGCTCGCGCACGAGCCGCGTGACGTCGGCGGCCATCTGGTCGTCGAACCCCATGCGCAGCACGATCGGTCCCGCGAGCCGCGCGCCCTCGATCGAGTGGTCGCCCGCGCCTGCCCGCTTGCCGATGTCGTGCAGCAGCGCCGCGAGCAGCAGCGTGTCGCCGTGCTCGACGACGCGCTTGTCGCGGCCGGCCCGCGCGACCGCCTCCACGAGGTGCCGGTCGACCGTGTGGCGGTGGATCGACGAGCGTTGCGGCCGGTTGCGCACGGCCGCCCACTCGGGGATCCAGGTGGTGACGACGCCCGCGAGGTCGAGCGCCTCCCAGATGGGCACCTGCGCGGGTCCCGACCCCAGGAGCTGCAGGAGGTAGGTCCGCGCAGCCTTGGGCCACGGCGTCGGCAGCGGCGGGGTGGCGGTGAGGCTCGCGACCGTGACGGGCGACAGGCTCAGCCCGGTCCGGGCCGCCGTCGCGGCCGCGCGCAGGGACAGCAGCGGGTCCTCCGCCGGACGGGCCTCGACCGCCAGCACGATCTCGCCGTCGTGCTCGACCAGGTCCTCCGCGATCGTCCGCAGGCGCGGGGCGGTGCGTCGACCGCGCACCAGCATCGTCGCGCGCGCCGGCCGCTGCAGGGCCTGGCGGGCGTTGCGCACCGTGGTGTCGAGCGCGTAGGAGATGACGCGGGCCGCCTCGGCGATGCTCGCCAGGAGGTCGTCGCGGTCGTCGAAGCCGACGCGCGCGGCCACCTCGTCCTGGTCCGCGAGCAGCAGCCGGTTGGTGTGCCGACGGGTCACCACCTGGACCGTGTCGCGGACGTCCAGCAGGTGGGCGTACGCCATGTCGACAGCGCCGTGCGGGCGGTCGGTCAGCCACGTGGCGGCCAGCGCGCTCAGCACGACCGCATCGCGGATGCCGCCGCGCGACTCCTTGAGCTCCGGCTCGATGAGGTAGGCGAGCTCACCGTGGCGCTCGGCGCGCTGCCGGGTGGAGGCGAGCAGCTCGGGGAGCCGTCGACGAGCGGCCGAGCGCCAGTCCTCGAGCAGCGCGGACTTGGCGCGGGCGATGACGACGACGTCGCCGGAGACGGGCTGCAGGTCGAGCAGCCCGACCGCCGCCGGGAGGTCCTTGGACGCGACCTGGCGGCACTGCGCGAGCGACCGCACCGAGTGGTCGAGGTCCAGCCCCGCGTCCCAGATCGGGTACCAGAGCTTCTGGGCCAGCGCCGAGAGCTCCTCAGGCGAGTGCCCGCGCCCCTCGTGCACCAGCAGCAGGTCGAGGTCGCTGACCGGGCTGGCGTCGCCGCGCCCGACGCTGCCGACGGCGCCCAGCGCGATGCCGGACACGTCCTCGCCCTGGGTCGCGATCTCCCACTGCTCGCGCAGCCGGCCGACGACCAGCTCGACGATCGCGGCGCGGCGCGCGACGCCGTCAGCGCCGGGACCCGTCAGGCCGGCGGCGAGCTCGAGCCGTTCGACGCGGAGGTCCCGCACCCCGATCGCGGGGTGCGGGACCTCGGGCGACCCGTTCGCGGCCGCGCCCCCCGCGGGCGGCCGTTCCTGTGTCATGTGTGGCGGTCGACCGTCCTGATCAGAGGGCGTCGTCGCCGTGCTCACCGGTGCGGACGCGAGCCACGTCCTCGACCGGCACGACCCAGACCTTGCCGTCGCCGATCTTGCCGGTCTGCGCGGCGCGGACGATGACGTCCGTCACGCTGACCACGTCCGCGTCGGACACGAGCACGTCGATCTTGACCTTGGGGACCAGGTCGACCGTGTACTCGGCACCGCGGTAGACCTCGGTGTGACCGCGCTGGCGGCCGTAGCCGCTGGCCTCGCTCACGGTGAGACCCCGGACGCCGGCCGCCTCGAGGGCCGACTTCACATCGTCCAGCCGGTGCGGCTGGATGACAGCCGTCACGAGCTTCGTCATCACTTCACCTCCGTCACGACACGGGCGCCGACGCCCAGCGTCTCGTATGCGGTCTCAGCGTGCACAGCCAGGTCGATACCGCCGACCTCGGCCTCGTCGGACACCCGCAGACCGATGGTCGCCTTGAGGATGAGCGCGATGACGTAGGTCGCCGTGAAGCTGAAGAGCACCGCGCAGCCCGCGACGATGGCCTGCGTGGCCAGCTGCGTGAGCCCGCCGCCGTAGAAGAGCCCGTTCATGGCCCCGTCCGGGTACCAGCCGCCGTTCTTGTCGGTGGCGAAGAAGCCGATCAGGAGCGTACCGACGAGACCACCGACGGCGTGGACGCCGACGACGTCGAGCGAGTCGTCGAAGCCGAACTTGAACTTCAGACCGACCGCCAGGGCGCAGAGCACACCGGCGACGAGGCCGACCGCGATCGCACCCCACGTGTCGACCGCCGCGGCGGCCGGGGTGATGGCGACCAGACCGGCGACGACGCCCGACGCCGCACCGAGCGACGTCGCGTGACCGTCACGCAGCTTCTCCGTGGCGAGCCAGGCGAGCATGGCGACGCAGGTGGCGAGCATGGTGTTGAGCCACGCGCGACCGGCCGTGCTGTCGGCACCGAACTCCGAGCCCGCGTTGAAGCCGAACCAGCCGAACCACAGGAGCGCGGCGCCGAGCATGACGAACGGCAGGTTGTGGGGCCGCATGGGCTCCCTCGGCCAGCCCTTGCGGCGGCCCAGCAGGATCGCGAGCGCCAGGCCCGCGACACCGGCGTCGATGTGGACGACCGTTCCACCTGCGAAGTCGATCGGGGTCGAGAGTCCCTCGGTGATGCCGGTCGCGCTCAGCAGGCCGCCACCCCACACCCAGTGCGCCAGCGGCATGTAGACGACCGTGACCCAGATGGCCGAGAAGATCAGCCACGCGCTGAACTTCAGGCGGTCGGCGATGGCGCCGGAGATGAGTGCGACCGTGATGATCGCGAACGTCGCCTGATAGCCGGCGGCCACGAGGAACGGCACGCCCGTCGACGCCATCAGGCTGTCGTCGTCCGTGAAGCCCTGCAGGCCGAAGTACGTGAACGGGTTGCCGAGCCAGCCGCCGCCGAGGTCAGGGCCGAACGTGCCGGAGTACCCGTAGAGCACCCAGATGAGCCCGACGACGCCGATCGCCGCGAAGCTCATCATCATCATGTTCAGGACGCTCTTGCCGCGCACCATGCCGCCGTAGAAGAACGCCAGCCCCGGCGTCATCAGCAGCACGAGCGACGCGGCGGTGAGCATCCACGCCGTGTTCCCGCTGTCCAAAGCGAATTCCATCGAGATCGCCTCTCCACTCGCCAGCCGGGGGTGGCTGGTCGGGATTACAGTCGATGAGGCGGGTTTCGGCCGTGGACGGGGGACGTTACGTCGACGTGACAAACCTCACGCGCAGGTAAACGTTCGGTTTCGTGGTGAGCGGTCGTCCAGGAACGTCAGCCCTGGAGCAGCGCGTCGACGAAGGCCTCCGGGTCGAACGGGGCCAGGTCGTCGGGACCCTCGCCCAGGCCGACGAGCTTGACCGGGACGCCCAGCTGGCGCTGCACGGCGACGACGATGCCGCCCTTCGCCGTGCCGTCGAGCTTGGTCAGCACGATGCCGGTCACGCCGGCCACCTCGTTGAACACGCGTGCCTGGTTCAGACCGTTCTGGCCGGTGGTCGCGTCGAGGACCAGCAGCACCTCGGACAGCGGCGCCTCCCGCGTGATCACGCGGGTGATCTTGCCCAGCTCGTCCATCAGGCCGGCCTTGTTCTGGAGGCGTCCGGCGGTGTCGACGAGCACGACGTCGATCCCCTCGGCGCGGCCCGTGCGCACGGCGTCGAAGGCCACGGCGGCGGGGTCGGCTCCGTCGCGGTCCGACCGGACGGTGTGCACGCCGACCCGGGAGCCCCAGGTCTGCAGCTGGTCGGCGGCGGCGGCCCGGAACGTGTCCGCGGCACCCAGCACGACCGTCCGGCCGTCGGCGACGAGCACGCGGGCGAGCTTGCCGACGGTCGTGGTCTTGCCCGTCCCGTTGACGCCGACGACGAGGACGACCGCGGGCAACCGCGAGCCGTCGGCCGCCGCGCCGGGCGCGGTGTGCAGGCTGCGGTCGAGGGACGGGTCGACGAGCGCGAGCAGCTGCTCGCGCAGGACGGCACGCACCTGGGCGGGGTCCTTGAGCCCCTCGACCCGGACGCGGGTGCGCAGGGCGTCGATGAGCTCGCCCGTGGGACCGGCGCCGACGTCGGCGAGCAGCAGCGTCTCCTCGAGCTCGTCCCAGTCGTCCTCGGTGAGGTGATCCTTGGAGAGCACCGCGAGGAGCCGGGCGCCCAGCGGCGAACCGGAACGGGCGAGCCGGTCGCGCAGGCGGGACAGGCGTCCGGCGGTCGGTGCCGGGACGTCGAGCGCCGGCGCGGCCTCGGCCTCCTCGGGCAGGACCTCGGGCGCGGTCTCGACCTCGGGCGCCGTCTCGGCGGCCGGCGTCTCGACGGTCGGGGCCGGCGCCTGGGCCGGCACGTCGACCTCGGGCGGGGCCTCGTCGGTCGTCGAGCCGCGGCGTCGCCGCACGAAGACGGTCGCCAGCGCGACGGCGATGGCCGTCGGGATGCCGGCGGCCAGGAGGATCTCGAGCGTCTCGTTGGTCACCGGGACAGTCTGTCGGGCGGCGGGCTACGGAAGCGAGCCGACGCGTCAGCGGCGATGGTTGCCGGGCAGGACCCCGACGGCCTTGTCACGGGCCCGCTGCAGCGTGGCGGCCAGGTCGTCCACCTGCAGGTACGCCTCGCCCTCGTCGACCGTCTCCCGCAGGAACTGGGCCAGCGACATGTCGACCGGCTCGACCGAGGCGGCCGCGGCGGCTGCGCGCTGGTCGGCGTCGGGGTGCTTGCGCGCCACCCAGCCGGCGCGGAAGGCCTGCAGCGGCGACTCGCCGTCGCCGCGCGAGGAGCTGGTGATGCTCGCGGCGAGGAGGACGCCGGCGGCGACGAGAAGTGCCAGGACGATCGCGACGAGGATGGCCATGACATCCAGTGTCCGTGCCGAACCTGGATGCGGGAGCGCCCCACGCACAGGGAGCGGCAAACCGCACACAATCTCCACACGCCGGACGAGCGGCCCGAACGGGCCACCGCTGCTCAGACCGCGACGTCCTCGCGCATCCGCTGGCTGATCACGGTGGTCACGCCGTCGCCCCGCATGGTCACGCCGTACAGGGCGTCGGCGATCTCCATGGTGCGCTTCTGGTGCGTGACGACGATGAGCTGCGAGTCCTCCTGGAGCTCCTTGAAGATCTCGAGCAGCCGGCCCAGGTTGGCGTCGTCCAGGGCGGCCTCGACCTCGTCCATGACGTAGAACGGGCTGGGCCGGGCCTTGAAGATGGCGACGAGCAGCGCCACGGCGGTCAGCGACCGCTCGCCGCCGGACAGCAGCGACAGCCGCTTGACCTTCTTGCCGGCGGGTCGGGCCTCGACCTCGATGCCGGTGGTCAGCATGTTGTCGGGGTCGGTGAGCACCAGCCGACCCTCGCCGCCCGGGAACAGCCGCGGGAAGACGACGTCGAACGCGGCGGCGGTGTCGCGGTAGGCCTCGGCGAACACCTGCTCGACCCGCTCGTCGATCTCCTTGACGATCTCCAGCAGGTCCGTGCGCGACTTCTTCAGGTCCGCCAGCTGCTCGACCAGGAACTGGTGACGCTCCTCGAGCGCGGCGAACTCCTCGAGCGCGAGCGGGTTGACGCGTCCGAGCAGCGACAGGGCCCGCTCGGCGGCGCGCAGTCGCTTCTCCTGCTGCTCGCGCACGTACGGCACCGCGGTCGGCGCCTCCGGGTCGACCTCCGCGCCCGGCAGGGGGATCACGGGGACGTCCTGGTGCGGGCCGTACTCCTCCAGGAGGACGGCGGGGTCCAGGCCGAGGTCGTCGACCGCCCGCGACTGGAGCGCCTCGATCCGCAGGCGCTGCTGCGTGCGGGCGACCTCGTCCCGGTGCGCGACGTCGGTGAGCTGCGCGAGCTCGGCGGCGCGGACGTCCACCTCGGCGCGGGCGGCCGTGACCTCGCGGTCCCGCTCCCCCCGGGCGACCTCGGCGGCGTCGCGCTCGGCGGACGCGCGCCGCAGCGACTCGTCCAGCACCGCCAGCGCCTGCGTGGCCCCGTCGCGGACGGCCTGGGCGACGGTGGCCTGCCGCGACCGCGCGCGCTCGCGCTCGGCGGCGCGCTCGCGTGCGACACGCTCGGTCTGGGCGGCGCGCTCGAGCGACTCGGCCCGGCCGGACAGCGCCCGGGCGCGCTCCTCGCCGGTGCGCAGGGTCAGCCGGGCCTCGGTCTCGCGGGACCGGGCCCCGGACGCCAGCTCGATCAGCCGGTCGCGCCGCGCGCTGCCCTCGACGATGGCCGCCTCGCTCTCGGCGGGCTCGACCTCGGCCGCGGCGAGCCGCTCGGTCAGCTCCGTGAGCTGGGCGGTGTCGTCCTCGAGCGTGCGGGAGGCCGCCTCGAGCGACTGCTGCAGGCGCGCGGCCTCGGCGCTCGCGGCGCGGGCGGTCGAGCCGAGGTGGCCCAGCTGCTCCGCGACGGCGGCCAGGGCGGCGTCGGACTCGTTGAGCCGGTCCAGAGTGCTCTCGTGCGCGGCGCGTGCCGCGGCCTGGGCCTCGGTCGCGCCGACCAGCTCGAAGCGCACGCGCTCGGCGTCCGCCGTGGCCTGGGCGACACCGGCGCGGGCCTGGTCGAGGGCGGACTGCAGGTGCAGGGCACTGGGGGCCGTGGCCGAGCCGCCCGACGCCCGGTGCCGGGAGAGGACGTCCCCGGTGCGCGTCGCGACGACGAGGTCGGGACGCGCCGCGACGATCGCGCGGGCGGCGGCCAGGTCGTCGACGACGACGACGTCCGCCAGCAGGGTCTCGACAGCCGCCCGCACGTTCTCGGGGGCGCGCACGAGGTCGACGGCCCGGGCGGCACCGGCGGGGACGTCGGAGAGCGCGGGCGCTGGCGACGACGAGCCGCTGACCAGCAGCGTCGCGCGTCCGGCGTCCTCCGTGCGCAGGTAGCGGATGGCGTCGACCGCGGCGTCCACCGAGTCGACGGCGACGGCGTCGGCCACGGCACCGAGGGCGGCGACGATCGCCTCCTCGTTCTCCGGGTCGACCGCCAGCAGCGCCGCCACCGAGCCGACGAGGCCGGGCTGGCCGTCGGCCGCGAGCAGGGCGCCGACACCGTCCTTGCGCGTGAGGCTCAGCTCCAGCGTCTCGGCGCGGGACTCCAGCGCGGCGCGCTCGCGCTCGGCGGCGCTCAGCTGCTCCTGCAGGGCACCGAGCCGCTCGCTCGCCTGCTCGAGGGCCTCGACCGCGGCCTCGTGCTCGGCGTCGAGCCCTTCCTCGCCCTCCTCGACTCCCGCGACCTGCGACTCGAGGACCGCGAACTGCGTCGTCGCCTCCTGCCCGCGCTGCTCGGCGGCGGCCAGCGACTCGCGAAGCCGCCCGAGCTCGGCCTGCGTCGCCTCGACGCGGCTGCGCCGGGCGGCCACCTGGCCGGCAAGTCGGGCGACGCCCTCGCGGCGGTCGGCGGCACCGCGCAACGCCGTCGCGACCTCCTTCTCCGCTCCGGTCGCCTCGGTCTCGGCCTCCTGGCGCGCGGTCACGGCGGCCTCGAGCGCGGCCCGGGCGATCTCGACCTCGGCGGCCAGCTCGGCCTCGGCGGCGCGCACGCGCTCGGCCTGGGCGGCGAGGTCGTCGGGGTCGGACCCGCCCGTGCGCTCCGGCCCGGCGCTGCCCAGCAGGCGGACCCGGTCGGCGGCCAGCGACGCCGTGCCGCGCAGCCGCTCGCGCAGGGAGGACAGGCGGTACCAGACCTCGCTGGCCTCGCTCAGCGCCGGTGCGGCCTCGGCGGCCTCGCGCTCCAGGGTGGCCAGGCGGGCGCGGGTCGCGGCCAGCGCGGCCTCGACCTCCTCGCGACGGACCCGCAGGGCGCTCTCGTCGGCGATCTCCTGCTCGAGCGTCGAGGTCAGCTGGGCGAGGTCGTCGGCGAGCAGCCGGGCGCGGGCGTCGCGAAGGTCCGCCTGGACGACCGCGGCCTTGCGGGCCACCTCGGCCTGGCGACCCAGCGGGCCGAGCTGGCGGCGGATCTCGCCCGTCAGGTCGGACAGCCGCGTGAGGTTGGCCTGCATGGCCTCGAGCTTGCGGAGCGCCTTCTCCTTGCGCTTGCGGTGCTTGAGGACGCCGGCCGCCTCCTCGATGAAGCCGCGGCGCTCCTCGGGGGTCGCGCGCAGGACCGCGTCGAGCTGGCCCTGGCCGACGATCACGTGCATCTCGCGCCCGAGGCCCGAGTCCGACAGCAGGTCCTGGATGTCGAGCAGGCGGCAGCCCTGGCCGTTGATCGCGTACTCGGACCCGCCGTTGCGGAACAGCGTCCGCGAGATGGTGACCTCGGAGTACTCGATCGGCAGGGCGCCGTCGGAGTTGTCGATGGTGAGCGCGACCTCGGCCCGGCCGAGCGGCGGGCGGCCGGCGGTGCCGGCGAAGATGACGTCCTCCATCTTGCCGCCGCGCAGCGACTTGGCGCCCTGCTCCCCCATCACCCAGGCCAGGGCGTCGACGACGTTCGACTTGCCCGAGCCGTTGGGCCCGACCACGCAGGTGACGCCCGGCTCGAAGTTCAGGGTCGTCGCCGAGGCGAACGACTTGAACCCCCGCAGGGTGAGGGTCTTGAGGTGCACGCACAGAGCCTAAGGTGCGCGCGAGGCGGCTCCGGGGAGGTCCACCCGCACGGCGGTGCGGGTCAGCGGCCCGGGTCGGGCAGGTCGAGGCGCTCGGCCAGCTGTCGCCGGGCGCGGTCGACCACCTCGCGGACGTGCGGGTCGGCCTCGGCGGTGCCGGCCAGCGCCTCGAGGTCGTCGTGCTCGCCGACGACGGCCAGCGCGCGGGCGGCGGCTACGCGGACCCGCGGGACGTCGTCGTCGAGCCGGTCACGCAGCGCGCCGGCGGCCGCGCCCACCTCGTGCACGCGCACGAGGGACGCGGTGGTCTCCCGCACGCGCCACGCGGGGTCGCCGAGGGCCGCGACGACCGCCCGATGGACGTCTGCGCGGTCCTGCCACGCGTACCGCAGGGCACGGGCCGCCCAGACGCGGGCCCAGTGGTCGAGGGCCCCCGGCGTCTCCGCGGACGCCACCAGGCGGGCGGCGCCCGGACCGCCGATGAGGTCGAGCGACGGCCCGTCGTCGACGGGCCGACCGTCCAGCAGCCCGACGCACCAGACGACCACCGCGTCGACACCGAGCGCGTCGCACGCGGCGCCGACCCAGTCGACCGGGCGCCCGGTCATCGGCTCAGAGCGCGGGGAACCAGAGCGCGATCTCCCGCGCCGCGGACTCCTCGGAGTCCGAGCCGTGCACCAGGTTCTGGATGACCTTGAGGCCCTGGTCGCGAGCCAGGTCCCCGCGGATGGTGCCGGGCGCCGCGACGGTGGGGTCGGTGGCGCCGGCGAGCGAGCGGAAGCCCTCGATCACGCGGTGACCCTCGGCCACGATCGCGAGCACCGGGCCGGAGCGCATGAACTCGACCAGCGGCGCCAGGAACGGCTTGCCGGCGTGCTCGGCGTAGTGCTCGGCCAGCAGGGCGTCGTCGGCCTCGCGCAGCTCGACGGCGACGAGCGTGTAGCCCTTGGCCTCGACCCGGCGGAGGACCTCGCCCGCGAGGCCACGGCGGACACCGTCGGGCTTGACGAGGACGAGGGTGCGCTGCGGGGCGGGTGCATCAGTCATGGGCGCCACCCTAACCGGCGGTCGCCGACCACCTACGGCCCGACCGCCCCCGGGTGGGCGGCGTCGTACTCGGCCCGCTCCCGGTCGATCCGGCCGCCCAGCCGCAGCGCGACGAACCACAGCACGACGAAGATCCCGCCGATGATGAACATCATCGGCACGAAGAAGCCGCCGGCCAGGACGAGCACCTGGGCGATCGTGCCGCCGAGGTACCCGCCGGGCCGCGACACCATCCCGGACAGCAGGATCAGCACCACGGAGATGGTGCCGCCGACCCACCAGATGGTGGACACGGGGGCCAGCCGCAGGCCGAACGCCACGAGCGTCGCGAAGAACACCAGCACGGCCTCGAGGACGAGGATCGTCTGGGCGAACTGGGGCTTCGCGGGACGCTTGCGGCGCACGGCCTGGCCGTCCGGGACGGTGGAGCTCATCGGGTCAGATTACCGGTGGGCCGGAGCCTCGACGCCGTCCGGGGCGGCGTCCCGCTGGGTCGGCAGCCCCTCGTGCACCGGCCCCGAGAGCTCGTCCAGGACGACGGCGCCGTCGATGGTCTCGGTGGGTGCACCCGAGCCGTCGGCCGCGAGGGCCTCGCCACGGGCGACCATGCCGGCCACGTCGGACAGCTTGACCTCGCGCAGGAAGAGCGCGAGCACGAAGCCGACGGCGACGACGGGCACGAGGTACCAGAACGACGGCGCGAGCGCGTTGGTGAACGCGTCGATGACGCCGGTCTTGAGCGGCTCGGGCAGCGCCTGCACGGCGGCGGGCGTCAGGCTGGAGGCGTCGGCACCGGAGCCCGCGGGCACCCCGGCGAAGACCCCGGCGAGGTTGTCCGCCAGCTTGGTGGTGAACATCGTGCTGAACAGCGCCGTGCCGACGGCCGCGCCGATCTCCCGGAAGAAGTTGTTCGTGCTGGTCGCCGTCCCGATCTCGTGCGGGTCGACGGAGTTCTGCACGGCCAGCACGATCGTCTGCATGACCAGGCCCATGCCGGCGCCGAGCACGAAGATCATCGCGCCGAAGAGCCACATCGACATGTCGCCGGTGATCTGCGTCAGCCACGCGACACCCAGCGTCGTGATGCCGAGGCCGACCACCGGGAAGATCTTGTAGCGGCCGGTCTTCGTGATCGCGATGCCGGAGCCGATGGCGGTGATCATGACGCCGAGCATCATCGGGAGCAGCAGGAAGCCGGACTCGGTGACGCCCGCGCCGGTCGACATCTGCAGGAACGTCGGCAGGAACGCCAGGGCGGCGAACATGCCCATGCCGAGGATGAGCCCGATCGCGGTGGCGATGGTGAAGGTGGGGTTCTTGAACAGGCGCAGCGGCAGCAGCGGCTCGCTGGCGCGCAGCTCGACCCAGATGAACGCCGCGATGGCGACGAGCGTGCCGATCACCAGCGCGAGCAGGGCCGGGTTCGACCAGTCGTAGCCGCGGTTGCCGGTCCAGCTGCTCCAGCTGGTGGCCAGCACGAGTCCCGAGGTCGCCGTGACCATGAAGAAGATGCCGGCGACGTCGATCTTCTTGCCGGACCGGTGCGACGGGAGCTTGAGCGTGAACCACGCGATGCCGAAGGCCGCCAGGCCGATGGGGATGTTCAGCCAGAAGCACCAGCGCCAGTCGGCGTGCTGGGTGAACAGGCCGCCGAGGAGCGGGCCGATGACGGCGGAGATCCCGAACAGCGCACCCATCGGGCCCATGTACTTGCCGCGGTCCTTCGCGGGCACGATGTCCGCGATGATCGCCTGCGACAGGATCATGAGACCGCCGCCGCCGAGGCCCTGCACGCCGCGCCAGAACACGAGCTCGCCGAACGTGCTCGCGAACCCGGCGCCCGCGGACGCCACGGTGAACAGGCCGATGGCCACGAGGAACGGCCACCGCCGGCCCCAGAGGTCGCCGAACTTGCCGTAGAGCGGCATGACGATCGCGATCGCCAGGATGTAGGCCGTGACGACCCAGCCCTGGTGCTCGACGCCGTTGAGCTCGCCGACGATGGTCGGCATCGCCGTGCCGACGATCGACTGGTCGAGCGACGACATGAACATCCCGGCCATGAGCGCGCCGAAGATGAGCCAGACGGTCCTGGGGGTGAGGACGATCAGCGGCTTGTCGACCGCTGGTGCCTCGGGTGCTGCGGTGGCCATGCGAGAAACCTCGTTCGTGAAGTGGGGTGGTGGGCGTGCTCGGACGAGTCAGTCGGTGAGGATGGATCGGAGCTCGGCGACGACGGCGGTCAGGTGCTCGTCGGGGTCGCCGTGGCCGCCCGCGGCGTCCCAGTGCATGAACGTCGCGTGCGTGAGGAACAGCAGGACGGAGCCGACCATCTCCGGTGAGTGCGTGGGGTCGTCGCCGAGGCGCCGCTCGACGAGCGCGGAGAGCTGGCCCTTGTGCTGCTCGAACGAGGCGAGGTGCCGGGCGAGGAGCCGCGGCTCCTTCGCGGCGAGCTCGAGCGCCCGGGCCATGCGCTCACGGCCGAGCGGCGGCTCGCTGAGGAACGAGCTGAGCAGCGCCTGCAGGTCCGGCATGAGGTGACCGGTGGGGCCCCCCGCGGCGAACACGTCCGTGGCTGCCGACTCGAGCGGCCACGGGGTGTGGCCGAGGACCGCGTCGTCCTTGGTCTCGAAGTAGTTGAAGAACGTCCGGACCGAGACGCCGGCCTCCTCGCAGATCGCGTCGACGGTGACCGCGTCGAGGCCGTGCTCGGCGACGAGGCGGTGGGTCGCGTCGATCAGCGCCTCGCGCCGCGCGCGCTTCTTGCGCTCACGCAGCCCGAGGGCGGGCGCCTCGATCCCAGGGTTCTGCACGAGGTGCAACTTTACATGCACTGCAACTTTGGGCTGGACGTGCGTCCATGTGCCATCGATCACAGAGCGCCGGCACGCCCCGGCGGCTCAGACCTCGCCGAACCCGCCCTCGACCGCGGCGACCAGGGCGTCGCGCGCCTCGGCGGCCTGCGGGCCCTCCGCCTCGATCGTCAGCTCGACGCCCTGCTTCGCGCCCAGCTTCATCAGCTCGAGCACGCTGGCGGCGTTCGCGCCGTTGACCCGGACCTTGGCGTCGTAGGCGGCGAGCATGCGCGCGACGACGGCCGCCGGGCGGGCGTGCAGGCCGAGCGGGTTGCGCAGCACGGCCGTGGCACGCACCACGCCGTCCTGCGGGCCAGCGTCGGCAGGCTCGGCCGGGCCGTCCGTGCCGCCGAAGGTGGTGCCGGCGTGCTCCGCGGACGCCAGGACCCCCGCGAGGTCCGCTCCGCCGTGCGCCGTCACGGCCGCCGCGACGGCACCCTCGACGAACGGGGCGTCGGCCAGGCGAACCCGGGCGGCGACGTCCTCGTCGAGCAGGTCCAGCACCGACTCGGCGGTCAGCACGGCCGAGCCCAGGTCGGTGAGGACGACCGCCGAACGACCGTCCTTCGTGGCCTCGAGCAGGGCGGCCTCGACCGTGTCGAAGCTGGTGCCCAGCCCCCCGTCCTGCATGCCCCCCGCCGCGAGCAGCAGCACGCCCGGTGCCATCTGCCCCGCCAGCTCGACCGCCCCCTCGGCCAGGCCGCGCGAGTGCGAGACCAGGACGAGGGCGACCGGCGCAGGCTCGCGCTCGGACGACCCGCTCACGCGGCGGCCTGCGCCGCGGCGCGCAGGATCAGCTCGGTCGAGCGGGCGCCCGGGTCGAGGTGGTTGGCGGACCGCTCCCCCAGGTAGCTTGCCCGACCCTTGGTGGCGACGAGCGGGATGGTGGCCTCGGCCCCGTCGTGCGCGGCGTCCGCGGCGGCGGCGAGCACCTCGGCGGGCGTGGCTCCCGCGTCGGCGGCGACGACGGCCGCCTCGGTGGCCGGCGTCCACGCGTCGACCATCGTCTTCTCCCCCGTTGTCGCCTTGCCACGGGCGACGATGCCCTCGAGCGCCGCCTCGAGCAGCGCGACGACGCCCTGGCTGTCCAGCTCCGGGACGCCCGTCGCCTTGGCGGCGCGCAGGTAGGCGGTGCCGTAGAGCGGACCGGCGGCACCGCCGACCGTCGACATGAGCGTCGTGGCGACCAGCTTGAGGACGTCGCCGATCTCCGCGGGCGGCGCCTCGAGCGCGTCGAGCTTGGCGATCACGGCCGTGAAGCCGCGGAACATGTTCTCGCCGTGGTCGCCGTCGCCGATCTGTCGGTCGAGCTCGATCAGCTCGCTGCGATGCTCCGTGACCGTCTGTGCCGACAGGCGCACCCAGTCGATCGCCCACGCGACGTCCAGCGTCATGCCCACGCTCCCTCGAGAAGTCCGGCCCCGATGCGGAGCCCCCGCGTCACCACCGCAGGGCGGTCGTGTGCACCGGGGCGTCCCACAGGGCGGTCAGCTCGTCGTCCAGCCGGAGAACGGTGACCGACGCGCCCTGCATCTCCAGCGATGTCACGTAGTTGCCGACGAGCGACCGGGTCACCTCGACCCCTCGCTCCTCCAGCAACGCGCGGGCCCGACGATAGACCACGTAGAGCTCCGAGGCGGGCGTGCCACCCATGCCGTTGACGAAGAGCAGCACCTTCTCGCCGCCGGACAGCCCGAGGTCGTCCGCGACGGGTGTCAGCAGCATCTCGGTGATCTCGTCGGCGCTCGCCAGCGGGATGCGCCGACGCCCGGGCTCGCCGTGGATGCCGATGCCGATCTCGATCTCGTCGTCCGGCAGGTCGAAGCTGGGTCCTCCCGCGTGCGGGACCGTGCAGGCGGTGAGCGCGACGCCCATCGAGCGCACGTTCGCGATGACCTTCTCCGCCACGGCGACGACGGCGTCGAGGTCGTCCCCGCGCTCCGCGGCGGCGCCTGCGATCTTCTCGACGGCGACCGTGCCGGCCACCCCACGACGGCCCGCCGTGTACAGCGAGTCCTCGACGGCGACGTCGTCGTTGACGATGACGGTCCGGACCGTCACGTTGTCGGCCACCTCGGCCGCCATCTCGAAGTTGAGCACGTCGCCCGTGTAGTTCTTGACGATCGCCAGGACGCCGGCGCCTCCGTCGGCCGCCTCGAACGCCGGGGTGATCTGGTCCGGGGTCGGCGACGTGAACACCGGTCCGGCGACCGCGGCGTCGAGCATGCCGACGCCGACGAACCCACCGTGCAGCGGCTCGTGACCCGAGCCGCCGCCGCTCACGAGCCCGACCTTCCCGGCCTTCGCGCCGCCCGCCCGGGTGACGACGGCGTGGTCGGCGTCGACCGCCACCACGTCAGCGTGCGCGGCCGCGAATCCTTCGAGCGACTCGGCCACGACGGTCTGCGGGTCGTTGATGAGCTTCTTCACTGCAGCCATCCCTTCCACCGGGCACCCACGGCAGGCCCCGCACGTCCGTCGTGAACTCCTTCGTCCCGACAAACCTCACCTTGTTGTCGTGCAACGGGGGCGTCAAGGGGAGATCGTGCGCAGTCGGTGCACATTCGTGCACGCGGCGGCGTGAGCGGCGCGGCGTCACCCGGACGGGTGACCAGGAGTCACGGACGCCCGAGCAGCCGCCGCGCCTCGGCCACGAGCAGGATCGAACCGGTGACGAGCACGCCGGACCCGCGTTCTACCTCGCTCTCCGCCCGCGACACCGCGAGGTCGAGGGCGTCGTTCAGCCGCTCGACGGTGTGCACGCGGTCCTCGCCGAAGATGTCGATCGCGATGTCCGCCAGGTCCTCGGCGTCGAGCGCGCGGGACGTCGATGCACGGGTGACCACGACCTCGGCGAGCAGCGGCTCGAGCGCGGCGAGCATGCCCTCAGGGTCCTTGTCGGCCATCACGCCGACCACCCCGACGAGCCGCGTGAGCTCGAACGCCTCCTCGAGGCCGGCGACGAGCGCCTCGATCCCCGCGGGGTTGTGCGCGCCGTCGACGATGATCGTCGGGCTCGACCGCACGACCTCGAGCCGACCCGGCGAGTCGACGTCCGCGAACGCGACCTCGACGACGCCGGGGTCGAGCGCGCGGCCACCGGTGAGGAACGCCTCGACCGCGGTGAGCGCGAGCAGCGCGTTGTGCGCCTGGAACTCCCCGTGCAGGGGCAGGAAGATCTCCGTGTAGGTGCCGCCCAGCGCCTGCAGCGTGATCAGCTGCCCGCCGACGGCGACCTGCCGCTCCCCGACCGCGATGTCGACGCCCTCGCGCAGCACGCGCGCGCCGCGCTCGGCGGCTACCGCCAGCAGCACGCCCTCGACGTCCTCGGTCTGCTGCGCGAGGACGACCGTGGCTCCGTCCTTGATGATCCCGGACTTCTCCGACGCGATCTCGACCAGCGTGTGGCCGAGGTAGCGCTCGTGATCCAGCGAGATCGGCGTGATGATCGCGACCTCGCCGTCGACGACGTTGGTGGAGTCCCACGTGCCGCCCAGGCCCACCTCGATCACGGCGACGTCGATCGGGGTGTCCGCGAACGCGGCGAAGGCCATGACGGTGAACACCTCGAAGAACGACAGCCGCGGCTCGCCCTTCTCGATCGAGCCCTGGTCGACCAGGTGCACGTAGGGCGCGACGTCCTGCCACACCTCGACGAACCGCTCGTCGCTGATGGGCTCGCCGTCGATCGCGATCCGCTCGTTCACGCGGCTCAGGTGCGGGCTGGTGAACCGGCCCGTGCGCAGGCCGTGCTCGCGCAGCAGCCGCTCGACCATGCGGGAGGTCGACGTCTTGCCGTTGGTGCCGGTGAGGTGGATCGTCCGGTACGCCTTCTGCGGGTCGCCCAGCAGCTCGCACACCGCCCGCACCCGGTCCAGGGTCGGGTCGATGTCGTGCTCCGGGGCCCGCGCCAGGATCGCCTGGTAGACCTCGTCGGCGGCCGTGCGGGCCTCCTTCTCGGCCTGGCGGCGCAGGTGGTCGGACCCTCCTGACCGTCCCGTGCCCTGCTCGCGCGCACTCATGCCTCGTACCCTCCGGCGTCGACGGCTTCCACGGTGGCCTGCAGCGCGGGCCCCGTCTCGATCTCCACGGAGACCGCGAGGGTCTCGCGGGCGATGGTGTCCCGGTGCTCCTCGACGGCCGCGAGGTGCTCGGCCGGGACGTCGAGCGTCAGCACGATCCGGTCTCCCACCTGCAGGCCGGCGGCCTTGCGGGCGTCCTGGACCACCCGGACGACGTCGCGGGCGTAGCCCTCGGCGCGCAGGGCGTCGTCGAGCGTGAGGTCGAGCACCACGAAGCCGCCGCCGGGCAGGACCGCCGCGGCCCCGCCCTCGGCGCCGACCACGGTCGTGAGCTCGTACTCGGCCGGCTCGAGCGCCACGTCCCCGTCGGTGGTGGTGACGACGACCGCGTCGCCGTCGACCCGCCAGGCGCCCGAGCGCGCGGCCTGGATGACCACCTGCACGCCGCGACCGAGCCGCGGGCCCGCCGCGCGGGCGTTCACCGCGAGGCGCTGCGTGATGCCGAACCGCTCGGCCGTGCCGGCGTCGGCCGTGACCAGGTCGACGGCCTTGACGTTCAGCTCGGCCGCGAGCAGGTCGCGGTACGGCGCCAGGGCGTCCGCGTCGTCGACCGCCACGGTGAGCGTGTGCAGAGGCTGCCGGACGCGCACGCCCGCGGCCTTGCGGAGGCCGAGCGCGGTCGACGTCACTGCGCGGACCTGGTCCATCGCGGACACGAGCGCCTCGTCGGCCGGCGCGAGGTCGACGGAGGGCCAGTCGGTCAGGTGCACGCTGCGCCCGCCCGTCAGGCCCCGCCAGACCTCCTCGGTGACCAGCGGCGCGAGCGGCGCCATGACCCGCGTGAGCACCTCCAGCGACGTCCAGAGCGTGTCGAACGCGTCGGCGTCCTCGGCCCAGAACCGGTCGCGCTGCGTGCGCACGTACCAGTTGGTGAGGACGTCGAGGTGCTCGCGCACGGTCTCGCACGCCGCCGAGATGTCGTACACATCCAACTGCTCCGTGGTGCGCGCCACCAGATCCCGCGTGCGCGCCAGGACGTAGCGGTCCATCGGCGCGAGCGTGGCGGCACGCGCGGCGTCGACCGGCGTGGCCCTGTAGCCGGCACCCCCGTCCGCCGCCCCGGCGTACAACGAGAAGAAGTAGTACGTGCTCCACAGCGGCAGCAGCACCTGGCGCACGCCGTCGCGGATGCCCTCCTCGCCGACGATGAGGTTGCCGCCGCGCAGGATCGAGCTCGACATGAGGAACCAGCGCACGGCGTCGGAGCCGTACAGGTCCCACATCTCGGCGGGGTCCGGGAAGTTGCGCAGGCTCTTGCTGGCCTTGCGGCCGTCGTCGCCGAGCACGATGCCGTGGCACAGGACGTTGCGGAACGACGGGCGGTCGAACAGGGCCGTGGCCAGCACGTGCAGCGTGTAGAACCAGCCGCGGGTCTGGCCGATGTACTCGACGATGAAGTCGCCCGGGTAGTGGTGCTCGAACCAGTCCGCGTTCTCGAACGGGTAGTGCACCTGCGCGAACGGCATGGAGCCCGAGTCGAACCACACGTCCAGCACGTCCGGGATCCGGCGCATGGTGGAGGCGCCCGTCGGGTCGTCCGGGTTCGGGCGCGTCAGCTCGTCGATGAACGGCCGGTGCAGGTCCGGCTCGCCCGCCTCGTTCGTCGGCACCCGACCGAAGTCCGCCTCCAGCTCGGCCAGCGAGCCGTACACGTCGACGCGGGGGTGCGACGGGTCGTCCGAGACCCACACCGGGATGGGCGTGCCCCAGTAGCGGTTGCGGCTGATCGACCAGTCGCGGGCGTTCGACAGCCACTTGCCGAACTGGCCGTCCTTGATGTGCTCCGGCGTCCAGGTGATGTCCTGGTTGAGCTCGACCATGCGGTCGCGGAAGTCGCTCACGCGCACGAACCAGCTGGTCACCGCCTTGTAGATCAGCGGGTTCCGGCAGCGCCAGCAGTGCGGGTAGGAGTGCTCGTACGTCTCGTGGCGGACGAGGACCGACCGCTGGTCCGCCGGGACGCGCTCGAGCGGGCCGGTGCCGGCCTTGAGGTCCGCGATGATCGGCTTGTTGGCGTCGAACACCAGCTGGCCGACGTAGTCCGGCACCTCGGTGGTGAACTTCCCCTGCGAGTCGACGGGCACGACCGGCGCGATGCCGACGGCCTCGCACGCGACCATGTCGTCCTCGCCGAACGCGGGCGCCATGTGCACGATGCCCGAGCCGTCCTCGGTGGTCACGAACTCGCCGAGCAGCACCTGGTGCGCGTTCTCCCGGCCGACGAAGTAGTCGAACGGCGGCGTGTACCGGCGGCCCGCGAGCTCCCGGCCCTTGACGGTGGCGACGACGGTCGCCTCGCCGAGCTCCTTCGCGTACGCGCCGACGCGGGCCGCCGCCAGCACCACGCGCTCCCCCGCGAGCGCCGAGTCGGGACCCGGCTCGACCGTCACGTAGTCGACGTCCGGCCCGACCGCGATCGCCAGGTTGCTCGGCAGCGTCCACGGGGTCGTGGTCCAGATGAGCGCGAGCTCGCCGGTCTCCAGGCGCAGGCCGACCGTCAGCGCGGGGTCCTGGCGCGACTGGTAGACGTCGTCGTCCATGCGCAGCTCGTGGTTGGACAGCGGCGTCTCGTCGCGCCAGCAGTACGGCAGCACGCGGTAGCCCTCGTACGCCATGTCCTGGTCGTACAGGCGCTTGAACGCCCAGATGACCGACTCCATGAACGTGACGTCGAGCGTCTTGTAGTCGTGGTCGAAGTCGACCCAGCGCGCCTGGCGCGTCACGTACTCGCGCCACTCGCCCGTGTACCGCAGCACCGACTCGCGGCACGCCTGGTTGAACGCGGCGAGGCCCATCTCCTCGATCTGCGAGGTGTCGGTGATGCCGAGCAGCCGCTGCGCCTCGAGCTCGGCCGGCAGCCCGTGGGTGTCCCAGCCGAACCGACGCTCCACGCGGTGGCCGCGCATCGTCTGGTAGCGCGGCACGACGTCCTTGGCGTAGCCGGTCAGCAGGTGGCCGTAGTGCGGCAGGCCGTTGGCGAACGGCGGGCCGTCGTAGAAGACGAACTCGTTGCTGCCGTGCTCGCCGGCGTCGCGGGCGTCGATGGACGCCTGGAACGTGCCGTCGGACTCCCAGTACGCGAGCACGTCCTTCTCGAGGGCGGGCAGGTCCGGGGACGCGGGGACTCCGGACTGGCGGTGCAGCGGGTAGGCCACCGTGCGGCTCTCCTGTGGTCGGCACCCGGTGGGGTGCGTCGCTCTCGGCTGCGAGGACGATGGGACCCGGACCGGCCGGGCTCTACCGCGGTACCACCTCGCTTGCCGGCTCCCCTGGCGGGTCGTCGACCACTTCGTGAGGGCTGTGACGGGCCTACCCGTCCGGTTCTAATGAGGCCTTGCGGGCCCGTTCTTCCGGAGGCTCGCCGGTGATGTCCGGGTCGACGCCTGTGCGGCCGAGTCTAGCGGGCCCGTCCGGCCGGCCCGCCACCGGAATGCCGCGCCCGGCACGGTCACCACGCGCAGCGCCGTGGCGACCGTGCCGTCGGTGCGGCGTCAGCGCGTCGCGAGGGCGGCGACCTGCGACGCGGTGAGCGCCGAGCTCCAGACGGACACCTCGTCGACGTCACCCTGGAACGGTGTGTCCCACCAGTTGACGCCGAGCGCGAACGTGCCGGTGGTCGTCGTCAGGACGTCCGGGAACCCGGTCCCCGTGAAGGCCGCCTGCCCGTCGATGTACACGACGAGCTCGCCGCCGTCCACGGTGAGTGCGACGTGGCTCCACTGCCCGACGGGGATCTGCGTGCCGGTGCCCGCGTCGTACCACTGCGAGCCCGACCAGACCATGGTCGAGCCTGCGACGCCGTCGTGACCGCGCGGCACGACGCTCACCCAGGCGTTGCCGTCGCGCGCGGCGAAGAACGCGGACGTGAACTGCGTGAGGACCTCGGGCCGCAGCCACATCGCGGCCGACCACGTCGAGCCGGCGACGAGCCCGTCGGGCAGCCGGACGCCTGACGCGCCGTCGAGGTGCACCGCCTGGCCGTGCGCGCCGTCGGTGTACGTGACCTGGCCGCCGGCCTGGTCGAGGCGCGGGCCGGTCGTCGTGGCCGGAGCGTGCGCCCCCGTCCCGTCGGCGAGGTCGCCCTCGAACGACCAGGAGCCGACGAGTCCGCCCGCGACCCGTTGCAGCACGACCACCTCGATCGTGACCGCGCGCTCGACCGAGCCGTTCGTGACCCGCGCGGTGAGCGTCACGTGCGCGTCGCCCGCGCCGGCCTCGGGACGCGTGACGTCGCCGGTCGTGGACACGGCGGCCTCGTCCGAGCTCGTCCAGGTGATCGTCGTGCCGTGCGTGCCCGTGGTCGGGAGCACGAGGTCGGCGACGAGACCCGAGGTGTCGCCCAGGTCGAGGTCCGCGACGACGGCGTCCACCGCCTGGCGCGCGGACATCGGCGGGACGGTGCTGCCCCAGAGCGTGACCCCGTCGCGGGACAGGACGCTGAACGTCACGACCCACCGCGCGAGGTCCGGTTGCCAGGAGCGCGTGAACACGCCGTCGTAGCGGGTGCCCCCGACGTCGAGCCTCGCGCGGCCCGCGCCCTCGAGCGACCACCGGCCCGTGAGCGCGCCGGAGACCGTGCCGTCCGACGCGAGCGTGACGGACGTGGCCCGCCGCTGGTCGGCGGTGAGCGCCTTGTCGTGCGTGACCAGCGCGTACGCGCCTGCGACGTCGCGCCGCTCGATGCGCCGGTCGTCCCCGCCGGCGTACCGGTACGGGTCGAGCACCGGCCAGCCCTGCGCGTTCATCCACATCTGGTGCACACGGACCTCGTGCTGCTCGCCCGTCCCCGGGAACCGGGAGTGGAAGACGAGGAACGTCTCACCGGTCGTCGGGTCGCGGTACCAGGAGTTGTGACCGGGCGAGAGGTACCCCGTGCCCGGGCCCTCGCCCGGGTCGCCGACCTCGCGCGCGAACAGGTGGTTGCCGAGGATCTTGGTGCCGAACGGCTCGATCGACGCGTCGTCGAACAGCGGCAGCGTCGGGTCCGCCTTCACCTGCGCCATGTCGTTGCCGGCGGCGTCGAGGTACGGGCCGTCGGGGTTCTTCGAGCGTGCGACCCGGACGTTGTACCCGCCGTCGGCGGTGAGGCCGCCGAACGAGAGGAACAGGTAGTAGTAGCTCGTCGAGGCGTCGTACATGACAGTCGGGCCCTCGATCCGGCTGTGGTTGCCGCCCACGAGGTGCGTGCCGTAGCCCTGGCCGGGCACGGGCTTCCCGGTCGACTTGTCGAGCCGCAGGATGAAGATGCCTCCCGAGTACGAGCCGTACACGAGCCACCAGCGGCCGCGCGCGTCGACGAACGCGTCGGGGTCGACGACGTTGGGGTGCACGCGGGCGTCGTAGGTCGTGCCGTCCTCCGAGGGCAGGTCCCACATGCCCGAGCGCAGGAAGATCCCCTGGTCCACGTAGGGGCCGTCGACGTCGTCGCTGACGGCGATGCCCATCGCGGAGCGCGGCGAGTCGCCCTTGCACGCGTTGTAGTACATCGCGAACCGGCCGTCGGGGAGCTGGATGACGTCCGCGGCCCACAGGGTGTCGGTCTGCGCCCACTCGAACGTCTCGCGCAGGTTCTCGCGGACGTCGTCGAAGAGCGGGTTGTCGGCGTTCGCGCCGTCGGCGACCTTCTCCCACGACATCAGGTCGTCGGTGCGGGCGGCGGCCAGGTGGCTCCCGAAGACCCAGATGTCGCCGTCGGCCACGACGACCGACGGGTCGTGCACCGAGACGTCCTGGAAGGTCGGCGGTGGTGGGTCGGAGGCGCGGCGGTCCGCCTGGGCGGGTGCACTCGTGGCGACGAGCGCGAGGGTGAGGGCGGCTCCCGTGAGGGCGGCACGGAGGGCTGGACGGGCCATCGGAACTCCTGGTGCGACGTCGGACTCAGGACACGGGGACCGGCCGCCGACGTCGTGCGCAGTGCCGCGGTGGACCACCGGATCCGAAATCTACAACGTTGTGGAGACTCTGTACATCGTTGTACATGGCTCCCGCACGGCGCCCTTCAGCGTTGGTGGTCCGACCCGACGGCCGCGGTCAGGTGGCCGACGCGACGACCGGCGGGAGCGCCGACCACGGGAACGTGATCCAGCGGTCGGTGCGGCGCCACACGTAGTCGGGCTCGATGATCGACCGGGACTTGGCGTACAGCACGGCGGTCCGGGCCTCCGCGCAGTGCAGGGTCATCAGCCTCTGGACGAGGGCCAGCGTCTCGCCGGTGTCCGCGACGTCGTCGACGACGAGCGCGCGCAAGCCGTGCATCGCGTCCGTGTCCAGCAGCGGCGGCAGGACCACGGGGTCCGGCAGCCGCTCGTCGATGCCCGTGTAGAACTCGACGTTCAGCGTGCCGACAGCCTTGGTGCCCAGCGCATACGCGATCGCCCCGCCCGGCGGCAGTCCCCCGCGGGCGACCGCGATGACGATGTCCGGGACGAAGCCGTCGTCGACCACCGTCTGCGCGAGCTCCCGGGCCGCGGTGCCGAAGAGCTCCCAGTCGAGCACCTCCCGCTCCTGGGGCAGCTGCTGTCCGGGTGCGGTCTCGGTGGTCGCCATGCGGTCAGCCTACGAGCGGCGGCGCCGGTTGCTCGATCCCCCGGGCATGATCGACGCGTGACCTCTCCCCTCGTCCTGCTCGACCTCGACGGCACGCTCATCGACTCCATCCCCGGCATCACGGCGTCCATCGCCGTCGCGTACCGCCGGTGCGGCCTGCCGGTCCCGACGCCCGCGGAGCTGCGCACGTTCGTCGGGCCGCCCATCGGCGACAGCCTCCGCGCGCACGGCGTCCCCGACGAGCGCGTCGGCGAGCTCGTCCGCGCGTACCGCGAGGACTTCGGGGCGACGGGGATGCACGACGCGACGGTGTTCGACGGCGTCCCCGAGCTGCTCGTCGACCTGCGCGCGGCAGGCTGCCGGCTCGTCGTCGCGACCTCCAAGCCCGAGGTGTTCGCCGTGCCGATCTGCGCGGACCACGGGCTCACCCCGCTGGTCGACGGCATCTTCGGCGCACCGCTCGACGAGTCCGGCACTAAGGCGGACGTGATCGCCCGCGCGCTCGCCGCCGAACCGCACGCGCCGTCGCCCGCGACCACGCTGATGGTCGGGGACCGCGAGCACGACGTGCACGGTGCCGGTGCGCACGGCATCGACTGCGTGGGCGTGACCTGGGGATACGCGGCGCCGGGCGAGCTCGTGGCCGCGGGTGCCGTCGCCGTCGTCGACACCGTCGAGGAGCTCCGGCGCACGGTCCTGGCGCGCGTCGGCAACGGGATCGCTCGCCGGGCTTGACCTTGACGTTGCGTCAACTCCTACCGTGGACGGCATGGAGGCATCGATCCAGGAGGTCGCCCGCCTGACGGGCACCACGAGCCGGACGCTGCGGCACTACGACGCGATCGGTCTGCTCGAGCCCAGCCGGGTCGGCGACAACGGGTACCGCTGGTACGACGACCACGCGCTGGTCCGGCTGCAGCGGATCCTGCTGCTGCGCCGGCTCGGGCTCGGGCTGCCCGACATCGGCCGGGTGCTGATGAGCGAGCAGGACGAGACCGCCGCGCTGCGCGCCCACCTCGACTGGCTGCGCAGCGAGCAGCGACGCCTGGAGCGGCAGGCGGCCTCTGTCGAACGGACCATCACCGCACGAGAGAACGGAGGGCCGATCATGGCCGAGGACATGTTCGACGGGTTCGACCACACCCAGCACAAGGACGAGGTGGAGCGCCGCTGGGGCGCCGACGCCTACGCGACGTCCGACGGCTGGTGGCGTGGCATGACCGACGACGAGCGAGCCGCGTGGAAGGCGACCACCGCGCGGCTCGCCACCGAGTGGGGCGCCGCCGCGTCGGCCGGCGCGGACCCCGCGTCCGACGAGGCCCAGGAGCTGGCCCGGCGGCACGTCGCCTGGCTCGGCAGCATCCCTGGTACGCCCGGGCACGGGTCGACCCCCGTGAAGGAGTACATCGTGGGCCTCGCCGAGATGTACGTCGCCGACCCGCGGTTCGCCGCGAGCTACGGCGGCGAGCAGGGCGCGACGTTCGTCCGCGACGCGTTGCACGAGTACGCGGCGCGGCACCTCTGAGGGGTAGACGTCAGGTGGTGCTGCGGATCGACCGCTGCCAGTCGGCGTGCAGCTCCGCGAAGTGGCCGCCCGCCGCGACCAGCCCGTCCGGAGTGCCGTCCTCGACGATCCGGCCGCCCTCGATCACCAGAACCCGGTCCGAGCCCATGACCGTGGAGAGCCGGTGGGCGATGACGACCGAGGTGCGATCGGCCAGCAGGGTCTGCAGCCCCAGCTGCACGAGGGCCTCCCCCGGGACGTCGAGCGAGCTGGTCGCCTCGTCGAGGATCAGCAGGGCCGGGTCCGCCAGGAACGCGCGGGCGAACGAGACGAGCTGACGCTGGCCGGCCGAGAGCCGCACCCCGCGCTTGTCCACCTCGGTGGCGTAGCCGTCGGGCATCGACGCGATCAGGTCGTGCACGCCGACCGCGCGCGCGGCCGCCTCGATCTCCGCCGGCGTGGCGTCCGGCTTGCCGAGGGCGATGTTGGCGCCGACCGAGCCCGAGAAGAGGTACGCCTCCTGGGTCACCATGACGACCGCCCGCCGCAGGTCGACCGGATCGATCTCGCGCAGGTCGAGCCCGTCGAGCCGCACGGCGCCGCCACGCACGTCGTAGAACCGGGCGAGCAGCTTGGCAATGGTGGACTTGCCGGCCCCCGTCTCCCCGACGAGCGCGAGCGACTGGCCGGCCGGGATGTGCAGGTCGACGTGCGGGAGGACCGTCGGCCCCGTGCCGTAGCCGAACTCGACGTCGTCGAACCGGACGTCTCCGCGGGCGTGCGCGAGGGCCGACGGGTGCTGCGGGTCCGGGACCGTCGGCTCCTCGGCCAGCAGCGACGCGACCTTCTCCAGCGCCGCGGTGGCCGACTGGAAGGAGTTGTAGAACATGCCGATCTGCTGCAGCGGGTTGAAGAACCGTCGCGCGTACAGCACCGCCGCGACGAGCACGCCGACCTCGAGGCCGCCGTCGAGCGCGCGCAGGCCGCCGACCAGCAGCACCGCGGCGACCGTGACGTTGCCGATGAGCGTGAGCCCGGTGTCGAAGACGCCGTTCAGGCGGATCCCCGCGGCGTTGGTCTCCCGGTAGTCCTCCGACAGCCCGCCGTAGACCTCCTCGACCTGCGGCTCACGGCGGAACGCCTGGACGGCGCGGATGCCGGTCATCGTCTCGACGAACCGCACGATGAGCCGTGCCGCGGCGGTCCGCTGCCTGCGGTACTGGACCTGCGACCGCACCTGGAACCACCGGGTGAGCACCACGCCGGGGATCACCGCGATGAGCAGCACCAGGCCGCTGCGCCAGTCGAGCAGCACGAGCGAGACCGCGGTGAACACCATGGCGAGCACGCTCGACGCCAGGTTGGTGACGCCGCCGTCCAACAGCTCGCGCAGCGCGTCGAGGTCGGAGGTCTGCCGCGAGATGATCCGGCCCGACGTGTACTTCTCGTGGAACTCGAGGCTGAGCCGCTGCGTGTGCCGGAACACCCGGCGCCGCAGGTCCAGCAGCATCGTCTGGCTCACGCGCGCGGACGCCCGCACGGTCGCCGCGGTGAGCACGCCGCCGAGCAGCGCCGCCGCGAGATACCCGAGGGTCGCCAGCGTGATCGGACGGGCGTCGCCCGCGGTGAGGGCCGGCAGGGCCTTGTCGATGCCGTACGCGACGAGCGCCGGGCCGGCGACCGCGGCGAGCTGCGAGCCCACCACGAGCGCGGCCGTCCACCACGCCGGACCCGCGACGGGCCGCAGCAGCGTGCCGAGCAGCCCGAGCGAACGTCGGCGGATCCGCCGCGACTCGGCCTTCGTGGCCTCGTCCCCGAAGGCCTCCGAGGTCAGGACGCTCACCGGCTCACCTCCTCGAGGTGGTCCACGTCGTCGAGCGCCGACAGCGCCGTGAGCACGTACCGGTAGTGCGGGTGGGTGGTCAGCAGGTCGGCGTGCCGGCCGACCCCCGTGATCCGCCCGTCCTCGAGCACCGCCACCCGGTCGGCCAGGGCGACCGTGGACGGCCGGTGCGCGACGACGAGGGTCGTGGTGCCCGTGAGCATGTCCCGGAGCCGGGCCGTGACCGCGGCCTCCGTGGTGACGTCGAGCGCCGAGAGTGGATCGTCCAGCAGCAGCACGCGGGGTCGGACGGCGATGGCGCGGGCCAGGGCGACGCGCTGCCGCTGGCCGCCCGAGAGGCTGAGCCCCTCCTCGCCGATCACGGTGTCGAGGCCGTCCGGAAGCCCGTACGCGAAGCCCGCGCGGGCGACGTCGAGCGCCTCGGTGACCAGGTCGTGGGCCTCGGTCCCGGTGAGGTCGGTGCCGAGCAGCACGTTCTCCCGCACCGACGCGGAGAACAGGATCGGGTCCTCGAACGCGACCGAGACCGCCGCCCGCAGGTCCGCGCGCGTGAGGTCCCGGACGTCGACGCCGTCGATCCGCACGCTGCCCGCGGTCACGTCGTAGAGCCTGGGGACCAGCTGGAGCAGGGTCGTCTTGCCGCTGCCGGTCAGCCCGACCAGCGCCATGGTCTCGCCCGGCTCCAGCACGAGGTCGATGCCCGCGAGGATGTCGGAGCCGCCGCGCGGGTGGCCCTCGGCGTCGACGCCGCGCGGGTGCCCGAAGTGGACGCCCCGCAGCTCGACGCGCGAGCCCGCCGGGTCGGCCGTGGGCAGCGCCGCCGGCTCCGCGGGGTCCCGGACGGTCGACCCCGTGTCCATGACCTGCAGGTACCGGTCCGTCGCGGCCTTCGCGTCGAGGGTCATCGCGAGCAGCATGCCGAGACGCTCGACGGGGTTGTTCACCACGGCCGCGGTGGCGAAGAACGCGACGAGGGCGCCGACGCTGAGCTCGCCGCGGGACGTCAGCACGACGCCGAACCCGAGCGAGACCGCGAGGATCGCCTCCGGGATCGCGCCGAGCGCGAACGACACCCGGGACAGCGTCCTGGCCTTGTGCACCTCGGTGGTGCGCAGCTCGTCGGCCTGCCGCGCGAAGTCGTCGAGCGCGTCGGCGCCCCGGCCGAACGCCTTGAGCACGCGGATGCCGTGCACCGACTCCTCGACCGTCGTGGCCAGGTCGCCCGCCTGGTCACGGGCCCGCCGCGCGACCACCTTGTAGTCCTCGCGGAACCGGAAGCCGAGCCAGATCATGGGCACCGCGCCGACCAGGTAGACCAGCCCGAGCACCCAGCTGGTCCAGATCATCAGCCCGATGCCGACCACGACCGTCGTGGCGCTGACCAGCAGCATCACGAGCCCGAACACCGTCCAGCGGCGGATCGTGCCGAGGTCCGACATCACGCGGGACAGCAGCTGCCCGCCCGACCAGCGGTCGTGGAACTCGACAGGGAGGTCCAGCAGGTGGCGGAACAGGTCGGTGCGCATGTCGCGCTCGACCGTGGTGCCCGGCGTGAGGATCAGCGCGCGGCGGCACCAGACCAGGAACGCCTCGAGCACCCCGAGCCCCAGGACGACGAGCGCGCCGATGACGACCCCGCGCTGCGATCCCTCGCTGAGCAGCGGGCCGTTGACGATCACGCGCAGGACCTGCGGCACCGCGAGCGCCAGCAGGCTCGCGCCGAGGGCCGTCAGACCGCCGAGCGCGATCCGCGGGAGCGCGGGGCGCGCCCAGTGGCGCAGGCGCAGGAGCACGCGGGTGGTCGACTCGGGACGTGCGGGACCGGCGGGTGGAGCAGAAGGCACGCCTCCACACTACGGACGGGGTCCGACAGTTGCCCGATCGATCCGACCCTCGGGACGGTCAGGCTCCGGTGCGCACGATCTTGTTGTTGCTCGCCTGCGCGCGCGGACGGACGACCAGCAGGTCGATGTTGACGTGCGCGGGCCGGCTCAGCGACCACGCGATGGCGTCGGCGATGTCGTCCGCGACGAGCGGCTCGTAGCCCGCGTACACGGCCGCGGCCCGCTCGCTGTCCCCGTCGAACCGGACCATCGAGAACTCCTCGGTGGCCACGGCCCCGGGCGCGATCTCGATGATCCGGATGGGCTCGCCCAGGATCTCCCAGCGCAGCGTCGTCGCGAGCATGCGCTCCGCGTGCTTGGCGCCCACGTACCCGGCGCCCCCCTCGTACGTGCCGTGCGCGGCCGTGGACGTCACGACGACGATGTCGCCGCCGTCGCCCTCGCGCAGCTGCGGGAGCAGCGCCTGGGTGACCCGCAGCGTCCCGATCACGTTGAGCTCGTACATCTGGCGCCAGTGATCGAGGTCCGCCGACTCGACGGGGTCGAGCCCGAAGGCGCCGCCCGCGTTGTTGACCAGCGCGTCGAGGGGGCCGCCCGCGGCGACCTGCTCGGCGAGGCGCGCCACGTCGGCGTCGTCCGTGACGTCGGCGACGACGGTCTGCGCGCCCGTCTCCTGGGCCAGCGCGGCGAGCCGGTCCGCGCGGCGGGCGGTCGCGACGACGTCCCAGCCCTCCGCGCGCAGGCGACGGACGGTCGCCGCGCCGATGCCGGAGGAGGCACCCGTGACCAGGGCGCGTCGGGGCGTGCGTGTGCTCATGCGGAACTCCAAGGGGTGGGTGGGACTACGCAGAAGGCTAGGCGACCTCGGCCAGGACCTCGGTCAGCAGTCCGAGACCGGTGGCAGCCTCGTCGGCCGTGACCACGCACGGCGGGACGACGTGCACGCGGTTGTCGGCCAGGAACGGGAGCAGCCCGCGGGCGAGCGCGCCGGCCTTGACCCGGCCCATCAGCGCGGCATCGACCGGCTCGCGGGTCGCCTGGTCCTTGACCAGCTCCACCGCCCAGAACACGCCGAGCCCGCGCACCTCTCCCACCAGCGGGTTCTTCTCGGCCAGCTCCGCCAGGCCCGGGCCGAGCACGTCACGGCCGATGGCGGCGGCGTGCTCGACGATGCCCTCGTCCGCCATCGCGTCCAGGGTCGCGACGATCGAGCTCATGGCCAGCGGGTGGCCCGAGTAGGTGAGGCCGCCGGGGAACACACGGTCCTCGAACGTCGCCTCGATCGCGTCGCTGAGGATGACGCCGCCCGCCGGGACGTACCCGGAGTTGACGCCCTTCGCGAAGGTGATGAGGTCCGGGACCACGTCGAACCCGTCGAACGCGAACCACTGTCCCGTCCGGCCGAACCCGGCCATGACCTCGTCGAGGATGAGCAGGATCCCGTACCGGTCGGCGATGGCGCGGACGCCCGCGAGGTAGCCCGGCGGCGGCACCAGCACGCCGGCCGTGCCGGGGATGGTCTCCAGCAGGATCGCCGCGACCGAGGTCGGCCCCTCGGCCTGGATCACGCGCTCGAGGTGGTGCAGCGCGCGCTCGCTCTCCTGCTCCGGGGTGGTCGACCAGAACTCCGAGCGGTACAGGTACGGCCCGAAGTGGTGCACGTGCGCGCGGGCGTACTCGTTGGGCACGCGGCGCCAGTCCCCCGTCGCGACCACGGCCGCGCCGGTGTTGCCGTGGTACGACCGGTACGCGGACACGACCTTGTCCCGCCCGGTGTGCAGGCGGGCCATCCGGATCGCGTTCTCGTTGGCGTCGGCCCCGCCGTTGGTGAAGAAGACGCTGCTGAACCCCTGCGGCGCGTGGCTCAGCACCTTCTGCGCCGCCCGGCCGCGCGTGAGGTTGGCCGTGGCCGGCGCGACCGTCGTCAGGGTTGCCGCCTGCTCCTGGATCGCGGCGACCACGCGGGGGTGCTGGTGGCCGATGTTCGTGTTGACCAGCTGGCTGGAGAAGTCCAGGTACCGCCGCCCGCTGTGGTCCCACACGGTCGAGCCGAGCCCGCCCGCGATCACCATCGGGTTCAGGTGGGCCTGCGCCGACCACGAGTGGAAGACGTGGTCGCGGTCGAGACGCAGCGCGGTGGCGTCGTCGTCGGTGGTCATGGTGCTTCTCCTTCTGATGCGTCCCCGCGCGCGGGCGCCGTGGTCGACGCCCGCGCGCGAGAGGTCACTTGCCGCCGGCCTCGAGTGTGACGTCGATCGGCGTGAAGTCCTCGCCGGACACGTCGACGCCCTCGTCCTTGAGCTCGGCCAGGGCCTTCTGCACGTACTCGTTGGTGTACGCGTCGGCGTCGGGCTCGGCCGTGATGACCGTCGCCCCCTGGTCGTTCTTCGTCTTGAGCGCGACGTCGACCGTCTGCTTCCAGGCGGCCTCGTCGATCATGCCGATGCCGTCCGGCGAGGGCCAGATCAGCTTGTTGATCTCGTTCGTCTGCCACAGCTGGTGGCTGTTGCCCAGCTGCGAGCCCTGGGCCACGACGATGTCCCGCGCCTTCTCCGGGTTGTCGCGGGCGTAGATCCAGCCCTTGAGGCTCGCCTTGATGAACTTCTCGGTCTGGTCCTGGTAGTCCTTGTCGTTCGCGAGCTTGTCGGAGTTCGCCCAGATGGCGTCCTGGAGCATCGCGGTGCCCTCGTCGTTCCAGTTCACCGCCGTGAAGTCGTCGGCCGTGTAGAGCTCGCCCGTGTCGGGGTTCTCAGCCTCGAGCAGCTGGGCGTACTCGTTGTACGTCATGGCCTGCGCCGCGTCGATGTCCCCGGCCAGGAACGCGTTCATGTCGAACTGCTGCTGGACCAGCGTGACGTCGGTGGCCGGGTCGAGGCCCGCCTTCGTCATGCCCGCGAACAGCTCGAACTCGTTGCCGTAGCCCCAGTTGCCCACCTTCTTGCCCGCCAGGTCGGCCGCACTGGTGATGCCCTTGTCCTTGAACGCGACCTGCAGCGTCCCGGACTTCTGGAAGATCTGCGCGACGTCGGTGATGCCCGCGCCCTGCTCGCGCGACGCCAGCGCCTTGGGCACCCACGCGATCGCGTAGTCGACCGAGCCGTCGGCCAGCACCGACTGCGGCACGATGTCCGTGCCGCCCTCGACGATCTGCACGTCGAGGCCCTCGTCGACGTAGTAGCCCTGGTCCACCGCCGCGTAGTAGCCCGCGAACTGGGCCTGGGTGAACCACTGCAGCTGGAGCTTGACGGGGATGAGCACCTGCGAGCTCATCGAGGGGTCGCTCCCCGCGTCCCCGCCGTCGTCGGAGCTGCATCCCGACAGGACGAGCGCGGCGGCAGCGCCGACCGCGGCCGCGCCCCACGCAGTACGCCTGGTGAGTCTCATCGTCAATCCTCTCGTTGGCTGTGCTGTGCGGTTGATCGGCCGGCCTGGCTCCGGTGGCAGGCGGACGTTCCTATCCCCCCTGGCGCCTCGCGACGCCGCGCTCCAGGGCGAGCGTCGCGAGGTAGAACACGAGCCCCAGCAGGATGGCGCCGAGGACGAAGGCCCAGGCCCGGGCGTAGGCGCTGTTCGACGCCGCCGACGTGATCCGGGAGCCGAGGCCGTTCTGCAGCCCGCCGAAGTACTCGGCGACGATCGCCGCGATCACGGCGGTCGAGGACGCGATGCGCAGGCCGGTGAACAGGTACGGCAGCGCGCCCGGGATGGTCACCGTCCGCGTGATCTGCCGGGGGGTCGCCGCGTACGCCTTGAGCAGGTCGCGGTGGACCGGCTGCACCTGGCGCAGGCCGCGCAGGGTGTTGACGAAGACGGGCGCGAACACGACGACGGAGACGACGAGGCGTCGCGGGGTGGTCGACGTGGTGCCGAACATCGTGTTCAGGGCGGGGGCGAGCGCGACGATCGGCATGACGCTCAGCGCGGCGGCCGTCGGCGACAGCAGGGTGTCCGCCATCCGGCTGCGCGCCGCGACGATGGCCGCGCCGATCGCCGCCACGCTGCCGACCACCAGCCCGACCAGCACGTTCATGCCCGTCGCGAGCGCGGCGGACCACACCAGCGGGATCACCAGCAGCAGCTGCTCGACGATGGCCGTCGGGCTGGGCAGCAGGTACGGCTTGAGGCCGGCGCCGACGACGATCGCCTGCCAGACCAGCAGCGCCAGCACGCCGACGACCACGGGGGCCAGCCAGCGGCGGACGGTGGCGCCGGTCATCGCTGGTCCATCCCGCGGGCGGCGACCGGGGTGCCGTGCAGGGCCTCGCGCACCGCCGTGACGGCGGCGAAGAACGCGGCGTCCTCCCGCAGCCCCTCGCCGCGCTCGTCGCCCAGGTTCACCGGGACGACCGCGCTGATCCGGCCCGGCCGCGGCGACATCACGATGACGCGCTGCGAGAGGAACACCGCCTCCGGGATCGAGTGCGTGACGAACACGACCGCCGCACCGCTCTCGGCGCAGATCCGCACCAGCTCGGTCTGCATCCGCTCGCGCGTCATCTCGTCGAGCGCCCCGAACGGCTCGTCCATCAGCAGCATGCTCGGCCGCTCGGCCAGCGCCCGCGCGATCGCCACACGCTGCTGCATCCCGCCGGACAGCTGGTGCGGGAAGTGACCGGCGAAGTCGCTCAGACCGACCAGGTCCAGCAGCTCGACCACGCGCGCCGCCCGCTCCGCCTTGCCCACCCCGTGCAGCTCGAGCGGGAGCTCGACGTTCGCGGTGACCGTCCGCCACGGCAGCAGGCCCGCCTGCTGGAACGCGATGCCGTAGTCCTGCGCCTCGCGGGCCTGCTGCGGGGTCTTGCCGAACACGGTGAGCTCCCCGGACGTCGGGACGTCCAGGTCCGCGATGAGCCGCAGGAGCGTCGACTTGCCGCAGCCCGACGGCCCGATCAACGAGACGAACTCCCCCGCCGCGACCGTGAGGTCGATGCCGTCGAGCGCAACCACCTCGCCCGACCGGGACGTGAAGACCTTCCCGACGCCCCGGGCTTCCACGGAGTTCACGACGCCGGCGCGCTCCCTGTTCATCGGACCTCCCCGTAGCGGAAGCGGCCCAGGCCGAGCCCGAGCAGCGACACCAGACCCGCGGCGAGCAGGCCCAGCAGAGCGGCCGCGATGATCGCGGCCCACGGTTTGGAGGGGTCGCCGCTGGCGGACTGGGCGTAGCCGATGATCAGCCGCCCGATGCCGCCCTTGGTGCCCGTCGACACCTCGGCCACGATCGCGCCGACCACCGCGGTGGCCGCCCCGAGCCGCAGCGCAGGCAGGAGGTACGGGACGCTCGCGGGCAGCCGTAGGGAGACCAGGGTGCGGGTCCAGCCGGCCGCGAGGGACCTGTAGAGCTCGACCTGCGCGGCCGGAGGCGACTGGAACCCCCGCAGGGCGCCGATGGTCACCGGGAAGAACGCCAGGTAGCTCGCGATCAGCGCCACCGACATCCAGCGCTGCCACTCGAGCCCGCCGAGGTGGATCCGCCCGCCCCAACCGACCACCAGCGGCGCGAGCGCGATGAGCGGCACGGTCTGGCTCAGGACGACCCACGGCACGAGCGCGGACTCGGCGAGGGGCGAGCGCTGCATCAGCGCAGCGAGCAGCAGGCCGCCGACCGACCCCAGCAGCCAGCCGGCGAGCGCGACCCGCAACGTGAACCAGCACGCGGCGAACATCGCGCTCAGGACCGTGGGCGAGCCCGTGGCGGAGGTCTCGGGCTGCAGCACCCGCTGCACGATCTCCCAGACGTGCGGCATCGCGACGTCGTCGGTCCGCGGCAGCAGGCTCGCCCCGCCGACGTGGCCGCCCGTGTCGGGGACGACGACCTTGACCAGCTCCCACAGCACCGCCAGCAGCACGACGGCGAGCACGCCGACGAGGACCTGGCGCCCCGGGTTCCGGCGCCCGGACCGGCCGGGGACCGGGACGGGGGCGGTCTGCGGAGGGGCCAGGGTCGTCGCGAGATCGGTCATGCGGTGGCCACGACCGGTGTCGCCAGCGCGGGGATGACGTGCTCGCCGTACACGCGCATCGTCTCCTCCTTGTTGTCGTGCTGGAGGTAGCCGGCGAACTGCGTGACGCCGAGCTCGCGCAGGGCCTCGAGGCGCTCGACGTGCTCGCTCGCGCCGCCGAGGATGCAGAAGCGCTCGACGATCTCGTCCGGCACGAACGCGGCGTGCGTGTTGCCGGCGCGGCCGTGCTCGTTGTAGTCGTAGCCCTGCCGCCCCGCGATGTAGTCGGTGAGGGCCTTCGGCACGGACGAGTCGGCGCCGTAGCGGGCGACGATGTCGGCCACGTGGTTGCCGACCATCCCGCCGAACCAGCGGCACTGCTCGCGCATGTGCGCTCTGCTGTCGGGCGAGTCGTCCCCGATGTACATCGGCGCTGCGACGCAGAACTTCACCGCGTCGGGATCCCGGCCGGCCTGCTCCGCGGCGTCCCGCACCACCTTGATGGTCCACGCCGCGATGTCGGGGTCCGCGAGCTGCAGGATGAACCCGTCGCCGACCTCGCCGGTGAGCTTGAGCGCCAGCGGTCCGTAGGCCGCCACCCAGATGTCGAGCGCCGACCCCCGCGACCACGGGAACTGCACCTTCGCGCCGTTGATCTCCACGGCCCGGTCGTTGGCGAGCTCGCGGATCACGTGCACGGCCTCACGCAGGGTCGCCAGGTTCGACGGCTTCCCGTGCAGGGTGCGCACCGCCGAGTCGCCGCGACCGATGCCGCAGATGGTCCGGTTGCCGTACATCTCATTGAGCGTGGCGAACAGCGACGCGATGACCGTCCAGTCCCGCGTCGCGGGGTTGGTCACCATGGGGCCGACCATGACCTTGCGGGTGGCCGCGAGGATCGCCGAGTAGATGACGAACGGCTCCTGCCACAGCAGGTGCGAGTCGAAGGTCCAGACGTGGCTGAACCCGTGGGTCTCGGCCAGGCGGGCGAGCTCCACCGTCCGGGAGGCGGGCGGGTTCGTCTGCAGGACGACGCCGAAGTCCATGTATGGGTCCGATCTACAGGAGGTACTGGGACAGGCCGCGCGGCACGTACTGCCCGTGCCCGGCGCGCCCGCGGTAGCCGGTCTCGTCCACGACGACGGACCCCCGCGACAGGACGACGTCGACGTGCCCGTCGATCTCGTAGCCCTCCCACGCGGAGTGGTCCATGTTCATGTGGTGCGTCTTGCCCACGCCGATCGACGTGTGCCCCGCGGGGTCGTAGACCACGACGTCGGCGTCGGCCCCCGGCGCCACGACGCCCTTCTTCCCGTAGAGCCCGAACATCCGCGCGGGCGTGGTCGACGTGAGCTCGACCCAGCGCTCCAGGGTGATCTGGCCCGTCACGACCCCCTGGTACATGAGGTCCATGCGGTGCTCGATCGAGCCGATCCCGTTCGGGATGGCCCGGAAGTCACCGACCCCCAGGTCCTTCTGGCCCTTCATGCAGAAGGGGCAGTGGTCGGTGCTGACCATCTGCAGGTCGTTGGTCCGCAACGCCTGCCACATGTGCTCCTGGTGACCATCGGCCCGCGAGCGCAGGGGCGTGGAGCACACCCACTTGGCGCCCTCGAAGCCTGGTGCTCCCAGCTGCTCCTCGAGGCTCAGGTACAGGTACTGCGGACACGTCTCGCCGAACACGTTCTTGCCGGCGTCGCGCGCCCACGCCAGCTGCGCCACGGCCTGCTTGGCGCTCACGTGCACCACGTACAGCGGGGCTCCCGTGACGTCGGCCAGCATGATCGCGCGGTGCGTGGCCTCCTCCTCGAGCTGCCAGGCGCGCGCGATGCCGTGGTAGTACGGGTCGGTCTTGCCCTGGGCGACCAGCTGCGCGGCCAGCACGTCGATGGCCGGCCCGTTCTCCGCGTGCATCATCGTCAGCAGCCCGAGGTCGGCCGCCTTCTGCATCGCGCGCAGGATCTGGGCGTCGTCGGAGTAGAAGACCCCCGGGTACGCCATGAAGAGCTTGTAGCTGGTGATGCCCTCGGCGACCAGGCCCTCCATCGCCTTGAGCGAGTCCTCGTCGACGCCGCCGATGATCTGGTGGAAGCCGTAGTCGATCGCGCAGTTGCCGGCGGCCTTCTCGTGCCAGGCGCCCAGCCCGTCCATGACCCGCTCCCCCGTGCGCTGCACGGCGAAGTCGATGATCGTGGTCGTCCCGCCCCAGGCCGCTGCCCGGGTGCCCGTCTCGAACGTGTCCGAGGCGTTGGTGCCGCCGAACGGCAGCTCCATGTGCGTGTGTGCGTCGATGCCGCCCGGGATCACGTACTTGCCGCTCGCGTCGATGACCTGGTCGACGTTCGCGGCGAGGTCGAAGCCGAGCAGCGTCGAGCCGGGGCTGAGCACGGCGGCGACCGTCTCGCCGTCGATGAGCACGTCCGCGGCCGTCCGCCCGGTCGCGCTGACCAGGGTGCCGCCGGAGATCAGGGTCTTCATCGGTGTCCCTCCCCGCTCACGGAGCCACGATCGGGCCGTAGGCCTCGGGCCGGCGGTCGCGGAAGAACTGCCACCGCTCCCGCACGATCCGCACCTGGTCGAGGTCGAGGTCGCGGATCAGCAGCTGGTTCTCGCTCGACGAGCCGACCTCGCCGACGTAGTTGCCGTCGGGGCCGACCGCGTACGACGAGCCGTAGAAGTTGACGGCCTCGTCGCCGTACTCGTTGTCCTCGAGCCCCACGCGGTTGTTGGCGACGACGAAGTAGCCGTTGGCCACCGCCGCGGCCGGCTGCTCGATCTCCCACAGCTTGTTGGAGATGCCGGGGGCCGTGGCGTTCGGGTTGAAGACGATCTCGGCGCCGTTGAGGGCCAGCACGCGCCAGCCCTCCGGGAAGTGCCGGTCGTAGCAGATGTTCACGCCGATCTTGCCGACCGCGGTCTCGAACACCGGGTACCCGAGGTTGCCCGGCCGGAAGTAGAACTTCTCCCAGAACTTGGGCAGGTTCGGGATGTGGTGCTTGCGGTACTTGCCCAGGTAGCTGCCGTCCGCGTCGATGACCGCCGCCGTGTTGTACAGGACGCCCGGCTGCTCCTCCTCGTAGACCGGGAGCACGATGACGATGCCGAGCTCCCTGGCCAGCGCCGAGAAGCGCTCCGTCGTCGGGCCGGGCACGGACTCCGCGTAGTCGTAGTACGCGGTGTCCTGCGTGATCCCGAAGTACGGGCCGTAGAAGAGCTCCTGGAACGCGATGATCTGGGCACCCTGCGAGGCGGCCTCCCGGGTCCAGGCCTCGTGGAGCGCGGTCATCGACTCCTTGTCGCCCGTCCAGGTGGCCTGGGTGAACGCGACGCGTACGACGGTCATAGGGCTCCTCCGCTTCTCTGTCCTCGACCGGCCTCGGAGCCCACGCGGCGCCTGAGTGCCCGTTCTTGGCACCGTAGCCTGGAATGTGACTGTCGGGGTTGAACATTTCTGCGGCGTTACTCCCCGTTTCCTGGACGCGAACATCGATGACCGCCGCGTAAACACTTCGTCCCGCACGCGGGCGCCACGCCGGACCGCCTCGGACCCGGCCCCCGTGGCAGGCATCCTGACCCGCATGGACCTCGCCGCCCACGTCGACGACCGCAGCCCCCGCGGCATCGCCGCGACCGTGGCCCGCCTCGTGCGTGGCGGTGACCTGCGGCCGGGCGACCGCCTGCCCACCGTCCGCACGCTCGCCGCCGAGCTCGGCGTCAGCCCCGCGACCGTCAGCGGTGCCTGGCAGGCGCTGGCGGCCGTCGGCATCGTCATCTCCCGCGGTCGCGCCGGCACGGTCGTGCTCCCCCCGCCGGCGAGCTGGTTGCCGCCGCGTTACCGCGACCTCGCCGGCGGCGCCCCGGCGCGGGTCGACCTCTCGACCGGCACCCCGGACCCCGAGCTCCTGCCCCTGATCGGCCCCGCCCTCGCCCGCGTCGCGCTGCAGCGCCCCGCCGCGGACACGGGCGCCTACCTGGCCGCCCCCGTCGTGCCCGCGCTCGAGGTCCTCCTGCGCGAGTCGTGGCCGTTCGCGGCGCAGCGGATCACGGTGGTCGACGGGGCGCTCGACGCGATCAGCCGCGTCCTGGAGCGGGTGGCGGTCTACGGCTCGCGCGTGGCCGTCGAGGACCCCGGCTTCCCGCCGCTGTTCGACCTCCTGGACCAGCTGGGGCTCGAGAGGGTGCCTGTCACGCTGGACCGGCAGGGCATGCGGCCCGACGACCTGGAGCGGGCGCTCGACGGCGGGGCCGGCGTCGTGGTGCTGCAGCCGCGCGCGCACAACCCCACGGGCGTGAGCACGACGGCGACCAGGGCGCGGGAGCTGGCGCACGTCCTGCGCCGGCACGACGCGCTGGTCGTCGAGGACGACCACTCCGGCGAGATCGCGTCCGCCCGGGACGTGAGCCTCGGGGCGTTCCTGCCCGACCGCGTCGTGCACGTCCGCTCCTACTCGAAGTCGCACGGGCCTGACCTGCGCATCGCCGCCGTGGGGGGACCGGCCACCGTCCTCGACGGCCTCGTGGCCCGGCGGATGCTCGGCCCGGGCTGGACCAGCCGGCTCCTGCAGCACGTCCTGGTGGACCTGCTGACCGACGGCGGGGCCATCGAGGCCGTCGCCCACGCCCGGCGCGTGTACTTCGCGCGCCGCCGGGCCCTGCGCGAGGCCCTGGCCACCCACGACATCGCGCTCGAGCCCGGCGACGGCATCAACCTGTGGCTGCCCGTGCACGACGAGCGCACGGCCCTCGTCCGGCTCGAGGCGGCCGGGATCCGCGTCGCGCCGGGCGCCCCGTTCTGCGCCGACGGCACGAGCGGTGCGGGCGACCACGTCCGCGTCACGGTCGGCCTGCTCGGCGCGGAGGTCGACGACGTCGCCCGCGCCCTCGCCCTGGCCGCGGCCCCCTGAGCGAGAGATCCGCCACTGACCAGCGGCTCCGCTTGCCGAGTGGCCACCCCCCAGGCCTACTCTGTGCGCGGAACCCGACCGGATCTGGCCGGGTCGCGCCGCCCGGTCGTGGGCGGCCCTCCGGAGGTGCGACGTGCACCCCACCCCCGCGCGAGCGATGCACCGCCGCGCGCCTGGCGAACGAGCACCCCGGAGCCCGCACCCCTCATGCCCAGAACCCGCATCCTCGTCGTCGCCGCCGCGGCGACCCTCGCGCTCGCCGGCTGCTCGGCGGCGCAGAGCACGTCCGGGACCGCGCCGACCAGCACGCCGAGCGCCACGTTCGCGCCGGTCTCCCTCGACAACTGCGGCACGCCGGTCACCATCGACGCGCCGCCGACGAAGGTCGTCACCATCAAGTCGACGGCGACCGAGATGCTGCTGGCGCTCGGGCTGCAGGACGTGATGATCGGCACCGCGTTCGCCGACGGCCCGGTGCCGGACGACCAGGCTGCGGCCTACGACTCGATCCCCGTCGTCTCGGACAAGGTGCCCGGCCAGGAGGCGCTGCTCGCGCTGGAGCCGGACTTCGTCTACGGCGGCTGGGAGTCGAACTTCTCGGCCGACGGCGTCGGCGACCGCAGCACCCTGGCGAACCTCGGGATCGCCAGCTACGTCTCCCCCGCCGCGTGCAAGGAGCCGGACTACATGCCCGACCCGCTGACCTTCGACAAGGTCGACGACGAGATCCGCGAGGTGGCGAGCATCTTCGGGGTGCAGGACCGCGCGGAGGAGCTCATCGCGGAGCAGAAGGCGACGCTCGCGGCCGTGACGAAGCCGACCGAGAAGACGACCGCACTCTGGTACAGCTCGGGCTCCGACACCCCGTACGTCGGCGCGGGCATCGGCGCGCCGCAGATGATGATGGACGCCGCGGGGCTGACCAACATCTTCGCCGACGTGCACGACACCTGGACGTCGGCCGGCTGGGAGCAGATCGTCGCGGCGGACCCGAGCGTGATCGTGCTGGTGGACGCCAGCTGGAACACGGCCGCGAAGAAGATCGAGATGCTCGAGGCCAACCCGGCGACCAACCAGCTCACGGCGGTCAAGGAGCACCGGTACCTCACCATCCCGTTCCCGGCGTCCGAGGCGGGCGTGCGGAACGCCGACGCCGTGAAGTCCCTCGACGACCAGCTCGCCGCGCTGGGGTGAGAGCCCGGACACCGCTCGCGCTGCTGGTCGCCGCCGGGCTCGCAGCGCTGGTCCTGACGATCCTGGTGGCGGTGACCATCGGACCGGCGGACCTGAGCGTCTCGGAGGTCGCGCGGAGCATCGGCGGGCACCTGGGCCTCCCGGTCGGCCCGGTGCCGCGCCTGCACGACGCGATCGTCTGGGACCTGCGCCTGCCCCGCGTGCTGACGGCGGCGGCGGTCGGAGCCGGGCTCGCGATCGCCGGCGCGGTGATGCAGAGCCTGACCCGCAACCCGCTGGCCGACCCGTACCTGCTCGGGCTGTCGTCGGGCGCGTCGCTGGGCGCCGTTGCGGTGCTGGTGGTGGGCGTGAGCCTGCTGCTCCCGGTCGCGGCCTTCGCGGGTGCGCTGGTGGCCCTCGTCGCCACCCTGGCGCTGGCCCGCACCGGCGGCACGCTCGCACCTGGCCGGGCGGTCCTGGCGGGCCTGGCCGTGTCGCAGCTGTTCGCGGCCGGCACCAGCTTCGTCATCTTCTGGACCGCCACGGGCGACTCCTACCGCGAGATCCTCAACTGGCTCCTCGGGTCGCTGGCGGGCTCCACGTGGTCGTCCGTCGCCATCGCCGGGTCCGCGGTCGTCGTCACCGGCGTCGTCCTGCTGGGGGCCGCCACCCGGCTCGACGCGTTCGCGTTCGGTGACACGTCGGCCGGGGCGCTCGGCATCGACGTCGACCGCACCCGCTGGACCCTGATGACGGTCGTCGCGCTGCTGACGGGCGCGATGGTCGCGGTGAGCGGGGCCATCGGCTTCGTCGGCCTGATCCTCCCCCATGCGGTCTCGTCGCTCACCGGTCCGGCGCACCGCAGGCTGCTGCCCGTGGCGGCGCTCAGCGGCGCGGTGTTCCTGATCTGGGCGGACACCCTCGCGCGCACGCTGTTCGACCCGCGGGAGCTGCCCGTCGGCATCGTCACGGCCCTCATCGGGGTCCCCGTCTTCGCGTACCTGCTGCGCCGCGGGAAGGGGATGGCATGGAGCTGACCCTCGACGGCGTCGGCACCCGCCTGGGCGGCCGCTGGGTGGTCGACGGCATCGACGCCACCCCACCCGCGGGCCACCTGACCGGGCTGCTCGGCCCCAACGGCGCGGGCAAGACGACCCTGCTGCGGCTCATCGCCGGGCTGCTCCCGCCCGAGCGGGGCGGGGTCCTGGTCGACCACGCCACGCCGGTCCACGAGCTGCCGCGCAAGGGCCGCGCGCAACGCATCGCCCTGCTCGAGCAGGAGTCGTCGAGCACGGTCCCCCTCACGGTCCGCGAGGTCGTCTCGCTGGGCCGCATCCCCTACCGGAGCCTGTGGGGCAGCGACCCGGACGACGCCGCGATCGACCGCGCGCTGGTCAGCGCGCAGGCCGACCACCTGGCCGACCGCCCCTGGTCCTCCCTGTCCGGCGGCGAGCGGCAGCGCGTGCACATCGCCCGCGCCCTCGCGCAGGAGCCCGACCTGCTGCTCCTCGACGAGCCGACCAACCACCTCGACGTCAGCGCCCAGCTGAGCCTGCTGGCGTTCGTCCGGGACCTGGGCACCACCACCATCGCGGCCCTGCACGACCTCAACCTCGCCGCCGCGTTCTGCGAGCACGTGCTCGTGCTGGCCGACGGCCACCTCGCGGCAGCCGGCCACCCGCGCGACGTCCTCGTGCCCGACCTCCTGCGGGAGGTCTACGGCGTCGAGGCCGACGTCCTCGAGCACCCCCGCACGGGTCGCCCCGTGATCGCGTTCCACGAGACGTCCCCCGATCCCAGGAGGCCTGCATGAAGATCACGGTCCTGTCCGGCGGGGTCGGCGGTGCGCGCTTCACCCGCGGCCTGCGGGCCCTGGTGCCCGACGCGGACATCACGGTCGTCGCCAACACCGGCGACGACATGTGGCTGCACGGCGTCCGCGTCTGCCCCGACCTCGACACGCTGATGTACACGCTCGGCGGCGCCGTGCACGAGGACCAGGGCTGGGGGCGCCGCGACGAGACCCGTCGGGTCAGCGACGACCTGCAGGCGTACGGGCTCGGCTGGGAGTGGTTCACGCTGGGCGACCTCGACCTGGCCACCCACCTGGCCCGCACCGAGCTTCTGCGTTCGGGGCTGCCGTTGTCGCAGGTCACGGCGCGGTTGGCGGAGCGCTGGGAGCCGGGCGTCACGCTCCTGCCGATGACCGACGACGAGGTGGAGACGCAGGTCGTCGTCGACGACGGCACGACGATGCACTTCGAGGAGTGGTGGGTCCGGCACCGCGCCGCCCTGCCCGCCCGCCGGTTCGTGCAGACCAACCTCTGGACGGCGGACCCCGCACCGGGCGTCCTGGCGGCGATCGCCGGCGCCGACGTGCTCGTCGTCCCGCCGTCCAACCCGGTGGTGTCCGTCGGCACGATCCTCGCGATCCCCGGCATCCGTGACGCCGTGCGCACCACGTCCGCGCCGGTCGTCGGGATCAGCCCCGTGATCGGCGGCGCGCCCGTGCGGGGCATGGCCGACGCCTGCCTGGCCGCGATCGGCGTGGAGACGACGGCGCTCGCCGTGGCCGAGCACTACGGCCGGCGCCCCGCCGGGGTGCTGGACGCGTGGCTGGTGGACACCGTCGACGCGGACGCCGTCGCGACGCTGCGCGAGGGCGGCTGGGCCGCAGCCGCGGTGGACACGCTCATGCGCGACATCCCGACGACCGCGCGCATCGCGGCCGACGCCCTCGCCCTGGTCGACCGGCTCCCCTGACGGGCGTCAGCCGAACGGGCGCTCCACGCGGGACGCCGTGACCACGCGGTGCACGAAGTCGAGCTTGCGGGCCACCGGCTCCGCGATGACGAACGGGTACAGGTCGCTCTTGCCCATCGCGCGGTTGACCCGGTTGAGGAACGTGGCGACCGGCAGCCAGTCGGTGAGGATCTCGTCCATCGTCGCGGCGGCGTAGCCGGTCCGCGGACGCACCTCGCCGTCGGCCATCTGCGGGACGCCCTCGACCTGGAGCGTGAGCCCGCCCGCGGCCGCCGTCTGCAGGGTGCTCGTCAGGTGCAGGTAGTGGGCGAAGCACTCCGCGAAGTCCTCCCACGGGTGCATCGTCGCGTACTCGGAGATGAAGCTCTCGGCCCAGTCCCGCGGCGCGCCCGTGCGGTAGTGGCGGGCGATGGCGTCGCGGTACGACGCGCGCTCGTCGCCGAACACCGTGCGGCACTCGTCGATCCAGCCCGTCTGCTCGACCAGGATCCACTCGTAGTAGTGCCCGACCTCGTGCCGGAAGTGGCCGAGCATCGTGCGGTACGGCTCGCCCAGCCGGACCCGCAGGGCCTCCCGGTGCGCGTCGAGCGACTCCGCGAGGTCGATGGTGACGATCCCGTTGGCGTGCCCGATCCGCACGCTCGCCCCGTCGGACCGTGACGAGAGCAGGTCGAAGCCGAGGCCGCCCTGCTTCTCGTACCAGGGCGTGATCGGCAGCCCGAGGTCGGCCAGCTGCACGAGCAGCCGGCGCTCGTCGCCCGAGGTCGTGGCGAGCTTCTCCAGCGCCAGGGTGTCGGCGTTGTCCGGCCGGGTGCGGATCAACCGGCAGGCGAGGCAACGACCGGCCCCCGAGTCGGCCGCCGCGAGCCAGTTGCACCCCCACCCGCGGTTGGTGCACGGGAACCACCACGTGCCGTCGACGTCGGTGCCCTGCGCCGGCGCCGGCCGCATGGTCAGCGTCGGCGGGTGGAAGCCCATCTCCAGCCCGCACGCGTCGCACGCGGTGGTCTCGACGAAGGCGACGCTCGCACAGCGGGGACAGCGGTACAGGAGCACGCGCTGACGCTAACCCACCGGGTCTCGATCGAGGCCCAGCACCGCGCGCGTCGCGGGCCCGACGCCGAGCCGCTCGACCTCGACCAGGTCGTCCGGCACGTCGACGTCCCGCCGCACGGTCGAGGTGGCGGGAACCGTCAGCCGGACGTGCCCGGCCCGCTCGTGCGCGGCGGCGGAGCCTGCGCCGAACCGAGGCTCGAGCACGACCCCGGGCAGGGCCGCCAGGAGGGTCGTCCCGGTCCCGCCGGCGTCGGCGACCACGGCCTTGTCGTGGGCCCCCGCCATGCTCAGGGCGTCCGCCAGGTCGGCGGGCCGCAGCGCGGGCAGGTCGCCGAGCAGGGCCGCGACGCCCGCCTCCGGGTCGAGCACCGCGGCCCGGTCGATCCCCGCGCGCACGGCGGTGTTGAGGCCGCCGTCGGGGTCGTCGACCAGCTCGACGGACGCCGCGAGCAGCGTGCGCAACGCCGCGTCGGCGGTCACGACGACCACCCTCTCGACGCCCTCGGCGGCAGCAGCAGCGGCGACCGTGTCGAGCGCCATCGCGCGGACCAGCCGCTCGCGGGCGGCGTCGGACAGCGCCCCGGCCAGCCGCGTCTTGCCCGCGGCGGCGGGCTTCACAGGAACCACGACGACCCAGCGCACTAGCGGAGCTTCAACCCTCGCGAGTCCGTCCCGCCCGCGGAGAGCAGGATGATCCCGTCGATGAACGCCCAGATCGCGACGCCGATCAGCAGGAAGACTCCGACGAAGAAGATGACCGTCAGCCAGCCCACCACGGTCATCAGGAGCTGCGTCACCGCGATCCCGGTGTGACCGGTGTAGAAGCGACCGACGCCGAGCGTGCCGAGGAAGATCTGGAGGAGGCCGGCGACGACCTTCTGCTTGTCCGACAGCGGCTCGCCCGTGAACGGGTCGCGACCGTACGGAGCGGCCGGGTCGGGCGGCGGGTAGCCGTACGGGCTCCCCGGCGGCGGGTACATCGACATGGCCAGACAGTAGCGGCGGACGCCCGGGGCGCGACGCGGGGCTCGCCCGCGCGGCAGGATGGACCAATGACGCTCTGGCTCACCGGCGACCCGACCGCCGACCAGCTCCTGACCGACGACCCGTTCGCGCTGCTCATCGGCATGCTCCTGGACCAGCAGGTCACCATGGAGTCGGCCTTCGCGGGTCCCGCCAAGATCGCCGACCGCATGGGTGGCCTGGACGTGCACCGCATCGCGGAGGCGGACCCGGAGACGTTCGCCGCCCTGTGCGCGACGCCCCCGGCGGTGCACCGCTACCCCGGCTCGATGGCCGGGCGCATCCAGGCCGTCGCGGCGGCCGTCGCCGCGGACTACGACGGCGACGTCACCCGCCTCTGGACCGACGGCGACCCCGACGGGCCGACCGTGCTGAAGCGGCTCAAGGCGCTGCCCGGCTTCGGAGACCAGAAGGCCCGGATCTTCCTGGCCCTGCTCGGCAAGCAGCGCGGCGTGCAGCCGGCCGGGTGGGCCGAGGCCGCCGGCGCCTACGGCGAGCCGGGGTCCCGACGCTCCATCGCCGACGTCACCGACCCCGTCTCGCTGGGCGAGGTCCGGGCCACCAAGCAGGCGGCCAAGGCGGCCGCGAAGGCTACTGCTGGTCCCTGAGGGCGTCCTTCCAGCCCTGCGAGTACGCCTCGGCGCTGCCCTGCTGGAACATGTCCTCGTCGCCGAGCCGCACCAGCACCCGCGCGCCCGGCCCGTCGTCGTCGGTCACCAGGTGCCCGAGCCCGCGGACGACCGCGAGCGGCCGCCCCTCGGCCTTGCCCTTGACCAGCTCGCCGGCGGACGCGATCTCGTCGGCCACCGCCGCCTGCGTCATGACCAGGGGGCGCCCGAAGGTGTCCACCTGACCACGCAGGTCGTCGAGCACGACGAGACCGGCCGCGCCGATCGCGATGTCGGTGACGCCCTGCCGCCACGGACGCCCGGCGGTGTCGGTGATGACGACGCCGATGCGCGCGCCGAACGCCTCGGAGAGGCCGGCCCGCAGCCGCCGCGCGGACGCGTCGGGGTCGACCGGCAGCAGCAGCACGGTCCCCTCGGGCGTGTTGGACGCGTCGACGCCGGCCGCGGCCATCACGAGCCCGAGCCGGTTCTCGACGATCCGCGTCACCCCCGAGGCGTGCTCGCGGGTGGCGACGACGCGCACGGTCTCGTCCGTGATCGCCTGCTCGCGGTCGTCGGCGGACACCACACGGCCCTCGGCCTTGGAGACGACCTTGGACGTGAGCACGAGGACGTCGCCGTCGACCGGCGGGTCGTCGCGCAGCAGCTCGGTCAGCAGCGCCACGAGGTCGTCGCCGGGCGTGATCTCGGCGAGGCCGTCGGGGGCCCACACCCGCAGCTCGCTCATCGCACCAGCTTGGGCAGCACGTCCGCCCCGAAGGTCTCGATCCACTCGCGCTGGTTGCGCCCGACGTTGTGCAGGTAGATGCGGTCGAACCCGAGGTCCACGTACTTCTGGATCTCGGCGCGGTGCACGTCGGGGTCCGCGGAGATGACCATGCGGCCCTCGAAGTCCTCGGGGCGGACCAGCTTCGCCATCTGCTCGAAGTCGAACGGCGAGCGGATGTCGGCCTTGGGGAACTTCATGCCGCCGTTGGGCCACTCGTGCATCGCGTGCGCCAGGGCCAGCTCGTCGGTCTCGGCCCACGACAGGTGCAGCTGGAGGACCTTCGGCATCGCGTCCGGGTCCTTGCCGGCCTCGCGCGCGCCCTCGTCGAACTTGCCGAACAGCCCGGAGATCTTCTCCAGCGGCGCCCCGACGGTGATGAGCCCGTCGGCCAGCCGGCCCGCACGCTTGGCGGTCACCGGGCCGGCCGTCGCCACGAGGATCTCGGGCGCGACCTCCGGCATGGTCCACAGCCGCGTCGACTCCAGCTTGTAGAACTGCCCGGCGTGCTTGACGTCCTTGCCCGCGATCGACGCCGCGAACAGCTTCTTGATGATGTCGATGGCCTCGAACATCCGGTTGATCCGCTCGGGCGCCTCGGGCCAGTAGCTGGCGACGATGTGCTCGTTCAGCGCCTCGCCGGACCCGAGGCCCAGCCAGTGCCGGCCGGGGTACATCGCGGCGAGCGTCGCGGACGCCTGGGCGACCATCGCCGGGTGCCAGCGGAACGTCGGCGCGGTCACGCCGGGGCCGATGTCGCCGGTGGTGCGCTCACCGAGCGCCGTCAGCACGTTCCAGACGAACGCCGCCTGACCCTGCGCCGGCACCCACGGCTGGTAGTGGTCGGCCGCCATGACGCCGGAGAACCCGTGGGCCTCGGCGTGGGCGGACAGGTCGACCGCCTCGGTCGGGTGGAACTGCTCGAGCATCGCCGCGTACCCGACCGTGAGGCCGTCCGCCGTGACCTGTGACATCAACGCTCCTGTGAGTGCGGGTCCCGCGGTGCTCCGCGAGGTCGTCCCCGATTCACCCTAACCGCGCGGCGGCGACGGGGAGCGCCGGCAGCTGCTCGCGGTAGAGCCAGTCGTCGAGCAGCGGCCCGACGAACATCCCGGTCACCTCGCTGGCGCACGCGACGAACAGCGCGGTGCTCACCGAACCGTGCCGGAAACGCGAGGCCCACGTGCGCAGGAGCGTGAAGAACGTCTCGTCGCCGATGGTGAGCCGCAGCGCGTGCAGCGTCAGGGCGCCGCGCTTGTACAGGCGGTCGTCGAACATGGCGTCGGGCCCGGGGTCGCCGATCACGAGGTCCTGCGGCAGCTGGGCGAGGCGGGCCCAGGCGGCGCGCGCGTGCCGGTCCGCGGTCCAGCCGCCCGACTCCTGCGACCACAGCCACTCCGCGTAGCAGGCGAAGCCCTCGTGCAGCCAGATGTCCTTCCACCGCGCGACCGTCAGGCTGTTGCCGAACCACTGGTGGGCGAGCTCGTGCGCGACCAGCCGCTCGGACCCTCGGCGGCCGTCCATGTGGTTGGCGCCGAACACGGACAGGCCCTGCGCCTCGAGCGGGATCTCGAGGTCGTCGTCGGTGACCACCACCGTGTACCCGCCGAACGGGTACGGGCCGAACCGCCTCTCGAAGAGCTCGAGCATCTGCGGCTGGCGCCCGAGATCGTGCAGCGCCGCGGCGCGCAGCCGCGCGGGGACCAGGACGTCCGCGCCGGCCCAGAGGCGCTCGTACCGGCCGATCTGCACGGTCGCGAGGTACGGCGCCATCGGCTCGGCCTGCTCGTACACCCAGTGCACGCGGCCGGCCCGCGGGGTGCGCGACGCCAGCCGCCCGTTGGCGACGACGTGGTAGCCGGCCTCGACCGCGATCCCGATGCGGAACGTGGCCTTGTCGGCGGGGCTGTCGTGGCACGGGAACCAGCTGGGTGCGCCGTCGGGCTGCCCGGCGACGATCACCCCGTCCTCGAGCTCCTCCCAGCCGACCTCGCCCCACGGCCCGCGCACGGGTCCGGGCTGCCCGCCGTACTGCACCTCGACCGCGAGCTCGGTGCCGGCGGGCACCTCCTGCCCGAGCCGGATCACCAGCCGGCCGCCGCGGTGGGTCCAGCGGTCGGGACGTCGGCCGCCGACGAGCACGTGCGTGACCCGCAGACCCTGCAGCTCGAGGGCGACCCGGTCGAGGGGCCGGACGGCGCGGGCGTGCACCACGGCACGACCTGCGAGGCGGTTGGTGGCCACCCGGTACTCCAGCTCGAGGTCGTAGCGGGCCACCTCGAACCCCACGTCGGGCCGGCCCGGCAGGTACGGGTCCTCCGGCGGGCTGGTCACGCGGGAGCCACCGGGTTGCCGGTCCACCGCGACCCGGCGGGGATCGCGTCGCCGCGCAGCACGAGGGACGCGGGCCCGACGCGCGCGCCGTCGTCGAGGCTCGCCGCGGGCAGCACCACCCCGTGCGGACCGAGGCTCGCCCCGCGTCCCAGCACCACCGTGTCCATGCTCATCACCCGATCATGAAAGAGATGAGTCTGCAGGACACAGCCGCGGTTGACCGTCGCGGAGTCACCCAGGGTCACCAGGTCGGCCTCGGGCAGCCAGTAGGTCTCGCACCACACCCCGCGGCCGATGTGTGCCCCGAGCGTCCGCAGCCAGACGGTGAGCGCGGGCGACCCGATCGTGGCGGGACCCATCCACGGCACCGCGACCGACTCGAGGAACGTGTCCGCGAGCTCGTTGCGCCAGATGAACGAGCTCCACAGCGGGTGGTCGCCCGCACGCAGCCGACCGACCAGCAGCCACTTCGCCGCCGTCGCCAGCGCGCAGGCGAGGGCCGCCGCCAGCAGCACGACGACCGGCGAGACCAGGGCGGCGGCGCCGAGCCCCGGGCCGTCCAGCACGGCCTGCAGCGCGAGCAGCACGAGGACGCCGAGCCCGAACGTGCAGATCACGGGCACGATCCGGCAGAGCTCGACGAGCGCTCGGGCCACCCGCAGGCGGGTCGGCGGCTCGAACGTGCGGGAGCCGTCGGACTCCCCCGCGACCCGGCGCAGCTTCACCGGCGGCGACCCGAGCCAGCTGGTGCCGGCGCGCGCGTCCTCGGGCGTCGCCGACAGCACGGCGACGAGCCCCCGCTTGGGCACCGTCCGGCCGGGCGCGATCATCCCGGAGTTGCCGAGGAACGCGCGCTTGCCGACCTTGCTGCGCTCGACCCGCAGCCACCCGTGACCCAGCTCGTACGAGCCGATGAGCGTGTCGTCGGCGAGGAACGCCCCGTCGCCCACCGACGTCATCGACGGGATCATCAGCGCGGTCGAGGCTTCGACGTCGCGGCCGATGTCGGCGCCCAGGGCCCGCAGCCAGACTGGGGTCGCCATGCTCGAGTAGAGCGGGAACAGGGTCGTGCGGGCGTCGTCCATGAGCCGCAGGGTCGCCCAGATCTGCCAGCCGGTCCGGCTGCGCACCGCGTGGTAGCCCTCGCGCATCCCGAGGGCGAGCAGCCGCACGGCGACGAGCGTGACGACGGCGAGCACGACGACCATCGTCAGGGCGCCGAGCGGCACCGCGCGCAGGGCGTCGGCGACGGCGTCCCCCCAGGTGAGCGAGCCCCGCAGGGCCACGCCGACCACGAGCAGCCCGCACGCGGCGGCCACGACGGGCAGCGCCGCGAGCGCCGCGGCGGTCGCGCCGTACACGGCCACCCACCGCTGACCCCGCGGCGCACGGTCGCGCGGCCAGTGCCGTCGCGCGGGCCCGTCGAAGACGGCCGGCGACCCGACCCAGAGCTCACCCGGCGGCACGGACGTGAGCACGGCGGAGCCGGGCGCGACCTCGGACCAGGCGCCCACGCGGGTGCCGGGCGCGAGCGTGCTGCGCGTGCCGACGGTCGCGCGCTTGTCGATCCGCACCCGGCCCACGCGCAGCACGTCCCCGTCGAGCCAGTGCCCCCGCAGGTCCACCTCCGGCTCGACCGCGCAGCCGTTCCCCAGCGTGAGCAGGCCCGTGACCGGCGGCAACGCGTGCAGGTCCACGTTCTTGCCGACGGTCGCCCCCAGCGCCCGGGCGTACTCGGCCACCCAGGGTGCGCAGGACAGGTTCTCCGCGCCGGCCGCGGCCGCCCACGACTCCGCGAACCAGATCCGCACGTGCACCGACCCGCCGCGGGGGTACCTCCCCGGCTCGACGGCGCCGAGCAGCGCCCGCGCCACCAGGACCGTCGTCCCCATGCGACCGAACGGGCTGATGAGCACCACCCACCCGAGCGCGACCCACCACCACACGCCCGGCACCACGGGCACCCAGGGCGCGGAGGTCGTGGCGGCCAGCACGGCGTCGGCCGCCAGCAACCAGGTCAGCCAGCGCAGGCCCACCAGCGTCGCCAGCGGGATGGCCAGCACCGTCTGCAGCAGCTGCGCGCGCACGGGGGTCGGGGCCACGAGGCGCTCCTCGGTGATCGCCGGCGCGTCGAACTCGTCGAGGCGGTTGGCGAGGTCGCCGAGCCGGGGGTAGTCGTACACGTCCGCGACCGTCACCGTGGGGAACCGGGTCCGCAGCGCGCTGACCAGCTGCGCCGCCACGAGGCTGCCGCCGCCGGACGCGAAGAAGTCCTCGCCCGGTCCGGTCACCGCGACCCCCAGCGCCGCCGTCCACCGCTCGGCCACCCACTCGCCGGTCGGCGTGAGCCCGACTGCCGGGGCCGAGTCCTCGTCGGGACGCTCCAGCGGCCAGGGCAGCGCGTCCCGGTCGACCTTGCCGGAGCCGCGCGTGGGGATCGCCTCCACGGGCGCGAGCAGCGGGACGAGCGCGGCGGGCAGCGAGCCGGTCAGGCGGCGGCGGGACTCGGCCAGGTCCAGCTCGACGCCGGGCTCGGGGACCAGGTAGCCGACGAGCACCGCGGTGCCCGCGGGAGTGCGTCGGACGGCGGCCGCGGCACCGGCCACGCCCGGCAGCCCGAGCAGGGCGGAGTCGACCTCGCCCAGCTCGATCCGTCGACCACCCACCTTGACCTGGTCGTCGGCGCGCCCCATGAACACCAGCCCGTCGGCCTCGTACCGGACCAGGTCCCCGCTGCGGTACGCCCGGGCCCACCCGAGTCCCTCGGCCGTCGCGTACTTCTCCGCGTCCTTCGCCGGGTCCAGGTACCGCGCCAGCCCGACGCCGCCGATGATCAGCTCGCCGACGCCGCCCTCCTCGACCTGCAGCCCGTCGGGCCCGACGACCGCGAGGTCCCACCCGTCCAGCGCGTGCCCGATGCGGACCGGCCCCTCGCCCGTGAGCAGGGCGGCGCAGGCCACGACGGTCGCCTCGGTCGGGCCGTACGTGTTCCAGACCTCCCGCCCGTCGCCGACCAGCCGCGCCGCGAGCTCGGGCGGGCACGCCTCGCCCCCGAAGATGAGCAGCCGCACCCCGGCCAGCTCCTCGGCGCGCCACAACCCGGCCAGCGTGGGCACCGTCGAGATCACCGTGATCCCCTGCGCGACCAGCCACGGCCCGAGGTCCATTCCGGTGCGCACCAGCGCGCGCGGCGCGGGGACCAGGCAGGCGCCGTGCGCCCAGGCCAGCCACATCTCCTCGCAGCTGGCGTCGAACGCCACCGACAGCCCAGCCAGCACCCGGTCGCCAGGGCCGAGCGGGGCGTCCTGCAGGAACAGGCGGGCCTCGGCGTCGACGAACGCGGCCGCGGACCGGTGCGTCACCGCGACGCCCTTGGGGGCGCCCGTCGAGCCGCTGGTGAAGATGATCCAGGCGTCGTCCTCGAGCCCCGGGCGCCGCGGCTCCGCGGACCGCCTGGTCGACAGGTCGCCCTCGGTCAGGACCGTGGCGACGCCGGCCTCGTGGAACACGGTCCGCGCGCGCTCGTCAGGGTCGTCGACGTCCACCGGGACGTACGCGGCGCCGGCCGCCAGCACCGCCAGGATCGCCGTGTAGAGCTCCGCCGTGCCGGACGGGATGCGGACCCCGACGCGGTCACCCGGCCCGATCCCCGCGGCCGCGAGCCCGCCCGCGGCCGCCCGCACCGCGTCGGCCAGCTCCCGGTAGCTCAGCGACGCGCTGCCGTCGTCGATCGCGGGGGCGTCGGGGTGGGCCGCCACCGTCGCGTCGAGGACGTCGAGCAGGGTGCGCGGCGGCGCGGCGAGCTGCGACCGGAGGTAGCCCTCGGGGGCCATCGTCGAGCCTCCCCGTCGGTCCGTGTGCCGCGTGTCCCCCCGATCATGCGCTCCCGACCGGCGAACGGCGATCCTCGCACCCCGGCGACGGCTGCCGCGCACCTGTTCACCGAGTGTTCGCCGGATGGTCGCCGGGCGCCGCGCCCCCGTCGATCTGGGAAGATGTCTGCCCATGAGCTCCGACTCCCCCACCACGCCCGGCCGACCCACCAGCACCACGGGCACGCGGCAGGTACCGGACCGGGTCTCGCTCGAGGGCGTCGAGACCCGCTGGGACGCGGCGTGGACCGCCCAGGACCTGTACGCGTTCGACCGCACGGCCACCCGCGAGCAGGTCTACTCGATCGACACGCCTCCCCCGACGGTCTCCGGCTCGCTGCACGTGGGTCACGTGTTCTCGTACACGCACACGGACGTCGTCGCCCGGTTCCAGCGCATGCGCGGTCGCGAGGTGTTCTACCCGATGGGCTGGGACGACAACGGCCTGCCCACCGAGCGCCGCGTGCAGAACTTCTACGGCGTGCGCTGCGACCCCTCCCTGCCGTACGACGCCGAGTTCACGCCCCCGTTCGAGGGCGGCGAGGGCAAGTCCGGCCCGCAGGTGCCGGTGAGCCGCAAGAACTTCGTCGAGCTGTGCGAGCGCCTGACGGTCACCGACGAGCGCCAGTTCGAGGAGGTGTGGCGGCGGCTCGGCCTGTCGGTCGACTGGTCGCGCACGTACCAGACGGTGTCCGCGGAGTCGCGGGCCGTCGCGCAACAGGCGTTCCTGCGCAACCTCGCCCGGGGCGAGGCGTACCAGGCCGAGGCTCCCGGCCTCTGGGACGTCACGTTCCAGACGGCGGTGGCGCAGGCCGAGCTCGAGGCCCGCGACTACCCGGGGGCCTTCCACCGGGTCGCGTTCCACCGGCCCGACGGCACCCCCGTCTTCATCGAGACCACCCGCCCCGAGCTGCTGCCCGCGTGCGTCGCGCTCATCGCGCACCCCGACGACGAGCGCTACCAGCACCTCTTCGGCACGACGGTCCGCTCGCCGCTGTTCGACGTCGAGATCCCCGTGCTGGCGCACACCCTCGCGGAGCCCGACAAGGGCGCCGGCATCGCGATGTGCTGCACGTTCGGCGACCTCACGGACGTGCAGTGGTGGCGCGAGCTCCAGCTGCCGACGCGGTCCGTGGTCGGCCGCGACGGCCGCATCCTGCGCGACACCCCCGACTGGCTGGCGTCCGACGGCGCCCGTGCCCGCTACGAGGAGCTCGCCGGCAAGACGACGTTCTCCGCGCGCGAGGCGGTCGTCGCCGGCCTGCGCGAGACGGGCGACCTCGACGGCGAGCCGGTCACCACGCAGCGCAAGGCGAACTTCTACGAGAAGGGCGACAAGCCCCTCGAGATCGTCACCAGCCGCCAGTGGTACATCCGCAACGGCGGTCGCGACGAGTCGCTGCGCGCGGCCCTGCTGGCCCGCGGGACCGAGCTCGGGTTCAACCCCGACTTCATGAAGGTCCGCTACGAGAACTGGGTCAGCGGCCTCAACGGCGACTGGCTGGTCTCGCGGCAGCGGTTCTTCGGCGTGCCCTTCCCGGTCTGGTACCCGCTCGACGAGCAGGGCGAGCCGCGGCACGACTCCCCGCTGCTGCCCACCGAGGACCAGCTCCCCATCGACCCGTCGTCCGACGTGCCCGCCGGCTACACGGCCGACCAGCGCGGCGTGCCCGGGGGCTTCGCGGCCGACCCCGACATCATGGACACCTGGGCCACCAGCTCGCTGACCCCGCAGATCGTCGGCGGCTGGCGCACGGACCCCGACCTGTTCAGCCGCGTGTTCCCGATGGACCTGCGCCCCCAGGGCCAGGACATCATCCGCACCTGGCTGTTCTCCACGGTGGTCCGCTCGCACCTCGAGCACGGGTCGCTCCCCTGGTCGTCGGCAGCCATCAGCGGCTGGATCCTCGACCCGGACCGCAAGAAGATGTCGAAGTCCAAGGGCAACGTGGTCACGCCGCTGAGCCTGCTGGAGGAGCACGGGTCGGACGCTGTCCGGTACTGGGCTGCGTCCGCGCGCCTGGGCACCGACGCCGCCTTCGAGATCGGCCAGATGAAGATCGGCCGCCGCCTCGCGATCAAGGTGCTCAACGCCTCGAAGTTCGCGCTGTCGTTCGGCGACCCCGCCGCGCCCCTGGTGCTGGACCCGGCGCTGGTGACGGTCGAGATCGACCGCGCGATGCTGGCGGGCCTCGCGGACGTCGTCGACAAGGCGACCGCCGCCCTGGTCGCGTATGACCACACCCGCGCGCTCGAGCTCTCGGAAACGTTCTTCTGGACGTTCTGCGACGACTACCTCGAGCTGGTCAAGGACCGCGCGTACGGCGACCCGTCCGCCGAGACCGTCTCGGCCCGCACGGCCCTGGCGATCGCCCTCGACGTGATGCTGCGCCTGTTCGCGCCGGTGCTGCCGTTCGCCACCGAGGAGGTCTGGTCGTGGTGGCGCGAGGGCTCGGTCCACCGGGCGGCGTGGCCGACGGCCGAGCCGCTGCGCACCGACGCCGACCCGGGCGTCGTGACCGCGGCCGGTGCCGCGCTCGCCGCGCTGCGCAAGGTGAAGTCCGAGGCCAAGGTCTCGATGCGCACCGAGATCGCCGCGGTCGAGCTGGCCGTGCCCGCCGCGATGCAGGCCGGTGTCGAGGTCGCGCTCGACGACGTCCGCGCGGCCGGCCGGGTCACCGGGACGCTGGTCCTCGTGGACGGCGCCGGCGACTCGGTCGTCGCCAAGGACGCGGAGCTGGTCCCGCCGGCGGCGACGGCCTGACCGTGCGCGAGTTCCGGTCGGAGACGCTGGTCGAGCTCGACCCCGCCGCGAGCATCCCGCGTCTGCTGGCCGACCGGCTGGCGCGGGACCCGGACGGGGTGTTCGCCGAGCGGACCGTGGACGGAGCCTGGACCGCGGTGACCGTCTCGGCGTTCGTCGACGAGGTCCGCGCCGTGGCCAAGGGCCTCGTCGCGCGCGGCGTCGAGCCCGGCGACCGCGTCGCGATCATGTCCCGCACCCGCTACGAGTGGACCGTCCTCGACTTCGCCTGCTGGGCCGCGGGCGCCCTCGGCGTGCCGGTCTACGAGACGTCGTCGGCCGAGCAGGTCCGGTGGATCGCGGCAGACGCCGGGGTTCGCCTCGCGCTGGTGGAGACCGCCGCGCACGCCGCCGTGCTGGCCGAGGTCCGCGACGACCTGCCCGGCCTGTCGGAGGTGCTGGTCATCGACGACGGCGCGCTGGCGGTGCTGGCCGACGCCGGCGTCGACGTCCCCGACCAGGAGGTCGACCGGCGCAGCGCGCTGGCCCGGGCCGACGACCTCGCGACGATCATCTACACGTCGGGCACCACGGGGCGCCCGAAAGGCGTCGAGCTCACGCACGGCAACTTCGTCGCGCTCACGCTCAACGGCGTGGCGGGTCTCGGCGACGTCTGCGCCACGCCGGGAGCGCGGACGCTGCTGTTCATGCCTCTCGCGCACGTGTTCGCGCGGTTCATCGAGGTGCTCTGCGTCCCCTCCGGTGCGGTCCTCGGGCACACGCCGGACGCCCGGCACCTGCTGGAGGACCTCGCCGCGTTCCAGCCGACGTTCCTCCTGGCCGTGCCGCGCGTGTTCGAGAAGGTCTACAACTCGGCCGAGCAGAAGGCCGGCTCCGGCACGACCCTGAAGGTGTTCCGCTGGGCCGCCAAGGCCGCCGAGGACTACTCGCGCGCGCTCGACACCGACGCCGGCCCCGGTGCCGCCCTGCGCGCCCGGCACGCGCTCGCCGGCGCGCTGGTGCACAAGAAGCTCCGCGCCGCGCTCGGGGGGCGCGCCCAGTTCGCGATCTCGGGCGGCGCGCCCCTGGGCGAGCGGCTCGGGCACTTCTACCGCGGCATCGGCGTCAAGGTGCTCGAGGGCTACGGCCTCACGGAGACCACCGCGCCCACCGCCGTGAACCGCCCCGGCCTGACGAAGGTCGGCACGGTCGGCCCCGCGTTCCCGGGCACCGCCCTGCGGGTCGACGACGCCGGCCAGATCTTCGTCTCCGGCCCGCACGTCTTCCGCGGCTACCGGCACGACGCCGAGGCCACCGCCGAGGCCCTGGTCGACGGCTGGTTCCGGACGGGCGACCTCGGCACGATCGACGACGACGGCTACCTGCGGATCACCGGTCGCACCAAGGAGATCATCGTGACCGCCGGCGGCAAGAACGTCGCCCCCGCCGTGCTCGAGGACCGCCTGCGCGGCCACCCGATCGTCAGCCAGGTCGTGGTGGTCGGCGACCAGCGCCCGTTCATCGGCGCCCTGGTCACGCTCGACGCCGAGATGCTGCCCGGCTGGCTGTCCAACCACGGCATGCCGACCATGACGGTCGACGAGGCCGCCGCCGACCCCGCCGTGCTCGAGGCGCTCGACCGCGCCGCCGACCGCGCCAACCAGGCCGTCTCGCGCGCCGAGTCCATCCGCAAGCTCCGCGTGCTCACCACCGACTTCACCGAGGCGAACGGCTACCTCACGCCGTCGCTCAAGGTGAAGCGCGCCCTGGTGCTCAAGGACTTCGCCGCGGACATCGACGCCCTGTACGTCGACACCCGCGGCACCGACTGACCTACACCACCGAACGCAGGCGGGCCTGGTCGGCCGACTGGGTGGGAACGGCCTCGCTCGGCGTGGAGTCGTCCGACCAGCGCAGGACGGCGCCGATGCCGTCCACCAGGTCGACCGTGCCGTCCTCGGCGAACGTGAGCCCGGCGTCCTGCCCGAGCGCGGCGCGCACCAGTGCGACGTTCGCATCCATCTCCCGCGCGTCGCCCGTGACGCCGATCGACGAGAGGTCCGCGGCGCTCGTCGCCACCTGCAACGGCTCCGGTCCCACCCAGAGGGTCCGGTCGGCGAGTCCGCTGGTCAGTGCGTCGACGTGCAGCACCAGCTCGGCCACCTGCCCCCGCCGGAGCACCTCGATCACGTCGTCCAGCGCGGTCACGGCGCCGCCGCCACGACCCTGCGCCTCCCGGAACCGGTCCAGCACCGCCTGCCGACGCCGCTCCCGGAACTCCGCCAGCGACTCGGTGACCTTGGCCCCGAACGAGCCCTGGTGCACGCCCTCCCCGCGACCGCCCCCGGGCACCTCGACCAGCAGCTCCCGCGTGGGCTGACCGACCGCCTCGCGGACCAGGGCGACCGCCCGCACGTCGCCCGTGATGAGCACCAGGTCCGGGGTGCGCTCGGCGGCCCGCTTGTCCAGCACCGCGGCCACGACCTCGGCGTTGCGACCCCAGGAGTCCTCCGCACGGGTCTGGCTGCGCCGGTCGAGGCCGCCCTCCCGCGTCTTGTGCACGTCGTCGTGCCCGCCGTCCACCGTCTCCGTCTCCGGACCGCCCTCGGTCCGCACCGTTCCTCCGGCCGCCCACGTGAGGTCCGCGCCGTTGCGGTCCACCTCGACGAGCAGGTAGGTCACGGTCTCGTCCGCGGCCCGCACCGCCGGCAGCAGAGCCGGCGCCGGACCGTACACCGCGTGCGACTGCGCCGGTGGCTGCGCGAGAACGCGGTCGACCACCACGCTCCCCGCGTCCGCGACGACCACGCGCCCGTGCGGTCCCTTGACCCCGGTCGGGCGGGACACCAGGTCGGCGATCTCGTCGAGGACGCCCGCGGGCGCACCGTCGCGCTCGAGCGAGCGTCGGACGGCCTTCCACCGCTCGAGCGCCTCCGCATCACCGGTCGCCCCCGCGCGCGTGGCGTCGAGGTAGACGGTGGTGAACGGGGACGGGCGTCCGAGCAGCGGCTTGAGCCAGTGCAGGTCCATGGGCAGCACCTCCGGGATCGACGATCCCCGGCGACCACGGGCGAGCTCCGCCCCCGCGCGGCCGGCCGGAGCTGACCCTCCCTACCTTCGACCCTCCGCCGAGCGGGCGCCACCCCGCGGGCTCACTCCGATCGCGCGTGCCCCTGAGCGATCTCCTCGTGGTGCCGGATGACCTCTTCCACGATGAACGCGAGGAACTTCTCCGCGAACACCGGATCCAGCTCCGCGGTGCGCGCGAGCTCCCGCAGGCGCGCGACCTGCTGCTCCTCGCGGGCGGGGTCGGACGGCGGCAGGCCGCGGGTCGCCTTGAGCACGCCGACCTGCTGTGTCGCCTTGAAGCGCTCCGCCAGCATGTACACCAGAGCAGCGTCGATGTTGTCGATGCTGCCGCGCAGCCGGGCCAGCTCGGCGGGGATCGGGGTCGGCAGGTCGCTCACGGACGCGATCCTAGGCGGAAGTCTGAGCCGGTCAGGCGCTCTTCTCGCGGGGTGTGCGCTTCTCCTGGGTGTCCCGAGGCACGAGCGTCGGGTTCACGTTCTCGAGGACCACCGCGCGCGTGATGACCACGCGGGCCACGTCGTCGCGGCTGGGCACCTCGAACATGACCTGCTGGAGGACCTCCTCCATGATCGCCCGCAGCCCGCGCGCGCCGGTGCCGCGCAGGAGCGCCTGGTCGGCGATCGAGGCGACGGCCTCGTCGTCGAACTCGAGCTCGACCCCGTCGATCTGGAACATCCGCTGGTACTGCTTGACCAGCGCGTTCTTGGGCTCCGTGAGGATCCGCACGAGGGCATCCTGGTCGAGCCGCGAGACCGCCGCGACGACCGGGAGCCGGCCGATGAACTCGGGGATCAGGCCGTACTTCTGCAGGTCCTCGGGGCGGACCTCGGAGAACAGGTCACCCTCGTCGACCGAGTCGAGCAGTGGCGCACCGAAGCCGACCACGCGCTTGCGGGCACGCGCCGCGATGATGTCGTCCAGCCCGGAGAACGCGCCCGCCACGATGAACAGCACGTTCGTGGTGTCGATCTGGATGAACTCCTGGTGCGGGTGCTTGCGGCCGCCCTGCGGCGGGACCGAGGCCGTGGTGCCCTCGATGATCTTCAGCAGCGCCTGCTGCACGCCCTCGCCGGAGACGTCGCGCGTGATCGACGGGTTCTCGCTCTTCCGGGCGATCTTGTCGATCTCGTCGATGTAGATGATCCCGGACTCGGCCTTCTTGACGTCGTAGTCGGCGGCCTGGATCAGCTTGAGCAGGATGTTCTCGACGTCCTCGCCGACGTAGCCCGCCTCGGTGAGGGCCGTGGCGTCCGCGATGGCGAACGGGACGTTGAGCATGCGGGCCAGGGTCTGCGCGAGGTACGTCTTGCCGGTGCCCGTGGGGCCGACCAGCAGGATGTTCGACTTCGCGATCTCGATGTGGTCGTCCGTCGTCGACGTCCGCGCCTCACCGGCCTGGACCCTCTTGTAGTGGTTGTACACCGCGACCGCGAGGGCCCGCTTGGCCGACTCCTGGCCGATGATGTACTGCTCGAGGAAGTCGAAGATCTCCTTCGGCTTGGGCAGCTCGACCAGGCCGACCTCGGTGGCCTCCGCCAGCTCTTCCTCGATGATCTCGTTGCAGAGCTCGATGCACTCGTCGCAGATGTAGACGCCAGGTCCGGCGATCAGCTTCTTGACCTGCTTCTGCGACTTGCCGCAGAACGAACACTTGAGGAGATCGGCCCCGTCCCCGATACGAGCCACGTCGATCCCCTTCCTCATGTCGCCCTCCGCCCGACGGGCGGTGCGCCGTACGTGCGCTACCCCTCAGGGTGCGCGTCCTCCCCCATTGCACACCACGACGGGCTGGATGTCAGCCGAACACACGCCGTGGCGTCCCGCCAACTCACCCGTCCGGCGGCGACACGACGACGCCGCACCCGCGGACGGGCACGGCGTCGTCGTGCAGTCAGTCCTTGGGCTGCACCGTCGTGGGCACGACGCCCTTGCGGCTGGCCAGCACCTGGTCGACGATCCCGTACTCCAGCGCCTGCTGGGCCGTGAGGATCTTGTCGCGCTCGATGTCCTTGCGGACGAGCTCGATGTCGCGTCCCGTGTGGTGCGCGATGGTCAGCTCGAGCCACTCGCGCATCCGGATCAGCTCGTTGGCGTGGATCTCGATGTCGGACGCCTGCGCGTACCCGCCACCCTCCATCGCCGGCTGGTGGATGAGCACGCGGGCGTTGGGCAGGGCCAGGCGCTTGCCGGGCGAGCCCGCCGCGAGCAGCACCGCCGCCGCCGAGGCGGCCTGCCCGAGGCAGACCGTCTGGATGTGCGGCTTGATGTACTGCATCGTGTCGTAGATCGCCGTCAGCGCCGTGAACGAGCCGCCGGGCGAGTTGATGTACAGGATGATGTCGCGGTCAGGGTCGGTGCTCTCCAGCACCAGCAGCTGGGCCATGACGTCGTCCGCCGACGCGTCGTCCACCTGCACGCCGAGGAAGATGATCCGGTCCTCGAACAGCTTGGTGTACGGGTCCTGGCGCTTGAACCCGTAGGCCGTGCGCTCCTCGAACTGGGGCAGCACGTACCGGGCGGCGGGCGACGACGGCGCGAGGCCGCCGGGGCCGGCCAGCATCCCGGCACGGGCCATGAACTGGGATTCCATGCTCACGAGCTTCTCCTCAAGATGAAGGGTCTGAGGGCGTCGGCCGTCAGGCCGTGCCGCCGCCGCCGGCGACCGAGTCGGCCTTGGTGACGACCTTGTCCACGAAGCCGTACTCGAGGGCTTCCGGGGCCGTGAACCAGCGGTCGCGGTCCGCGTCGTTGTTGATCTGCTCGACGGACTTGCCGGTCTGGGCGGCCGTGAGCTCGGCCAGCACGGTCTTCATGTGGAGGATCAGCTGGGCGTTGATCCGCACGTCGGTCGCGGTGCCGCCGATGCCGCCCGAGGGCTGGTGCATCATCACGCGGGCGTGCGGCAGGGCGTAGCGCTTGCCCTGGGCGCCCGACGAGAGCAGGAACTGGCCCATCGACGCGGCCATGCCCATCGCGATCGTGGCGACGTCCGGCTGGATGTACTGCATGGTGTCGTAGATCGCCATGCCCGCGGTGATCGAGCCACCGGGCGAGTTGATGTACAGCCAGATGTCCTTGTCCGGGTCCTCCGCGGCCAGCAGCATCATCTGCGCGCAGATGGCGTTGGCGTTCTCGTCGCGCACCTCGGAGCCGAGCCAGATGATGCGTTCGCGGAGCAGTCGGTTGTAGATGGAGTCATTGAGGCCGAAGGCCGGGGACTCTGCCCTGGCCATCATCGGCGCTAGCTCGTTCACGAAGGCTCCCTCGTCTGACGGTGACGTCTGTCCTGCACCGCGCGGCGCTCCCCTCTCGGGGACCCGTGCGATGCAGTGACCCTAACGCGCAGCCACACCCGCCCATGTCCCTGCCACCACCGTTTTCGCTGACGGCAGAGCAGGGGCCACGGAACGCCGAAGGCCCCGCACCCGGGGTGGGTGCGGGGCCTTCCACGACGTGCGTCAGGCCTTGGCGTCCTCGACGGCCTCGGCGTCGTCGAGCACCGAGATGTCCGCGGCGGCGTCGGTCGAGGCCTCGGTACCGGCGGCGGCCTCGGCGGCCTCCTCGGCGTCCTCGGCGTCAGAGCCGATGAACTCGCTCAGGTCGACGGCCTGGCCGGCGCTGTCGGTGACCGTGACGCGACGCAGGGCGACGGCGAGCGCCTTCGAGCGGGCGACCTCGGCGACCATCGTCGGGATCTGGCCCTGCTGGTCGATGGTCTGGATGAACGTGTTCGGGTCCATGCCGTACTGGCGCGACGCGTTCACCAGGTAGTCGAGCAGCTCGTTCTGGCTGACCTTGATCTCCAGCTGCTCCGCCAGGGTGTCCAGGAGGATCTGGTTGCGCAGCGCGACGGTGGCCTGCTCGCCCACCTCTGCGCGGTGCTCGTCGTCCTCGAGCCGGCCCTCGCCCTCGAGGTGACGGTGCACCTCGGCCTCGACGACGCCGTTCGGGACCGGGATCTCCGTGCCGGCGAGCAGCTGCTCGAGCAGCAGGTCGCGGGCCTGGACGGCCTGGTTCGAGACCTTGATCCGCGACGCCTGCTCTCGCAGGTCCGCCGTCAGCTCCTCGAGCGTGTCGAACTCGCTGGCCAGCTGCGCGAAGTCGTCGTCGGCGTCGGGGAGCTGGCGCTCCTTGACGGTCGTGGCGGTCACGCTCACCTGGGCGGTCTCGCCGGCGTGGTCGCCGCCCGCGAGCGCGGTCTCGAACGTCGTGCTCTCGCCGGCCGACAGGCCGGTGAGCGCCTCGTCCATGCCCTCGAGCATGTTGCCCGAGCCGATCTGGTAGCTGACGCCCGAGACGTTGTCGACCTGCTCGTCGCCGATGGTGGCGGTGAGGTCGATGACGACGAAGTCTCCCTCGGCGGCCGGGCGGTCGATGCCGACCAGGGTGCCGAAGCGCTCGCGCAGCGCGTCGAGACGGCCCTGCACGTCCTCCTCGGAGACCTCGACGTCGTCGACGGACACGGCGATGCCGTCGAGCGCCGGGACAGTGATCTCCGGGCGGACCTCGACCTCGGCGGTGAAGTGCAGCTCGCCCTCCTCGCCCTTCGGCGTGGCGGTCAGGCCGGGGACCTGCGTGACCTCGACCTCGGGCTGGCCCAGGGGACGCAGCTTGTTCTCGCGGACGGCCTCGGCGTAGAAGCCGGACAGGCCCTCGTTGATCGCGTGCTCCAGGACGGCGGGACGGCCGATCCGCTGGTCGATGATGCGCGGCGGCACCTTGCCCTTGCGGAAGCCCGGGACCACGACGTCCTGGGCGATGTGCTCGTACGCGTGCTCGATGCTCGGCTTGAGCTCGTCGTACGTCACCTCGACGGTCAGCTTGACCTTGGTGGGCTCCAGGGTCTCGACGGCGCTCTTCACTTCGATGGTCTCCAACTGATCGGGGCGGGCGCCGGCGACTCCGGCGATCTCCGTTGCTTCAGGGCCGCACGCCGTCGTCCACGCCCACGAAGGGGCCGACGACCGCACGCTGGCGACCCTCGACCTTACGCCACGCCGGGCGGCGGTCCCAAGCCCGCAGGTTGTGGGACCGCCCACGCCGTCGGCGCCCGCTCACCGACCCGCGCCCGCGACCTCCGTGACGACCGAGACGGTGCGGGCCACGCCGTCGTACTCGGCGTACTCGGCCGCCAGCTCGCCGGCCCGGCGCGCGAACGACGGGTTGTCCAGGACCGTGCGCACGCCCTCGCGGACGGCCTGCGAGGTGGTGGCGTCGGTGGTCCTGTCGGTCGCGATCGCGACCCCCACGCCGGACCAGACGACCCGGGCACCGACCTCCGCCTTGTCCTCGGTCCGCCCCGCGACGACGAGCGGGACGCCGGCCGCGAGCGCCTGCTGCACCCCGCCGAACCCGCCGTTGGTGACCATGACGTCCACGAGCGGCAGCAGGCGCTCGAACGGGACGAACGGCGCCGCCCGCACGTTCGCCGCGTAGCCGATGTCCTCCGTGGTCGCGACGACGAGCACGTCCTCGCCGGACAGGGCGTCGATCGCGGGCCACAGGAGCCGCTCGGGGTCGGTCGCGATCGTGCCCTGCGTGACGAGGACGACCGGGCGACCGGTCGCGCGCGCCTCGAGCACATCGTCCCACCACGCGGGCGGCTCGAAACCGTCGATGCCGGCGGGCAGGTACGGACCCACGAGCTCGACGTTGTCGGGCAGGTCGCTGCGGGGGTACTCGAACGACGGCACCGAGGCGTGCAGCACGCGGGTGCCCGCGGTCTGCGCCCAGTCGAGGAAGAAGCCGTCGGGGACGGGCCGGCCGGCGTCCGCGACGACGCGCTCGGCGGCCTTCTGGACGTCCCGGAAGACGACGGTGCGCGTGAACCAGTCGAGCAGCGCGTACCGCAGGCCGTCGAGGCCCGTGCGTGGCGGCTGCAGGCCGAGGCCGAACGGTGCGGTGTCCTTGCTCGAGATCGCGAGCGGCGACACCGTGAACAGCACGGACGGCAGGTCGTGCCGCCCCGCCGCGAGGGCGCCGGCCATGAACGCGGTGTCCAGGACGATGGCGTCGGGTCGCTCCGCTGCGACGAGACCGTCGATGTCGGCCAAGAATCCCGGCACGGTCTCGACGACGTGGTGGAGCACGTCCCACTGGAGCCGCTTGATGCCGGGCGCGGGGGCGCCGTGCTCGAGGGCCCAGGCGTCGAGCTCGGCGTCGTCGAGGTCGCGGCCCTGCACGATCGGCGCGTGCTTCGCGCCTGTCGCGGTGACCGCCTGCGCGAACCTGCGGCCCGTGTAGACGACGACGTCGTGGCCCTCCTCGACGAGGGCACGAGCCAGCGGCAGCGCGGGTCGCACGTGGCCGGTGACGGGCGTCAGGGTGAACAGGATCCTGCTCATGGTGGGGACTCCCAGGGTGTCGGGGCATGTCCCCGAACAAGATCCCGGGTGATTCGTCCTGATACATCCGCGGGTCAGCGGTGGTGCAGCAGCCTCTCGCGCAGGCGCTCGCGCCGTGCGGCGAACCTGTTCCACACGGTCTTCTGGAACACGAGCGTGAGCCAGCCGGCGAGGGCCATCCCGACGACGTTGACCCCCAGCTGCAGGGCGCTGCCGCGGACCTCGGCCATCTGGCCGAACGCGAGACCGAGCGCGACGTTGCCCGCGGCGGGGACGGTGGTGACCGAGATGAACACCCCGGCGAGCCCCCCGACCCGCGCCGACGTCAGCGACAGGACGCCCGCCGCGCCGGCGATGACCGCCACGATGAACGACCACTTGTCCGGCGTGTAGATGAACTCGGTCTCCGGCCGCGGGGCCGTGACCTGCTCCAGCGTCACCCAGCCGACCGCCTTGCCCACCAGCGCCGCCACGCACGTCAACGCGATCGCGATGAGGAAGCCGACCACCAGGGTCCAGAGCGCGATCCGGAACAGGTGGAACCGCCGGCGGACCAGCGCGATGCCGAGCGCCGCGATCGGTCCGAACTCCGGCCCGAGGACCATCGCGCCGATGACGAGGATCTGCGAGTCGACCACGATGGCGATGGCGGCGATGGCCGTCGCGAAGCACATGAAGCTCAGATAGGTCCAGTTCAGCTCCGAGTCGGCATAGGCGCGCCTCGTGACGTCGATCCAGACGACGGAGTCGGCGCTGCTGCCCGGCGCGAGCAGCTCGGCGTCGTACCCGCGCTGCGACACCCAGGTGTCCACCGGCTTGATCTCCAGCGTGCCCTCGCGCTGCACACCGAGCTCCAGGAGCTCGTCCAGGACGTCGTTGGCCGACTCCCGCGCGATGTCCGCGAGGACGACGTCGCCGACGGGCAGCCGCGACGCCCCGTCGAGGACAGCGAGGCTGCTCACCGCAGGCGCCCGCTCGAGCACCTCGACGACACCTCCCGTGAGGTCCGCCGGGACCGAGATCCGCAGGTGCAGCACGGGGCCAGTGTGTCGTCGGCCGCCGGGCAAACGTGGGAGCCGCTCCGCCTGCGCCGCGCGGACGTGCTTGTCGGGGTGGCGGGATTCGAACCCACGACCTTCCGCTCCCAAAGCGGACGCGCTACCAACCTGCGCCACACCCCGTGCGCACCCGGCAGCGGCCCTGGCGGGCGGTCCGGGTGCACGAGACGCCCTCACGCACCCGCTACCCTGGGTGCCGCGGTCCGGGCTCGAGAGAGCCGGGACCAGTGCGGACGTAGCTCAATGGTAGAGCCCCAGTCTTCCAAACTGGCTACGCGGGTTCGATTCCCGTCGTCCGCTCCATCCAGTCCAGTCCAGTCCAGGTGTGCGGCTTGGTCGCAGAGTGGCACCCGAGCAGGTCGCGGGCGAGCCACACCCGCGAATGCACGGCCGGATCCCGGTCAGCCGCCGTTCAGGGACAGCTCGTACTCCCGAGCGGACGCCATGATCTCGTCCTGCGTGACATACGCGTCCCAGTCGCGCAGGTACGGCCGGTCGACGTCGACGCCGTTGCTGCACTCAACGTCGTCATGCCAGTCGTCGTTGTACGTCGGTGAGTACACGCACTCCCAGAGTGGGGCTTCCTCCTGCGGCGGCTGCTGCTCCCACACCGGATCGGGATCCTCGACCGGCTCCAGTGCCGGGGCCTCGTTGCCGATGTCCTCACCGACGTCGCCGCTGTACGTGTCGTAGTCCCCGCACCCCGCCGTGAGCAGGACGATGCAGAAGCCACTAGCGAGCAAGCGCCCGATCTGCATCTCTCCTCCATTCTGAGCGCACGGCCCAGTCCTGCCGAGGGTACCGGCGTGCTCCCATGCGGCACCCCCGCCAGCAGTGCGCATCACCCGTCCGAGCGGAGCGACCGTGCGGCTGCCGGCTGGGCGCACGCCATGCAGATCGATCCGGTCACCCACCCACGAGAGCCGAGGGCGGGACGCCAGACTCCCCTGTGCGCACACGCGCCAGAAACCCGAACTTGCTGTTCCGCGAATACCGCTTCCAGAGTGGTCTGGTTCACGGTCCGGTGTCGGCGCCTGCTCCCGCCCCAGCGTCCCGCGGGTCGCGGGGCGGCGCGGGCTGGCCCGACACTGGTCGCATGAGCGACTGGAACAAGCAGATCATCGACGAGTTCCGTGCGAACGGCGGTGACGTGCGGACGAACGGGTTCGGCAAGGGCCTCGTGCTGCTGCACCACCGCGGCGCGAAGACCGGAACCGACCGCGTGAGCCCCGTCGCCGGGATCCGGGTCGACCAGAACACGTGGCTCGTCGCCGCCTCGAAGGGTGGCGCCCCGGAGAACCCCGCGTGGTTCCACAACCTGCTCGCGCACCCCGACGTCGAGATCGAGACGCCCGACGACGGGTTCGTCCCGGTCAGCGCGACGGAGCTCACCGGCGCCGAGCGAGACGAGGCCTGGACGCGGTTCACCGCCCGGTCGGAGGGGTTCCGGTCCTACGAGCAGCGCACGGCGCGCACGATCCCGGTCTTGCGGCTCGCTCGGCGGGAGGCCTGACCGTGGACATCACCGTCGAGGACCAGCCGACCGTGCTCGTCGCCGTCCTGCGTGAGCGCGTCCCCATGGACGCCCTCGCCGAGTTCTACGACCGCGCCTACGGCCTGGTCGCCCGGGAGGTGGCGGCGGCGGGCGTGCCCATCACCGGACCCGCGTTCGGCTGGTACCGCGACATGCCCACGGACTCGGTCGACCTCGCGGCCGGCTTCTGGGTCGGCGCCGAGGGTGCCCGAGAGCTCGGCAGCGGTGTCGAGATCGTCGAGCTCCCGGGCGGTCCGGCCGCGGTCGGCGCGCACGTCGGCAGCTACGACAGCCTCCCCGGCGCCTGGGGCGAGCTCCGCGCGTGGTTCACGGAGCAGGGGGCGCAGATGCGTGGCGACTTCCTCGAGGTGTACGTGACGGACCCGTCCCAGGTCGCCTCGGCGGACCAGAACGAGACGCGCCTGGTGCTGCCGATCGTCCCGTGACCTGCGCGGGGCCGGGCCGATGCCAGGCTGTGCGCATGCCTGACCTGACCCTCCCCGAGCCACGGACCGCCGACCCTGCGGATGCCCCGGCGCTCCGCTGGGGGATCCTCGCCCCGGGCCACATCGCCGGGCACTGGGCGACCGCGCTGCGCGAGCACACCCGGCAGCGGCTGGTCGCGGTCGGCTCCCGCTCGCCGGAACGCGCTGCGGCGTTCGCCCGCGAGCACGGCGTGGACCGGGTGCACGCGTCGTACGAGTCGCTCGTCGACGATCCCGAGGTCGACGCCGTGTACGTGGCGAGCCCGCACAGCCACCACCGCGGCCACGCGCTGCTCGCGCTGCGGGCCGGCAAGCACGTCCTCGTCGAGAAGGCGTTCACGCGCAACGCGGTCGAGGCGCGCGAGCTCGTCGCGGCCGCGGGCGATGCCGGCGTGCTGCTCATGGAGGCCATGTGGACGCGCTACCTGCCCCACACGGACGTCGTGCGGCGGGTGCTCGAGGACGGCCTGCTCGGCGAGGTGCACCGGATCACGGCGGACTACGGCGTGCGGGCCGCGAAGGACCCGACGCACCGGTTGTTCGACCCCGCCCTGGCGGGGGGCGTGCTGCTGGACCTGGGCATCTATCCCCTGTCGTTCGCCTCCGCGGTCGCCCGCGCGGCGGGCCTCCCCCGTCCGAGGAGCGTCCAGGCCGCCGGATCGCTCACCACGACAGGAGTGGACGCGCAGGTCAGCGCCCAGATCGGCTATGGCGCGGCGCAGGCACAGCTGTTCACGTCGATGCTCACCGCCTCGGGACACACGGCGCACGTGTACGGCTCGCTCGGGCGGGTCGACGTCGACGACCGGTGCTACGTCCCGGCCGGCGTCACGCTGACCGTCGGCGACCGCATCGGCACGTGGGACGCCAACCGGATCCACGGCTACGGCGGGCTGTCCTTCCAGGTGGCCGCGTTCGCGACCTACGTCGCCGAGGGCCGCACCGACTCTCCGCTGCTCCCCCTCGACGAGACGGTCACCATCCTCGAGACGGCCGACGAGATCCGCCGTCAGGTCGGCGTCGTCTACCCGGGCGAGGCCTGAGCGGCGGCGTACGCCTGCTCAGTAGTGGGTCGGGCCCTGCTCGCTGTCGACGATGTGCCGGCAGCCCGGGCACTCGCCGGGGTCGGGTCCGTCGTCCTCCGGAAACTCGGTCGCGGGCGTGACGAACTGTCCGCACACGCTCATGCCGTCACGGAAGAAGTGCTGCCGCCGGTCGTTGCCCACCAGGCGCAGCCAGCCCTCGGTGTCGCTCAGCACCATGTCCCTCTCCTGTCCGGGGTCGAAACGCCCTCGTTCCATGCTCGCGCGCGCACGGGCGACGCAGGCATGACGAAAGGCCCCCGACGGTTGACCCTCGGGCCACCCGAAGGTCCACAGTGCTGCTGTGGACATCGACGACCTCACCATCGGCCGGTTCGGGCGCCTCTGCGGCCTCTCCGTGCACACGCTGCGGCACTACGACGACGTCGGGCTGCTCGTCCCGGCGCGCGTCGACGAGGTGACCGGGTACCGCTACTACCGCCCGGACCAGCTCGAGCGCGCGCGGCACATCCGTTCGCTGCGGTGGATCGACCTCTCCGTCGAGGACACCCGCACCGTGCTCGACGACCCGGACGGCGCCCCGGCCGTCCTGGGCGCCCACCGGGCCCGGCTCGAGCGCGAGCGCTCGCGGATCGCCGCCAGCCTCGGGGACGCCGAACGGATCGCCGACGAGGGCCTGCCCCTCCCCCGCCCGCGCGGCCGGCGCCCGCCCCGTGCAGATCAAGCTGCTCGTCAGCGACCAGGACGCCGCGGCGGCGTTCTACATCGACGCGTTCGGGTTCGACTACGACGTCACCCAGCGCACCGCGGACGAGGACTTCTCCGGCTTCGTCTTCGGCCGGTACGGCGAGAGCGACTTCTTCCTGGTGCACCTGCAGACGCCCGACTACCCGGGCGCCGCGGGCCCGGCGACGATCGGGCTGCTCGTCGACGACCTCGACGCGGCGCACCGCCGGGCGCTCTCAGCCGGCGCGACCGAGGTCCTCGGCCCGCACGACTCCGCGGGGATGCCGCGGTCGTCGGCGGTGCGGGACCCGGACGCCAACGTCGTCTGGCTGTACCAGGGGTGAGGGGACGACAACGGCCCCGGTGCTGCGCCGCGACTCTCGTCGCGGGCTGCACCGGGGCCGCATGTCCGTCAGCACCTGTTGGCCTTCGCCCACCGCGCCCGCTTGTCCTTGTTGCGCGCGGCTTGAACCGCCCCCAGCGCCATTGGGGGCTGTCGAAGATCAGCCACCCGGACCATGGCCGTCAGCCGCTCTCGTAGCGACGCGTTCCACATCCGGGCCGATCCTTCGCGATGGGATGCTGACACCATCACGCAGACCGGGAGATCCAAGAAGGAACACTACACGGATCCTGGTCATCTGTCCACTTCGACCGGGTGCGCCGCCTCGAGGTGGTCGAGGGACATCGATCCTGTTGCGTGTCGGCGGGTCGTGGAAAGGTGAAGCGCACGAGCCGATCACCGTCGAAGGAGACCCCTGTGCCCACGTACCTGAACCCGTACCTGAACTTCCGCGACACCGCGCGCCAGGCGATGGAGTTCTACCAGTCCGTGCTCGGCGGCGAGCTGACGCTCAGCACGTTCGGAGAGTTCCACGCGACCGAGGACCCCGCGGAGGTCGACAACATCATGCACGGGCAGCTGGAGACGCCCAGCGGGTTCGTGCTCATGGGCGCCGACACGCCGAGTCACATGGGGCTCCCCGCGGAGAGCAGCGTCTCGGTGTCGCTCAGCGGCGAGGACGAGGCCGAGCTGCAGGACTACTGGGACAAGCTCGCGGACGGCGCCACGATCGTCGTCCCGCTGGCCGCGGCCCCGTGGGGTGCCACGTTCGGCATGCTGGACGACAAGTTCGGCACCCACTGGCTGGTCAACATCACGCCCGCGCAGGGGTAGGCGGCCGTCCGCTAGCGTGCCGCGGTGACGTTCCTGCAGCCCCACGACCGCGTCCTGCTCACCGGTGACTCCATCACCGACTGGGGCCGGGACCGTTCCGACCCCACGAGCCTCGGGCACGGGTACGCGGGCATCGTCGCGGCGCTGGCGGGTGCCCGCCGCCCCGACCTCGACCTCGCGTTCTTCAACCGGGGCGTCGGCGGTGACACGGCGGCGATGCTGCACGCCCGGTGGGAGGCCGACGCCCTCGCGCTCGAGCCCACCGTCATCTCGGTGCTGGTCGGCGTCAACGACACGTGGCGGCGGTACGACTCCGGAGCGGCGACGTCGACGGCGCGGTACGCGTACGAGCTCTCCACGATGCTCGCGTCCGCGCGGGAGCGGCTCGGCGCCCGGTTCGTGCTGGTCGAGCCGTTCCTGACGCCTGTCGACGAGGCGCAGCACGTCTGGCGGGAGGACCTGGACCCGCGGATCGGGGTGGTCCGGCGGCTGGCCGCGGAGCACGACGCGGTGCTGGTGCCGGCCGACGGGCTCTTCGCCGCGGCGGTCGTGCGCTCGACCCCCGCAGCCTGGTGCTACGACGGTGTGCACCCGACACCGGCGGGCCACGGTCTGCTCGCCGAGGCCTGGCTGCGCGCCGTGGGGATCGACCGGCCGTCCACCTGATGGGGATGCTTTGCGCGTGTCGGGACGTTGACGCTAGCGTCATGGCCGATCGTGTCCCGCACTCGCGTGACCACGACCGCACCGACCGACCGAACCGGTCCCGGAGGACGAAGCGATGAGCGTGCAGGCTGCCGCCCCCGCCGTCCTCGTGCGCGCCCGCGCGGCGCAGCCCTGTTGTCGCTGTCTGTAGAGCGCTGGCTGCTCCTTCGCGTGCGGACCCCCCTGAGCGGGGACCGTCTCCCGCGCCAGCGCTCGCCCCAGGCCCGGAACCCCACGATCCGCGCCGACCGCTCGGCGACCAGTCGGCGCCGGAGCCCCAGACTCCGCTAGTCCCCCCACCAAGCTGCCGGCCGGCCGGCGGCTTCGACCGAAGAGGAACCATGGCACGCATCTACGACGACGCGACGGCGCTCATCGGCAACACCCCGCTGGTCCGCATCAACAAGATCACCGACGGCGCCCCCGCCACGGTCGTCGGCAAGCTCGAGTTCTACAACCCGGCCAACTCGGTCAAGGACCGCATCGGCGTCGCGATCATCGACGCCGCCGAGGCGTCCGGTGCGCTCAAGCCCGGCGGCACGATCGTCGAGGCCACCAGCGGCAACACGGGCATCGCGCTCGCGTTCGTCGGCGCGGCCCGCGGCTACGACGTCGTCCTGACGATGCCCGAGACCATGTCGAAGGAGCGCCGCGCCCTGCTGCGCGCGTTCGGCGCCGAGCTCATCCTCACGCCGGGCTCCGAGGGCATGAAGGGTGCGGTGAACCGCGCCGACGAGATCGTCGCCGAGCGCGAGGGTGCGATCCTGGCCCGCCAGTTCGCCAACGAGGCCAACCCCGAGATCCACCGCACCACCACGGCCGAGGAGATCTGGGCCGACACCGACGGCAAGATCGACATCTTCGTCGCCGGCATCGGCACGGGCGGCACCATCACGGGCGTCGGCCAGGTGCTCAAGTCGCGCAACCCGAACATCCAGGTCGTCGGCGTCGAGCCGGCCGAGTCGCCCATCCTCAACGGCGGCGCCCCCGGCCCCCACAAGATCCAGGGCATCGGCGCCAACTTCGTGCCCGAGATCCTCGACACCACGATCTACGACGAGATCATCGACGTCGACGCCGAGACGGCCGTGAAGGTCGCCCGCCGCGCCGCCGCCGAGGAGGGCCTGCTGGTCGGCATCTCGTCCGGCGCCGCCCTGCACGCCGCGACCATCCTGGCCAACCGCCCGGAGAACGCCGGCAAGCTCATCGTCGCGATCATCCCGTCGTTCGGCGAGCGCTACCTGTCGACCGTGCTCTACGCGGACCTGCTCGACTGAGCGCGCCCGTCACGTCCCCCCGCACGACACCACAGGACGAAGGCTGCATGTCCGAGCACCAGCACCTCCTCGCCACCCTCAGGGAGGACCTCGAGGCCGCCCGGAACCGCGACCCCGCGGCCCGGTCCCTCGCAGAGGTCGCCCTCGGGTACCCCGGGGTGCACGCGGTCTGGGTGTACCGGCTCGCGCACCGGATGTGGCACCAGCCCGGCCTGCAGCTGCCCGCGCGACTGGTCTCCCAGCTCGCGCGGGCAGTCACCGGGATCGAGATCCACCCGGGGGCCCGCCTGGGCCGCCGGCTGTTCATCGACCACGGCATGGGCGTCGTGATCGGCGAGACCGCCGAGGTGGGCGACGACGTGGTGCTGTTCCACGGCTCGACCCTCGGCGGCAAGACGATGCGGCACGGCAAGCGGCACCCGACCCTCGGCGACGGCGTCGTGGTCGGTGCCGGGGCCAAGATCCTCGGGCCGGTCTGGATCGGGCCGGGCGCGCAGATCGGCGCGAACGCCGTGGTCATCCACGACGTGCCCGCCGGGGCGATCGCCGTGGGGGTTCCCGCGACCATCCGCCTGCGCCCGAAGGCCGCTCCGTTCGACGTCGAGATCGACGACCCGGCGATCTACATCTGACGGCACTCGCCGTCGGTCGAGAACCCCGCCCGAATGCTCGGGCGGGGTTCTTCGCTGTCCAGACGTTGTTCTAGTTGTTTCCTAACAACTAGGATCACCCCGTGCTCTTCCGCGTCGACCCCGCCTCCCCCGACCCGCTGTTCACGCAGCTCGCCGGGCAGGTGCGTGCGGCCGTCGCCCGCGGGGAGCTGGCCGACGGCGAGCGGCTGCCGGGCGCTCGGCAGCTGGCGGCGTCGCTGGACATCAACCTGCACACGGTCCTGCGGGCCTACCAGGAGCTCCGCGACGAGGGGCTGATCGAGCTGCGCCGCGGACGCGGGGCGGTCGTCACCGTCCCCGTGCAGGACAACGCCGAGCTGCACGCCGCCATCGACACGCTCGTCCGCGTCGCCCGGTCGCTCGGCATCGCGCCGCAGACCACCACCGCGCTCGTCAAGGAGGCCCTCCGGTGACCCCGGTCCCCCACCGCACGCTCACCACCGCGCTGACCCTCGTCGTGCCGGCTGCGCTGGTCGCCGGCACGTTCGTCGTCGCCGGCGCCTGGTCGTCCGAGCTGCCGGACCCGGTTGCGGTGCACTTCGGGCCGGACGGTCCGGACGGCTTCTCCTCGCTGGCCGGCGCGCTGTGGCCCTCGGCGGTCATCTCGGTGCTCCTCGCTCTCGGGTGCTGGGCCGTCGCGTTCTTCTGGGGTCGCACGGCCCTGGTCCGGCGGATCTGCGCCGGCACCGCGCTCGGGCTGTCGGCCTTCCTCTCCACCCTGACGATCGGGCTGCTCGACCTGCAGCGCGGCCTGTCCGACGCGGCCGACATGGGCTCGACCGGCTTGGTCTTCACGCTCGCGTCGGTCCTCGGGATCACCGCCGCGGCACTCGGTGCGTGGCTGACACCGGGCGACGTGCACCAGCCGACGAGCGCCCCGATCCCCGCGTCCGCCGCCGTCCTGGACCTGCGACCCGACGAGTCCGCGAGCTGGGTCACGCACGCCGAGAGCCGCACCGCGCTGGTCGTCGGCGGCAGCGTGACGGTGCTCGTGGCGGCGCTCGGGCTCCTGCTCTCGGCGCCGTTCGTGCTGGTCCCGGCGCTGGTCGTCGCCGCGGCGGTGCTGTCGAGCACGTGGTTCACGGTCACGGTCGACCGGCGGGGGCTGACGGTGCGCTCGGCCGTGGGGTGGCCGCGGATCATGGTGCCGCTCGACGAGGTGGAGCAGGCCGAGGTCGTGACGGTGAAGCCGTTCCCCGAGTTCGGCGGCTGGGGCTACCGCGTCGGGCGCGGCGGTCGCGTCGGCGTCGTGCTGCGCACCGGCGAGGGCCTGCAGGTCGAGCGCACCGGCGGGCGGTCGCTCGTCGTGACCGTCGACGACGCCGCCACGGGAGCGGCGCTGCTCAACACCCTGGCGGCGCGGGCGCGCGTCGGGCCGCAGTCACGCGATACCCGCGGTACCAGGTAGCCTGGCGCGGGCGTCGACGGCGACGCCGGACCGGGAGGACTGACGATGCGGCTGGGCTACCACACGGGCTACTGGTCGGCGGGTCCCCCGCCGGGCGCGCAGGAGGCCGTCCTCGGCGCGGAGCAGCTCAGGTTCGACTCGGTCTGGACCGCCGAGGCGTACGGCTCCGACGCCCTGACCCCGCTCGCCTGGTGGGGGTCGCGCACCTCGCGCATCCGCCTGGGCACCGCGATCGCGCAGATCTCCGCGCGCACCCCCACGGCCGCCGCGATGGCCGCGCTCACGCTCGACCACCTCTCGGGCGGACGTTTCGTCCTCGGGCTCGGCGCGTCCGGGCCGCAGGTGGTGGAGGGCTGGTACGGCCAGCCGTACCCACGACCGCTGGCCCGCACCCGCGAGTACGTGTCGATCGTCCGGCAGGTCCTGGCCCGCGAGGCGCCGGTGACGTTCGACGGGCAGTTCTACCGCCTGCCGCTGGGGCCCGACGAGGGCGCCGGCCTGGGCAAGGCGCTGCGCTCGACCGTGCACCCCCTGCGCGCGGACCTGCCCATCCACCTCGCCGCCGAGGGCCCCAAGAACATCGCGATGTCCGCGGAGATCGCCGACGGCTGGCTGCCGCTGTTCTACTCGCCGCGCATGGACGGCGAGTACCGGACGCTGCTGGCCGAGGGCTTCGCGCAGCGCGACCCCCGGTTGAGCCGCGCCGAGGACTTCGAGGTCGTCGCCACCGTCCCCGTCGTGCTCGGCAACGACGTCGAGTCCGCCGCCGACAGCGTGCGTCCGTTCATCGCGCTGTACGCGGGCGGGATGGGGGCCAAGGGTGCCAACTTCCACCGCGCCGTGCTCGACCGGCTCGGGTACACCGAGGCGTGCGACGAGATCCAGGCGCACTACCTCGCCGGCGACCGCGCCCGCGCGACCGCCGCGGTGCCGCTCGAGCTGGTGCAGGACATCGCCCTGGTGGGCACCGCGCAGGACATCCGCGCGCAGCTGCCGGCGTGGGAGGCCACGGCGGTGACCACGATGCTGGTCCAGGCCGACCCGCGGACGCTGCCCGCGATCGCCGACGCCCTGCGGGGCTGACGCCGCCCGTGGACGACGACTACGCCGAGGCGGTGCTCGACCTCGTGGACGAGATACCCTCGGGGCGCGCGATGACATACGGCACGATCGCCGAGGTGGTCGGCGACCGCCTCGAGGCCGTCGACGGCCGGCGGCGGGGCGGCCCGCGGCAGGTGGGGCAGGTGCTCAGCCGGGCCGGGTCCGGCGTGCCGTGGTGGCGGGTGGTCAACGCCGCGGGCAACCCGCCGGCCCGGCACCTGACCCGCGCGCTGGAGCTCCTCGGTGACGAAGGCACGCCGCTGAGCGCCGACGGCACGCGGGTGGCGCTGCGGCGGGCGATCTGGTTCCCGGAGACCTGAGCCCGGCCGCGTGTCCCCGCGGCCCGCACCGCCGCGACCGACTTAACCTGAACAGACGGGTGGCACGCCGCCCGTGAACGAGCACCGACCCGGGGGATCCATGACCGTCACCGCCCAGCGCTCGGCGCCCGCGGTGGAACGCGCGGAGCCCGTGCCGCCGGCGATCCCCTCGCGCATGCCCCACCTCGGCGGGCTGGACGGGATCCGCGCCCTGGCCGTCGCCGGGGTCGTGGTCTACCACCTCGGCGCACCGTGGATGCGCGGCGGCTTCCTCGGCGTCGACGTCTTCTTCGTCCTGTCCGGCTACCTCATCACGACGCTCGTGCTCGACGAGGTCGAGGGCACCGGCCGGTTCTCGTTCCGGCGCTTCTACGCCCGACGCGCGCGCCGCCTGCTGCCCGCGCTCGGCCTGCTCCTGCTCGGCATGGCCGGCGTCGCCGTCGCCATGCCGAGCGAGGCGGCCGAGCTGCGCGGGGACATCGCCGCGGCCGCGGGCTACGTGTCGAACTGGTGGCAGGTCCTGGCCGACCGCTCCTACTTCGAGATGGTCAGCCGGCCACCCCTGCTGCAGCACCTGTGGTCGCTGGCCATCGAGGAGCAGTTCTACCTCGTCTTCCCGCTGGTGATCCTGCTCGCGCTGCGGGCCGGCCGCGCGCGGGTCGGGCAGGTGGCCGCGGTGCTCGCGCTGCTGTCGACCGTGGCCATGGCCGTGCTCGCCGTCCGCGCGTCCGCGCCTGTGCCGAACGACCCCAGCCGCGTGTACTTCGGCACCGACACGCACTCGATGGGGCTGCTGGTGGGCGCAGCGATGGCCGCCGTCTGGACCCCGTGGCGCACCTGGCAGCAAGTGGGCTCCTGGGCGAAGGAGCGGGGCAACGCGGTGCGCCGGTTCGAGGCCGGGGTGACCGACGTGCTCGGCGTGACCGCCCTGGTCGGGGTCCTGGCCGCGTTCGTGTGGGTCGACGAGTTCAGCGCCGCGCTGTACCGCGGCGGCTTCCTGGCCTTCTCGCTGCTCGCGGCCGTGCTCGTCGGCGCGGTCGCGGACCCCGCGGGCCTGCTGGGCCGGGCGCTGGGCCGGCAGCCGTGGCGGTGGGTCGGCGAGCGGTCGTACGGCATCTACCTGTGGCACTGGCCGGTGCTGATGCTCACCCGGCCGGGCATCGACGTCGAGATGTCGCCGTGGCTCGCGACGCCCCTGCGCCTCGCCGCCGTCCTCGCCATCGCCGAGATCTCCTACCGGTTCGTCGAGCTGCCCGTGCGCCGCGGAGCCCTGGGCCGGGCCGCCGCCCGCCTGCGTCACCCGGGCCGCGAGCACCCGCGGACGATCCTGCGGCTGATCGCCGGGTCGGTCGGCCTGCTCATCGTCGGCGGCGTGGCGACGGCCGCCCTGGCGCAGGTGCCCGCCGACTCGACGGACGCCGGCGCGTGGCAGCCCGGACCGCAGCCCGCCGTGACGTCGCTGCGACCGTCACCCACGCACACGCCCACCTCGACGGCGACCACCGCCCCGGCCGCCGGGCCGGAGGACGTGCCGACCGAGACCGCCGCCGCTGCCGCGCCACCCCCGCCCGCGCCCGCGCCGGACCAGGTCGGCGGCGCCTCGGCCTTCGGGGACTCCGTGATGCTCGGCGCGGCCCCGGAGCTGGCCGCCCACGGGATCGCCGTCGACGCGCAGGAGTCGCGCCAGTTCGGGGTGATGGTGGACCTGGTCCGCGCCGGCGTGGCCGCGGGCACCCTCGGGCACACCGTGATCGTGCACGGCGGCACCAACGGTCCGATCGACGAGGGCACCCTCCGGGAGCTGCTCGACCTGACCAAGGACCGCCGCGTGTACCTGGTGAACGTGCACGTCCCCCGGACCTGGGCGGACTACGACAACCAGCTGTTCGCCCGCGTCGGCCCGGAGTACCCGAACGTGCACGTGCTCGACTGGAACTCCCTGGCCGGCGCCCACCGCGACTGGCTGTACAGCGACGACATCCACCTGCGGACCGGAGGCGGACGCGAGGGCTACGCGGACTGGCTGGTCGCCTCGATCCAGCCCTGACCGCTCACGAGCGACGGAGCAGGACCACCGCGCGGTCGTCGTCGTCGCCCGCCCGCACCCCGGCCAGCACGGCCGCCGCGGTGCCGCGGCCCGACACCAGCACCCGGTCCGCCACCCCCATGAGCCGGTCGATGCCCTGGTCGACGTCGCCGCCGCGGAGCTCCACGAGGCCGTCGGTGTAGAGCATCAGCAGGTCGCCGGGCAGCAACCGACCGGCGCGGGGCTCGCCCGTGACCCCCTCGACGACGCCCAGAGCCGGGCTCCCGACCATCTCGAGCAGCTCGAGGCGGCCGGAACCGGCGTGCAGCTGCACCGGCGGGGGGTGCCCGGCCGACGAGACCCAGAAGTCGCCCGTGGGCAGGTCGACGGCGACGTGGATCGCGGTCGCGAAGCCCTCCTCCCACGCCTGGTCCAGCAGGTACCGGTTGGCCGCCCCGAGGAACTCGTCCCGCGGCATGGCCCCCAGCAGCCCGCCGAAGGCCCCGGAGAGCTGCAGCGAGCGGACGCCGGCGTCGAGGCCCTTGCCCGACACGTCGACCAGCACCATCTCGAGCGTCGTGCCGCCCGAGCGGGTCCCGGCGACCATGAAGTCCCCGGAGAACCCGTCGGCGTGGGCGGACCGGATCTCGCTGTCGACGTGCCACCCGGCGGGCAGCGGAGGGACGCGGCCGTGCGCGGCGAGGCGGTCGCGGAGGTCGACCAGCATGAGGTCGCCGGGAGCGCCGTGGAGCCCGAGCCGTTCCCGTTCGCGCGCGAACGCGACGATCGCCACGACGGAGACCGAGATGACGACGAGGATCCCGGGGATCATCGACGGGCCGCCCCACCACCACAGCCCCCAGGTGCAGCACAGGATGACGACCCCGAGCACGACGAGCATGCGGAGCCGCAGCAGGAACACGGCGACCAGCTCCACGAGCAGGAACGTCGACGGCGGGACCCACTCGGGCTGCTGCGCGATGCCGACCGTGATCAGCCCGGTGCACACGACGAGCACGGCCGTGAGGCTCGCCTGCGACCGGCCGCTCCACCGCCGCAGAGCGAGGGAGCCGCGCGTGAACAGCCCCTGCGCCGGCGCCCACCTAGTCCCCCACACCCGGCGAGCGTATCCGCAGGTCGTGAGCCCGCCCAGGCATCCGACGCACCGGAAATGGGGGTGCTCGTCGAGGTCCGATGGCGCACGATGTCTGACATGAGCCCTCTTCCCGCCGGATACCGCCTCGTCGACGTCCCGGAGTGCCGCAAGGACGAGTTCCTCGAGGTCGACCGGCTCGCGTTCGCCTTCGAGTCGACGCCCGAGACCGACGCCCTCCTGCCGATCACGTTCGCCTGGGACCGCGCGCAGGCCGTCGAGGACGCGGACGGCGCCCTCGCGGCGGTGCACGCCTCGTACGAGCACCGGATGCCCGTGCCCGGCACGCACATCGCCTGCTCGGGACTCACATGGGTGGGTGCGCGCCCGGACCAGCGCCGCCGCGGCCTGCTGACCGCGATGATCGAGTCGCACTTCGCCCGGTCGCTCGCCCGCGGGGAGCCCGTGTCGGCTCTGTTCGCCGCCGAGCACGCGATCTACGGCCGGTACGGCTACGGCTCGGCCGCCGACGACGTCCGCGTGAAGATCGCCCGCGGCGCGAAGCTGCGCGACGTGCCCGGCACCGAGGAGCTGACGGTGAAGCTCGCCACCGCCGACGTCGCCCGGCACGGCGCGCTCGTCGACGAGCTGCACCGCGCCGCGGGCGCCGGCCGCCCCGGCTGGACCACCCGCGACTCGGAGGCGTGGCGGACCCGCGCGGTCGCGGACCCGCCGGCGTTGCGCGAGGGCGCCGAGCCCCTGCGCATCGCCACCGTGCACGACCCGGCCGGCGCCGTGCGCGCGTACGCGCTGTTCCGGCGCAAGGAGAACTGGGCGGAAGGTGGCCCCGCGGGCACGGTACGGGTGCGTGAGGCCGTCGCCGTCGACGCCGCGGCCACCCACCAGCTCTGGTCGTTCCTGCTGGACCTCGACCTGACCGCCACCGTCGAGGGGCCGATGCTGCCGGTCGACGACGCGCTGCTGCACCTGCTGGTGGACCCGCGGGCCGTGGTGCCCAAGGTCAACGACAACCTCTGGGTCCGCCTGCTCGACCTGCCGGTCGCGCTGGCCGGCCGGCGCTACGCGGCACCCGTCGACCTGGTCCTCGAGGTCAGCGACGCGCGCCTGCCCGACAACGCGGGCCGGTGGCGCCTGACCACGGGCGCCCAGGGCCCGGACGGGACGTACCCCGCGACGGCCACGCGGACCGACGACGACGCCGACCTGCACCTCGACGTCCGCGAGCTCGGTGCCGCCTACCTCGGCGGCCGGTCCCTCGCAGCCCAGGCGCGGGCAGGGCTCGTGGTCGAGGTGACCCCGGGTGCCGTGCAGACCGCGGCGGTGGCGTTCCTCTGGCCCGTCGCGCCGTTCTGCAGCTACGTCTGGTAGCCGCGACCGCGACGGCCGGTGGCCGCTACCGCGCGGCCTCGTAGTCGGCGAGCAGGTCGATCCGGCGCTGGTGGCGCGGGTCGTGGCTGAACGGCTCGGCCACGAACGCGTCCACCAGCGCGAGCGCCTCGTCGACGGAGTGCTGGCGGGCACCGATGGCGACGACGTTCGCGTCGTTGTGCTGCCGTCCCAGCTGGGCGGTCGCGAGGTTCCACGCGAGGGCGGCCCGCACGCCCGTGACCTTGTTGGCGGCGATCTGCTCGCCGTTGCCCGAGCCACCGATGACGACGCCGAGGGACCCCGGGTCGGCCACGACCGCCTCGCCGGCGGCGAAGCAGAACGGCGGGTAGTCGTCCTGGGCGTCGTACGAGTGGGCGCCGTGGTCGACGACGTCGTGGCCCGCGGCGCTCAGGTGCTCGACGAGCGAGACCTTGAGCTCGTAGCCGGCGTGGTCGGAGGCGACGTGGATGCGCATGCGCCCATCCTGCCGCACCTGCGCCCTGGGACCTGCGTCCGCCCTCGGCGTAAGCCGCGACGTGGTGTCGGTCGCCGTACCTAGGCTGTGCGCATGACGCGCAGTGGCATCGACCTGACCGCACTCGACCCCGACGTCCGTCCCCAGGACGACCTCTACGCCCACGTGAACGGCCTGTGGGCCGCGACGCACGAGATCCCCGCCGACCGGGCGATGGACGGCTCGTTCCGCGCCCTGCACGACCAGGCCGAGGAGCAGGTGCGGGACATCATCACCGACGCGGGCGCGGCTGCGGCCGCCTCCCCCGACCCGGCCGGTGCCGACTCCGTCGAGGCCAAGGTCGGCGCGGTCTACGCCTCCTTCATGGACACCGACGCGGTCGAGGCCGCGGGCACCGCGCCCCTGCGCACGGACCTCGCGCTGATCGACACGGCGACCACGCAGGCGGAGCTGACCGGCGCGCTCGGCGCGCTGCAGCGCACGGGGGCGGGCGGCGCCGTCGGCTTCTACGTGGACAACGACGCCAAGGAGCCCACCCGGTACGCCGTGCACCTCGCGCAGGGCGGCCTGGGTCTGCCGGACGAGGCCTACTACCGCGACGAGCAGTACGCCGAGGTGCTCGCGGCCTACCGCCCGCACGTCGCGCGCATGCTGACCCTGGCCGGCGTGGCCGCGACCGAGGACGTGGCCGACGACCTCGCAGGCCGCATCGTCGCGCTGGAGACCAAGCTCGCCAAGGCGCACTGGGACGTGGTCAAGGACCGCGACGCCGACCTCACGTACAACGCCCTCACGCTGACCGAGCTGGCCGAGCGGGCGCCGGGCTTCGACTGGAGCTCGTGGGTGCTCGCCCTCGGGGCTCCCGCCGGCTCGTTCGACCGCATCGTGGTGCGCGAGCCCTCGTTCGCCGAGGCGTTCGCCGGGCTGTGGGTCAGCGAGCCGCTGGCGGACTGGCAGGCCTGGCTGACCTACCACGTGATCTCCGACCGGGCCCCGTACCTGTCCGACCAGCTGGTGCAGGCCAACTTCGACTTCTACGGCCGCACGCTGACCGGGGCGCAGGAGGTCCGCGACCGCTGGAAGCGCGGCGTGTCGCTGGTGCAGGGCGTCCTGGGCGAGGCCGTCGGCAAGGTCTACGTCGAGCGGCACTTCCCGCCCGCGCACAAGGCGCGGATGGAGGAGCTGGTCGCCAACCTCGTCGCCGCGTACCGCGAGTCGATCTCGCAGCTGGAGTGGATGGGCGAGGAGACGCGCGCCAAGGCGCTGGCCAAGCTCGAGGCGTTCACCCCGAAGATCGGCTACCCGGCCCGGTGGCGCGACTACTCGTCCCTCGAGGTCGCTGCGGACGACCTGCTGGGCAACGTGCGGCGCGCCTACGCGTTCGAGCAGGACCGCGACCTCGGCAAGATCGGCAAGCCGATCGACCGCGACGAGTGGTTCATGACCCCGCAGACGGTCAACGCCTACTACAACCCCGGCATGAACGAGATCGTGTTCCCCGCCGCGATCCTGCAGCCGCCGTTCTTCGACGCGGAGGCCGACGACGCGGTGAACTACGGGGGCATCGGCGCCGTCATCGGCCACGAGATCGGTCACGGCTTCGACGACCAGGGCTCGAAGTACGACGGCGACGGGCGCCTCGAGGACTGGTGGACGGCCGACGACCGCGCCGAGTTCGAGACGCGGACCAAGGCCCTCATCGACCAGTACTCGCAGTTCTCGCCCGTGCAGCTGGGCGGGTCCCACCACGTGAACGGCGAGCTCACCATCGGCGAGAACATCGGCGACCTCGGCGGGCTGTCCATCGCGCTGCAGGCGTACCGGATCGCGCTCGGCCGTCCGCTCGAGGAGGCCCCGGTGATCGACGGGCTGACCGGCGTGCAGCGCGTGCTGCTCGGGTGGGCGCAGGTGTGGCAGTCCAAGGGCCGGGACGAGGAGATCATCCGCCGGATCGCGATGGACCCGCACTCCCCCAACGAGTTCCGGTGCAACGGCGTGGTCCGCAACGTCGACGAGTTCTACGCGGCGTTCGACGTGCAGCCGGGCGACGCGCTGTACCTCGCGCCGCAGGAGCGCGTCCGCATCTGGTGACGCCGGGCGACTGGTCCGGGTGAGCCGCCGTCAGGCGGGCAGCTCGGACCAGCTCGCGCGGGCCAGCTGGAAGCCGACGCCCGACCCGTCGACGCACTGCACACCGTCCGTGGCGCTGCGGCACGTGTAGTCGCCGACGCTGGTCGACGAGCCGTACTCGAGCACCGGGACGTCGTCCCCGGCGACGGCCGGCGGCGGACCGCTCACGCAGTCGAACGCGACGCCGTCGGCGTTGAGGACGAGCACGTGCCCGGTGGTCTCCGTGCACCCCGCGACGACCGGCGGCGCGTAGGTGAAGCTGGCGATCGTGCAGGTCACGCCGTCGACGGACATCGTGCACGCGATGTTCCCGCTGGGCAGGGCGAACGCCACGGGCTGCGTGGACGTCGCGGACGAGCTGGCCGACGGGGTGGCCGACGTGGTGGACCCGGGGTTCGGCCCGCCGGCGTCATCACCGCCGCCGCCGCCCCCGCCGACGAACACGACGATCAGCACGACCACGAGCGCCAGCAGCACCACGTCGACGATGACGAAGATGCGGATGTTGCGCGCCGAGGCCATGCTGCTCCGTCCTGCCCGAGGGGTCACCGGCCCGCCCGGGTCCGGGCAGGTCGGCGACCAGGATCACACGGGACGAACCGGACGGGCCAATCGCGCAGGTGGGCGGCTCAGAACGACGGGCCGGCGGTCCGCGAGCGCTTCAGCTCGTAGAAGCCGGGCACGGTGGTCATGAGGGCCAGGCCGTCGAAGAGCCGCCCGGCCGCGTCGCCGGTGGGCGCCGGCGTCATGACGGGACCGAAGAACCCGACGCCGTCGATGGCCACGACCGGCGTGCCGACGTCCTCGCCGACCAGCCCGATGCCCTCGCCGTGCGACTCACGCAGCAGGGCGTCGACCTCCTCGGTGCCGGCGACGTCGGCCAGCTCCGCCGGCAGCCCGACCTCGGCCAGCGACTCGGCGATGATCGCCGCCGTGTCCTGGCGGCCGCCCGGGTGGCGGCGCGAGCCCATCGCGTCGTACAGCGGCTTGATGACCTGGTCGCCGTGGTCGCGCGCGGCGGCGACGATCACGCGGACCGGCCCCCAGCCCTCGGCCAGCATGTCGCGGTACCGCTCGGGCAGGTCGTCGCGCTTCTCGTTGAGGACGGACAGGCTCATCACGTGCCAGCGGACGTCGACGTCCCGGATGGTGCTGACCTCGTCCATCCAGCGGGAGGTCATCCACGCCCAGGGGCACGCGGGGTCGAACCAGAAGTCGACGACGGGGCGGGTGGTGGGCGTGCTCGTCACAAGGGCCTCCGAGAGATGTGGGTGCCTCGCGCAACCAACGGGCGGCGCCGGTGTATTCCCGCAGGCGACCAGCCCCGCCGCGGTCAGCCGCGCCCGAGCACCGCCATCGCCGCCGCACGCCCGGGGATGCCGCTGACCCCGCCGCCGCGCCGGGCACCCGCGCCCGCGAGCAGCACGCGGGGGTCCGCCGTCTCGACGCCCCACGCGCCCTCCTCGTCGTCCGCCTCGGCCCACGGCCACGCCAGGTCGCGGTGGAAGATGTGCCCGCCGGGCAGCCCGACGTCCGCCTCGAGGTCGACCGGGCTGCGCACCTCGAGGCACGGCTCGCCGTTCTCGTCGCGCGCCAGGCAGTCCTCGAGCGGCTCGGCCAGGACGCTGTCCAGGGAGCGCAGGGTCGCCGCCAGAGCCGCGCGGCGGGCGCCCGACGGGTCGGCGGCGAAGAGCCGGGCGGGCATGTGCAGGCCGAACGCCGTCAGGGTGTGGTGGCCGGACGCGCGCAGGGCGGGGCCGAGGATCGAGTCGTCGGTCAGCGAGTGGCAGTACGTCTCGACGGGTGGCGTCGACGGGATCAGCCCGGCGGCCGCCTCCCGGTAGGCGGCCTCGAGCTCGGTCGCCGACTCGTGCACGTGGAACGTCCCGGCGAACGCGGCCCTGCGGTCCACCCCGGAGCGCAGCCGCGGCAGGCGCGTGAGCAGCATGTTCACCTTGAGCTGCGATCCCTCGGGCGAGGGTCCGGGCGCGTTCCCGAGCAGCCGGTCGAGCACCGCGGGTGCGCACGCCGCCAGCACGTGCCGCGCGCCGACCCGGTGCTCGACGCCGTCGTCGTCGACCCACACGACCTCCGCCGGACCGGACGCGCTCCCCAGGTCGATCGCAGTCACGTCCGCCGACGTGCGCAGCTCGGCGCCGCCCGCCCGCGCCGCCGACTCCAGCGCGCCGGCGACCGCGCCCATGCCGCCGACGGGGACGTCCCAGTCCCCCGTCCCGCCGCCGATCACGTGGTAGAGGAAGCACCGGTTCGCGCGGCCGTCGGCGTCGAGGGCGCGGGCGAACGTGCCGATGAGCGCGTCCGTCAGCACGATCCCGCGGACCAGGTCGGAGGCGAACGTCGCGTCGACGAGCTCGCCGATCGGCCGCTCGACCAGGTCGCGCCAGTCGTCCGGTCCCAGCAGGCGGCGCGCGTCCGCGGTCGACATCAGAGGCTCGGTCATCGTCGGGAACAGCCGTGCGGCCAGCGCGCCGGTGCGCGCGCCGAGGGCGCGGAATGCGGCGAGGTCGTCGGCGGCGCCCACGTCGGCGAACGAGGCCGCGGTCGCCGCCGGGTCCGCCGTGTCCACCAGCAGGCCGCGGTCGCCGACCGGCGTGTAGGACGCGATCCGGCGTCGGCGCAGCTCGAGCGAGAGCCCCAGCTCGTCGCGCACCTGCCGAGGCATCAGCGAGACCAGGTAGGAGTACCGCGACACGTTCGCGTCGAGTCCCGGAAAGACCCGGGCGGACAGCGTCGCGCCGCCCACGTGGTCGGCGCGCTCGAGGAGCAGGACGGTCCGCCCGGCGTGGGCCAGATAGGCCGCGGCGGTGAGGCCGTTGTGGCCCCCGCCGACGATGACGGCGTCGTAGGTCGCGCGCATGCGACGACCTTAGGACGCGCCTCGTCGGGAAATGGCGCGTCCCCAGGTGCGATGATCGACCCGGCCAAGAGCCCACCCGATCGCGTCACAAGGAGTACCTGCGTGCCTGGAGAGAACCTCACCCGTGCCGAGGCGCGCGAGCGCGCCACCGTCGTGCGTACCGAGTCGTACGAGGTCACCCTCGACCTGACGACCGGGCCGACGACCTTCGCCTCCCGCACCGTGGCGCGGTTCGCGGCCACCGCAGGCGCGAGCACCTTCATCGACCTCATCGCGCCGACCGTGCACGAGGTCACCCTGAACGGCCGCTCGCTCGACGTCGCCGACGTCGTCGCCGACTCCCGGATCCGGCTGGACGACCTCGCCGCGAGCAACGAGCTGGTCGTCGTCGCCGACGCCGCGTACATGAACACCGGCGAGGGCCTGCACCGGTTCGTCGACCCCGTGGACGACGAGGTCTACCTCTACTCCCAGTTCGAGGTGGCCGACTCCCGGCGCGTGTTCGCCGTGTTCGAGCAGCCCGACCTGAAGGCGACCTTCTCGTTCACCGTGACCGCCCCGGCGCACTGGACCGTCGTCTCCAACTACCCCCAGGTGGGCATGCCGGTCGTCGTCGAGGACGGCGTGAACCGCAACGGCGGCGCCGACAAGGGCACGGCCACCTGGACCTTCGAGACCACGCCGCGCATCTCGTCGTACATCACCGCCGTCATCGCCGGGCCGTACCACGCGGAGCACCGCGAGCTCACCAGCTCCGACGGCCGCGCGATCCCCCTCGGCGTCTACTGCCGCGGCTCCCTGGCCGAGCACCTCGACACCGACAACATCGTCGACATCACGCGGGCCGGGTTCGAGTTCTACGAGACCGCGTTCGACGCCCCGTACCCGTTCGCCAAGTACGACCAGCTGTTCGTCCCCGAGTTCAACGCGGGTGCCATGGAGAACGCGGGGGCCGTCACGTTCCTCGAGTCCTACGTGTTCCGGTCCAAGGTCCCCGAGGCCACGATCGAGCGCCGCGCGGTGACGATCCTGCACGAGCTCGCGCACATGTGGTTCGGCGACCTGGTCACCATGCGCTGGTGGGACGACCTGTGGCTCAACGAGTCGTTCGCGGAGTACATGTCGACCCTCGCCGCCGCGGAGGCCACGCGCTGGACCAGCGCGTGGACCACGTTCTCGTCGCTGGAGAAGAACTGGGCCTACCGCCAGGACCAGCTGCCCTCGACGCACCCGATCGTCGCCGACATGCGCGACCTCGAGGACGTCGAGGTCAACTTCGACGGCATCACCTACGCCAAGGGCGCGAGCGTGCTCAAGCAGCTCGTCTCGTGGGTGGGCCACGACGAGTTCTTCGCCGGCGTGCGCTCGTACTTCGCGAAGCACTCGTGGGGCAACACCGAGCTGCGCGACTTCCTCACGGAGCTCGAGGCCACCAGCGGCCGCGACCTGTCCGCCTGGTCCGGCCTGTGGCTGGAGAAGGCCGGCGTGACCCTGCTGCGTCCGTCGATCGAGGTCGACCACGCCGGCGTGATCACGTCGTTCGCCGTCCTGCAGGAGGTGCCCGACGAGTACCCGGTGCAGCGCCCGCACCGCCTCGCCATCGGCGGCTACGACCGCGACGCCGCGACCGGCCGCCTGGTGCGCACGGTCAGCGTCGAGCTCGACATCGACGGTCCGCGCACCGAGGTCCCCGACCTGGTCGGCGTGCCGCGGCCCGCGCTGGTGCTGGTCAACGACGACGACCTCGCCTACGCGAAGGTCCGCCTCGACGAGCAGTCGCTCGCGGCGTCGATCGACCTGCTCGGCTCGTTCGACGACTCCCTGCCGCGCACCCTGGTGTGGACGGCGGCCTGGGACGCGACGCGCGACGGCGAGACGCCCGCCCGCGACTTCGTCGACCTCGTGCTCAACAACATCGCGCACGAGACCGACTCTTCCGTCGTGCTCGTCCTGCTCCGGCAGCTGACCACCGCGCTCGACCTGTACGTGGCGCCCGAGCACCGTCTCGCCACCGAGACCGCCGCCGCCGACCGCCTCCTCGCGCTCGCCCGGGAGGCCGAGGCGGGGTCGGACACGCAGCTGCAGCTGGTGAAGTCCTTCGCCGGCCGGGCCGCGACCTCCGAGCAGCTCGACGCCGTCCGCGACCTGCTCGACGGCCGGTCGACGCTCGAGGGCCTCTCGATCGACACCGACCTGCGCTGGGAGCTGCTCACCTCCCTGGTCACCGGCGGGCGGGCGGCCGAGCCCGACATCGCCGCGCAGCTGGCCGACGACGCCACCGCCACCGGTCAGCGCGCCGCCGCCGCCGCGCGCGCGGCAGTCCCGACGGCGGAGGCCAAGGCGACCGCCTGGGCCTCCGTGGTGGACCAGGACGGGCTGCCGAACGCGCTGCAGGCGGCGACGATCGCCGGCTTCGGCCGCGTGCACGACCGCTCGCTGCACCTGCCGTTCGTCGAGCCCTACTTCGCGGGGCTCGAGACCGTCTGGGCGGACAAGACGAGCGAGATGGCGCAGAACATCGTCGTCGGCCTGTACCCGACCGACCTGGCGGACGAGCCGTCGGTCGACGTGCTCGGCGCCACCGACGCGTGGCTGAGCGGCCACCCGGACGCCCCGGCCGCGCTGCGCCGCCTGGTGCTCGAGTCCCGCGACGGCGTCCGGCGGGCGCTCGCCGCGCAGGAGGCGGACCGCCGCCGCGCCTGACGCGGACGGGCCCGCACTGCTCCGGCGGTGCGGGCCGGTCACGCCGACGGACGGCCGAACCGCAGCCGGACGGGCGTACCCGGGCGTCCGCGCGCGGTTCGGCCGTCCGCTGACCAGGTCATGGGCTCGCGGGGACCAGCGTCGCCAGCCAGCGGTGCGCCTCGCGCGGGCTGCGCAGGCGGACCACGGGGATCGGCGAGCGCTGGGCGAGCTCCTCGTAGCGCAGCCGGTACGGCTCGTGCTGGGTCCACGACCACAGCACCACGTTCTGGTCGGGGTCGCGGCTCAGCAGGTTGCGCAGGTCCTCGCGGTTGCCGTGCCAGAGCTCGGTGCGCAGCAGCCCGCGCCGCAGGGTCCGCCGGATCACGCGCGGCATGACCGTCCGTCGGGGGAAGTCCAGCCAGACGAACGCGTCGGCGTCGTCGAGCAGGCCGGCGACCCCCGTGGTCCAGTTCCCGTCGGTCACCCAGCCGCCCGACGAGGACCCGACGAGCTCGCGGAGCCGCGCACGCGCCTCGTCGGGGTCGCGCTTGGTCCAGTCGGCGTCCCAGAACACGGCGTCGAGCTCGACGTGCGGGACGCCGAGCTCCGCGGCAGCGCGGGCCGCGAACGTTGTCTTGCCCGACCCGGTGTTGCCGACGACGCGCAGGCGACGCAGCTCCATCAGCCGTTGAGGACGGCCGCCAACGAGCGCAGGCGCTGGTTGGTGAACAGGTCCTCGACCAGCACCACGCGGCCCGAGCTGTCGGCCAGCGGCACCTTCCAGTTGGGGTACTCCTGGTCCGTCCCCGGCTGGTTCTGCGCGCGCCGCTCCCCCACCGCGTCGGCCAGCGAGACGCCCACCAGCACCGACGGCGTCGCCATCACGTAGCGGTGCAGGGCCTCGACGATCTCGCGCTCGGACGGGTCGTCGCCCACCAGGCCGCGGTCCCGCAGGACCCCGAGCATCTGGTCGCGCTCGGCCAGCGCCGCGGCGCGGACCACCTCGATCGGCTCGGTGAGCAGCCCCAGCCGCTCGCGGATGGCGACGTGCTCCCCCGCGAGGTACCCGGCGCTCGGGGGCAGGTCGTGCGTGGTCACGGTGGCGAGCACCAGCGGCCGGTAGTGCTCGGGGGCCAGGGGCGCGCCGTGCATGTCCCGCTCGAACCACAGCACCGAGGTGCCTAGGATCCCGCGGTCCGACAGGTAGTCGCGCACCCACGGCTCGACCACCCCGAGGTCCTCCCCGATCACCACCGCGCCGGCCCGGTGAGCCTCCAACGCGAGGATCCCGACGAGCGCCTCGTGGTCGTAGCGGACGTATGCGCCGTCGCCGGCGTCCGCGCCCTCGGGGATCCACCAGAGGCGGAACAGGCCGATGACGTGGTCGATCCGGATGGCGCCGGCATGCCGCAGCACCGTGCGGAGCATGTCGCGGTAGGGCCGGTACGCGGCGCGCGCGAGGGCGTCGGGACGCCACGGCGGCTGCGACCAGTTCTGGCCCTGCTGGTTGTACATGTCCGGCGGCGCACCGACGGTCGCGCCACGGGCGAGCACGTCGCCGAGCGCCCACACGTCCGCGCCTTGCGGGTGCACGCCGACGGCGAGGTCGTGCATGATCCCGAGCGCCATGCCGCCATCGAGGGCCGCGCGCTGGGCCGCGGCGAGCTGTTCGTCGGCGAGCCACTGCAGCCACATGTGGAACTCGACGCGCTCGGCCAGCTCCTCGCGCAGGCTCGCCACCAGCGCCGACGCCGGGTCGAGGGCCTCGGCGGGCCAGCCGTCGGGGTCGTCGTACTTCTCCGCGAGCGCGCACCAGAGCGCGAAGGTCTCGAGGCCCGTGCCCTCCTGCTCGACGAACGCGTCGAACGAGGCCTGCCGGGCGGCCGACCGCGTCGCCGCGAACACGACCTCGAGGGCCGCGCGCTTCGCGGTCCAGGCGGCGTCCCGGTCGATCGGGCCGGCGTCGTCGTCGGTGGCCAGCACCGGCTCGGCCGCCCACTCGATCAGCGTGCGGTCCGCCGACGACAGGTACCCCGCCTCCCGCACGTCCTCGACCCGGATGTACAGCGGGTTCACGAAGCGGCGGGTGGTCGGCAGGTACGGCGACGGCGTGAGCGGGACCGTGGGCTCCGCGGCGTGCAGGGGGTTGATGAGCAGGAAGTCGGCGCCGAGCTCGCGGCCGGCCAGCCAGCCGATCTCCGCCAGGTCCGCGAGGTCGCCGACGCCCCACGACGTCCGCGAGCGCACCGAGTACAGCTGGGCCATGAGCCCCCACGCGCGGCGCCCGTCCAGCGAGGCCGGCAGCTCCAGGTGCGCCGGGGTCACCACGAGCGGGCTGTGCGCGGCGGCGCTGGGGCCCTCGGCGACCACCTCGTGCCACCCGAGCGGCAGGTCCGTCGGCAGCGTGAACGTCGCCCGTCCGACCAGCCGCCCGTCGACGGTCCGCGGGTCCACCTGCACGTCGGCCTGTGACACCTCGCGCCGGCCGCCGCCCACCTCCGGGTCCAGCTCGACCCACACCTCGACCGGGTCGCCGTGGGTGACGTGCACCGCGACGTGGGCCTGGCGGCCCTCCTGGACCACGAGCACCGGCGGCAGCACGCGGCGCCACGGCATGTCCTCGACGTGGGCGATGGCGAGGTCGACCCGCTCCGGCGAGGACGCGTCGACGCCGAGCGCACCGAGCACGCCCTGCAGCGTGGCGGCCGACGCACGGCGGTTACGACCGTGGAAGTCCCAGTGGTCCGGCACCACGCCGTAGGCGGCCGCAAGGCGCAGCAGGGCGTCGGACGCGCTTGCGGTGTCGTCGGCCACAGACCGATCCTGCCAGAGCCGCGCTCGCGCACGCAGGACGAACGCACCCGACTGCGTCACTGCCGCCAGGTCGCACCCACGCGTCGTAGCCTTGCGGACCATGACCGCACCCGCTCTGCGCACGTACCCGCAGGCCCCTCGACTGGATCTGGTCGAGGACCTGCACGGCCACCAGGTCGCCGACCCGTTCCGCCCGCTCGAGGACGCGGCTGCCGGCGACACCGAGGCCTGGTCGCTCGCGCAGGACGACCTCTACGCCGACTACCGGGCCGGGATCGGCGCGGACGGCCCGTTCGGCACCGAGGCCCTCACCGCGCGGCTGCGCGAGCTGTTGGGAGCAGGGTTCGTGAGCCCGCCGGCGTGGCGGGGCGACCGGCGGTTCTTCTCGCGGCGCTCCGGCGACCAGGAGCACGCCGTGGTCGTGGTGGCCGAGGGGGACGACGAGCGGGTGCTGCTCGACCCCGTCGTCATCGACCCGGCCGGGACGACGACGCTCGACTCGTGGCAGCCGTCCAAGGAGGGCCACCTGGTGGCCTACCAGGTCTCGTCGGGCGGGACCGAGGAGAGCGTCCTGCACGTCCTGGACGTCGCCACGGGCGAGCTGGTCGACGGTCCCATCGACCGCGCCCGGTACTCGCCCGTCGCCTGGCTGCCCGGCGGCGAGGCTTTCTACTACGTGCGCCGGCTGCCTCCCGAGCAGCTCCCCGAGGACGAGGCCCAGTACCACCGCCGCGTCTGGCTGCACCGGCTGGGCACCCCCGCCACGGACGACGTCGAGGTGTTCGGAGCCGGGCTGGACCACACCAACTACTACGGCGTGTCGGTCTCCCGTGACGGGCGCTGGCTGATCGTCTCGGCGTCCGCCGGCACGGCACCGCGCACGGACGTCTGGATCGCGGACCTCGCCGGCGGCGACCCGTCCGCCCCGGACTTCGTCGAGGTCGCGGTCGGGCTCGACGCCGAGACCGGCGCGTGGGTGGCCCGCGACGGGCACCTGTACGTGCACACCAACCTCGACGCGCCGCGCGGTCGGATCGCCGTGACGGACCCCACCGCGCCCGGTGTCGAGCACTGGACGACGCTGGTGGCCGAGGACCCGACCGCGGTGCTCGAGGACGTCGCGTTCACCGACGGCGGCGACGACGACACCTCCCCCGTCCTCCTGCTCGTCTCGTGGCGCCGGCACGCCGTCTCCGAGGTGACGGTGCACGACCCCGGGACCGGGTCGCGGACGGGCACGGTCGAGCTGCCCGGGCTCGGCTCGATCTCGGGCCTGGCCACACGGCCCGACGGCGGGCACGAGGTCTGGTTCTCCTACGCCGACCACACCACACCCACCACGGTGCACCGCTACGACGCCCGCACCGGCACCACGTCGCTGTGGGCGGCCCCTCCCGGCCTCGTCGCCGACCTGCCCGACGTGCGCGCCCAGCAGATCGAGGTCACCAGCCCCGACGGCACGACGGTCCGCGCGTTCGTCGTCGCCCGCACCGACGCGCTCGATGCGGCCGGCCGGCCGCTCGCACCCGCGCCGACCGTCCTCTACGGGTACGGCGGCTTCCAGATCTCGCTCGACCCCGCCTTCTCCGCCAGCACGCTCGCGTGGGTCGAGGCGGGCGGCGTGTACGTCGTCGCCAACCTGCGCGGGGGCGGCGAGGAGGGCGAGCAGTGGCACCGCGCCGGCATGCGCGAGCACAAGCAGAACGTGTTCGACGACTTCCACGCGGTCGGTGAGCACCTCGTCGCCCAGGGCTGGACCACCCCCGAGGCGCTGGCGTGCTGGGGCGGCTCCAACGGCGGCCTGCTCGTCGGCGCCGCCGTGACGCAGCGGCCCGACCTGTTCGCCGCCGCCGTCTGCTCGGCCCCGCTGCTCGACATGGTCCGGTACCAGCTGTTCGGGCTCGGGGTCACCTGGACCGAGGAGTACGGCGACGCGGACGACCCGACCGAGCTGGGCTGGCTGCTCGGCTACTCCCCGTACCACCGCGTGGTCGACGGCACCGACTACCCCGCGACCCTGTTCACGGTGTTCGAGGGCGACACCCGGGTCGACCCGCTGCACGCCCGCAAGCTCGCGGCCGCGCTGCAGGCGGCGACCAGCGGCGACCGGCCGATCCTCGTGCGCCGCGAGCGGGGCGTGGGCCACGGCGGCAGGGCACTGTCGCGCACCATCGGCCTGTCGGTCGAGCAGCTGCAGTTCGTGGCGGACCGGACCGGGCTCGCCGGGGGCCGCGCGTGATCGCGGTGACGCCGACCCCGGACCCGTCCTCGTCGAGCTCGGACCTGCCCGACCTCACGGCGCCGAACACCTGGTGGGACTGGTTCGTGGGGCTCCCGCTCCGGATCATCCTCATCGTCGGCATCAGCGGCATCGTGCTCGTGCTGCTGCGACGCTCCATCCGCTCCATCACCAACCACGTCGCGGACGGCACCCCGTTCCTCGACCGCGGGATCCTCAAGCCGATCGGTCAGTCCGAGGTCGGCGGGGTCCTGGCCAAGGCGAACCCGCTCGCCAGCGCGCGCCGGGCCCAGCGCGCCCGCACCCTCGGCTCCGTGCTGCGCTCGTCGGCCACCATCGTCGTCGGCGGGACGGCGTTCTTCCTCGTCCTGTCCGAGCTCGGGGTGAACCTGGCCCCGTTCATCGCGTCCGCCGGTGTCATCGGCGTGGCGCTCGGCTTCGGCGCGCAGAGCCTGGTCAAGGACTTCCTCACCGGCCTGTTCATGCTGCTCGAGGACCAGTACGGGGTCGGTGACGTGGTCGACGTCGGACCGGCCAACGGCACCGTCGAGGCGGTGACGCTGCGGATCACCAAGATCCGCGACGCCGACGGCACCCTCTGGTACGTCCCCAACGGCACGATGCTGCGCGTCGGCAACAAGACCCAGGGCTGGGCCACCGCCGTCGTCGAGATCGACGTGGACTACTTCGCGGACCTCGACCAGGTCCGGTCGCTGCTGAGCGAGGCGGCGGCGCGGGTCGTCGCCGACCCCGTCGTCGGCGCGCACGTGCTGGGGGCGCCGACCATCACCGGCATCGAGCGGCTCAGCGCCGACGCGGTGACCCTGCGGCTCAAGGTCAAGACGTCGCCCGCCCTGCAGTGGGAGGTCGCCCGCGAGCTGCGGATCGCCGCACGCGACGTCCTGGAGCGCGCCGACGTGCCCCTGGCCGGCCAGCGCGACCTCATGGCCACCCACCGGGCGCAGGTCGGGGTCGACGGCGCGACGCCGCGCGACCCGCGCAACACCCCGCTGGACGACCTCGTGTCCAACCGCGACGCCCGGGTCGCGGCCACCGGCGAAGAGCCCGAGACGACCGAGGAACCGGCGCCGACGGAGGAGCGCTGACCTACTGCTGAGCGGCGCCCGGCGGACCGGCGAGCACGGTCGGCACGTACTCGACCAGCTGGATCCTGCCGTCGAACGTCCGGCTGCCCACCATCTCGAGACCGACGTCGGGGTAGCCGTCGTAGATGCGCTCGCTCCCCGTCTTCCCCGTGATCACCGGGAAGACGACCACGCGGAAGCGGTCGACGAGCCCCGCCTCGAGCAACGAGCGGCACAGCGTGAGGCTGCCGATCGTGCGCAGCCCGGGGACGTCGCTCTGCTTCATCGAGCGGACCGCCTCGACCGCGTCCTGGTCGACGAGGCGCGTGTTGTCCCAGGTCAGCGGCTCGCTCAGCGTCGAGGAGAAGACGACCTTCGGCATCGCGGTCATCGGGTCCACGCCGTCCTCCCCTGAGGCGGCGAACTGCGACATCAACCGGTACGTCGTGGCGCCCATGAGCACCGTCCAGCCGGCCTCCGGTGACGCCTCGAGCCACGCCAGGTACTCGGGCCCCTGGAGCCCCCACCAGCCGGGCCAGCCGTCCGCCGACGCGTACCCGTCGAGCGAGGTGATGAAGTCGACCAGCAGCTCTGCCATGGGGTCCTCCCGGTGCTCGCGCTCGTCTCCACCGTGCACGCGCCGGCGGTCGACGGCAACCGCGCGGTCAGGACCAGTCGAGCAAGGGCTGCCCGGCGCCGACCTGCTCGCCGTCGGCGACGAGGACGGTCAGCACGTCGGGGTCCGCCTGGAGCGCGACGACCGGGCAGATCGTCTCGAGCCCGGCCGCCGCGACGTCGACGGGCGACCAGGTGATCAGACGGTCGCCCGCGCGCACGGTCTGGCCGCCGTCGACGTGCAGCGTGAAGCCCTGCCCGGCCAGACCGACGGTGTCGATGCCGAGGTGCACGAGGATGGTGCGGCCCTCGCTCAGCTCGAGCGCGAAGGCGTGCGGGTGCAGGGCGCCGATGACGCCGTCGGCCGGGGCCAGCACGGTCTGGGTCTGCACGTGCTGCGGCTCGATCGCGAGACCGGGTCCCACGATGCCCTCGGCGAACACCGGGTCCGGGACCGCGGTGACGGGGCGCACGACACCCGTGAGCGGGCTCAGCAGCCGGAGCGTCGTCATCGGCTGCGGAGGGCGGTCAGCGCAGGCTGTCGAGCTCGGCGGCGAGGTTGTCCGCCTCGGGGCCGACGATCACCTGGACGATGCGGCCCGAGCGCACGACGCCGAACGCGCCGCTCGCCTTGAGGGCGACCTCGTCCACCAGGTGGGCGTCGCTCACCTCCACGCGGAGCCGGGTGATGCACGGCTCGAGGTCGACGACGTTCGCGTCGCCGCCCAGCGCTGCGAGGATCTGCTCTGCCTTGCTCATGGAACTCCCCAGATCGTCCGACGCCGATCGGCGTCCGTCGCACAGCCTAACCCTGAGACGGCGCTCACATGCCGCCCGCCCCCGTGTCCGGCTGGCGTGCGCGGACGCCGAGGGACCACACTGCGATCAGGTCGACGAGGAGGTCACGCCAAGGTGAGCCCGGTGCACGCTGCAAACCCCACAGTCCTCACCGGCATCGGGGTGAGCCCAGGCCGCGTCGTCGCGCCCGCCGTGCTCATGCCGGACCCGATCGCGGAGCCGCCCTCGGGCCGACGCCTGCCGCCCGGCACCGACTACGCGCAGGTCGCCACGCGCATCGGCGCGGCCTCCGAGGTGGTCCGCGCGGCGCTCGACGCGGCGGCCGACCTCGCCCAGGGCGAGAGCGCCGACCTGCTGCACGCGACCGCCGCGATCGCCGCCGACCCGAGCCTGGTCGCCGACGCCGAGCAGCGCGTGGTCGACGACCGGCTGGTGCCCGAGCGTGCGGTCTGGGAGGCCGCCGAGGCGATCTCCGTGCAGTTCGAGGCGCTCGGCGGCTACTTCGCCGAGCGCACGCGGGACATCGCCGACGTCCGCGACCGCCTGGTCGCCGAGCTCACCGGCCGGCCGGCGCCCGGCGTCCCCGCGCACGAGGCCCCGTTCGTGCTCGTCGCCGCCGACCTGGCCCCCGCCATCGTCGCCACGCTCGACGTGGAGCGCGTGCTCGCGATCGTCACCGGCACCGGCGGCCCCACGTCGCACACCGCGATCCTGGCGCGCGCCCGTGGCATCCCGACCGTCGTGGCGGCCCGCGGGGCCGAGGCCGCGGTGCAGGCCGAGACGCTCGTGCTGGTCGACGGCTCGGCGGGCACGGTCACCATCGACCCGACCGAGGAGCAGGTCGCCGCCGCGCTCGCGCTGGCCGCGCAGGTGCGCACGTTCGACGGCCACGGGCACACGTCGGACGGCCACCACGTCGAGCTGCTCGCCAACGTGGGCGACCCCGCCGACGCGGCGCCCGCTGCCGCGGCGGGCGCCGAGGGCGTGGGGCTGTTCCGCACCGAGTTCGGCTTCCTGGACCGCGAGGAGGCACCGACCATCGACGAGCAGGTCGCGGCCTACCGCAAGGTGCTCGCCGCGTTCCCGGGCCGCAAGGTCGTCGTCCGCACGCTCGACGCCGGCGCCGACAAGCCGCTGCCGTTCCTCGCCGGGGACGCCGAGGTCAACCCGGCGCTGGGCGTCCGCGGCCTGCGTACGGCGGTCCGCCACCCCGAGGTCCTGCAGGACCAGCTCGCCGCGATCGCGCAGGCGGCCGCCGCCGAGACGGCCGAGGTCTGGGTCATGGCGCCGATGGTGTCGACGGTCGACGAGGCCGCGCAGTTCGTCGCCGCCTGCGCCGCGCACGGTCTCGGGGTCGCCGGTGTGATGATCGAGGTGCCGAGCGCCGCGCTGCTGTCCGGGCCGATCCTCGCGCACGCCGCGTTCGCCAGCATCGGCACGAACGACCTGACCCAGTACGCGATGGCCGCCGACCGGCTCCTGGGCGCGGTCGCTGAGCTCTCCGACCCGTGGCAGCCCGCCGTGCTGCACCTGGTGGCCGCGGCGTGCAACGGCGGGGCCCAGCAGGGCCGGCCGGTCGGCGTCTGCGGCGAGGCCGCGGCCAACCCCGCGCTCGCGGCCGTGCTGGTCGGGCTCGGGGTCTCCTCGTTGTCCATGACGCCCCGCGCGCTCCCGGACGTCGCGGCCCTGCTCGCCACGACGTCGCTGCAGGAGTGCCGTCGCCTCGCGCAGCTGGCGCTCGCCGCCTCCAGCGCCGCCGACGCCCGGGCCGTGGTCCGGGCCGCGCTGCCCGTGCTGGAGGAGCTGGGGCTCTGAGTGCGCGTGTGAGGATGGTCGCCGTGAGACCCGACTCCTTCTACGCGGCGATCGGCGGGCACGAGACGTTCGTCGCCCTGGTCGACGAGTTCTACCGCGGCGTGGCCGACGACCCGGTGCTGCGCCCGATGTACCCCGAGCAGGACCTCGGACCGGCGGCCGAGCGGCTGACCCTGTTCCTCGAGCAGTACTGGGGCGGCCCGACCACCTACTCCGACCAGCGCGGGCACCCCCGGCTGCGCATGCGGCACGCGCCGTTCAAGGTGAACCCCGAGGCCCGCGACCGGTGGCTGCTGCACATGCGCGCCGCCGTCGACAGCCTCGGCCTGGCCCCGATGCACCAGGCGCAGCTGTGGGACTACCTCGAGCGCGCCGCGTACTCGATGCTCAACACGTTCGACGACTGAGCCCTGCGACCGACGTCACGCGGTGTCCACGGCTCCGGGACGGCGCGTCGTGAAAGGCTTCCGACCATGACGACCGAGCCCGACCTGACCGCCCCCGTGCTCGACATCCTGCGGCTCGACGACGACCCGGCGACGCCCGACCTGTTCAGCGGCCGCAGCCTCCCGCAGCCCAGCGGGCGCGTGTTCGGGGGTCAGGTGCTCGCGCAGGCGCTGCTCGCGGCAGGCCGGACGGTCCCCGAGGGTCGGCTGCCGCACTCCATGCACGGCTACTTCCTCCGGGCCGGCGACGTGCGCGAGCCCATCTCGTTCGCGGTCGAGCGCATGCGCGACGGCCGGTCGTTCACCGCGCGCCGGACGCACGCGTTGCAGGGCGGCGAGGCCATCCTGTCGATGATCGCCTCGTTCCAGGAGCAGCAGCCCGGGCTCGACTACGCCGACCCGATGCCCGAGGGGATCCCGGCCCCGGAGGAGGTGCCGTCGGCGCTCGAGATGCTCGGCGGGATCGACCACCCGGTGGCCAAGTTCTGGACGCAGGAGGCCGCGTTCGACGTGCGGCACGTCGGCGGGTCGATCTACCTCGGGCCGCCCGCCGAGCCCACCGGCCAGCAGTGCGTGTGGTTCCGGTCCCGCGGTCCGCTGCCCGACGACCAGCTGCTGCACCGCGCGCTGCTGGCCTACGCGTGCGACCAGGTGATGCTCGAGCCGATCCTGCGGCGGGCCGGCAAGTCGTGGGTGACCCACGGGCTGTCCATCGCCAGCCTGGACCACGCCATGTGGTGGCACAGGGATGTACGGGTCGACGACTGGCTCCTGTACGTGCAGTCGACCCCCAGCGCCCAGGGCGGGCGCGGCCTCGGTGCCGCCCGCGTGTTCACCCGGGACGGGGTGCTCGTGGCGTCCGTGGCCCAGGAGGGCATGGTCCGCTTCCCCGACTGACGGCTCCCCGCGCGGAGCGACCGCCGCCGGGTGACACTGCCCGCATGGTTCGCCTGCGCCGCGTCCGCATCGACGCCCCCGGCTGGTCGCGACGCCGCGCCGGTCGGGGGTTCGTCTACCTCGACCTCGACAAGGTCCGGATCGTCGACGAGGACCACCTCGAGCGGATCACCACCCTCGCGATCCCGCCCGCGTGGCGGGAGGTCTGGATCAGCCCGTGGCCCAACGGCCACATCCAGGCGGCCGGGCTCGACGACGCCGAGCGCCGCCAGTACCTGTACCACCAGCAGTGGACGCTGCGCCGCGGCCGCCTCAAGCACGACCGCGTGCTCGAGATCGCCCGCCGGCTGCCCGCCGCCCGGCGCAAGGTACGCGCGCACCTCGCGCTCGACGGCATGCCGCGCGAGAAGGTGCTGGGCCTGGCGTTCCGGCTGCTCGACCTCGCCTACCTGCGGGTGGGCGGCGAGGGCTACGCGCTCCAGCACGGGTCGTACGGCCTGGCCACCCTGCTGCGCTCGCACGTGCGGGTCCTCGCGCCCGAGAACGACGGCGACCCCGGCCGCGTGCACCTGCACTTCCCCGCCAAGTCCGGCCAGGTGCGGGACACGGTCGTCGAGGACGACGACGTCGCCACCCTGGTACGGGCGCTGACCCGGCGCCGCGACGACGGCGAGGAGCTGCTCGCGTGGCGCGACGACGACGGCGCCTGGCACGACGTGACCAGCGCGGACGTCGGCGCCTACGTCAAGGAGCTGCTGGGCGAGGACGCGACGCCGAAGGACTTCCGCACGTGGCACGCGACGGTGCTGGCCGCGCGCGGGCTCGCCGATACCGGTGCCCCGCCCCGGGCCGAGCGAGCGCGCCGCCGGGTGGTCACGGAGGTCGTCCGTGCGGTCGCCGAGGAGCTCGGGAACACGCCTGCGGTCTGCCGGGCGTCGTACATCGACCCCCGCGTCGTCGACCTCTGGGAGCACGGCGCCACCATCCGGCCGACCCGGTCGCAGGCGGTCGCCGAGCGCGAGACGCTGGCGTTGCTGAGCCCCGGCTGAGGATCGGGCGCGACCGGGTGCGGGTCCGGGCCCCGCACCGCAGACTGCCCGGATGGCCACCGCCCCGGACGACCTCCTGCCCGAGCCCGTCGCCGACACGCTCGAGGGCCTCGTGCCCGGGCTCGGTCCCGACGGCCACCCCCGGGCCGACGCGCCGCTCGTCGCGGTCACCGGCGTCACCGGGTACGTCGGCGGCCGCCTGGTCCCCGAGCTGCTCGCGGCCGGCTACCGCGTCCGCGCGATCGCCCGCCACCCCGACCGCCTGCGGGGACGGCCCTGGTACGCGGACGTCGAGGTCGCCGCAGCGGACGCCGACGACCCCGCGCAGATCCGCGCGGCGCTCGACGGCACGGACATCGCGTACTACCTCATCCACTCGCTCGGCTCCGGCCGCAGCTTCGAGTCGACCGACCGGCACACGGCTCTGACGTTCGCGCAGGCGGCGCGCGAGGCCGGCGTCGGGCGCCTCGTCTACCTCGGCGGGCTGTACCCCGAGGGCGAGGACCTCTCGCCGCACCTGGCGTCGCGCACGGAGGTCGGGGAGATCCTGCTGGCCTCCGGCGTCCCGACCACCGTGCTGCGCGCCGCCGTCATCCTCGGGTCCGGGTCCGCGTCGTTCGAGATGATGCGCTACCTCACCGAGCGGCTGCCGGCGATGACGGTCCCGCGCTGGGTGGAGAACCGCATCCAGCCCATCGCGATCCGCGACGTCCTGCGGTACCTCGTCGGCTCCGCGGCGATGCCTCCCGAGATCAGCCGAGGGTTCGACATCGGCGGCCCGGACGTCCTGACGTACCGGGACATGATGCAGCGCTACGCGCAGGCCGCGGGCCTGCACCGGCGGGTCATCGTCGGCGTCGGCGTGCTGACGCCGCGGCTCTCCAGCCTGTGGGTGTCGCTGGTGACCCCGGTGCCGTCGGGTCTGGCGCGCCCGCTCGTCGAGTCCCTCGTGCACGAGGTGGTGTGCGACGAGCACGACATCGCCGACCACGTGCCCGACCCGCCCGGCGGCCTGATCGGGTTCGACCGCGCGGTCCGCCTCGCCCTGCAGCGGGTGCACGACGCCGCCGTCACGACCCGGTGGTCGTCGGCGGCCGTGCCCGGGGCGCCCAGCGACCCGCTGCCCAGCGACCCCGACTGGGCCGGCGGCTCGCTGTTCGTCGACGAGCGCCGCGTCACGGTCGACGCCTCCCCCGAGGCGCTCTGGCGCGTGATCGAGGCGGTCGGCGGCGAGCGCGGCTGGTACTCGTGGGGGCTCGCCTGGCGGGTCCGCGGGCTGGCCGACCGGCTGGTGGGGGGCCCTGGTCTGCGCCGCGGTCGTCGCGACCCCCGCCTGCTCGTGGTGGACGACGCCGTCGACTTCTGGCGGGTCGAGGCGATCGAGCCGGGCAGCCTCCTGCGCCTGCGCGCCGAGATGCGGGTGCCGGGACTGGCGTGGCTGGAGCTGCGGGTCGAACCGTCCGAGGGGGCGGGGACCGCGTTCGCGCAGCGCGCCCTCTTCCACCCGAAGGGCCTGCTCGGTCAGCTCTACTGGTGGTCCGTGTACCCCTTCCACGGCGTGGTGTTCGGCGGGATGCAGCGGAACATCGCGCGCGCGGCCGAGACCGCCGAGCGGGCGCGGACCGACCGGCGGGTCAGCGCCGCCGGCGGATGACGACCGGGTCCTCCAGGAACGGGGTCCACGCAGCCCGGCCCTCGGCGTCGATGCGGCGCGGCACACCGGTCGCGGCGTCGACCAGCACCAACGTGGTCAGGGCGCGCGCGTAGGTGACCCGGTCGGGTCCGGGCTCCCCCGCGTCGCGCACCTCGTAGCAGACGTCGAGGCTCGCGCCGCCGAGGTGCCCGATCCACATCTCCACGATCACGGGGGTGCGCCGGTAGCCCAGCGGCCGCAGGTACTCGATCTCCTGCCGCGCGACGAGCGTCGACAGCTCGGCGCCGGGTCCGGCATCGAGCACCGCGGTCGGCCAGGCGCTCTCGACCCGGCTGCCGTCGGGCGCGGCGGGATGGCTCCAGAACGCCTCGATCCGGGCCTCCTCGAGAAGCCGCAGCATCTCGACGTTGTTGACGTGCTGGTAGGCGTCCATGTCCGACCAGCGCAGCTGGACGGGAACCTCGAGGCGAGTCATGCCGACGATCCTAGGAGCGGTCAGGCCCCCGCTCTCGCCGCCGCGGCACGGCACCGGGCCAGTGCGTCCATCTCGGCCGCGACCGGGCCGATCACGTGGTCGGTCACCGCGAGCGACACGGACGCGCCGAGCTTGCGCCGGGCCTGCGCGGCACGCCGCCGACCCCCGAGACGGCCGAGCACCCACCCGAGCCCCGCGACCAGCAGCCCGGCGAGGATGCCCGCGAGGAGCAGGAACGTCGGCGCCGGGAACCCCCACCACGTCGGGGTCTCCGGCTCGGGCAGCCGGAGCCAGCCCAGTCCCGCCAGGAGCAGCAGCCAGACCAGACCGGCGGCGGCGACGGCGAGCAGCACCCACTGCAGCAGGGCGAGCCCCCGCCACGTCCAGGGGACGCGCGCGGCCCCGACGGGCACGCGCACGACGGTCCGGTCGAGCACGTCGTCGAGGTCCACGTCCGCGGCACGGCTGCGGGCCGCCAGCACCCAGTCGTCCGGGGCGCCCGCGGTCGCCGCATCGACGTAGGTCCGCACAGCGCTGACGGCCGCGGCCCGCTCCCCGGCGGCGGGTGCCGGGCGGGAGGAGCGCAGCAGGTCGTCCTGGCCGGCCCGGGTGCGCTCGCGCCCGAGCCCGAGGCGGCGGAGCGGGTCCGGGCGCAGGCGGGCGACCCAGCGCGTCACCGGCCAGCCCGTGGTCGCCCGCGCCGTCCGGTGGGTCGAGCGGCGCACGGCGTCGGCGACCTGGTCGATCCCGGCCGCCGCCTCCCAGGAGCGCACCAGCGCCGCCGCGGCGCCGACCTCCCGCCGCGTGCTCGGCGGACTGCCGCAGGCGTCCACCAGGGCTCGCGCCGCGTGCCGGACGTCGCCCGTGACGCGCTCGGTCGCCGCGAGCCGGCGCTGCGCCGCCCGGGACAGCAGGTCCCGCAGCTCGGTCACACCGGCGCCCGTCGTCGCGCTCACCGCCAGCACCGGCGACCCCACGAGCCCGTCGTCGGTGGCCAGTCGCTGCAGATCGGCCACCATCGCGCGCTGCTCCGCGGCGCTGAGCCGGTCCGCCTGGTTGAGCACGAGCACGACGACGCTCGCGTGGTCGGCGAGCCCGCGCAGGTAGCGCGCGTGCAGGGCGGCGTCGGCGTACTTCTGCGGGTCGACCACCCAGACCAGCAGGTCGACGCGGTCGTACAGCCGCTCGGCGATCGTGCGGTGCTCGGTGACCACCGAGTCGTGGTCGGGCAGGTCCAGCAGCACCAGGCCCGTGGCCTCCTGCAGCGCGCGGCTGCCCGCCACGTGCCGCTCCTGGACGTCGAGCCAGTCGAGGAGCTCGTCGGCGCCGTGCGCGTCCGTCCGGGCGCCGCGGGCCGGCACGATCACCGCGACCGGCCGGCCCGTCGTCGGCCGTCGGACGCCGGGCTCCGCGACGCGCTCCTGCGCGAGCGCGTTGAGCAGCGACGACTTGCCCGACCCTGTGGCCCCCGCGAGGGCGACGACCGTGTACTCCCCGGACAGGGCGGCACGGTCGCGCGCCCGGGCGACGACCGCCGCCGGGGTCTCGAGGGCCGCGTCGGGGAGCCGGCCCCGGGCCAGGCCGACGGCCTCGTCGAGCGCGGCGACCCGTGTGCTCAGGCCCCCGCTCACCCGGGCCCCCGGCGCCAGCGGTTCCACCAGCGGGCGTGCACCGCGGGCTGGGGCTCGCCGCCCGCGTCGTGCACCGACCGCTCGACCGCCCCCGTCCCGCGCAGGTTGCCGTGCCCGCCGGCGGGCAGCTCCCCCGCACCCCAGGCGGGCGCTGCCGGTCGAGCGCTCATGGCCGCCCGCACCCGGTCGGCTGCCGCCCGCAGCTCGTCGCCGTCCCGGCCCGCCGCGCCTACGGCGTCGAGCTGCCGCGTGAACCGGACCGACTCCTCCTCGAGCAGCGCGTCCGTGCGCTCGGCGAGCCGCTCGTGCGCCTCCAGCGTGAGCCGCCGGACGGCCTCGTCGCCGAAGACCGCCTCGAGCACCCGCTGTGCCAGCAGGGCCGTCCCGCCGACGATGCCCACCTCGGCGCCCGTCAGCCCGCCGGTCGAGGCGAACACCGCCACCATGAGCACGGCTCCCAGGCCGTTGATGCCGTAGGAGTAGGCCCGCGCGGCCGTCCGGCGCCCGGCTCCCTCGGTCTCCACCAGCCCCAGCACGTCGCTCTGCCAGGCGCGCACCTGCTCGGCCGTCCGGGTGCGCAGGTCCCCCGACGCCCGTGAGAGGGCCAGTCCGTCCAGGAGCGCGAGCCCGGCGGGGTCGTGCCGCCAGACGGCATGGGCGTGCTCGGCGGCCTGCTCGGCCGCGTCCTGGATGACGGCGGCGAGCCCGTGGGCGACGGCCTCGACCAGCGCCGGCTCGGCGGGCCGACGCCCGCGGACGAACCCGACGACCCGGTCGCGCAGCCGGGAGACGCCCTGCTCCAGGGACCGGAACCACTCGCTCGTGCCGACGACGTCCTGCCACCGCGACAGCACCTCGCCGCGCAGCAGCGAGCCGTCCGACGTCGCGGCCGCCACCTGCGCGGCCGCCGTCGCGTACGCCGCCGTGACCGCCCCCCGCAGGCGCGCGTCCGCCGCCTGCTGGTCGTCGGCCGCCGTCGCCAGGCCGAGCGCGCGCCGCGAGACGTCGACGACCGCCCCGTCCCACGTCTCCGCGAGCGCCGCCGCACGCACCTGCGGGTCCGTGGCCGTGGTCGTGAGGAAGTCGGCGATCGGGCCGATCGCCACCTCGGGCAGCAGCCCGTCCTCGAGCGCCACCTCCGGCACGACGATCACGGTGGCCGACCCCAGGCCCGCCTCGGCGAGCATCTGGCGCAGGTGGTCGCTGACGGCGTCCTGCGCGCCCGGGTCCACGCGGTCCAGCACGAGGGCGAGGTGCGTCCCGCGACGAGCGGCGTCCGCGAGCAGCTCCCACGGGACCGCGTCCGCGTACCGCGCGGCGGTGGTGACGAACAGCCACACGTCCGCCGCGCCCAGCAGCTGGGCGGCCAGGATGCGGTTGCCCTCCTCGACCGAGTCCACGTCCGGGGCGTCCAGCAGCGCCAGACCGACCGGGAGGGCCTCGGACCCGACCAGCCGCAGCCCCGGGCGGGCGCCGGCCGGCGCGCGGTCCTCGGCCGAGTCCGCGCGGGTCAGGGACGGCAGCACCCGGTCCGAGCTGAACCAGCGGACGTCCAGCGGGTGGTGCACCAGGACCGGCCACCGGGTGGTCGGCCGCAGCACCCCGGACGGGCTGACCTCGGCGCCGACCAGCGAGTTGACCACCGTCGACTTGCCCGCGCCGGTCGACCCACCGACGACGACGAGGACCGGGGCGCCCGGGTCGCGCAACCGCGGCAGGAGGTAGTCGTCGAGCTGGTCGAGCACGCGCGTCCGGTCCGCCCGGGCCGGGGCAGCCGACGGGGTCTCCAGCGGGAGGCGCAGGTCGGCCACCTGGCTGCGCAGCGCGAGCAACGCGCCGGCGAGCTCGTCGTGCTCCATCGCCGCACCCGCCTCTCCCACGTCGTAGCGAGCGTATCTGCGCAGGTCCGCGAAGGTGCGGTGACCGCGGACGAGCGGGCGGGGCCCGGTCCGGAAAGCGCGCGACGCCCACCGGACAGGGTCCGATGGGCGTCGCGAGGCAGCGTCAGTCGCGCCGCAGCTTGCGGTAGGTCACCCGGTGCGGGCGGGCGGCGTCGGCGCCGAGCCGCTCGACCTTGTTCTCCTCGTAGGAGGCGAAGTTGCCCTCGAACCAGTACCAGTTGCCGGGGTTCTCCTCCGTGCCCTCGTAGGCCAGGATGTGCGTCGACACCCGGTCGAGGAACCACCGGTCGTGGGACACGACCACGGCGCAGCCCGGGAACTCCAGCAGGGCGTTCTCCAGCGAGCCGAGCGTCTCGACGTCCAGGTCGTTGGTGGGCTCGTCGAGCAGCAGCAGGTTGCCGCCCTGCTTGAGGGTCAGCGCGAGGTTGAGGCGGTTGCGCTCGCCGCCGGACAGGACGCCGGCCGGCTTCTGCTGGTCCGGCCCCTTGAACCCGAACGCGGCGACGTAGGCCCGCGACGGCATCTCGACGTTGCCGACCTTGAGGAAGTCGAGCCCGTCGGAGACCACCTCGAACAGGGTCTTCTTCGGGTCGATGCCCCCGCGCGACTGGTCGACGTAGGAGATGTTCACGGTCTCGCCGACCTTGAGATCGCCCGCGTCCAGCGGCTCGAGCCCCACGATCGTCTTGAACAGCGTGGTCTTGCCGACGCCGTTCGGACCGATGACCCCGACGATGCCGTTGCGCGGCAGCGTGAAGCTCAGGCCGTCGATCAGCACGCGTCCGTCGAAGCCCTTCTCCAGGCTCTTCGCCTCGAGCACGATCGCGCCCAGGCGCGGACCCGGCGGGATCTGGATCTCCTCGAAGTCCAGCTTCCTGGTGCGGTCCGCCTCCGCAGCCATCTCCTCGTAGCGCGCGAGACGCGACTTCGACTTGGTCTGGCGGCCCTTGGCGTTGGACCGGACCCACTCCAGCTCCTCCTTGAGGCGCTTGGCGAGCTTGAGGTCCTTCTTGCCCTGGATGGCCAGGCGCTCCTGCTTCTTCTCGAGGTACGTCGAGTAGTTGCCCTCGTACGGGTACAGGCGGCCGCGGTCGACCTCGCAGATCCACTCCGCGACGTGGTCGAGGAAGTACCGGTCGTGGGTGACGGCCAGGATGGCGCCCGCGTAGTCCTTGAGGTGCTGCTCGAGCCAGAGCACGCTCTCGGCGTCCAGGTGGTTGGTGGGCTCGTCGAGGAGCAGCAGGTCCGGCTTCTCCAGGAGCAGCTTGCACAGGGCGACCCGGCGGCGCTCACCACCGGACAGCACGGTCACGTCGGCGTCCGGCGGGGGGCAGCGCAGCGCGTCCATCGCCTGCTCGAGCTGGGCGTCGAGGTCCCACGCGTCGGCCGCGTCGATGGCCTCCTGCAGGACGCCCATCTCCGCGAGCAGCGCGTCGAAGTCGGCGTCGGGCTCGCCCATCAGCACGGAGATCTCGTTGTACCGGTCGAGCTTGCCCTTGATCTCGGCGACGCCCTCCTCGACGTTGCCCAGCACGGTCTTCGCCTCGTTCAGCGGCGGCTCCTGCTGCAGGATGCCGACGGTGTAGCCGGGGCTCAGCCGCGCCTCCCCGTTCGACGGCTGGTCGAGACCGGCCATGATCTTGAGGATGGTGGACTTGCCGGCGCCGTTGGGGCCGACGACGCCGATCTTGGCGCCGGGCAGGAAGTTCAGGGTGACGTCGTCGAGGATGACCTTGTCGCCGTGCGCCTTGCGCGTCTTGTACATGGTGTAGATGAACTCAGCCACTGGCTCTTCGTCCGCCTCGGTGATCGTGGGGTCGCCCCGGCGCTGACCTTGCTCGAAGCGGCTGGGGGCACTGCTGTCTGGGCGGCACCGGCGACGGCGGGCCGACCGCGCAGCACGCGTGCGCGCGGTCCGACCTGTCGCGTCGTCGGGTCGCCGGTGCCCCAGCCTAGGCGATCACCCGGCCGTGGCTAGCGCGAGCTCCTGCTCCGGGTCGGGTGCGGGCGCCAGGCCCTCCTCCTCGTCGTCGGGGAGCACCTCGAGCTCGGAGACGTCCGCCGGCTCCTCGTCGGCACCCGTCGTCGCGGACGCGCTCACCGTCCGCGCGAAGTGGCTGCTGCCGAACGCCAGGTTCGGGCCCAGGGCGCTGGCGTCGAGCACCAGCGTGGTGCGCGGACCCTCGGGACCCGCCCACTCCTCGGTCGACAGGAGACCCTGCACGATGACCGGGTCGCCCTTGCGCAGGGACCGCGCCGCGTTGATCGCCATGGTGCGGAACGCCTTCACGTGGAACCACTCGGTCTGCGCGTCCTTCCAGGCGCCGGCCTGCTTGTCGAACCAGCGACGCGTGCTGGCCAGGCGGAACGTCGCGTACGGGACGCCGCCGTCGGTCTCGTGGAAGATCCGCACCTCGGTGCCGATCCACCCCACCACGGTCAGGTCCAGGGTCTGCGTACTCATGCGATGCCTCCAGTGCGTGCGCCCCGGCGGGTGCGGGGCTCGTGCGACCAGGCTGGACGGCTACGGGCTGCTGGCACGGCGCGACCGGGGAGGCCGTGGACGGGGACGCCGACGCGAGGGGCTGTGGGCGGCTCAGGTCCGGGCGGCGGCGATGAGCTCGCGCACGGCCCGGTGCTCGGCCAGGACCGCCTCGGTGGGCACCGCGAGCCGGGCGCGCGCCACGTTCTCGAGTGCCGCCCGCCCGTCCTGCAGCACGGCGGCGGAGCGCCTGCGGGCCGCGGACCGACGGGCCGCGACGGACCCGACGGCCGCCGCCACGGCGGCCAGGACCAGCACGATCGCCGCGACCGGCGCCCAGACGTTCGCGCGCGTGCCGCCGAGCAGGGAGCCGACCGCGACCGAGGCGACGAGCACCGCGGCTCCGGCCAGCACGACGGACGCGACCAGGAGCCAGAGCGACAGCGCGGAGCGACGGGTCGACACGGTGAGCTGCGTGAGGGCGTCGGTCACCGCGAGCCGCATCTCGACGGTCGACGCGACCCGCTCGGCGACGTCCTGCCCCCACCGGCGCGGCAGCCCGGCCGTGACCGCGTCGAGCCAGGCGGCGCGCGCGAGCCCGACGGTGTCCTCCTGCACCGCCCCGAACCCGGGCGCGGCGGTGGAGCCCGTGCGGACGGCCGCACCGACGCCGGCGGCGACGGACGGGAGCCCGACCGCCGCGGAGAGCTTGTCGACCACGTCGGTGACGGACAGGGCGGCCGGAGCCGGCTCGCGGGCGGCGACCTCGGCCGCGAGCAGCGCGGCGGCGTCGTTGAGCTCTGCACCGGCGTGCCGGGCCGCGAGCGAGCGCGAGCTGACGGCGGTGGCCAACAGCTCGCGCAGCACGCCGATCCCCTCGCCCGTGCGGGCCGAGGCCTCGCGGACCGGCACCCCCGTGAGCCCGTCGTCGACCAGGAGGTGCTCGACGTCCGCGACGAGCTCGGCCCGGACGTCCTCGGGCACCGTGTCCACCTGGTTGAGGACCAGCACCATCGACGCCTCGTGCCCGACGAGCCGGCGCAGGTAGCCGCTGTGCAGGGCGTCGTCGGCGTACTTCTGCGGGTCCACCACCCACGCGAGCAGGTCCGCCTGGGGCAGCAGCCGGTCGACCACCTCGCGGTGCTCCGGCGCGATCGAGTCGTGGTCGGGCAGGTCCAGCAGGACCAGGCCACGCAGCGCGGCCTCCGACTCACCGTCGAGCAGGCTCTCGCGCTCGATGCGGCGGTCCGGCACGACGCCGAGCCAGTCCAGCAGAGGGCCCCCGTCGCCACCCCACACGCACGCGGTGATCTCGGAGGTGGTCGGCCGCCGCACGCCGACGTCGGCGAAGTCGAGCCGGCAGATCGCATTGAAGAGGCTCGACTTGCCGGAGCCGGTGCCTCCGACGAGCGCGACGACCGTGTGGTCCACACCGAGGGCGAGCCGTTCCCGCACACCGTCGACGGTCGCGACCACGCTCGTCACGACGGCCGGCGCCAGGCGCGCGCCACCGATCGCGAGCGCCTCGTCCAGCGCGTCGACGCGAGCGCCGAGGGCGGCCGTGTCGTCGCCGTGCAGCGGTCCGTCGGGCGTCGCGGTCACGTCAGTCCCTTCAGCACGGCGAGCCGCAGCCGGAGCCGGGACGCGGCGTCCTCGGCCAGGTCGGGGTCGGCGAGGACGTCGCCCACGGCGGCACGCTCGACGGCCACCTGGCCGGCGACGCGCGCGACCAGGTCGGCGCGCAGCTCCTCGACCGCGCGCTCTCCGGCGCTGTCGACGAGGTCCACCAGCAGCTCACGCGCCTCCCGCACCCCCGCCGCCGCGGCGAGCGCCACCGCGGCGAGGCCCTCGTCGCCCAGCGCGTGCTCGGCCTTGCGGCGTCGGCGAGACTCGCGCGCGACGTCCCGGCGGGACCGCGCGGCGCCGTCCGGCGAGACCTCCGCGGGACCGACGGTGAGGGCGGCACGCACGACCCGGGGGCCCTGCGCCGTCCACGCTCGGGCGGCCAGCTCGGCGGCATTGCGGCGACCCGTGCGCAGGCCCGTCCCCACCCACGCCGCATCGACCGAGGCACCGCCCTCGGGCCGGTCCGGTCCGGTGAGGGCCGCGCGCAGGACCTCCTCGGTGTGCGCACCGGCTGCCGTGAGAGTCGCGGTCGCGGAGCGCGTGAGGTCCTCGACCAGCGGCTCGACGGCGACCGCACGAGCCCGGCCCTCGCGCGAGGAGCCCCGGACCCGACCGGAGGAGCGGACGATGCCCGCGAGCGGTGCGCCGTCGGCCGTGAGCTCGGCCCAGCGCGCGCGGACGGCCCCGTCGGCCACGGCCCCGCCGCGGATCGACGCCGCCGCCTGCGTGGTCGGCGCCACGATCACCTCGTCGAGCAGCGCGTCGATCCGGCTCGCGGCGTCGGCCTGCGCCTGCACCGCCTCCGCCAGCTCGTCGACCCACGGCCGCAGGGCCGCCAGCGACCCGCGCAGCGTGCGGCCGATGACGGTGCGCGCGCGGTCCGGGCCGGCCAGCATCGCGAGCCAGCGCTGGATCGGCGCGACGACCGCCGGGGGCAGCATGCCCTCGTGGGGTCCCAGGTCGGGCACGACGAACAACGGCGACCCCTGCAGACCGTGGCCGCGCAACCGGTCGAGCAGGTCGCCGCGCACGGTCGGCAGCGAGGCCGGGGGCACGCGGTTGAGCACCATCGCGATGGACGCGCCGCGCTCGACGGCCCCCTGCAGCACCTGCCAGGGCAGGGCGTCGCCGTAGCGGGCGGCGGTGGTGACGAAGAGCCAGAGGTCCGCCGCCTCGAGCAGCCGGTGCGCCGACTCCCGGTTCGACTCCAGCACGGAGTCCAGGTCGGGGGCGTCGAGCAGGGCGATGCCGCGCGGCACGTGCTCGTCGGCCACCACGCTCACGGACTCGAGGACGGGGTGGTGCGAGAGGAGCTCGGCGTCGAGCGGGTGGTGCACGAGGACGGGCCGGCGGGTGGTCGGTCGCAGCACGCCCGCGGTGCTCACCTCGGCCCCGACCAACGAGTTCACCAGCGTCGACTTGCCCGCGCCGGTCGACCCCGACACCACGACGACCGCGGGCGCGGACAGCTCCGTGAGCCGCGGGACCAGGTGCTCCCCCAGCTGGTCGACCAGGCGCGCCCGGGAGGCACGGGCCGAGGCGATGCCGTCGATCTCGAGCGGGAACCCGGTGGCCTCGACGTCGCGGCGCAGGTCCCGGACGGCGTCCAGCAGGGACGTCGCGGCGAGGGGGCGGGCCAGGACGTCCCGCGGGTCGACGGCTGCATGGCGCGCCGGTGCAGCCAGCGGCCGCACAGGTTGCGCGGGGTGCACTGGCGCGGTGCCGGGCTGCGCGCTCACGCGCCCATTGTCGCGGTGTCACCTGACCTGGCAAAACGCGCCACGCGGGGCGTTTGCACCCGGTTCGTCGGATCCGAGGACCCCGCGGCCCGCCGTTAGGCTGTGGACGCACGCCCAGCCCCCGTAGCTCAACGGATAGAGCAACGGCCTTCTAATCCGTAGGTTGCAGGTTCGAGTCCTGCCGGGGGCGCCTGGTGGATGCTCCTGCGGAGCCCGACCGACGCACCACGCCGACCACGACGGCGACCACCGCCAGCCCGAGCGGCACCAGCAGGTGCGACCCTGCCAGCACGGCGAGCACGACCGCCAGCGTGCACGCCACGACGGCGGACCACCACCCGGGCGTGCCGCGCGCGAGCAGCCGGACGGCGGCCGCGGCCCCGAGCACGTAGATCGCCACGATGCAGCTGGTGTGCACGAGAACGAACGGCTCGAGGTCCCCGCCGGTGGCCACGGCGATCGCGAAGTACACGGCGGCCAGGACCGCGACGACGAGCAGCGCCCGCCGCGGGACCCCGCCCGGCTGCGCACCGCGGGCGACCCATCGGGGCAGGTCACCGTCGCGGCCGAGCGAGGCGCCGAGCTTGGCGAACGCCCCGAGGTACGTGCCGAGCACCCCGAGGGTGACGATGGCCGCGACGACCGCCACCGCGACGCGTCCGACGCCCGGCAGACCCACGTCGACCAGGTCCATCAGCGGCACGTCGGAGGTCGGGGCCCGGTCGCCCAGCACGCTGACGGTGACGTACTGGAGGGAGAGGTACGCGGCGCCGACGACGACGAGCGCGATCGCCGTCGCCCGCGGGATGGTCCGTCTCGGGTGCCGGAACTCCCCCGCCATGTGCGTCACCGCCTCCCACCCGGCGAAGGCCCAGACGTACAGGCTCGCGGCGGTGCCGATCCCCGCCCAGCCGTGCGGCGCGAACGGCACCAGGTTCGCCGGGTGGGCGGCGGGCAGGGAGACGAGCACGACGCCGACGACGAGCAGCACGAGCGCGGCGGTCAGCGCGAGCTGGACCGGCCCGGCGAGCCGCAGGCCCACCGCGTTCACCACCAGCGGCGGCACCAGGAGCGCCGCGCCCACGAGGTACACCTGGGTCTGGGAGCCGCCGAGCATCGCGACCACGTACTGCGCCCCGAGCAGGGCCACGACGGGCGAGCCGACGCAGACGCCGAAGAAGAACCAGTAGCCCGTCATCCGTGCGGCGGTCGGACCGAGGGCCAGCCGGACGTACGTCGCGACGCCGCCGGAGTCCGGGTGCCGGGTGGCCAGGGCGGCGAACGTCGCAGCCAGCGGGACGGAGGCGAGCAGGACCGCGACGACCGCGACGAGCGACGCGGGGCCGGCCGCGCGGGCCGCGAGCGTGGGCAGCAGCAGGATGCCCGTCCCGAGCACCGAGGCGACGTAGAGCGCCGAGCCGAGAGCCAGACCGATCCGGGGTCGGTGGTCGACCTGGGACGCCGTGGCGAGGCTCGTGGACGCGGTCACGCCGCAGCCTCTCCCGGTCGGCGGCGGCCGTCCATGCGGCAGACAGGCGTCGGCCGTCGAGATCCCGCCAGGCGCGGAGAAGCGGGCGAAACCGGCGGATTAATCACGTGACGGCGGTCACGGGGACGTGGTCGAGTACTCCCACACCACCAAGAGCCAGGGCTTCGGGCCCTGACACCGTCATGCCCAAGGAGAACCCCGTGTATCAGAACATGTCCCAGGACCTCGCGCGCCAGGAGTACGCCCACCGGCTCGCCGCGTCCCACCACGAGCGCGTCGTCGAGGCGGCGCGCGAGGCCAGACAGCCGTCCGAGAACATCGGTCGGCCCCCGGATCCGCGGCGCACCACGCCGCACCGGATGCACGTCGCCGACGTCCTCGGCGCCCTGCTCCACCGCACCGCAGCCTGACCCCTCGGGCGCGGACCGACCCGCACAGCCGGGTTGGTCCGCGCCCGCCGTCGTGCGTGCCACCATGTCGCCATGCAGCCGCACCCCCGTCCCCGGTCGACCCGGCGCTGATGGGTCGGCACTCCACCCCGGACCCGGCCGCCGAGCAGCCCCCGCAGCAGCGTGTCGTGCGGCACGCCGTCCTCTGGCTCGAGCGGATCGGCCTCGGCCTGGCCGCGGGCGCGGGGACCCTCGGCGTGCTGCGCTGGGCGGGCACCTCGTGGACCGCGTGCCTCTGGATCGCCGGCGCGATCGCGGTCGTCGTCCCCGTCGCCGCGTGGCTCGCCTCGACGGTCCCCGGCCACGACCAGGGCCACGCGTAGGGCTCAGCCCGAGGGCGGTCCCGTGTGCAGCCGGTCGACGATCGACACCACGCCGAGCACCGCGACCGCGAGCCCCACGGCGGCCACCACGTCGGTGAGGAAGTGGTACCCGAGGTACAGCCGGCTCAGGGCCACGAGCGCGGTGCCGACGACGGCCGCCACGCCCCACGCGACGATCCGCCAGACCGACGGGTTGCGGCTGCACACGAGGTAGCCCGCGACCAGCAGCAACGTCGCCGTGCCCAGGGTGTGGCCGGACGGGAACGAGGCCGTGTGCTCGGCGCCGGGCACCAGCATCGTGTCCGCGGGTGGCCGGGGCCGGTCGACGAGTCCCTTCACCGCGAGGCCCAGCAGCGACGACCCGAGCATGGCCGCCGCCAGCAGCACCGGCCGCCACCACTCCCGCCGGACCAGCCCCCAGACCAGGCACGCGACGCCGACGAGGATCGGCAGCACCACCGGACCGGACACGAACGTGATGGTCGCCAGCACGGCCGTCCAGCCCGCCGACCGGTGCGCCACCATCCAGTCGAGCACCGGCTGGTCGAGGTTCCACAGGTCGTCCTTCTCCCGGACGGCGTCCAGCACCCCGAGGAACACCGCGACGCCTGCGACGACCAGCACCAGCCCGGGCAGCAGGGCCCAGAGCACGGGGCGCGCTCGGAGGGCGGCGAGGGGCCGCGGCACGGGTGCCTCGTCGTCGGACATCCGCCGACGCTATCCGGCGTCGGGGCGCACCGCCCCCTAGGCTGACCCCCGTGACCAGCACGCCGACTCCCGCGCCCGCCACCCCCGGCAACGAGAGCGCCGACCGCATCGTCTGGATCGACTGCGAGATGACCGGCCTGGACCTGGGTGCCGACGCCCTGGTCGAGGTGGCCGCCGTGGTCACCGACTCCGAGCTGCGCGTGCTGGGCGAGGGCGTCGACGTCATCATCGCTCCCCCGGCCGAGTCGCTCGAGCAGATGAACGACTTCGTGCGGACCATGCACACGACGTCCGGGCTGCTCGAGGGCCTGGCGGGAGGCACCACCCTCGAGGACGCGCAGGCGAAGGTGCTCGAGTACGTCCGGACGTGGGTGCCGGACCCGGGCAAGGCCCCGCTGGCGGGCAACTCGGTCGGCACCGACAAGGCGTTCCTCGACCGCGACATGACCGAGCTGGTCGGCCACCTGCACTACCGGGTGATCGACGTCTCCTCGATCAAGGAGCTGGCCCGCCGCTGGTACCCGCGGGTGTACTTCGCCTCGCCGCGCAAGAACGGCGGGCACCGCGCGCTCGCGGACATCCTCGAGAGCATCGACGAGCTGCGCTACTACCGGGCGGCGCTCCTGCCGGCCCAGCCCGGCCCCGACTCCTCGGCCGCTAAGAAGATCGCCGCAGAGGTCGTCGCGACGTCGGTGAAGGGCGCCCTGCTCGAAGGCTGAGCGTGCTGCTGGACCTGCGCCGACGGAGGTGACGGTGAGACGCCTGCGACGCTGGCTGCGCCGCCACGACCCGGAGTCCTACGCCCAGCACCGGGCCGTCCGGGTCGCACTGGCGGCGACCATCGTCCTCGCGATCTCCGACCTGCTGCTGCACGACCCCCAGCTGGTCACGTTCGGCGTGTTCGGGTCGTTCGCGCTGCTGCTGTTCGTCGACTTCCCCGGCAGCCCGGCGGGCCGGCTCGGCTCGTACGCGAGCCTGGTCGTCGTCGGGGGCGCGCTGATCTGCCTCGGCACCCTCGTCTCGCGGTCGTGGTGGACGGCGACGCTCGGGATGCTGGTCGTCGGCACCCTCGTCGCGTTCGCCGGCACGGTGTCGGCGGCCGTCGCGTCGGCCCGCAACGCGGCGCTGCTGCTGTTCGTCCTGCCGGTCACCGTATCGAGCGAGGCCTCCGAGATCCCGCCGCGACTGCTCGGCTGGGGTCTGGCGGCGGTGGTCTGCGTACCCGCCGCGCTGCTGCTGTGGCCGCCGCGGGAGCACGACCGGCTGCGGTCCACGTCGGCGGCCGTCTGCGCCGCGCTCGGCGCCCGCCTCTCGGCGCTGTGCGACGCCCGGCCCGTGGGCGAGGTCGACCCGGCGGTCGACGACCTGCGGCGCGCCCTGCGCGGCACGGCCTACCGCCCGGTGACCCTCACCACCGGCAGCCGCCTCCTGCTGCGGCTCGCCGACGAGCTCGAGTGGCTGCACCAGCTGGTCCGCGTGTCCGACCCCGCGGCCGTCGCGGGGTGGCCGCCGTGGAGCCGCCAGGTGGTCCGCTCGTGCGCGGCCGTCCTGGTGGCCTCGGGCGGCGCGCTGCGCCGCGACCCGCACTCCCCCGCCGCCGTCGAGGCCCGCCGACACCTGGACGTCGCGCTCGCCGCCCTGGCAGCCGACCGCCGGGCGGCCGCCGACGAGCTGGCGGACGAGCTCGTGCGCGGCGTGCCCCCCACGGCCGACCAGCTGGACCACCACACGCAGCGCGCGCACGCCTGGGCCTACGCGGCCGAGCTCGCGGGCCGGACCGCGGCGGCATCGGCCGCGGCCGACGCACGCCCCCTGGTGGACCGGCTGCTCGGGCGAGGTGCGACACCGCTCGCCGTCGGCCCGGTCACCGCCGCCGGACGGCTCGCGGCGCAGCAGGTGCACCGCGACTCGGTCTGGCTGCAGAACAGCCTGCGGACCGGCGCGGGGCTCGCGATCGCCGTGCTCGTCGCTCAGCTGAGCCACGTGCAGCACGGGTTCTGGGTGGCCCTCGGCGCGATGTCGGTGCTGCGGACCTCCGCGCTGACCACGACGTCGACGGTCCTACGGGCGCTGCTGGGCACCTTCGCGGGGTTCGTCGTCGGCGGCGGCCTGATCGTGCTGGTCGGCACCGGGCCGGCGACGCTGTGGGTGCTGCTCCCGCTGGCGGTGCTGGTGGCGGGGTTCGCGCCGCAGACCGTCTCGTTCGCGGCCGGCCAGGCGGCCTTCACCGTCGCCGTCGTCATCCTGTTCAACATCCTGCAGCCCGTCGGCTGGGAGGTGGGGCTCCTGCGCGTGCAGGACGTCGCGATCGGGTGTGCCGCGGCGCTCGTCGTCGGGCTGCTGCTGTGGCCGGGGAGTGCCGGAGGGCGCGTGCGGCACGCCCTGGCGGAGGCGTACCGCTCGACGTCCGACCTGCTCGCGGAGACCGTCCGCCGCACGCTGAGCCCCGAGCTGCCGCCCACGGACGCGCTCGGGGCGGCGTCGGCGTCGCTGCGGCTCGACGGCGCGCTCCGGCAGTACCTGGCCGAGCGTGGCGTGCAGCCCGACAGCCTGGAGAACGTCACGGCGGTGATCAACGGTGTCGGTCGCCTGCGCCTGGCTGCCGAGGCCATCGACGAGCTCCCGCGGCCCGATCCCCTGCCGCCCGAGCACGACGAGGAGATCTCCGCGCTCCTGCTCAGCCGGTCGGCCGGCGCCCAGGGCTGGTTCCACGGCATCGCGGGCGCCCTCGTGGACCGGGGCGGGCCCGTCCCGGACGCTCTGCCCTCCGACACCCAGTCGTTGGTCGTCGGGCTGCTCGCCGCGGCGCGGCGTCCCCGGAGCGAGGCCGTGGCACGGCGCGAGCTGCAGCTGGCGTGGGTCGGCCTGTTCCTCGACGACACCGCGGCACTCTCGGCGCGACTGGGCGGCCCGGTCGCGCGGCTCTGCCTAGGCGGCGAGGGGCACCCGGGAACGGCGACGGGCGCCGACCAGATGGTCGACGCCCGACGCGATGGGGTGGCTAACGGGACTTGAACCCGCGACCCCCTGGACCACAACCAGGTGCTCTACCACCTGAGCTATAGCCACCACGATCCCCCGACGCGGACGTCGGGGCGTCCAGAAGTGTACCCGAGCCGGGGACCACTTCTGGAACCGACGGACAGTGGCCTGGGCCACTGCCCGCGAGCTCAGAGCCGCGCGACGACCGCGTCGGCGAACCGCGCCGCCGAGCCCTCGGCGTGCGCGAAGAAGAAGGACGGCTCCGTCAGCTCGACCTCGAGCACCACGGGGTTGCCCTCGTCGTCCGGGATCAGGTCGACGCGCGCGTACAGCAGGGGTCCGTCGATGCCCGGGACGATGCCCGGCAGCGCGGCCACCACGCGGTCGGCCACCTCGCGCTCGGCATCGCTGGCGTCGCGCGGCGTCATGATCTCCTGGCGGTACAGCTCGTCCGCGAGCTTCTCGCGGTACGGCCCGTCGAGCAGGGCACCCTTGCGGACCGAGTGGCTGAACTCGCCCTCGATGAACACGAGCGCCGTCTCGCCGACGGTGTCGACCTTGCGCAGGTACCGCTGGATCATCACGCGGCGCCCGACGCTGAGCAGGTTCTTCGCGTGCGTGATCGCCAGCGAGCGCTGCTGGGTGACCCCGGCGTCGTACCGGCCCGTGTCCCGCGAGCCGGCGCTCACCGTCGGCTTGATGACGAAGTCGCCGAACGCCGGGAACCGCGTGTGGATGGCCCGGGAGTCGTGGTTGCGCTCGGGGTCCAGCCAGATGGTCGGGACGATGGGCAGCCCGGCCGTCTCGAGGTCCCGCAGGTAGGTCTTGTCGATGTTCCAGCCGACGACCGACGCCGGGTTGAGCAGCGTGCTGGTGCGCTCGACCTTGCGGGTCCAGTCGGCGAACTGGGCCGGGCGGTCGGTGTAGTCCCACGTCGAGCGGATCAGCACGTGCGGGTAGGTGCCCCAGTCGATGGTCGGGTCGTCCCACACGACGACGTCGGTGGCGATGCCGCGCTCGGTGAGGGCCTCGCGCAGGGCGAGGTCGTCGGAGTCGAGATCGGGCAGCTCCGCACAGGTGGCGAGCGCGAGGCGGGCGGTCGTCGTCGTGGTCACGTGCGCAGCGTACCGAGGGGGGCGTCGTCGGCCTCTGTGGCGTGCGTCTCCTCCGACGGCTCCGTCAGGCGGTCGAGAGCGCGCACCACGGTGGCCGGCGTGGCGCTGCCGACGACGCGTCCCCGCTCGTCGAGCACCGCCAGCGGCCCGTCCGCACCCACGAACGCGGCGAGCACGTCACCGAGCTCGCTGCCGGCCGCGATCGACCCGACGCTCTGCGGCGACACGGGGTCGAGGTCGGCCTGCTCCAGGCGCCCGAGCGCGAGCAGCCGGGCCGTGCGGCCGCGCCCGACGAGGTCCGCCACCGCGGGGGTGGCGGGGCGCGCCACCACGTCCAGCGGCGACGCGAGCTGCTCGATGTGGGCGCCGGGGCTGAGCACGGCCACGCGGTCGGCCATGCGCACGGCCTCGTCGATGTCGTGCGTCACCAGCATCACCGTGATGCCGAGCGTGCGCTGGATGCGGGCGAACTCGTTCTGCAGGCGCCGCCGGCCGACGGGGTCGACCGCGCCGAACGGCTCGTCCATGAGCAGCACCGGCGGGTCCGTGGCCAGGGCCCGCGCGACGCCGACGCGCTGGCGCTCGCCACCGGAGAGCTCGTGCGGGTAGCGCTTCGCGTACCGGTCCGGGTCGAGGCCCACGAGGTCGAGCAGCTCCTGCACCCGCGCCGCCGTGCGCTTGCGGTCCCAGCCGACGAGCCTGGGGACGGTGGCGACGTTCTGCGCGACGGTCCGGTGCGGGAAGAGCCCGACGTTCTGGATCACGTAGCCCATCCGGCGGCGCAGGGCGACCGGGTCGACCTTCGTCACGTCCTCACCCTCGAGCAGGATGCGACCCGACGTCGGCTCCACCAGCCGGTTCGCCATCCGCAGCGTCGTCGACTTGCCGCAGCCGGAGGGTCCGACGAGCACGAGCACCTCGCCGGGATTGACCGCGAGGCTCAGGTCGTCGACCGCGGCGCCGCTCTCCGGGCTCGACGCGTACGACTTGCTGACGTGCTCGAAGGCGATCGCCGGGTCGTCTGCCACCTCCCGGACGCTAGTGCCTGCGTCCGACACCCGCACCGCCGGGCGGCAACCTCATCCCCTCCGGGAGGGCGCGTGTCACAGGGCCCGGGTAGTTTCGCGGCATGCGTCTGGCCCAGGCTCCGCCCAACCCGTGGTTCTCGTGGGAGTACGTCCAGCACAACAGCGCCGACATCACGCGCTACCTCGAGCAGCACGCCTCGCTGACGTTCCAGGCCGTCGTCATCGCCTTCGTGCTCGCCCTGCCGCTCGGCGCGCTCGCCCACCTGCGCCCGCGCCTGGCCGGCCCGGTCCTCGGAGTCGCCGGGGTCCTGTACACGGTGCCGTCGCTCGCCCTGTTCGCCATCCTCGCGCCCTACACGGGCATCGGCCGCACCACCGTCCTCATCGGCCTCGTCTCCTACGCGCTGCTGGTGCTCACGCGGAACGTGCTGGTCGGCCTGCAGGGCGTGGACCCCGCCGTGCGGGACGCGGCGCGCGGCATGGGCTTCGGACGGACCCGGATGCTGTTCTCGGTCGAGCTCCCGCAGGCGCTGCCCAGCATCGTCGCCGGGCTGCGGCTGGCCACCGTCACCACGGTCGCCCTGGTCACCGTCGGGGTGGTGGTCGGCTACGGCGGGCTCGGGCAGCTGATGTTCCGGGGGTTCCGCAGCAACTACCACGCCGAGATCATGACCGCGACGGTGCTCTGCCTGCTGCTGGCCCTGGTCTGCGACCTGGTCATCGCGTTCGTCGGACGCCGGCTCACGCCGTGGGCGCGCGTCGAGAGGCCGGTGTGACGTGAACGTCCTGACCGAGGCCTTCGCCTGGCTCAACGACCCGCTCAACTGGACCGGCCCCCACGGGGTGCTCGCCCTCACGCGGGACCACATCGTCGTGTCGGTGCTGGCCGTCCTGCTCGCGTCCGTCGTCGCCCTGCCGCTGGGCCTCTGGCTCGGGCACCGCGAGCGCGGCGGGACGTTCGGCGTGGTCGTCGCGAACACGACCAGGGCGCTGCCCACGCTGGCGCTCCTGACGCTGCTCGCCGCCGGGGGGCTGTTCGGCAACACCGCCACGGTGCTGGCCTGCGCCGTCTTCGCGGTCCCGCCCCTGCTCACCAACACGGTGACGGGCCTGGGCGGGGTCGACGCCGACGTCCGGGACGCGGCGCGCGGGGTCGGGATGTCGGGCCGTCGGAGCCTCTGGGCCGTCGAGCTCCCGCTCGCGGTGCCGCTGATCGCCGCGGGGGTGCGCACCGGCTCCGTGCAGGTGCTCGCGACCGTCCCCCTGGCGGCACTGGTCGGCGGCAGCAGCCTCGGCACGATCGTCGTCACGGGCTTCGCCACCCAGAACTACGGCGAGGTCCTGGCGGGCGGCATCCTGGTCGCCGCGCTGTGCCTCGTGGCCGAGGGCCTGCTGGCGATCGCCCAGCACCTGATGACCCCCCGCGGCCTGCGGGCGCTCGCCCGGGACACCGCGGACGGCCCCACCCGGCGAACGCGCCGGTCAACTGCCATGTCGCCAGGGGTTGCCGAGCCCGCGGCGACCGGATCGAATAGGTCCGGCCCATCCTCCTGACCTCGTCGACGGCCCCGTCCGTCAACCGGGATCCCCATCCCGCCCCCTGCTGACTCCCCGAGGAGAGCACCATGCGAGCGAGACGCTCCACCACCCTGACCCTCATCGCCCTCGCGGCCCTGGCGCTCGGCGCCTGCGGCGCACCCGGCTCGGGCGGCGGCGAGGCCGAGCCGACGTCGTCGAGCAGCTCCGGGCTTGCCACCTGCGACCCGGTCGCCGGCGACAAGCTGGTCGTCCTGGAGGACGACAAGGGCCTGCAGAACGCCGACAACATCATCCCGGCCGTCAACAAGGCGGCGGCCGCGGCCAACCCGTCCGTGATCGAGCTCCTGGACAAGGTCTCCGCGGCCCTCGACACCGACAAGCTCATCGAGCTCAACAAGGCCGTCGACATCGACCGGAAGACCTCCAGCGAGGTGGCCAAGCAGTTCGTCGAGGACGAGAAGCTGGCCGCGCAGGACACGCCCGGCGCAGGCACGTCGCTGGTCATCGGCGCAGCGAACTTCTCCGAGAACGCCACGTTGGCGGAGATCTACGCCGCCGTCCTGCGCACCGCGGGGTACACGGTCGAGGTACAGACCATCGGCAACCGCGAGACGTACCTGCCGGCCCTCACCGACGGCACGCTCACGGCGGTCCCCGAGTACGCCGCCACGCTCGCCGACTTCCTCAACGCGCAGCAGAACGGCAGCGACGCCGCGTCGGTCGCCTCGGACGACGTGGACGCCACCGTGACCGCGCTGACACCGCTCGCCGACGCCGCCGGCCTGGTCATGGGCAAGCCGTCCGCGGCGCAGGACCAGAACGCGTTCGCGGTGACCACGGAGTTCGCGTCGAAGTACGACGTCAAGACGCTCAGCGAGCTCGCCGCCAAGTGCGGTGGCCTCGTCCTGGCCGGCCCGGCCGAGTGCCCCGAGCGCCCGTTCTGCCAGATGGGCCTCGAGGACACGTACGGGATCGAGTTCGCCGACTTCAAGTCGTACGACTTCGGCCTGATCGGCCAGGCGGTCCGCCAGGGTGAGGCGGCCATCGGCCTGGTGCTCTCGAGCGACGGGTCCCTCGCCGCCGACAGCTGACACGGTGACGACGGGGCGGAGCGAGCCGGGTCCGCCCCGTCGTCGTCAGTCGGCGGCCGGACGGTCGGTCTCCAGCGGGCGAAGTGACGTCAGTCCGGCGTCGTGAAGTAGCCCACGACATCGACGACGACGTTGACGTTGCCGGTGGCCTGCCAGCTCGAGAACGCGACGTCGCCGCCCTTCCAGAGGTCGACCCAGACGAGGTTGGACGAGTCGACCCCGGGGACGTAGTTGACGTTCGAGGTGTCGGGCGGCGGCGACCCACCCGGGGTGCGCTCGGAGTGCACGCGGAGGTGCCCGGGGGCGGTCGGGTTCGAGACGATGACGCTGAGGATCGCGCCGTACGCGGTCGCCGGGCGATCGAGCGAGCTCACCGCCAGCCGCACGTAGCTACCGCCCTTGGTCGCCGGGAGGGCCGCCCTGGGAGCCCCGAGCCCCGTTCGCGTGTCGACCACCCGGGTGACGGCCGGGACGAAGATCGTCGGATGCAGAGCGATGCCTCCGTACACGTCGACGATCACGTCCGTGCCCCGGCTCGAGGTGCTCGCGGAGAAGAGGTCGGCCCTGGACTCGTCGACCATGACCACCGCGGCCGTCGCACGGTCGTTCCCCGGGAGGTAGTTGGCAGTCGACGCCGTCGGCAGCGGCGCACCGCGCGGAAAGATCCGCAGGTTGCCGGGCGCCGGTGCGCTCGGCACCGTCACGTTCGCGAGGTACGCCGACATGCCCGGCCCCCCGTAGGGGATGTTCGCGGGCACTCGCACGTTCGCCGGGAGCGCGCCGTGCACGTCGCCGAACCCGCCGGGGCGGGTGTCCAGACGACGCTCCGGACGGTGGGCACTGAGCTCACCGCTCGAGTGCACCGCGACGACGTCGAGGATCAGACCCACCGCCGCCGCTCGCGCTACCGCGCAGATCGGCACGCCGGGATAGAGGGGAACGACGGTCACGTTCGCGACGTCGGCACCGGGCAGGTAGTTGACGGTCGAGGCGGTCGGGATCCCGAGGATGCTGTCGTAGGGGTACACGATCACGTGCCCCGGAGCCTGCGGCTGAACGGTCGTCACGTTCAGCACGGCAGTCTGGACCTGCCCGTGCGCCTGGGGGATCCCGGGCCAGTCCTCCCACCTCACACACAACGGCTGATCCGGTGCGAGCTGGGTGCGCGGAAGGACCCGGACCGGAGCGTCGGAGAGGATCGGTCGGAACCAGAACGGCTCGCTGTAGGTCCCCGAGCCCGCACGCGTCACGCTGAAGTACGCCACCCCACGGCCCGGCTGCGTCACGAGCTGGATCGTCGTGTCCGACAAGATCGTGAAGTCCGAGTACGTGTACACGGACGCGCCGAGATGCTCCTCGACCTCGACGGCCCCGGTGAACCCGGTCCCGGTGAGCGTCACGAGATCGCCTCCGTCGGCCGAGCCGAACGAGGGGCTCACGTTCGTGATCCGCGGGATGTCGGCGGCCTGCGCGGGAGCCGCGCTCGTGGACGACAGCCCCAGCGCGACTGTGGTGACCATGAGCGCCGCGACGAACGCTCGGAGTCGGAGGTGGTTCAACGCGGATGCCTTTCGACAAGACCACCCGACGTGGAGCAAGGACGGGCGGGCACCCTAGCACGGGCACGATGGGATGGAGGCGGCATCGGTCTGCCGCGCAACAGGGCGGCACGGTGATCCCGGAGAGAAGGGCCCCTCGCCCGCGTTTCCGCAGATGAGGGGCCCTTCCGGTGGTGCGCCATCAGGGACTCGAACCCCGAACCCGCTGATTAAGAGTCAGCTGCTCTGCCAATTGAGCTAATGGCGCGCGGTTGAGAACGCTAGCAGGCCGGACGCCCGATCTGCCAATCGAGAACCGCCGTCGTGACGACCGTCACGCGTCCTTCGCGTCCGGTGCCTGATCCCACCACGCATCGGCGGGCAGCCCCTCGGACTCGAGGATCTCCTCCGACGTCGCCTCGGGGGTCACCAGGTCGACGATGAGCGCGAGCGGGACGTGCTCCGCCAGCAGGTCGCGGACCGGCTGGGTGCTCTCGCCGTCGTCGGGAACCTTCGTCGTGTCGTTCATGGTCGACCTCCTCGGGGGCCACCCGGACGCGCGTCCGAGATGCCCCATCCGTTCATGGCACCACCAGGATCGGCATGGTGCAAGGCGCTACGCCGACGCCGCCGGGACTGGCGGTCGTCGCGTGGAGGGAACGCTCAGAGGTACAGGCCGGTTCCCTCGCCGGGCCCGTGGGGCTCCGCGACCGCGTGCACGTCCTTCTCGCGCAGCAGCACGTACGTCGCGCCCGCGAGCTCGACCTCGGCCCGGTCCTCGGGGTCGAACAGCACCCGGTCGCCCACCTGGACCTGCCGCACGTGCTGCCCGACGGCCACGACGGCCGCCCACGCGAGCCGCTTGCCGACGACGGCCGTGGCGGGGATGACGATCCCCGCCGAGGAGCGTCGCTCGCCCTGCTCGCCGTCGAGGGACACGAGCAGGCGGTCGTTGAGCATGCGGATGGGCAGCTCGCCGGCGGCGGGTTCGGAGGTGCTCACGCGCCCGACGCTACCTCGCGTGCCGACGTAGGCTGGCGGCAGCCCATCCCCCTCACGCGCCTGGAGACACCGTGCCCCGCCTCGCCGTCGGCGACCTCGCCCCCGACTTCACGCTGCCGACCGCCGACGGGGGGTCCGTCACCTTGTCCGACCTGCGCGGTCGCCGCGTGATCGTGTACTTCTACCCCGCCGCGATGACCCCCGGCTGCACCACCCAGGCGTGCGACTTCCGCGACAACCTCGCCTCCCTGCAGGCCGCCGGGTTCGCCGTCGTCGGCGTCTCCCCGGACGGCACGGAGGCGCTCGCGAAGTTCGTCGAGCAGGAGCACCTGACCTTCCCGCTGGGCTCCGACCCGGCGCACACGGTGCTCGAGGCGTGGGGCGCCTGGGGAGAGAAGCTCAACTACGGCAAGACCGTCGTCGGCGTCATCCGCTCGACCGTCGTCGTCGACGCCGAGGGCCGCGTCGAGCTCGCGCAGTACAACGTCAAGGCCACCGGCCACGTCGCCAAGCTGCGCCGGGACCTCAAGGTCGCCTGACCGGTGTGGGAAACTTCCGCTGCGCGGGAGTGGTGAAACGGCAGCCACGCCAGGTTTAGGTCCTGGTGCCCGAGAGGGCGTGCGGGTTCGACTCCCGTCTCCCGCACGACGAACGGGCCGGTCCCCCTCGGGGGGACCGGCCCGTCGTGCGTGCCGATCAGGCCGTGGTGGCGGCCGCGGCGATCTTCTCGCGCACCTCGTCCATGTCGAGCGCCTTCACGGCCTCGACCACCTGCTCCAGCGCGGGAGCGGGCAGCGCGCCGGCCTGGTTGAACACCAGGATCCCGTCGCGGAAGGCCATGAGGGTCGGGATCGAGAAGATCTGCAGCTCGGCGGCCAGCTCCTGCTCGGCCTCGGTGTCGACCTTGGCGTGCACGACGTCCGGGTGGTTCTCCGAGGAGTCCTCGAACACGGGCCCGAAGCGCTTGCACGGTCCGCACCACTCCGCCCAGAAGTCGACCAGGACGATCTCGTTGTCCTTGATGGTCTGGCCGATCGTGCTGCCGGTCAGCTCTGTCGTCGCCATGACGTTCCTCCAGTCTCGGTTGCTGCCAGTTGCTGCGAGGTAGAGCACGCAACCACCGACGACTATTCCCGAGGCTGGCGGGACGCACATCCCGAGGGATCCCGGTGGGTGAGCGCGCCGCGGCGGCGTCGGCGGGGGCGACGGGGTAGAACTGGTCAGTGACCGCTTCCGCCGAGTTCCCCCGCGGCCCGCAGCGCCCTGCCGGCTGGATGAGCGCAGACGACATCGCGCGCGTCCGGACCCAGCTGCCCATCCTCTACGTCGACGCCATCCCGGTGCGGGTGGACGACTCCGGGGACGTGGTCCAGGTCGGCCTCCTCCTGCGCGTGACCCAGGAGGGCGTGATGTCCCGCGCGCTGGTCTCCGGCCGCGTGATGTACCACGAGCGGGTGCGCGACGCCCTCGTGCGGCACATCGAGAAGGACCTCGGGCCGGTCGCGCTCCCCCAGATCCCCGCGTCGCCGCAGCCGTTCACCGTGGCCGAGTACTTCCCGACGCCCGGCGTGACGCCGTACCACGACCCCCGCCAGCACGCCGTGTCGCTGGCGTACGTGGTGCCGGTGCTCGGCGACTGCCGGCCGCAGCAGGACGCGATCGACCTCGCGTGGATGACGCCCGAGGAGGCGTGCTCCGAGCAGATCCAGTTCGAGATGAACGGCGGCCAGGGCCTGCTGCTGCGCCAGGCGATGGGGCACGTCGGCCGGCTGCCGTGACGGACGCGCGGCCGCCACGGTTCGTGCTCGCGCGGGTCCTGCACGCCGTCGTCGCGCTCGCCGCGACCGTCGGCGTGTCCATGGAGGTGGTGACCGCCCTCACCAGCGACGACCCCGGCACGCGGCTCGTGCGCGTGCTCAGCTACTTCACCATCCAGGCCAACATCGTCGCCGCGATCCCGGCCGTGCTGATGGTGCTGCGCCCGGACCGCAGCGGACGGTTCTTCGCCGTGCTGCGCCTGGACGGGCTCCTGTGCATCGCGGTCACGGGGATCGTCTTCCACACGGTGCTCACCGGGCTGCGGGACCTCACTCCGGCCGGCGCGGTCTCGAACTTCCTCCTGCACACCGTGACGCCCGTCTTCGCCGTGCTGGCGTGGCTCCTCGTCGGCCCTCGACCCCGGACCACGCTCGCGGCGGTCGGCTGGTCGATCGTCTACCCGCTCGCCTGGATCGCGTACACGTTCGTCCACGGGGCGATCGTCGACTGGTACCCGTACCCGTTCCTCGACGTGTCGGAGATCGGCCTCGCCGACGCGCTCGTGCGCACCGGTGTGGTCGCCGTGATCTTCCTGGCCCTGGCGTTCGGTGCCCTCGCGCTCGAACGGGTGCTGCCCCCGGCCCCCCGGCCGGTGACCGCCACGACCTGACGGCGGAGCCTCAGCCCAGGGTGAGCTCGGGCCAGTCCGCGAGGTCCGTGCGCATCCGGCGGTCGTGGGTGGCGACGACGACCGCGGCCGAGGTGGCCCGCAGCGCGGCCGTCAGCTCGTCGACCAGCCCGACGGACAGGTGGTTGGTGGGCTCGTCGAGGATCAGCACGTGCGGCGCGGCCAGGAGCGCGCACGCGAGGTCGAACCGGCGCCGCTGGCCGACGGAGAGCTCGCGCAACGGGCGGTCCAGGTCGTCCTCGGTGAGCAGGCCCAGGGCCGCGACGGGCACCAGCTGACCCGGGTCGAGCAGCCCGGCGTCGAGCAGCGTCAGCGCGTGGCGGGCGTAGGCGTCGAACCCCGAGAGCTGCTCGGCCACACCGGCGGCGCGCGGGTGGGCGATGACGGCCGCGGCGTGCTCGGTCGGCCCCTCCTGCGCCAGCACCCCGAGCCGGACGCCCGGTGCGATCGTGCGGGCCCCGCGGTCGAGGCGTACGGATCCCGCGAGCGCGGCGAGCAGCGTCGACTTGCCGGAGCCGTTGGGGCCGGTGACCAGCAGGCGCCCGCACGCCGGCACGTCGATGCGGACGCCCGCGAGGTCGAGCCGACCGACCACCAGCGGCGCGCGCAGGTCGAGCAGGGGCCCGGGCTGCGGCTCGGGCGGCAGCGAGGGGAGGTCCGGGAAGGTGAGGACGAGCGGCGGCGTGGGGACCTCGACCGCCTCGGCCTCGAGCTTCTGGATCAACCGGTCCGCCGCCTTGACGTGGCCGCGCGCCCGGGTGGCCCGTCGGTGCGCCTGCGAGCCCTTGGGCGGCCGCCACTCGTCGGAGAGGTTCTCGTACGTCGAGTCGAGCCGCTCGGCCAGCTGCAGCGCGCGCTTGCGCTCGGCCCGGTGCCGCGCCCGCCACCTGCGGACCATCTGGCTCTTGAGGAACCGGTAGTCCGAGTACCTGGTCGCCCCGTACAGCGCGGGTCGGCCGTCCATCGCCGGGTCGAGGTCGAGGATCGCGGTCATCACGTCGTCGAGCAGCCGGCGGTCGTGGGTGACGATGACGACGGCGCCGGGCCACTGGCGCAGCTGCGACGTGAGGTAGTCGATCCCCGCGGCGTCGAGGTGGTTGGTCGGCTCGTCCAGCAGCAGCACGTCGGCGCGCTCACCCACGCGGCACGCCAGCCGCACCCGGTACCGCTCCCCGACGCTCAGCTGGTCGAGTCGCCGCTCCGGGTCCCGCGGGGCGCCGAAGCGCGTGAGGGCCTCGTCGACGCGCCGGTCGGCGTCCCAGGCGGCCAGGTTCTCGTAGCGCGCGACCGCTCCCGTCAGGCGCGCGAGGTCGCCGGACTCGTGGTCGAACGCGGCGATCGCCGCCTCGAGCTCGCCCGCGGCGGCGCGGACCCCGGCCAGCGCTTCGCCGACGAACGTGCCGACCGTCGCGCCCCCGGGCGCGTCGAGCTCCTGCTCGACGGAGGCCAGCGAGCCCGACCGCCGCACGCTCCCGGCATGCGGGGCCAGCTCGCCGGCGAGCAGCCGGAGCAGGGTCGTCTTGCCCGCGCCGTTCTCGCCGACCACGCCGACCCGGTCACCCGCGCTGACCGTCAGGTCGACGCGGTCGAGCACGGGGTGCCCGGGGTAGCCGTACGTGACGGCCTCCGCGACGAGCTGGACGGTCTCACTCACCGCAGGTCATCCGCCGAGCACCCGGACCAGCGTGGGCACCAGGGCACGGAACGCGGTGCCGCGGTGGCTGATCGCGTTCTTCTCCTCGGGCGTCAGCTCGGCGCACGACCGGGTCTCACCCGTCGGCACCAGGATCGGGTCGTACCCGAAGCCGCCCGTGCCGCGAGGCCGGTCCGCCAGGACGCCCTCGAGCGTGCCCGTCTCGACGTGCTCGAAGCCGTCGGGCGTGACCAGCGCGGCGGCGCAGACGAAGCGGGCGCCGCGGTGCGGGGCGGCGATGTCCGCCAGCTGCGCGAGCAGGAGGTCGAGGTTCGCCGCGTCGTCGCCGTGCCGCCCGGCCCAGCGGGCCGAGAAGATTCCGGGGGCGCCCCCGAGGACGTCGACGGCCAGCCCGGAGTCGTCCGCGACCGCCGGCAGACCCGTGAACGCCGCGAGCGCACGCGCCTTGAGCAGCGCGTTCTCGGCGAACGTCACGCCGTCCTCGACCGGCTCGGGAGCGCCGACGTCCCGGGCCCCGACCACCGACGCCGGGTCGAGCCCGGGCAGCACGGGCGCCAGGATCGCGCGCAGCTCACCGACCTTGTGCCCGTTGTGGGTGGCGAGCACCAGCCGGGCGCCGGTCGGCACGCTCACCGCGGGAGCCGGGTGGCCGAGCCGTCACCGCGCTGAGCCGCGAGCGCCGCGACCTGCAGCGCCGTGAGCTGCGCGGTGCCGGCGACGGCGAGGTCCAGCAGCGAGTCGAGCTCCGCGCGGTCGAACGGCGCGTGCTCGGCCGTGCCCTGGACCTCGACGAACGTGCCCGAGCCGGTGACCACGACGTTCATGTCCGTCTCGGCGCGGACGTCCTCGACGTACGGCAGGTCCAGCACCGGCTGACCGTCGACGATGCCGACGCTCACCGCCGCCACCGAGTCGCGCAGCACGACCTTGTTCTTCGGGATGTGCTTGTTCTCGACGGCCCACGCGACCGCGTCGACGAGCGCGACGTACGCGCCGGTGATCGACGCCGTGCGCGTGCCGCCGTCGGCCTGCAGCACGTCGCAGTCGAGCACGATCGTGTTCTCCCCCAGCGCCGAGACGTCGATGATCGCCCGAAGCGACCGGCCGATCAGGCGCGAGATCTCGTGCGTGCGCCCGCCTATGCGACCCTTGACCGACTCGCGGTCGGAGCGGCTGTTCGTGGCCCGCGGGAGCATCGAGTACTCCGCGGTGACCCAGCCCTCGCCGGACCCCTTCTTCCAGCGGGGCACGCCGGGCGTGAACGAGGCGACGCAGAGCACCTTGGTGCCGCCGAACTCGACCAGCACGCTGCCCTCCCCGGCCTCGAGGAACCCACGGGTCAGGGTCACCGGGCGCAGCTCGTCGGGGGCGCGGCCGTCGGCCCGGACGCGCGCGAGGGAGGACGTGGACGGAGCAGAAGTCATGGCGAGGAGCCTAACCGCGCCGCCCGACAGGCCCCGACGGCGTCCGGGCTACAGGACGTGCACGCCGCCCGGTGCGGCGAGGTCGATCGGGCCGTCGTACACCGCGGCGGCCTCCGCCCGCGTGGTCGCGGGGTCGTTCCAGGCGGGGATGTGCGTGAGCACCAGCCGTCCGACGCCTCCGCGCGCCGCGGCCTCGCCCGCCCGCCGGCCGGTCAGGTGGACGCCGCGCAGGGCGTCGTCGCGCCCCTCGAGGTACGCGGCCTCGGAGAGCAGGAGGTCGGCGCCGGCGGCGAGGGTGTCGAGGCCGGCGCACGCGTCGGTGTCGCCGGTGTAGGCGAGCGTCACGGTCCGCGCCGGGTCCAGGTCGCTCGGCCCGGTGACGCGGACGCCGAACGCCGGGATCGGGTGCTCGACGGGCACCGGCTCCAGGGTCAGGGGGCCGACCGCGACCGGCGACCCCGCCTGCCACTCGACGACGTCGAACTGGCCGTCGGTGCTGGTGGCCGGGTCCTTGCCGGACAGCTGGGCGAGCCGCTCGGTGGTGCCCGCCGGACCGTGCACGGCGACCGGGTCGCACCGGCCGTCGGGGTGGTAGCGCCGCAGCACGTTGAGGACCGCCAGGTCCGCCACGTGGTCGGCGTGCAGGTGCGACAGCCCGATCGCGTCGAGACGGGTCGGGTCGCCGTACCGCTGCAGCGCGCTGAGCGCACCGTTGCCGAGATCGAGCAGGACCGTCCACGTGCGCCCCTCGGCGTCGTCGGCCTGGACGAGGTAGCCCGACGCCGCGGAGTCCGGACCGGGGAACGAACCGGCGCAGCCGAGGACCGTCAGCCTCATCGCAGCGCCGCGCTGGACTCGACGCTCTCGACCTCGGGGCCGAGGAACCGCCGCGCGAGGGTGCGGAACTGCGCCGGGTCGCCGGTGGCGAGGAACCGGTGCACGGGCGCCCCGGCGGCCGGGTCCCGCTCGAGGTCGTGGGCGACCAGCGTGCGGTACACGTCCTTGGCCGTCTCCTCGGCGCTCGACACGAGGGTGACCTCCTCGCCCATGACGTACGAGATCGCGCCGGTGAGCAGCGGGTAGTGCGTGCACCCGAGGACGAGGGTGTCGACGCCCGCCTCCCGGACCGGGTCCAGGTACTCGTGCGCGAGTGCCAGGACCTCGGGGCCGGAGGTGATCCCCGCCTCCACCAGCGGCACGAACTGCGGGCACGCCTGCGTGGTCAGCTCGATCCCCGGGGCGACGGCGAACGCGTCGTCGTAGGACCGCGACTCGACGGTGGCCTTCGTCGCGATGACGCCGATCCGCCCGGACCGGGTGGCGGACACGGCGCGGCGGGCCGCCGGCAGGATCACCTCGACCACGGGGATCCCGCGGCGCAGCGTGTACCGCTCGCGGGCGTCGCGCAGCATCGCCGACGACGCCGTGTTGCACGCGATGACCAGCAGCTTCACGCCGGCGTCGACCAGGTCGTCCATGACCTCGAGCGCGTGCGCCCGCACCGCGGCGAGCGGCTTGCTGCCGTAGGGCGTGTTGAGCGTGTCGCCGATGTAGAGGGTGGACTCCTGGGGCAGCTGGTCGAGGATCGACCGTGCCACGGTGAGCCCCCCGACGCCGGAGTCGAAGATGCCGATCGGGGCGTCGTTCACGCGGACGAGCCTAACGGCTGCGCGGTCACGGTCCCGCCGGACGCCCGGAGGCGCGCAGGTCGTGCAGCAGCATCTCGACCAGCGACTCCTGCAGCCAGCTCAGCGCACCGTAGACCGCGACCAGGTAGCGACGGGCGGCGGGGTCCAGCTCCTCGGGCACGGCGTCGTGGATCTGCGCCTGCGGCGAGACCAGGAGCGAGTCGTACAGCCGCTCCGCCTGCTCGTCGGTGCGGATGTCGAGGCGTTCGGCCAGGACGAGGCGCAGGTCGGTCAGGGCCCCGGCGACGTCCCGGGCGTCGAGCGGGTCGACGACGAACGCGTCGGCCCGCCAGCCCTCCGTCGGCGTCGTCAGGGCGGTCCAGAGCCTGGTCAGCCGCGCGATCTTGTCGGCCCGCAGGTCGTCCTCGGTGAGGCGACGGAACTCGGCGGCGACCTCCGGGTCGTCCCGGGACGCGTCCGGCAGCAGCCGGCGCACCGCGGGGTCGGTCGGGGGGGTGATGGGCTCGAGGCTCATGCGGGGCGTGCCGTCCGCCGCGGGGACCGTCGCCGGGTCGGGCGCCTCGAGCCGCCCTGCACCCAGCAGCTCGGCCACGTCCGCGACCAGCGCGGCGATCACCCCGCGCTCGTCGTCGTCCAGGCGCGCGGCGTACATCCCCCGACGACGCTTGAACGCCCGCATCACTGCCCGCTGCGCTGGAGGGTCGCCCAGAGACCGAACCCGTGCATCGCCTGCACATCGACCTCCATCGCCTCGAGCGAACCCGTCGAGACCACGGCCCGCCCCTGCTCGTGCACCTGGCGCATCAGTCGCTCGGCCTTCTGCCGCGAGTGACCGAAGTACGACTCGAACACGTACGTCACGTAGCTCATGAGATTGACCGGGTCGTTCCACACGATGGTCACCCACGGATCGGCGACCGCCGCCTCCTGAGCCTCCTCGACGTCGGCGTCGGGGAGGGTCTGCACTGGCACGCCGTCCACTGTAGGTGGGAGATGTGTCGGGTGGGCACGCGCGGTCGCGGCGGTCCGCCTACGTTGGGGCCATGACGGCCCCGCAGGCGCCCAGCGCCGCGCTCCTGACCGACCGGTACGAGCTCACGATGCTGCAGGCCGCGCTGGCCGACGGCACCGCGCAGCGCCGGTGCGTCTTCGAGGTGTTCACGCGCCGCCTCCCGCACGGCCGGCGGTACGCGGTGCTGGCCGGGACGGGCCGGGTGCTCGAGTCGCTCGAGCGGTTCCGGTTCGGCGCCGCGGAGCTCGACTGGCTCGCGCAGGGCGGCGTGGTCGACGACGCGACGCTCGCCTACCTCGAGGGCTATCGGTTCGGCGGCTCGATCGCCGGGTACGCCGAGGGCGAGGTGTTCTTCCCGTCGTCGCCGGTCATGGTGGTCGAGGGCACGTTCGCCGAGGCGGTCCTGCTCGAGACGCTGGTGCTCTCGATCCTCAACTTCGACTCGGCCGTCGCGTCGGCCGCGTCCCGCATGACCAGCGCGGCCCTCGAGCGGCCGTGCCTCGAGATGGGCTCGCGCCGCGCGCACGAGGAGGCCGCCGTCGCCGCCGCGCGAGCCGCGGTCGTCGCAGGCTTCGCCGGGACGTCGAACCTCGAGGCGGGGCGGCGCTACGGCCTGCCGACGATCGGCACGGCCGCGCACGCGTTCACGCTCCTGCACGACGACGAGAAGGAGGCCTTCACGGCCCAGGTGGCGGCGCAGGGCGTCGGCACGACCCTGCTGGTCGACACGTACGACGTGCGCCGCGGGGTCGAGAACGCGCTCGCCTCTGCCGGCCCCGAGCTGGGGGCCGTGCGGCTCGACTCCGGCGACCTCGGCGTCCTCGCGCACGAGGTCCGCGCCCAGCTGGACGAGGCGGGCGCCCGCGCGACGAAGATCGTCGTGACGTCCGACCTCGACGAGTACGCGATCGCCGCGCTCGCAGTCGCGCCGGTCGACAGCTACGGCGTCGGCACGTCCGTGGTGACGGGCTCCGGCGCCCCGACCTGCGGGATGGTCTACAAGCTCGTCGCCCGCGAGGGGGCCGACGGCGCGCTCGCCCCGGTGGCCAAGGCGGCGCGCGGCAAGGTCAGCGTGGGCGGCCGCAAGTCGGCGGCCCGCCGGCGCGACGGCGACGGGCGGGCGGTCGAGGAGGTGCTGGTCACCGGTGCCGATGCCGACGTGCGCGCCTGGGCGCCGACGGACCCGTCCCTGCGGCCGTTGCTGGTCCCTCTGGTCGCCGACGGTGTCGTCGATCCGCGCTGGGTCGGCGCCGACGCCGTCCGGGTGGCAGCAGAACGGCACCGCGCCTCGCGGGACGAGCTGCCGCGCGGGGCGCGACGACTGTCTGCCGACGAGGCAGCGGTGCCGACGGTGACGCTGCGGCTCGAGGACTGAGAGGGCTCGAGCCGCAGCGTCGGCTGCCGTGCTGCTGGTGCCGCGGGCGCCCGACGTCGTCAGGCGTCGGCGCCGCGGCGGTGTGGCCGGGAGCGGTCCGCGGTCACGGACACGCGGGGGCGCTACCCGGCCTGGCTAGACCCGCGAGCCGCGCCGACCGACGAGTCCGAGGATCAGGCTGACGACGAGCACGATCACGCCGATCCAGATGAGCCAGTGTCCGATGGTGGTCGCGACGCCGAGAATGACGAGGACGACACCGACGAGGATGAGGATGAGCCAGGTAGGCATGGGTTGACCCTTTCGATCTGTGGTCACCTATCGGGCATCCGGGGGTACCCGGCGCCGTGTGCAACAGATCAAATCTGGCAGCGTCGGACCCCCTCGGCACGTCGAACGAAAAGTTGCGCGGGAGAACCGCAATGCTATGTGGGCGCGCGTCCAGCGCCGTGACCTGCGGCTTTACCCTCTTGTGGGAGTGACCACATGCTGAGACGGGCCTTGCGGCACCGGGTGAAACCCGAGTAGCCGACTCGCCCGCCGGCGGATCAACGCTTGCCGACGAACCACCCGCGGACCATCGCGACCCGCGCGGTGAGCTGGTCGGGGTCGGCCAGCGCCACCTCGGGCCCGCCGCACCGCCGTCGCAGCTCGTTGTGCACGGACCCGTGCGGCTGCCCGCTCTTGCGCGCCCACGCCCCGACCAGCTGCGAGAGCTCCTTGCGCAGCTCCGCCTGCTTGCGGTGGTCCATCTCCGCCACGGGCTCGGCCGCCTTCCTGCGACCGCTGATCTGGTCGGCCTGCCGCTGCCGCAGGAGCGCCGAGACCTGGTCGGCGTCGAGCAGCCCGGGCAGCCCGAGGAAGTCGAGCTCCTCCTCGGAGCCCATCTCCGCCCCGGTGCCGAACTCGCCGCCGTCGAACAGCACGCGGTCGAACGACGCCTGCGCCTCGAGGGCCTCGAACGCCCCCTGCTTGCCGTCGGGGCCGACCTCGTCCGGCCCGTTGCGCTCGCGGTTCGCCTCGGCCAGCGCGTCGTCGTCGAGGCCGACGTCGACGCCCTGCTCCTCCAGCGTCTTGGGGCGGTCGAGGGCGTGGTCGCGCTCGAGCTCGAGCGTGTGGGCCAGGGCGAGCAGCTGCGGGACGCTGGGCAGGAACACCGAGGCGGTCTCGCCCCGCCGCCGGGCGCGGACGAACCGGCCCACGGCCTGCGCGAAGAACAGGGGCGTCGCCGTGCTGGTGGCGTAGACGCCGACGGCCAGCCGGGGCACGTCGACCCCCTCGGACACCATCCGCACGGCGACCAGCCAGCGGGAGTCGCCCGCGGAGAACTCGTCGATCCGGTCGCTCGCGCCGTCGTCGTCCGACAGCACGATGGTCGGCGACCTCCCCGTGATCCGGGCGAGGTGGCCGGCGTAGGCGCGGGCGTCGGTCTGGTCGGTCGCGATGACCATCGCGCCCGCGTCGGGGATCGCCCGGCGGACCTCGGAGAGCCGCTTGTCCGCCGCCGCCAGCACGCTGGGAATCCACTCGCCGTTGGGGTCGAGCGCCGTCCGCCACGCCTGCGCGGTGATGTCCTTGGTGAGCGGCTCCCCCAGTCGCGCGCTGATCTCGTCGCCGGCCTTGGTGCGCCAGCGCATCGAGCCGCTGTAGGACAGGAAGATCACCGGGCGCACGACGTGGTCGCGCAGCGCGTCGCCGTACCCGTACGTGTAGTCGGCGACGCTGCGCCGGATGCCGTCGCTCCTGCGGTCGTAACGCACGAACGGGATGGCCGCGGTGTCGGACCGGAACGGCGTTCCCGTCAGCGCGAGCCGTCGGGTGGCCCCCTCGAACGCCTCGCGCACGGCGTCGCCCCAGGACAGCGCGTCACCGCCGTGGTGCACCTCGTCGAGGATCACCAGGGTGGGCGCCGCCGCCGTGCGGGCCGCGTGCAGCGCGGGCTTGCTGGCCACCTGCGCGTACGTCACGGCGACACCGTCGAACCCGTGGCCGTGCCGGCCCTGCGCGTTGCTGAAGTTGGGGTCGAGCGTGATGCCCACCCGCGCGGCGGCGTCGGCCCACTGCCGCTTGAGGTGCTCCGTGGGCGCGACGACGGTCACGCGCCGGACCAGCTTCGCCTCGAGCAGCTCGGTGGCGATCCGCAGGGCGAACGTCGTCTTGCCCGCTCCGGGCGTGGCGACCGCGAGGAAGTCCCGCGGGTTCGCCATGCGGTACTGCTCGATCGCCTCGGCCTGCCACGCGCGCAGCTTGCCCGCGGTCCCCCACGGCGCACGCGCGGGGAACGCCGGCGGGAGCTGCGAGGCCGCCGACGAGGAGGCGTGGGTGGACGGGAGGGACGACGGACGCGGGGCGGCCGTCACGCGCCGCCGCTGCCGGGGTTACGGCCGAAGCCCCACTTGCGACCGCCGCCCGAGCCCTTGCCGCCCTCGTTCTTGTCGCCGTCCTGCGGCTCGCGCAGACCCTCGTAGATCTCCTTGCAGACCGGGCAGACCGGAAACTTGTTCGGGTCCCGGCCCGGCACCCAGACCTTGCCGCAGAGCGCGATGACGGGCTTGCCGCTCAGCGCGGAGTCGAGGATCTTCTCCTTGCGCACGTAGTGCGCGAAGCGCTCGTGGTCACCCGGCTCGACCTGCTCGACGGTCTCCTCGCGCTCCAGCACGCTGGTCGACGTACCCGGGTCGGAGGAGAACGGGTCGTCGGGTCCGGTGCTCGGAGGCAGGGGCTCGCTCATGGCGACGAGTGTACGTCGGGGGTCCGACGCTCCCCGGGTGAGTCCGGCGTGCGGAACCTCACCGCGCAGGCTCAGAGCCCCTGCCAGTCGGGCTTCGCGGCGAACGTCTCGCGGTAGTAGTCGGCGAGCTGGAGGCGGCTCGCGGCCGCGTCGTCGACGAGCACTGTGACGTGCGGGTGGTGCTGCATGATCGTCGCCGGCCACATGGCGCTGACCGGCCCCTCGACCAGCTGGTGCACGGCCTCGGCCTTGCCCTTGCCCGTCGCCAGGAGCACCAGGTGCCGCGCCGCCATGATCGTGGCGAGCCCCTGGGTGAGGCAGTGCTGCGGGACCAGGTCGATGTCCCCGCCGAAGAAGCGGGCGTTGTCCTCGCGGGTCTGGCGGGTCAGCGTCTTGATGCGCGTGCGCGAGGCCAGCGACGAGCCCGGCTCGTTGAACGCGATGTGCCCGTCGGTGCCGATGCCGAGGATCTGCAGGTCGACGCCGCCGACCGCGGCGATCGCGTCCTCGTACGCGGCGCAGGCCGCGACCAGGTCGTCGGCGAGCCCGTCCGGCCCCTGCACGGCACCCGGGGCGAAGTCGACGCGGGAGGCGATCTCCCGCTCGATGACGTTGCGGTACCGCTCGGGGTGGTCCGCCGCGAGACCGACGTACTCGTCGAGCATGAAGGCGCGGGTGCGGGCGAACGACAGCCCGTGCTCGACGTGCCGGCGGGCCAGCTCGTCGTAGACGGCCAGCGGGCTCGAGCCCGTCGCCAGGCCCAGCACCGCGTCGGGCTGCGCGCGCACCAGCTGCTCGATCGCGGCGGCGGCGAGCCGGCCCAGCTCGGGGCCGGGCGCGATGACGACCTCCATCAGACGTACTCCCCTCTGCCCAGCAGCGCCGCACCGACGGCGCCGACCGGGATGTCGGCAGGCGCGAGGCTCACGCGCCGCGCGAGCCCCATGGACGCCAGGAACGGCGACGCCTGGGCCTCGCGCTCCAGCTCCGCGGTGATCGCGCGCAGCAGCGGCTGCCCGAGGGCGCTGACGCCACCCCCGATGACGACGAGCTCGACGTCGCAGGTGAGGACCAGGATCCGCACGGCCGCGGCGACGGCCCAGGCGAACCGGTCCCTGATCTCGATCGCCTGCGGGTCACCGGCCTCGGCCGCGACGAAGAGCTCCTCGGGCGCGGGCCGCCCGTATCGGCTGGGCCAGGCGGCGTCGAGCGCCGACCCCGAGGCGTACTGCTCCAGGCAGCCCAGCTGCCCGCACTTGCACGGCAGACCGTCGGGCACGAGCGTCAGGTGACCGATCTCCCCCGCGCCGCCCGTCGAGCCCCGGCGCAGCCGGCCCTCGAGCAGCAGCCCGGCGGCAAGACCGGTGCCGAGCGCGAGGAAGGCGAGGTCGTGCACGACGTCGGCGTCGGACGCCGCGTGCTGGCCGTCGACCGTGTGGGCCGCGCCGACGACCGCCACGGTGAGGTCGTTCTCCACCCGCACCGGCAGCCCGAGCCGGGCCGCGACCAGCGCGGCCAGCGGCGTGCGCTGCTCGATGCCGAGGTTGACCGCGTGCTCGACCGTGCCGTCGGCGGCGTCGACGACGCCCGGCAGGCCGATGCCCACCCCGGCCAGCTCGGCGACGGGCACACCCGCACTGGCGGCGAGCTCCTCGACGACGGACACGACCGTGTCGACCACCCCGTCCGCCCCGCCGACCGTGGCCGAGCGCAGCTGGTGCCGCACGACGCCCCCGGCATCCATGAGGACCCCGAGCACCTTGGTGCCGCCGACGTCCAGCCCGACCGACCACGGGCGCGTTCCCCCGTCCGACACCAGCTCGTGCGGCGTCGGGATCCCCTGCGCGTTCACGTCAGCCCTTCACCGCACCCGCGACGAGCCCGGACGTCATCTTGTTCTGCACGAACAAGAAGAACACGATGACGGGGATCGCGATGAGCGCCGAGCCGGCCATGACGACGCCCCAGTCGGTGGCGCGGTTGGACTCGACGAGCCCCTGCAGCCACAGCGGCAGCGTGCGCTGCGCGGGGTCGGTCATGACGACGAGGGCCAGGGTGTACTCGTTCCACGCCTGCAGGAACCCGTAGACGCCTGCGGCGACCAGACCGGGGGCGAGCAGCGGGAACGTGATCCGGAAGAAGGCGGCGGTGCGCGAGAGCCCGTCGACCATCCCGGCCTCCTCGAGCTCGATGGGCACGCCGGCCACGAACCCGCGCAGCATCCAGATGGTGAAGGGCAGGATCGCCGCGGTGTAGACCAGCGCCAGGCCGGCCACCTTGTTCACCAGGTTCCAGCCGTCGAGCATCTGGTACTGCGAGATGAACAGACCCTCGGCCGGGATCATCTGCACGACGAGGATCGTCAGGATGAAGCCCTTGCGCCCGCGGAACCGGAACCGGCTGACGGCGAGCGCGGCGAGGAACGCGAAGATCAGGGCGGCGATCAGGACGATGACGACGACCGCCAGCGAGACGCGCATCGCGGCCCAGAACGTCGGGTCGTTCAGCACGCGCCGGAAGTTCGACAGCGTGCCGCCCAGCGGGAAGAACGTGGGGTTCGGCGTCTGCAGCTTGTTCAGCGGCAGGAACGCGCTGTTGATCATCCAGTAGATGGGGAAGACCCACACCACGGCCAGGACGACGGCGAGGGCGCCGAGGGCGCGGCGGCCACCGCGGGACTGCGCGCGACCGGCCTCGGACGACGTGGGCTGCTTGCCGAGCGGGATCTCGCTCGGGGTGGCCTGCGGCGCGGGTGCCGGGACGTCGACGGTGCTCACAGCTCGTCCTCCTTCAGCATCTGCCGGATGTAGAAGCCGGTCAGGGCGAGCGTCAGCACCAGCATGATCGTGGCGAGCGCGCCGGCCATGGAGAACTCCTTGGCGTACGAGTAGATGAGGGTGCCCAGCAGGTTGGTCTCGCGCGTCGGCGCGCCGGCCCGCTGGAGCACGTAGATCTGCGTGAAGACCTTGAGGTCCCAGATGACCTGCAGCAGCAGCACGATCGAGAGGACCGGCCGGATCATCGGGATCGTGATGTTCCAGAACCGCTGGCGCGACGAGGCGCCGTCGAGCTGGGCGGCCTCCATCGTCTCCTCGGGGACCTGCAGCAGCCCGGCGTACACGGAGAACGCGACGAACGGCACGGACATCCACACGACGATGACGGTCGCCACGAAGTAGAAGGACAGCGGCTGGATGATCCAGGAGTGGCCGGCCATGTCGTCGAGGCCGAAGACGTGGGCCAGGACCCAGTTGATGACGCCGTACTGCGAGTCGAAGAGCCACTGCCACACGGTCATCGAGGCGAGCACCGGGGTCCCCCAGGCCAGCAGCAGCGAGACCTGCAGCGTGATGCGCGAGAACGTGCTGATCCGCGACATGAGGACCGCGAACGCGATGCCGATGAGCATCGTCACGGCGGCGTTGACCAGGCAGAAGGCGATCGAGCGCCCGATGACGGCCCACACGTACGGGTCGGTCAGCAGGTCGACGTAGTTCTGCAGGCCGACCCACTCGGCGGGCTGGCCGAACTGCTGGCGCAGGCCGTACTCCTGGAAGGAGATGACGAACTGGCGGACCAGCGGGTAGCCGAGCGCGACGCCCATGAGGATCGCGGCGGGGACGAGCAGGCCGTACACGCCGAGCTTGCGGCGGCGGCGGCGCGGGAAGGCGACGGCGACGTCGTCCGTCTGCAGCGCGGGGGCAGAGGCTGCCATGGGGAACTCCTGTCTGGTGGCGCGACCGGGCCGGCCTGCGTGGGCAGGCCCGGTCGCGCCCGGATCAGGTGGTCGGACGATCGGGGATCGGTCGACCGTGATCGTCGTGCGGTCGATCGGTCGGAGGTCGTCCGACCGGTCTGGTCCCGGCCGGCCGCACCCCGGGKGGGGAGGCGGCCGGCCGGAGCCGGGATCAGTTCAGCGCGTCCTCGATGAGCTTGTCCGTCGCAGCGGCAGTCTCCTTGACGTCCGCACCGGTGGCGAGCTTCTGGAAGAAGTCCTCCAGGATGCGGTCACCCTCGACGTCCGCCCACTTCTCGGCGGCCGGCGTGAGCTTGGCGTTGAGGGCGGCGGCGACGGCGGCCTTGGCGTAGACGTCGTCACCCATGGAGGCGGCGTAGTCCGTGTTGCCGGGGATCAGGCCGTTCTGGCCGAGCATGTTCTGGAAGTCCTCCGTGAACATGATCTTCAGCAGGCTCTTGGCCAGCTCCGGGTGCTTGGACTTCGCCGCGATGGCGATGTTCGAGCCACCGGCGAAGCCGTTCGCGTACGAGCCGGCCTCGATGCCCGGCAGCGGGAAGATGCCGGTGTGCTCCTCGTTGCACTTCTGCTGGTCCGCGAGCTTGGCCTTGGCGGCGTCCGACTTGTCGTCAGCGGCGACACCCTGGTTGCACTGCGGCAGGTCGATGCTCCACCGGGCCCACGTCGGCGCGGAGAACATGGCGGCCTGGCCCGCGTTGAACGGGACCCACGGCTCGTTCGAGTCGCTGTCGGCCGGGGCGTGCGTCGCGTTCTTGAAGAGGTCCTGGACCTCCTCGAGACCCTTGATGGACTCGGGCGAGGACAGGGCACCCTTCCAGGTGTCGCCGTCCTTCACCGCGAGGTCGCCACCGTTGGTGTAGATCCACGCGGCGCCGTTGTACCAGTCCTGGCCGGGCAGCCAGAAGCCGGACTGCGTGTCCGTCTGGAGCTTCTTGGCGACCTCGGTGAACTCGGCGAGCGTCGTGGGGACCTCGACGCCGGCCGCCGCGAACGCGTCCTTGTTGTAGAACACGGCACGGGCACCGGAGTAGTACGGAGCGGCGTAGAACTTGTCGTCCGCGCTGCCCGCCGCGACGAAGCCGGGGAGCAGCTTGTCGCCACCGAGCTCGTCGTACATGTCGGTGATGTCGGCGAACGCGCCGGCGTAGGTGAAGGTCGGCGACTGCGTGTTGCCGATCTCGACCACGTCGGGGGTCTGGTCCTCGGAGGCCAGCGCGGTCTGCAGGCGCGGGACCAGGCCGTTCCAGTCCTGCTGCTCGATGACGAGCTTGGAGCCCGGGTTCTCGGACTCGAACGTCGTCGTGAGGTACTCACGCAGCGCGTCCGGGGTGTCCGTGCCGTTGAGCCACAGCTTGATCGTGGCGGGCTCGGGCGTGCCGGCGGGCGTGCTGGCCGAGTCACCGGCGTCGTCGCCGTTGCCGCAGGCCGCGAGCGTGAGCGCGGCCGCCACGCCGACGGCCGCGAAACGTAGGATCTTCACGTTGGGGTTCCTCCCGTGAGCGAGGCGAGCACCGGGTGGCGTCGCCGGGTGGTTCTTCCGACCTGCAGTGGGCCGGCTGGGGGTCGTCACGAGACCCCCAGCTGGCCTGACAGGACCAGGACTGCCGCACCAGCGAGAGCCCCGTCCTCGTCGAGGGATCCCATCCGCAGCGCCAGCCCGTGCCCGATGACGGGCATGGTCCGGGAGCGGACGGTGGCGAGCGCCGAGTCGCGCAGAGGTCCGTCCAGCAGCTCCGGCGGACCGGAGAGCAGGACCTCGGCGAGGTCGAGCGCACTGACGACGGGTGCCAGGGCGATGCCCAGCAACCGTCCGACCGACGCCAGGGCGGCGTCGGAGTCTTCGGGGGACAGACCGACGGTCCGGCGGCGCAGGGCCGGGACGCTGAGCACGGTCTCGAGGCATCCGGAGCGGCCGCACGCGCAGTCGAGCGGGGGCTCGTCGCGCACGTCGCCGTCCACCACGGTGACGTGGCCGATCTCGCCCGCGGCGTGGTGCCGGCCGAGCACGAGCGCGCCGTCGACGACGATGCCCGCTCCGACGCCCTGGCCGATGGTGACGACCATGCAGCCCGACCCGGCGGCGGCGCCGTAGGTGAACTCCCCCAGCGCCCGGGTGTTGGCGTCGTTGGCCACGTGCACCGGCACGCCGAGCGCCCGCGTGAGGTCCGCGGCGAGCGGGAGGTCGTACCAGCCGCGGTTGGGCGCCTGGACGACGGTGCCCGCGAGGTCGATGACACCCGGGGACGCGATGCCGACGCCGATGACCGGGCGGGTCGCCGCGGCCAGCAGCTCGCGGCACAGCTCCTCGACGAGCTCCGCGGCGGCAGCACCCGTGCGGCCCTCGAGGGCGACCGAGCGGCGCACGACCACGCCGCCGACGAGCGTCATCACGGCACCCAGCAGCCGGGAGTCGTCGGTGAGGTCCACCGCGACGATCTGGAAGTCCGACGTCCGCATGCCGACGAGGGTGGCGGGCTTGCCCACCTTGCCCTCGGCGCGGACCCCGAGCTCCTCGACCAGGCCCTCGGCGATCAGGTCCGCCACCAGACCGGACACCGTCACGCGGGTCAGGCCGGTGCTGCGGGCGATGTCGGCGCGGGACGCCGGGCCGATGTGAAACAGGTGGGCGAGCACGAGCGACCGGTTGTGCGCACGAGCGTGCTCGGGCAGCACCTTGCCGGTCGGGCGCAGTGCCCGACCGACTCCGCGTGCTGCCGCGAGGGGCTGCGTGGTCGCTGTCACGTTTGTTAGTAGACCTTCCTTACTAATCGAAGTCAACTCACTTCTGTGACCGTGACCACATCGTGACCGGACGTTCACACCGGGGACTCATCCCGTCATCTCGTTGTGACGTTTCAGTCCGCCCCGGTGGGAACGCGTCCACGCCGATGACGTGCAGCGACGCTCCCACCTGCGGGAACGCCGGGAACAGGCGCCGCGGTCGATGCGTTCGCATGGTCATGGAACTCGGCCTGTACACGTTCGGCGACGTCCACCCCGACCCCGTCACCGGGGCCCAGGTCTCCCCCGGCCAGCGCATCCGGGACGTGCTCGAGCGCGTCCGGCTGGCCGAGGAGGTGGGCCTCGACTACGTCGGGATCGGTGAGCACCACCGCCCGGACTACGCGATCTCCTCGCCGTCCACGGTGATCGCCGCGGCCCTCGCGCAGACGTCCCGGCTCACCGTCGGCAGCGCGGTGACGGTCCTGTCGACCGAGGATCCCGTCCGCGTCTTCCAGCAGTTCGCGACGATGGACCTGCTCTCCGAGGGCCGGGTCGAGCTGCTGGCCGGTCGGGGCTCGTTCATCGAGTCGTACCCGCTGTTCGGGGCATCGCTCGACGACTACGACGAGCTCTACGACGAGAAGATCCAGCTGCTCCTGCGGCTCGACGAGTCGGAGCGCGTGACGTGGAGCGGCCGGTTCCGCTCCGCGCTCGACGACGCCCTGGTCCTCCCCCGCCCGTTCGACCACCCCGGTCGCGGGCAGCACCTGCGGATCGCCGTCGCCACCGGCGGCAACCCCCAGTCGTCGGTGCGCGCGGGCGTGCTCGGGCTGCCCATCAGCTACGCGATCATCGGCGGGCAGCCCGCCCAGTTCGCGCCGCTGGTGGACCTGTACCGGCGCGCGCACGCCGAGTCGGGGCACGAGGCGAGCGACCGCTTCGTCTCCGTCGCGGGCATGGGCTTCTTCGCCGAGGACGGCAAGGCGGCCCGCGACTTCTTCTACCCGTACTGGCTGGAGTCGATGCGCCGGATCTCCTCCGAGCGCGGGTTCCCGATGCCCAACCGCATCTCCTACGAGGCGCAGGCGGCCCGCGGCGGCGCGTACTTCGTCGGCGAGCCCGAGCAGATCGCCGAGCGGATCGTCGCGCTGCACGAGGTCCTGCACCACGACCGGCAGTCGTTCCAGATGGACCTGTCCGGCGTGCCGCAGAAGGAGTCGCTGCGGTCGATCGAGCTGCTCGGCACCCGGGTCGCCCCGCTGGTCCGCGAGGCCCTCGGCTAGCTAGCGGCCCATCCGGCCCGTCTCGAACGCCCACATGGCGAGCTCCACCCGGTTCCGCGCCCCCAGCTTGTCCATGAGGCTGCCGAGGTGCGTCTTCACCGTGCCGAGGCTGATGTGCAGCTCGTCGGCGATCTCCGAGTTGGTCCGCCCCCGCGCCACGGTGAGCAGCACCTCCTCCTCGCGGCCCGTCAGCGGGGCGATCGGCTGCGCCGCGGGCCGCCCGTCGCCGCCGGCCGCGAACGTCGCGAGCAGGCGGACCGTGACGTTCGGGGCGATCAAGGCGTCGCCGGCGGCGGCCGCGTGCACCGCCTGGACCAGCAGCTCGGGCCCCGCGTCCTTGAGCAGGAACCCGCGCGCACCCGCCTTGAGCGCCCCGTGCACGTACTCGTCGAGGTCGAACGTGGTGATGACGACGACCGCCAGCGGGTCCGCGACGTCCGGTCCGGCCAGCCGCCGCGTCGCCTCGATGCCGTCCATCTCGGGCATCCGGATGTCGAGCAGGCACACGTCGGGCCGCAGCTCGCGGGCCAGTGCCACCGCCTGACGCCCGTCGCCGACCTGGGCGACCACCTCGATCCCGGGCTGCGCCGCCAGGATCATGGCCAGGCCGGTCCGCACGATCTCCTGGTCGTCGGCCACCAGCACCCGGATCGTCATCGCGCCGCCCGCTCCTCGGTCGTCATCGCGCCGCCCCGCTCGTCGGTTGTCATCGCGCCGCCCCGACCCTCGGTAGCACGGCCTCGACCGTCCAGCCCCGCTCGGCGCCGGGGCCGGCGTCCAGGGTCCCCCCGAGCAGCGCCGCCCGCTCGGTCATGCCGACGATCCCGTACCCGTACCCGGTCCCGCCCCGCGCCTGGACCTCGCCGTCGTCGGACACCGTCAGGCGCACGCAGTCGTCGTCACCGGCGACGAGCACCCGGATCCGGGAGGCGTGGCGTGCGTGGCGCAGGGCGTTGGTGATCGACTCCTGCGCGAGCCGGTACACGGCGACGCCGACCGCGGGACGCAGGTCGTCCAGCTCCCCGGACAGCTCCAGCTCGACGCGCGGCGGCCCGTCCACGGCCTTGGCCAGCCGCTCGATGTCCGCGATCCCCTGCTGCGGGGCCAGCTCCGCGGCGGCGCCACCGTCGCGCAGCGCGCCGACCATGAGCCGCATCTCGGTCAGCGCCCGCGAGGCCTCGGCCTCGATGAGTCGCAGGGCGTCGACCGCGGCGTCGGGATCGGTGGCCGCCACCACCCGGCCCGCCTGCGCCCGGACGGCGATCGCCGAGACGTGGTGCGCGACCGTGTCGTGCAGCTCCCGCGCGAGCTGCTCGCGCTCCCGCAGGCGCACCTGGTCCTGCTCGCGCAGCCGCGACGTCGCGACGAACCGCACCCAGGCGCCGATCGCGGCCGGTGACAGCAGGAACACGATCTCGAGCACCGCGTCGCCGATGCCGGTCCAGTGCCCGGCGACGCCGAGGGCCAGCGCGACCACCACGACGGCGAGCCCGAGCACGACCTCGCGTCCGCTCCCCCACCTGACCAGCGCGTACGGCACCAGCAGGATGCACGCCGACGTGTACAGGCCCCACTCGCCCGCGCCGGCCACCAGTGCGGCCGCATCGACCACGGCCAGGCCGCCGAACACGACGACCGCGACGGCGAGCGGGTGCGTCCGCCGCCACAGGAGCGCGAGCACGGTGACGACCGCGACGACCGTGGACGCGGCCTTCCACGTCACGTCCTGGCGCTGCACGGTCTCGAGGACCGCGGCCGGCACCAGCAGCCCGACCAGCACCCAGTCCCGCCAGACGCGCGCCGGCGCGCCCGGGGGTCGGGGCGCCGTCCACAGCGGACGGAGGGCGTCGGGGATCACGCAGGCAGCCTAGGCACCGCCCGCACTCCGGCGGGTCGGCCGAACGGCCTACTCCCTAACCCAGCCCAGCGCGCCGCGGTGGCGGACGGAGTCGCTCGCGCACCGGATCCCCTCGGCGAGCGCCACGAGGAACGGCTGACCGGCGGCGAGCGCCGCGGCGGTGGCGCCGTGCAGCACGTCCCCGGCGCCGAGGGTGTCGACGACGTCCGTGGTCTCGACGGTCGGCGGCTCGATCGAGGACCACGAGACGTCGCCGTCGTCCGTCGCGACCCGCACCCGCACCGGACCCGCGCCCGACGAGCGGGCGACCACCCGCGGTCCGATCGCCGCGACCCGCCCGAGCAGCTCGTCCTGCGTCGTCGGCTCCCCCGGGAGCCCGAAGTCCGCCGAGAGCACCGCGTGGTCGACCACCGCCAGCAGGCGGTCCAGCCCCGGCTTCCAGCTGCCGCCGTCGAGCAGGACCGGCACCCCACGTCGACGCGCCTCCGCCGCGAGCGCAGCACCGGCCTCGAGATGGTGCCCGTCGACGAGCACCGCGGTCGCCCCGTCGAGCACGCCGGCCGCCGGCGCGGGCAGGTCGGCGGTGCCGGTCGCGTTGACGGACACGACGGCCCGCTCCCCCGTCGCCGCGGTGACCAGCACGGTCGAGACGGCCGGCGACCCCGGCAGCCCGTCGAGCAGGTCGACCACCTCGACGCCGGCGTTCACGAGCCCGTCGCGGACCAGGTCGGCCACCGGTCCCGCCCCGAGCGCCGTCACGAGCCGGGTGCGGACCCCGAGCGCGACCGCGGTCGCCGCCGCGTTGGCCGCCGGGCCGCCGAACGTCACCTCGAGGCTGCGCGCGACCACCTTCTCGTCGGCACCCGGGAGGCGGTCGACCACCTGCACGACGTCCAGCGTCGCCAGGCCGCAGCACACGAGGAGGGCGCTCATCTCAGGCGACGCGCTCCGCGACGACCGGGCGGTCCACCAGCAGGAACGTCGCGGCACCGAGCACCAGCGCCGCCACGACCACCGCGGGCCAGGCGCCGATGACGTGCCCGAGCAGGTGCGATCCGGCGAAGCAGACGGCCCCGACCAGGACCACGGCGGACACCCGCCACCAGCCGGCGGACCGGGCCCGGACCGCGCACCACACCACGCCCGCCACCAGCACGACGCCGCCGAGGGCGCGCACGTCGGTGAGCTCGGCGACGGCGAAACCGACCACCAGGGTCAGGGCGGCGATGACGGCGGTGGGGACGCGGGACATGCGCCACAACCTAACCGGGCACGATGCCGTCGTCGGACGCGTGGCCACGGACCGCGGTGCGAGCGGTCCCGCCCGCGCAATACGGTGGACCCGGCGCCGTCGCGACCACCGCGCGCGCACCCCGACCCGCTCGAGAGGGAAACACCGTGTCCACGCAGCCCATCGACGCCACGACCACGACCGCCTGGCAGGAGCTGAGCGTCCACGAGTCGACGCTGTCGCCCGACCTGCGCGGCTGGTTCGCCGCCGACCCCGAGCGCGCCACCCGACTCACGCTCCCGCTGGCCGACCTCACGGTCGACCTGTCGAAGAACCTGGTCACCGACGAGACGCTGGCGTTGCTGGTCCGGCTCGCCGACGAGGTCGGGCTGGCCGACCGGCTGCAGGCCATGCTGCGGGGCGACCACATCAACGTGACCGAGGACCGCGCGGTGCTGCACACGGCCCTGCGCCGCCCGCCCGGCGCCTCGCCGTCGCTCGCCGTCGACGGCCAGGACATCGACCGCGACGTGCAGGCCGAGCTGACCAAGATGTTCGCGTTCGCCGACAAGGTCCGCTCCGGCGAGTGGACCGGCGTGACCGGGTCGCGCGTCCGGACCGTCGTCAACATCGGCATCGGCGGCTCCGACCTGGGTCCGGTCATGGCGTACGAGGCGCTCAAGCCGTACGTGCAGGACGGGCTCGAGGTGCGGTTCGTCTCCAACATCGACCCCAGCGACCTCGCGGAGACCGTCAAGGACCTCGACCCGACGACCACGCTGTTCATCGTCGCGTCCAAGACGTTCGGCACCCTCGAGACGCTGACCAACGCGCGCCTGGCCCGCGACTGGCTCTGGGAGCAGCTGCGCACGGCCGACGACGACGAGTCCCGCAACGCCGCCGTCGCCAAGCACTTCGTCGCGGTCTCCACGGCGCTCGACAAGGTCGCCGCGTTCGGCATCGACCCCGCGAACGCGTTCGGCTTCTGGGACTGGGTGGGCGGCCGGTACTCGGTCGACTCGACCATCGGCACGTCGCTGGCCATCGCGATCGGGCCCGACGGCTTCCGCGACTTCCTGGCCGGCTTCCACGCGGTCGACGAGCACGTGGCCACGACGCCGTTCGCGCAGAACGTGCCCGTCCTCATGGGGCTGCTCAACGTCTGGTACGTCAACTTCCTCGGCGCGCACACGCACGCCGTGCTGCCGTACGCGCAGTACCTGCACCGGTTCGCGGCGTACCTGCAGCAGCTGACCATGGAGTCGAACGGCAAGTCTGTCCGCTGGGACGGCACCCCGGTCACCACGCAGACCGGCGAGGTGTTCTGGGGCGAGCCCGGCACCAACGGCCAGCACGCGTTCTACCAGCTCATCCACCAGGGCACGCGGCTGATCCCCGCCGACTTCATCGCCGTCGCCAACCCGGCGCACCCGCTCACCGACGGTGGCGTCGACGTACACGGCCTCTTCCTGGCCAACTTCTTCGCGCAGACCAAGGCCCTGGCGTTCGGCAAGACCGCCGACGAGGTCCGCGCCGAGGGGACCGCCGAGGACATCGTGGCCGCGCGCGTGTTCTCCGGGAACCGCCCGACCACGTCGATCCTGGCCTCGTCGCTCACCCCGAGCGTCCTCGGCCAGCTCATCGCGCTGTACGAGCACATCACGTTCGTGCAGGGCGTCGTGTGGGGCATCGACTCGTTCGACCAGTGGGGTGTCGAGCTGGGCAAGAAGCTCGCGCTCGAGATCGCCCCCGCCGTGCAGGGGGACGCCGCCGCGCTCGCCGCACAGGACCCGTCGACCCGCGCGCTGATCAGCAAGTACCTCGAGCTCCGCGACTGACGAGAACCGCTGCCTCGCACCCGCGCGGCCGGCGGCGCGCGGCTACTCCGCGAAGCGTGCCGAGCGCTCCACGACCACGCCGTGGCCGGCCTCGGCGTCCCACGTGTAGACGGTCTTCCCGTCGATGAGCACGTGCTCGGCGCGTGAGGTCACGTCGAGGGGATCGCCCGACCACACGACGATGTCGCCGTCGAGCCCGGCCGCGAGCGCTCCGACCCGCTCGTGCAGGCGCAGGAACGTCGCCGGGTTCACGGTCAGCGCCTCCAGGGCGGTCTGGCGCGGCAGCCCCTCCTTCACCGCGAGGGTCGCCTGGTGGACCAGGAAGTTGATGGGCACCACGGGGTGGTCGGTGGTGATGGCGACCCGGACGCCCGCGGCGGCGAGCGTGGCCAGGTTGGCGATGGCCCGGTCGCGGAGCTCGACCTTGGACCGGCTGGTGAACATCGGACCGAAGATCACCGGGATGTCGCGCTCGGCGAGGACGTCGGCGATCTTGTGCGCCTCGGTGCCGTGGTTGATGACGAGCCGGTACCCGAACTCGTCGGCCAGCCGCAGGGCCGTCGCGATGTCGTCGTGCCGGTGGGTGTGCTGGTCCCAGGCGAGCTCGCCGTCGAGCACGCGCGCGAGGGTGTCCATCGCCAGGTCCGTCTTGAAAGGCTCGCCCTTGGTCGCCGCCGCCGACCGCGCGGCCCGGTAGTGCTGCGCCCGCGTGAACGCCTCGCGGATGACCAGCGCGGTGCCCAGCCGGGTCGACGGCGTCTGCTTGCGCTCCCCGTACACCCGCTTCGGGTTCTCCCCCAGCGCCGACTTCACGCTCACCGAGGCCGAGATCACCTGCTCGTCGACCGTCCGCCCGCCCCACGCCTTGATGGCCACGGACTGCCCGCCGATCGGGTTGCCCGAGCCCGGCTTCACCACGATCGACGTGACGCCGCCGCTCAGCGCGTCGCGGAACCCCTCGTCGTCGATGTTGATCGCGTCGATCGCGCGGACCGCTGCCGCGTTGGGGGTCGTCATCTCGTTGGTGTCGTTGCCCGCCGCCCCCTCGCCCTCCTCGTGCAGGCCGACGTGCCCGTGCGACTCGACGAACCCCGGCAGGACCCAGCGCCCGGTGGCGTCGACGATCCGCGCGCCGTCGGGGATCTCGACGTCCGCCCCGACCGCCGTGATGCGCCCGTCGACGACGAGCACGGTGCCGCCCTCGATGGGCTCGGAGGCGACGGGCACGACATAGCCGCCGGTCACGGCGACGATCTGCGAGGAGGAGGTCATCGCTCCACCGTATGACGACCGGCGGACGGCCGTCGCGCGCGCCCGAGCGCCCGAGCATGTGCCTATCGACGCCATCGGGCCGAATGAGGTCGATAACGACATGGTCGACGGGTGTCGCGCCGACGGGGGGCCGGCGACCGCCTCGGTCGGACGGGGGCCTCAGCGTCCGTCGGCGGTCGTGAGAGGCTCGGGCCGTGGCTGAGGTGACGCGTGCGCGCGTGGACGCGTGGACCTGGGCGGTGCGGCTGTTCGCCACCCGGTCCGCGGCCGCGGCGGCGTGCCGCGCCGGGCACGTGCGCGTCAACGGCGAGCGCGCCAAGCCCGCGACGATGGTGGTCCCGGGCGACGAGGTGCACGTCCGCGGCGGCGAGCGCGAGCGGATCGTCGTCGTGCAGCGCACGGTGGTGAAGCGGGTCGGCGCGCCGGTGGCGGTGGCCTGCTACCTCGACCGCTCCCCCGCGCCGCTGCCGAAGGAGCACGTGGTCCCGGGCGAGCGGGACCGCGGCGCGGGCCGTCCGACCAAGCGTGACCGGCGCCTGATCCAGCGGCTCAAGGGCCGCTGACCTGCGGCGCGATCCCGAGCCGGCGCGCGAGCGCCATCGAGTCGTACGGCGCGCGGACCTTGGTGTCGTTGTCGAAGTACACGAAGACGTCCCGTCCGGCCGCCGCGGGACCGGGCCCGGCGAGCGTCCGCGCGCCCGCCGGCTCGTCGCCGGCGGCCCACGCCCGGACCTTCGCCGCCCACCGGTCGAGGGACTCGTCGTCGTACCCGCTGGCGTACAGCTCGGTCTCGCCGTGCAGGCGGACGTAGACCAGGTCGGCGGTGACGTCCTCGATCACGGGCCACCGACCGGCCGCGTCCGCGACCACCAGCCCGATGCCGTGCTCCCGGAGCTGCTCGACGAACCGCCGGTCCTCGAAGCTGGCGTGCCGGACCTCGAGGACGTGCCGCAGGGGCCGGTCCTCGTCGGTGCTGGTCAACGCCCGGTCGTCGAGCCGCTCGTCGTGCTCGGTGGCCAGCTCGGCCGCGGCGGCCGTGCTGCGCGGGAGGAGCTCGAAGAAGGCCGCGAGCCGGTCAGGGTGGAAGCCGAGGTTCGGCGGCAGCTGCCACAGGACGGGGCCGAGCTTGGGTCCGAGCGCGAGGACTCCGCTGGCGAAGAAGTTGGCCACCGGCACGCGCACGTCTGCGAGCTTCTTGAGGTGCGTGACGAACCGCGGACCCTTGACCGAGAAGACGAAGTCGTCGGGCGTCTCGGCGACCCAGCTGCGGTAGCTCTCGGGGCGCTGGAGCGCGTAGAACGAGCCGTTGATCTCGATGGAGGTGAGCGCGCGCGACGCGTACTCGAGCTCGCGACGCTGCGGCAGGTCGGCCGGGTAGAACACGCCGCGCCAGGGTGGGTAGCGCCAGCCGGAGATCCCGGTGCGGATCGTCATGCAGGCAGTGTGCCGTGCTTCGTCGCGCGGGGACGGCGGCGCATAGTGGAGGCGTGATCCCCGCGCCGACAGACGAGCACGCGTGGCTCGCGTCGGTCTACCGTCCGGCGGCGCCGGTCGACGTCCGGCTCACCCTCGGGCCGCTGCGGCGCGGTGCGGGCGACCCGGCGTGGTGGTTCGCCCCGGACGGGTCCGTGTGGCAGGCGACGTCGACCCCCGACGGCCCGGCCACCCGGCACCTGGTGCGCCGCGCCGACGGGATCCACGCGACCGCCTGGGGACCGGGCGCCGAGCGTGCCCTGGCCGGCGTGCCCGGGTTGCTGGGCGCCGACGACGACCCCACGGGCTTCGACGCCGCCCTGCACCCGGTCGTCCGCGAGGCCCACCACCGGCTGCCCGGGCTGCGGATCCCGCGGTCGGCGAACGTGCTCGAGGCGCTCGTCCCGGCCGTGCTCGAGCAGCGCGTCGTCGGCCTCGACGCGAAGGCTGCCTGGCGCCGGCTGGTCCTGCAGCACGGCACGCCCGCTCCCGGACCCGCCCCGCGGACGCTGCGGGTGCCCCCGACGGCCGAGACCTGGCGCGCGGTCCCCGTGTGGGACTGGCGACGGGCCGGCGTCGAGGAGCAGCGCGCGGGCACGGTCGCGCGGGCCGCCGCCGTGGCCCACCGGCTCCAGGAGGGCGTCGACCTGCCGATCGACGAGGCGCGGCGACGCCTGCTCACGGTGCGCGGCATCGGCCCGTGGACCGTCGCCGAGATCACGTCGCGCGCGCTGGGTGACGCGGACGCGGTCTCCGTCGGGGACTTCCACCTGGCCCACCTGGTCGGCTGGGCGCTGACGGGCCGGCGTACCGACGACGCCGGGATGCTCCGCCTGCTCGAGCCGTGGGCCGGTCATCGGCAGCGCGTCATCCGCCTGATCGAGATCACCGGCGCGGCGAACGCCCCCCGCTTCGGGCCGCGCGCACCCCGCGCGCGACCGTTGCACTGAGATTGGTCGCCCGCGAGTGTCGATCCGGGCGCACCGGGTTCGTCCAACAGATGACAGCCCGACCTTCCCCGAACCGGAGGACCCATGCGCTTCCTGCTGCTGATCTGTACGGACACCGAGCCCGACACCGACCCCGGCGACGACATCCGCGACTGGGTGGCCGAGAACGACCGGCGCGGCCTGACCGTCGAGGGCGACCGCCTGCGGCCGGTCGAGGACGCCCGCACCGTCCGGGTCCGCTCGGGCAGGCTGCTGGTGACCGAGGGCCCGTTCGCCGAGACGCAGGAGCTCATCGCCGGCTTCGACGTCCTCGAGTGCAAGGACCTCGACGAGGCGCTGGCGCGGGCCGCCGCCCACCCGATGGCCCACGCCGGGCGCATCGAGGTCCGGGCGACCTGGCCGTTGGGGCTCTGAGCACGACCCCGAGTCCAGTTCTCCTGAACGCGAAAGACGTCGACCCCGCAGGGTCGGCCCGCACAGACTGTGCACACCGTCCGCGCCGACCACGTCGGCCGCGCCACATCCTTCCTCCCGCACCCTGAGGTGACCGCTGTGACCGACGAGACCCTGACCACCACCCATCCGCCGTCGGGCGCTGCACCCGAGGACGCCGTGCCGGACAACGGCCCGCGCGACCGCCTGGCCGTGCGCCTGCTGCTCATCTCGACGTTCGTCGTCATCCTCAACGAGACGATCATGGGCGTCGCCCTGCCCCACCTGATGACCGACCTGGACATCCCCGCGAGCACGGCCCAGTGGGTCACCACGGCGTTCATGCTGACGATGGCGGTCGTCATCCCGGTCACCGGCTTCGTGATCCAGCGGTTCACCACGCGGACCACGTTCATCGCCGCGATGACCCTGTTCAGCGTCGGCACGACGATCTGCGCGCTGGCGCCCGGGTTCGGGACGCTCATCGCGGGCCGCGTGGTGCAAGCCGGCGGCACCGCGATCATGCTGCCGCTGCTCATGACCACCGTCATGACCGTCACCCCGCCCGCCAGCCGCGGTCGCACGATGGGCAACATCTCCATCGTCATCTCGGTCGCCCCGGCCATCGGTCCGACGATCTCCGGCCTGGTGCTGAGCGTCCTCGACTGGCGGTGGCTGTTCGCCCTGGTGCTGCCGATCGCGGTCGGCGCCCTCGCGCTGGGTGCCATGCGCCTGCCGAACCTCACCGAGCCCAAGCTCGCGCGCGTCGACGTCGGCTCGGTCATCCTCTCGGCGTTCGCGTTCGGCGGCCTGGTCTACGGGCTCAGCGGGCTCGGCGCCGCGGCCACGACGGGCATCTCGACCGTCACGTGGGTCTCGCTCGGGGTCGGCGCCGTGTCCCTCGCGGTGTTCATCTGGCGCCAGATCCAGCTGCAGAAGGTGGACGACGCCCTGCTCGACCTGCGGACCTTCTCGTCGTCGACGTTCCGCGTCTCGGTCGGCGTCATGGCGATCAGCATGATGTCGCTGTTCGGCACGCTGATCCTGGTCCCGCTGTACGCCCAGACCGTGCTCGGGCTGGAGGCGCTGCAGACGGGCCTGCTCCTGCTGCCCGGCGGCCTGCTCATGGGCGTCCTCGCGCCGAGCGTCGGGCGCGCCTACGACCGGTACGGCCCGCGGCCGTTGCTGGTGCCGGGAGCCGTCGTGGTCAGCGCCGGCGCCTGGGGCTTCACGATGCTGGGCACGACGAGCTCGTCGTGGCTGCTGCTGGCGTCCCACGTGCTGCTCAGCATCGGTCTCGCGCTGATGTTCACGCCGCTGTTCACCTCCGCGCTCGGGTCGCTGCCCGCGCACCTGTACTCGCACGGCAGCGCGGTCGTCGGCACGGTCCAGCAGGTCGCCGGTGCGGCGGGGACGGCGCTGTTCATCACGGTCCTCACGGCCCAGAGCGCCACGCTCGCGGCCGGCGGCGCGGACGTCCTCGACGCCACCGCCGGGGGCATCCACTCGGCGTTCCTGGTGGGCGCGTTCATCTCGCTCGCGGCCATCCCGGCGGCGTTCTTCGTGCGGGCGGCCCCGTCGCCGCACGGCTCCCCGGACGAGGCGTCGGACGAGATCCTGGCGGGTGAGGCGGCGCAGGTCGTCTAGCACTGGCTACGCTGGTGGCCCCCGGTGGATCCGACGCCGGGGGCCGCCGCAGCACCCCAGGAGGACGTCCCATGAGCTACCCGGTGATCGAGCGTCGCGAGGGGTCCAGCGCCCCCGGCGGCCGCGCCCTGGCCGTCGTCTTCCCGGCCATCCTGTTCCTGCTCGGGCTCGCGCTGTTCACGGTGGCCTTCAACGTCGGCGACTGGGGCCCGTGGGTCTTCGCCGGCGGCATCCTGTCGATCACGCTGGCCTTCGCCATCCCCACGACGATCCTGCCGGCCCTCGAGGACCGCTGACCGTCAGTCGGCCCGGCGCCACCACCGGCGCCGCACGGTCGGCTCGACCGGCTCCACCACCGGCGCCGCCGGCGTCCGCCGCGCGTGCCACTGCCTGACCTCGAGCTCCACGTCGCGCAGCGGGGTGACCACGGGCGGGCCGCCCATCAGCTGCCGTCGCGCGGAGACGATCCGCGCGTTGAACTCCGCCAGCGCCTCGCGCACGTCCTTCTCGGACCGCAGCCCGTCGAGCCGCCCGACCAGCGCCGCGTCGTCCTTGCGCAGCTGGATCGCCTCGGGCAGGACGCCCGTGATCTGCTCGCGGGCGATCAGCGCCTTGAGCCACCAGTCCGGGTCGTGCTGGGTGCCGATGCCGGGGATCGGCTTGCCGGCCAGCGGCAGGTCGTCGAACTCCCCGCGGGCGATCGCCTGGTCGATCACCACGTCGACCCACAGGTGCCGGTTCTCCATCCGACCGACGGCCTGTGGGGGGCCGTCTGCCGCGTCGGGCGCTCCGTCGCGTGCGGCGTCGCGGTCGGCCCGGTACCGGGCCGCGTCACGCACGGGGTCGTGCTCGGTCATCGTCACCTCCGCGGGGCTCGTGGGTCCCAAACTACGTCGAGGCACCCCACCGCGGCAGCCGGAGCTCGGCCCTCAGCCCCCCGAGGTCGGCATCGCCGAGCACCACGTCCCCGCCCTGCTCCCGGGCGATCTCACGGGCGATCGCGAGCCCGAGCCCGCTGCCGCCCGCGTCCCGCTCGCGGGCCTCGTCGAGCCGCACGAACCTCTCGAACACCCGCTCCCGGTCGCCCGGGGCGAGCCCGGCGCCGTCGTCGTCCACCCGCACCCGGCCGTCGGCCACCACCACCTCGACCTGGTCGACGGCGTGCCGCGCGGCGTTGTCGACGAGGTTGCGCAGCACCCGTCCGACTGCCATGGCATCCCCCCGGGCGTGCCCCGCCCCCGACACGGTGACGGCCACCGCCCCACCGGGCCGGACCACGTCGCGGGCCACGGCGAGCAGGTCGAGCTCCTCGTGCACCAGCGGCGTCGAACCCACGCGGGCGAGCAGCAGCAGGTCGTCCACCAGCACCTGCATACGCAGCACCTCGCCCTCGAGGTCGGCCGCGAGCTCCTCGGTCCCGTAGGAGGTCGGGTGTGCTCGCGCGACCTCGATGCTCGTGCGCAGGGCGGCCAGCGGGGACCGGAGCTCGTGCGCGGCGTCCGCGACGAACGCCCGCTGCCGGGCCGCGCCGGCCTCGAGCCGGTCGAGCATCGAGTTCAGCGTGCGGGCCAGCGCCCCGAGCTCGTCGTCCCGGTCGGGCACCGGCAGCGACCCCGGTCCGCCCGACGACGCGACCTGGGCGGCCCCCCGGCGCAGCTCCTCCACCGGCCGCAGCGCACGGCCGAGGATCACCCACACCACGAGGGCGAGGGTCAGGGTGAGCAGCGGCACGACGACCACGAGCGCCAGGCGGAGCGCGTCGAGCACGCCCTGCACCTCGGTGAGCGGCACGCTCGCGACGACCGTCGCCGGCTCGCCCCGGTAGGTGGTGGGCTGCACGGCGACCCGCGCGACGTCGTCGTACGCGCTCTGCTCCGTGGTCGAGACGCCGCTGAGCCCCGCCAGCTCGCCGATCGGGAGCACCGGCAGGGTCCGGCTCGCGTTCGGGGACGTGGCCAGCACCGCACCGTCGGCGTCGATCAGCTGCACGATCTCGCCCGGCTCGGCCACCGGGAGCGTGCCGGGCAGCCGGTCGTCCGACGCCAGTGCCGCCACGGTCGCCGCGCGCTCGCGGACCACGTCGGACAGGACGTCCACCCGGGTGCTCCGCAGGACGACCGTGAGCGCGACCGCGCCCACGACGAGCGCCACGCACAGCGCGCCCGACGCGAGCACGGTGAGCCGCAACCGCAGGGACGCGCCCCGACGGACGCCGGCGGGCACCGCTAGCCCGCCACGCGGTACCCGGCGCCGCGGACCGTCTCGACGACGTCACGGCCGAGCTTGCGGCGCAGGTAGCCGACGTACACCTCGACGACGTTGACGTCCTCGCCCGTGCCGTCCCACACGTGGTCGCGCAGCTCCACCTTGCCCACCACGCGGTCGGCGTGGTGCATGAGGTACTCCAGCAGGGCCAGCTCGCGGGTGGTCAGCGCCACCGGGTCGCCGCCGTGACTCACGCTGCGCGTCGCGGGGTCGAGCACCAGGGTGCCGACCGTGAGCACCGGCGGGCGGACCTGACCCTGCCGTCGCAGCAGCGCGCGCAGGCGCGAGACCAGCACGACGAACGCGAACGGCTTGGTCAGGTAGTCGTCGGCCCCGACGTCGAGGCCGTCCGCGACGTCGTACTCGCCGTCCTTCGCACTGAGCATGAGCACCGGCGTCCACACGTCCCGCGCGCGCAGCTCGGTCACGACGTCGTACCCGTTGCGCCGGGGCAGCATGACGTCCAGCACGATCGCGTCGTAGGTGTCCTCGGAGGCCAGCTCGAGCCCCCGCTCGCCGTCGTAGGCCACGTCGACCGCAAACCCCTCGGCGGTCAGGCCGCGGTGCAGGGCGCGCACGAGCCCGCGCTCGTCGTCGACCACCAGGACCCGCACCTCGCCAGCATCGCACTGCCCGGACCACGGGGGCGCACGATGCTCTCAGCATGGCCTCAGCAGGCACGATGCACAGTTGGTCCTATGACCGAGTCCCGCCGCACCCTCTCGCCCCGAGCCCGCTGGGCCGTCCCCGTGGTCGCCGCCGTCGCGGTCGGCCTGGCATTCGTCGCACCGCCGCTGCTCGCCTCCGCCGGCGACGAGGGCCTGCCGACGATCAGCCCCGAGGACCTCGCCGCCAAGGTGGCCTCCGCGGAGCCGTCGCCGCTGTCCGGGACCGTCGTCTACACCGCGCGGCTCGGGCTGCCGGAGCTCCCGTTCGGCGACGTCGGGGGCGCCGACCCGATCGCGCTGCTCAGCGGCTCGTCGACGATGCGCGTCTGGTCGGACGGCGGTGAGCGCTCACGCGTCGCGCTGCTGGGGCCGACGTCCGAGTACTCCGTGGTGCAGGACGGCCCGCAGGCGTGGACGTACTCGAGCACCGACGACGCCGTCGTGCACTACAGCCTCAGCGCCGCCGACGCCGCGCGCTACGACGACCTGTCCGCGCAGGCGCAGGCCGGCCAGCTGCCGGTGCAGAGCGACCTGCCGACGCCCGCCGAGGCCGGACGTGAGGCCGTCGGGCTGGCCAAGGCGTCGTCGAGCGTGACGCTGGACTCCGAGACGCAGGTCGCCGGGCACGCCGCCTACCAGCTCGTGGTGACGCCGACCAGCCAGACGACCCTCGTCGGGAGGATCGTGGTGGCCGTGGACGCAAAGACCTCGACGCCCCTGCGCGTGCAGGTGTGGAGCAAGGCCGACACCCAGACGCCCGCGCTCGAGATCGGGTTCACCGACGTGTCGTTCGCGACGCCGGCCGACTCCGTCCTGGCGTTCTCGGCGCCGGCCGGTGCGTCCACCCGGGACGTCGTCGTGCCGCTCCCCGAGGAGCCCGCCGCCACCCTGCCCGACGCCCAGACCCACCAGCTGCCCGACGGGGTGACCGTGACCGGCACCGGCTGGGACACCGTCGTGCAGTCCTCCGGGATCGACGTCGCCGCGCTGCTCGCCGGCGACCCGACCGCCGCCGCCGGCCTGCCCGGCGTCGACAAGTCGTTCGGCTCGCAGGGCGCCGAGCAGCTGTACAACGAGTTCGTGCCGAAGGACGGATCGGGCGGCCCGATGGGCTCCCTCGACACGTCCGCGCTGTACGACGCGCTGACCACGACGGTCCCCGAGGGCCGGCTGCTCTCGTCGGCGCTGCTGTCCGTGCTCGTCACCGACGACGGCCGCGTGCTGGTCGGCGCCGTGCCCGGCGCGACCCTCCAGGCCCTGGCGGCGAAGTGACGGAACCGTCGACCGCGGCCGTGCCCCCAGCGGGCGCGGCCGCGCCCGACCTCGCGATCCGCACGGAGGGCCTGACCAAGCGGTTCCGGTCGGGGCAGGTGGCCGTCGACGCGATCGACCTGCAGGTCCCGCGCGGGGCCGTCTACGGCTTCATCGGGCCCAACGGCTCGGGCAAGACGACGACGATCCGCATGCTGCTCGGCCTGGTGCGACCGACCAGCGGGCGCGCGTTCCTGCTGGGGTCGCCGATGCCCGAGGGCGGCGCCGTCGTGCTGCCCCGGGTCGGCGCGCTGGTCGAGGGCCCGGCGTTCCACCCGTACCTGACCGGCCGCGCCAACCTGGGCCGGCTGGACGCGAGCGACGCCACCGCGGACCCGGCGACCGCCCGCCGGCGGACCGACGAGGCGCTGGAGCGCGTGGGCCTGGGTGCCGCGGCCGCCAAGCCGTACCGGCAGTACTCGCTGGGCATGAAGCAGCGGCTCGGGCTGGCGGCGGCCCTGCTGCGGCCGCGCGAGCTGCTGGTGCTCGACGAGCCGACCAACGGGCTCGACCCGCAGGGCACGCGCGAGGTGCGCAACCTCGTGCGGGAGCTGGCCGACCAGGGCACCACGGTGCTGGTCTCGTCGCACCTGCTGGCCGAGATCGAGCAGGTCTGCTCGCACGTCGGGATCATGGGCCGCGGTCACCTGCTGATGCAGGGCGATCGCGCCGCGCTCACCGACCGCGGCGCGGCCCGGGTGTCGGTGCAGACGTCGGCCGACCACGTCGGGGCCGCCGCCGAGGTGCTCACCGGCCTGGGGGTGACCGAGGTCCGCGCCACCGGCGTCACCGTCAGCGGCCTGCTGAGCGGCGTGCCGCCCGAGAAGGTGTCGGCCGCCCTGGTGCACGCGGGCGTCGACCTGCTGGGCCTCGAGGTCCGCCGGCCCAACCTCGAGCAGATCTTCGTCGGCCTGACCGGGGAGGGCTTCGATGTCGCTCGTTGAGCTGGCGCCCCCGCGTCGCGGTTCGCTCCTGCGGCTCACCCGCAGCGAGCTGCGCCTGGTGCTGGGCCGACGCCGCAACCTCGTCCTGCTGTGCGGCCTCGCGCTGGTCCCGCTGCTGCTGGGCACGGTCCTGTTCCTCACGGAGGACTCCGCGCTGGACGGCCAGGGGCCCGGGTTCATCGGGCAGGTCACCGGCAACGGGCTGTTCCTGGTCGTCGCGTCCCTGTTCCTCTGCCTGCCGTTCCTGTTGCCGCTGACCATCGGGATCGCGTCCGGCGACGCGATCGCCGGCGAGGCGTCGACCGGCACGCTGCGCTACCTGCTGACCGTGCCCGTGGCGCGGGGTCGGCTGCTCGCGGTCAAGGCCGTCGGCGCGCTCGCGTTCGCGGCGTCGGCCGTGCTGGCCATCGCGATCGTCGGCCTGGTGACCGGGGGCGCCTACTTCGGGCTGCACGGCGTCACGCTGCTGTCCGGGACCACGGTGCCGCTGGGCGCCGGGGTGCTCCGGATCGCCGGCGTCGTGGCCTACGTGGGGCTCTCGATGACCGGGCTGGTCGCCGTCGGGCTGTTCTTCTCGACGCTCACCGAGGTGCCGGTCGGCGCCATGGCCGCGACGGTCGTGACCGCGATCGTCTGCGGCGTGCTCGACCAGCTTCCCCAGCTGCACGCGATCGCGCCCGCGCTGCTGACCCACCACTGGCTCGACTTCGCGGAGTTCCTGCGGCTCGAGCCCGACTGGGGGGTGCTCGGCCAGGGGCTCGCGCTGCAGGTCGCGTGGGTGGTGATCTTCGGCGCGCTGGCGTGGAGCCGGTTCACGACGGCGGACGTGTCGAGCTGACGGTTCGGTACCGCCGGCCGCGTTCCGCTGAGGGCAGACGCGGCGCGACGACGCCCGGCCCGGATCGCGGGCTAGCGTGGCCGGAAGACCTGCCGCACCCTCCGGAGGACGCGATGACCCCGCACCTGACGCACCTCGAGCACCGGCCCGAGCCGCTGCTCCGGCGCCTCGTCGGCGCGATCCTGCGGGAGCACCGCGAGCGCGCCGGCCGCACGCTGCGCGACGTCGCGACGGACGCCCGCGTGTCCATCGCGTACCTGTCGGAGGTGGAGCGCGGTCGCAAGGAGGCCTCGTCCGAAGTGCTGGCCGCCGTGTGCCGGGCGCTCGGGCTGCGGCTCGTCGACCTCATCGGCACCGCGCACGCGCAGCTCGCCCTCGCCGAGGGGCGCGTCGTCGTCGACCTCACGGCACCCGCCCCGGGCGAGAGGGTCACCGCGGCGGCCGGGCGCGAGCTCGCCGGCGTCACGACGCTGACGGCCCGCGGCCCCGTCCGTCCCGAGGACGCCCCCGTGCTCACCAGCATCACGTCGCTGACGGCACGGGCCGACGCCGGCCGCCTCGGCGACGCGCTCCTGCTCGCCGCCTGAGCAGGGAGCGCGCCGACCACCTCACGCCAGCGGAGGAACCTCCTTGAGCGTCGTCACCACGCGGTCCGCCAGGCCGTAGTCGACGGCCTGCTGCGCCGTGAGGATGAGGTCGCGCTCGGTGTCGGTGCGCAGCCGAGCCAGCGGCTGACCGGTGTGGCGGTGCAGGATCTCGTCCACCTGCTCGCGCAGCCGGCCGATCTCGCGGGCCTGGATCTCGAGGTCCGCCGCCGTGCCCTCCCCGCCGCCGGACGGCTGGTGGAGCAGCACCCGCGCGTGCTCGAGCACGTGACGGTTGCCGGGCGTCCCGGCCGCCAGCAGGACCGCCGCGGCGGAGGCGGCCTGGCCGAGGCAGAACGTCGCCACGGTCGGCTTGATGTACTGCATGGTGTCGTACACCGCCAGCAGCGCGGTGATCGAGCCGCCCGGCGAGTTGATGTACAGGTGGATCGGCGAGTCCTGGCTCTCCGACTGCAGGTGCAGCAGCTGCGCGATGACCACGTTGGCGACGCCGTCGTCGATCTCGGTGCCCAGGAAGATGATCCGGTCGCTGAGCAGCCGCGAGTAGACGTCGGACGCCCGCTCCCCCGTGGGCCGCTGCTCGATCACCACGGGGATCGTGTACTGGCCGGCCATCACAGGCCTGCTCGCCGCAGGTGCGCGTCGGGGCGGACGTCGTCGAGGTGCTCCACGACGCGGTCGATGAACCCGTAGGCGACGGCCTCGTCGGCGGTGAACCAGCGGTCGCGGTCGGCGTCACGCTCGATCGTCTCGACCGACTGACCCGTGTGCTCGGCGGTGAGCGACTGCATGGTGCGCTTCACGTGGGCCATGTTCTGCGCCTGGATGGCGATGTCGATGGCGGTGCCGCCGATGCCGCCGGACGGCTGGTGCATGAGCACCCGCGAGTGCCGCAGCGCGAACCGCTTCCCTGGCGTGCCCGCGCTGAGCAGGAACTGGGCGGCGCTCGCGGCCAGGCCCATCGCCAGCGTGGAGACGTCGTTGGGGATGAGCCGCATGGTGTCGTACATCGCGAGCGCCGCGCTGACGGAGCCGCCCGGCGAGTTGATGTAGAGCGCGATGTCGCGGCGCGGGTCCTCCGCCGACAGCAGCAGCAGCTGGGCGCAGACGCGGTTGGCGATGGTGTCGTCGACCTCCTGGCCCAGCACCACGATGCGCTGGTGCAGGAGGCGGGTGGACAGGTCGTCGTCGAACGGGCGGAGCGGTGGTGCCTCCGCGGCGCGGGCCGTGATCATGAGTACCTCCCTGGTCGGTGCGGGACTCCTCGACCGTGGCACGCGGCCGGGCCCGTCGACCCCCGGGTCTGCCGTGGGCGGATCTGCCGACGGCAGACGCGATTAGCCTCGAGCCGATGGAGGTCACGGTGCCCGCAGTCCCGATCGAGCTGAGGTCCGACTGCGCGCGGTGCGTCGGGCTGTGCTGCGTCGCGCTGCCGTTCGCGCGGTCGTCGGACTTCGCCTTCGACAAGCCCGCAGGCGAGCCGTGCCGCCACCTCGAGGCCGACTTCCGGTGCGGGATCCATGCCGCGCTGCGGGATCGCGGGATGCCCGGGTGCACCGCGTACGAGTGCTTCGGCGCAGGTCAGCACGTCACGCAGGGCACGTTCGGCGACCGCAGCTGGCGCGAGGACACCACGCTGGCGGCCGAGATGTTCGCGGTGTTCCCCGTCATGCGGCACCTGCACGAGCTGCTGGCCTACCTGGCGGAGGCGGTGGCGCTCCCGGCGGCGTCCGCGGTGCGGGGCGGTCTGGTCGGGCTTCGCGACGAGATCGCGACGCTCGCCGGCGGGGACGCCGAGGCCCTCGGGCGGGTCGACGTCGCAGCCCTGCGCGGCCGGGTCGGGCCGCTGCTCGCCCGCGCCGGCGCGCTGGCCCGGAACCCGGGGGGCAGGAACCTGCGCGACGCGGACCTCGTCGGCAAGGACCTGCGCGACGCCGACCTGCGCCGCGCCGACCTGCGCGGTGCCTACCTGCTCGGTGCGGATCTGCGGGGGGCGGACCTGCGGCTGGCCGACCTGCTCGGCGCCGACCTGCGCGGCGCCCGGCTCCACGGCGCCGACCTGACGGGCGCGCTGTTCCTCACGCCGCCGCAGGTCGCGGCGGCACAGGGCGACCCGGCCACCCGCCTGCCGCCCGGGCTCGTCGCGCCCGCGCACTGGGGTTGATCGAGCACGGAGGTGGATGTCGAGATCCGGGTCGCGGCTCCGACCACCTCACGACCGACGACGCACCGCCGCCCGGCACCGCGTCGCAGACACCGGAGGTACTCACGATGCAGACCATCAGCCCGTTCCTGTGGTTCGACGACGAGGCCGAGCAGGCCGCCGAGCGCTACGTCTCGATCTTCCCGCGCTCCCGCATCCTCTCCGTCACCCGCTACGGCGAGGGCGCTCCGCAGCCGGCGGGCACCGCGCTCAGCGTGAGCTTCGTGCTCGACGGCCTGGAGCTCCAGGCGCTGAACGGCGGCCCGATGTACCGCTTCACCGAGGCGTTCTCGCTGATGGTGTCGGTGCCGGACCAGGAGGAGAACGACCGCGTCTGGGACGCCCTGCTCGCCGACGGCGGGGAGCCCGGCGCCTGCGGGTGGCTCAAGGACCGCTGGGGCCTGTCCTGGCAGGTCACCCCGACGGCCCTGCCCGAGCTGCTGAGCGACCCCGACCCCGGCCGCGCGGGTCGTGCGACGGCCGCGATGCTCACCATGGGCAAGATCGACATCGCCGCGCTGCGTGCGGCGGCGGACGGCACGGCCGTGGCCTCCGCCTAGGCGGCCGGCCCGGCACCCGGTCAGGGGCGCCGGGCCGACGTCGCGCGTCAGCCGAGGTCCGCCACGCGCGCGACGGCCGGGGCGACGCGGTCGCGCACCCACGCGGACAGGCTCGTCGCCGGCGGCCGCAGGATGACCGTCTCGACGCCCAGCGCGGCGTACGGCCGCAGGTCCTCGACGAACTGGTCGACGTCGCCCCGCAGCAGCGCGTCGCCGCCGTGCAGCATGGTCACGCGGATCTCGGCGGGGTCGCGGCCGAGGTCCTCGCAGTGGTCGCGCAGCACCTCGAGCTTGTGCGACACGCCCTCCGGGCTCGTCGCGAAGAGGTTGCACGCGTCGCCGTACTGGGCGACGAGACGCAGCGTCTTGCGCTCGCCGCCACCGCCGATGAGGATCTCGGGCCGCTTCAGCGGCTGCGGCGAGCACAGGGTCTGCGCCAGCTGGTAGTGCTTGCCTACGAAGGGCCCGTCGTCGCTCGGGTCCCACATCTGGCGACAGATCTGCAGCGTCTCCTCGAGCCGCTCGAACCGCTCGGCCAGCGGTGGGTACGGCACGCCCATCGCGAGGTGCTCCTCCTCGTACCAGGCGGCCCCGAGGCCCATGGTCGCCCGGCCGCCGCTGAGCACGTCGAGCGTGGCGCCGATCTTGGCCAGCAGGCCGGGGTGCCGGTAGGTCACACCGGTGACCAGCACACCGAGCTGGACGTTCGAGGTCACGCCGGCCAGGTAGCCCAGGGTGGTGTAGGCCTCGAGCATCGGGTCGTCGGCCGGGAACCCGGCCGCGACCATCTGGAAGTAGTGGTCCATGACCGAGACCCAGGCGACGCCCGCCTCGTCGGCGGCCGACGCCGTGTCCGCCAGCTCCTGACGGAGCTGGGACGGCTGGACCGAGTCGAATCGCATGAGGTGGACACCGACGCGCACGGGGGGACTCCTTCGGCAGGGGGCTTTCCTGCAGCGTGCCCCTTCGAGTGCGCTCGAAGTCAAGCCGAACGGGTCAGTGCACCACCCAGTCGGACAGGACCAGCAGCACCACGTCCACGGCGGCGATCGCGATGGCGAACGTGAACGGCAGGCGGCTGCGACCGCCGCCGAGGGCCAGCACCGTGCCCACGATCGTCAGGCCGACGGCGGCGACCAGCGCGGCCGCTGCGGCCGCCCGCGGAGGACCGGCCGGCGCCAGCACCAGCAGCACGGTCGCGGCGACCAGCGCCAGGGCCGTGCCGATGCTCGTCGCCGTCCCGCCCACGCGGTGCGGCAGGCCCCGGACGCCGGTCGCGCGGTCGTCCTGCAGGTCCGGCACCACGTTCGCGCCGTGCGCACCGATGCCCAGCAGCGCCCCGGCGGTCATCGCCCACCAGGCCGCGACCGGAGCACCGGGCAGGGCGAGTGCGATGGCCAGCGGCAGGAACCCGAACGAGAACGCGTACGGCGCCCACGACCAGGGGGTGCTCTTGAGCCGGACGTTGTACGCCCACGCGGAGGCCACCGTCGCCAGGTGCACCAGCCCGGCCCGCCAGCCGAGCGCGAGCGAGAGGACCACGCAGGCCGCGGCCGCGCTCCAGGCGGCCGCACGGACGGTCGAGACCGCCAGCCGGCCGGTGCCGACGGGCTTGTCCGTCCGGCCCACCTCCGCGTCGCGCGCGGCGTCGATCCAGTCGTTGGACCAGCCGACCGAGAGCTGCCCCGCCAGGATCGCGGCCCCGACCAGCACGGTCGTGCGCGCGGGGGCACCCGCCCCGGCCGCCATCGCGACGGAGAAGACGGTCACCGCGACGGTGGGGCCGGGGTGGCAGGCCAGCGCCAGGTCGACGGCGCGGCGCAGCCGGGTACGGGCCTGCGGCTCGTCCGGCATGGCGCACCTCCCGTCGGTTCGCATCCCTGCACCTGGCGGGTCATCGTCGCAGGTCGCGAGGCCGACGCACGCTGGGGAGAAGGTGTCTGCACCGCGACGGACCGCCGTCCCGCGTGACACGATGCCCGGATGGTGCGGATCGCCTCGATCGTCCCCGTCCTGCCCGGGCACGTCCACGCCCAGAGCGAGATCACCGCAGCGATCGCGCCGCTGCTCACGTCCGACCCGCGGCGCCTGGCGACGATCAGCCGGATCCACGCCGCGACCGGCATCGAGACCCGGCACCTGGCGCTGCCGCTCGAGGAGTACGCCGGGCTGACGTCCTTCAGCGCCGCCAACGACGCCTTCATCCGGGAGGGCACCACGCTGGCGGCGGACGCGTGCCGCCGGGCCCTCGCGGCGGCGGGGCTGCAGGCCGCCGACGTCGACTTCCTGCTGTTCACGTCCATCACCGGGATCGCGACCCCGTCGCTGGACGCGCTCCTGGTCGAGCGCCTCGGGATGCGCCCCGACGTCAAGCGCGTCCCCGTGTTCGGCCTCGGCTGCGTCGCCGGCGCCGCGGGGATCGCCCGGGTGCGGGACTACCTGCAGGGGCACCCCGGCGACGTGGCGCTCCTCGTGTCCGTCGAGCTGTGCTCGCTGACCCTCCAGCACGGCGACGACTCGATGGCCAACATCGTCTCGAGCGGCCTGTTCGGGGACGGCGCCGCGGCCGTCGTCATGGTGGGCAGCGACCGCGCGGCCGACGTCGACGGGGGCGTCGACGTCGTCGCGGCGCGCAGCGCGCTGTACCCCGACACCGGCGGAGCGCTGGGCTGGGACATCGGCGGCAGCGGCTTCCGGATCGTGCTGGCGGCCAGCCTCGCCGACATCGTCGAACGACACCTCGGGCCGGGCGTCGTCGACCTGCTCGCGGCCCACGACCTCAAGGTCCCCGACGTCGCCACCTGGGTGGCCCACACCGGCGGCCCGAAGATCCTGCAGGCCGCGGCCCGCGCGCTCGAGCTGCCCGAGGACGCGTTCGCCGCGAGCTGGCGGTCGCTGGCCCGCGTCGGCAACCTCAGCTCGTCCGGCGTGCTGCACGTGCTCGCCGACGAGCTGGACACCGGCGGCCAGATCCCCGGCTCGGCGGGCGTCCTGTTCGCCATCGGCCCCGGCGTGTGCGCCGAGACCGTCCTGCTGCGCTGGCCCGAGGAGCCGTAGGTGATCCCGTACGACTGGCTGATCGTCGTCGTCGCACTCGAGCGTCTGGCCGAGCTGGTGGTGTCGCAGCGGCACGTGCGCTGGGCGTTCGCGCACGGCGGCGTCGAGACCGGTCAGCGGCACTACCCGCCGATGGTGGCCCTGCACACCGGCCTGCTGGTGGCGTGCGTGGTCGAGGTGCACGTGGCGGACCGGCCGTTCCTGCCGGTGCTCGGGTGGACGGCGCTGGCGTTCGTCGTGGCGGCGAACGCGCTGCGGTGGTGGTGCATCGCGACGTTGGGCAACCAGTGGAGCACCCGGGTCATCGTCGTCCCCGGCGCGGCGCTGGTCCGGCGCGGTCCGTACCGCTGGCTGAGCCATCCGAACTACGTCGCCGTGGCGGTGGAGGGCGCGGCGCTCCCCCTGGTGCACACCGCCTGGGTCACCGCCGTCGCGTTCACGCTGCTCAACGCCGTGCTGCTGCTCGGGTTCCGCATCCCGACCGAGGAGCGCGCGCTGCGGTCGGTGGGCGCAGAGGCATGACGCCCGACGCCGACCTGCTGGTCATCGGCGGCGGGCCGGTCGGGCTCGCCGTCGCGATCGAGGGCCGGCTGGCGGGGCTGTCGGTGATCGTCCTGGAGCCGCGCGCCACGCCCGTGGACAAGGCCTGCGGCGAGGGGCTCATGCCCGGCGCCGTCGCCGCGCTGGCGGAGCTCGGCGTGCACCCCGACGGTCACGTCCTCACCGGGATCCGGTACCTGCGCGGTCCTCGCGTGGCGGACCACCTGTTCGCGACCGCCACCGGGCTCGGCGTGCGCAGGACGGTGCTGCACGCCGCGCTGGCCCGCCGCGCGGCCGAGCTGGGAGCCGTCGTGGTGCCCGGGCGGGGCGGCGCCGTCGAGCAGGACGCGTCGGCCGTGTGGTGCGGGGGCATCCGCGGCCGGTGGCTGATGGCGTGCGACGGCCTGCACTCGACCGTCCGCCGCCAGGTGGACCTGGCCGTGCGCCGGCGCGACGACGGGCGGCGCTTCGGGGTCCGCCGACACTTCCGGGTGGCGCCGTGGACCGACCTGGTCGAGGTGCACTGGGGGCGGTCCGTGGAGGCGTACGTGACGCCGGTCGCCGACGACGTCGTCGGCGTCGCACTGCTGGGACCCCCCCACCACGACTACGAGCGGACGCTCGACTCGTTCGGCGCCCTGCGCCGCCACCTCGGCGACGCCGAGACGCTCGGCCCGGCCCGCGGCGCCGGCCCGCTGCACCAGCAGACGTCCCGCCGCACCGCCGGCCGGGTGCGCCTGGTCGGGGACGCGTCCGGGTACGTCGACGCGCTGACCGGCGAGGGCGTGCGCGTCGGGCTCGCGCAGGCGAGGGCGGCCGTCGCCACGCTGGGCGAGGACGTCTCCCGCTCCAACGCCGCCTACGAGAAGGCCTGGACGGCCGCCACGCGGGACTACCGGGTGCTCACCCGCGGCCTGCTCGCGGCCGCCCGCTCTCCCCTGCGCCGCGGCATCGTGCCCCTGGCGTCGGCCGCTCCCGGGCTCTACGGGACGGTCGTGGAGCGCCTGGCGCGCTGAGCATCACCAGGGCACGACGCCCGACCGGTCGGTGAACGTGCCGGTCGGCGCGCCGGGCTCGACGGTCGCGGCCGCGACCACGGCGTCGGTGCCCTCCTGCACGGTCTGCGTCCCGCGGAACCCGTTGAGGGCCGTGCCCGTGTACCCGGGGTCGACGGCGTTCACCTGGTAGCCGGGCAGCGCCCTGGCGTACTGCGACGTGATCATGTTCAGCGCCGTCTTCGACGACGGGTACACCAGCCCGAGCAGCGTGGACTCGAACCGGGCCGGGTCGCTCGTGATCGCGAGCGAGCCCATGCCGCTGGACACCATGACCACGCGCGGCTGCGCGGACCGGTCGAGCAGCGGCAGGAACGCGTGGGTCGTCCGCACGGGGCCGAGGACGTTGACGCCGTAGACCCGCAGGAAGTCGGTCGCCGTGGTCTCGCGCGGGTCGCGCAGGCCGCCGGAGATCCCCGCGTTGTTGACCAGCACGTCGAGCCGCCCGCTGTGCTCGTCGATGGTGCGTGCGGCGGCCTCGACCGACGCGTCGTCGGTGACGTCGAGCTGGACGACGCGGACGTCGCCGTCGATCTCGTCGGCGAGCAGCCCGCCCTGTGCGACGTCGCGCGCGCCGAGCCAGACGGTCCAGCCGAGCGCGGCGAGGCGGCGGACGGTCTGCGTGCCGAGCCCCTGGGTGGCCCCCGTGACGAGGGCGATGGTGGTGGTGGTCATGACCCCACCGTGGGCCCTCGCCGCGACGGCTTCCAGTGCTGCCGGACCCTAGGACCGGCAGTACCCGGCTGGGGTGCAGCGCGTGAGGCATCCTGGGGCGATGGACCGGACCGAGCTCGCGCAGGTGCTCCGCCGAGCGCGCACGGCACTGTCGCCGCAGGACGTGGGGCTGCCGGCGGGCTCGCGTCGTCGGGTGGCGGGTCTGCGCCGCGAGGAGGTCGCGCAGCTGGCCGGCGTGAGCGTCGACTACGTGGTGCGCCTCGAGCAGGGCCGCGGACCGCACCCGTCGCCGCAGGTGCTCGCCGCGCTGGCCCGGGCGCTGCGGATGGACGACGACGCCCGCGCGGAGCTGTTCCACCTGGCCGGCAACGCGCCGCCGCTGCCCGGCCGGATCGACGAGCACGTGCGGCCGAGCGTGCAGCGCCTGCTGGACCGGCTGGACGACCTGCCGACGATGGTGCTGAGCGCGCGCGGCGACATCCTCGCCTGGAACGCGATGGCCTCCGCGCTGCTCGGGGACTGGTCGCTGCTCCCTCGTCGGCAGCGCAACATCATCTGGCTCCGGTTCCTGGGCACGCCCGACCCGCGTCGCAGCCGGGTCGCGATGGGTGACGAGGAGCGGGCCGCGACCGAGGCCCAGTCGGTGGCCACCCTGCGGGCCACCGCCGCCCGCTACCCGCGGGACCCGTCGGTGCGCGACCTGGTCAGCGAGCTGCGCCGCGGCAGCCCGCGCTTCGACGAGCTGTGGCGGGCCGGCGGCTCGTCGACGTCCTGGCCGTTCCAGGGCAAGACGATCGACCACCCGAGCCTCGGGCTGATCCGCCTCGACTGCGACGCCCTGCACGTGCCGGACAGCGACCAGACCGTGATCGTCTACTCGGCCGAACCGGGCTCGCCCGACGCCGACTCGCTGGCGCTGGTGCGGGTGCTGGGCACGCAGTCGATGAGCACCGCCGGCTGACTCAGACCCCGAACGCCGCCGGCCCCTCGGGCGCCAGCGCGCGGGCGATCCGCGCGTGCATCTCCGCCGACATCGGCGGCAACGCGTCCAGCGCGAACCAGGCCGCCTCGGTGTTCTCGCCGTCGGCGGGGAACGGCTCGCCCGAGACGTAGCGGAACCGGAACGTGTGGTCGAGGTACTGCGCGCGGTCGCCGTTGTCGTACCTCATCGGCGGCAGCACGTGCACCCAGACCAGCCGCTCCGGCACGGCGACGACCGACGCCTCCTCGAGCACCTCGCGCGCGCCCGCGACGGACGGCTCCTCCCCCGGGTCGACGATCCCGGTCACCGGCGTCCACTCGCCGTTGTCGGCGCGGCGCACCAGCAGCAGGCGACCGTCGTCCCGCACCACGACGGCGGTGACGCCGGGGAGCCAGAGGAGGTCATGACCGACGGCGGCGCGCAGCGCGAGGACGTACTCGGGGGTGGGCACCGGCCGATCGTACGAGGGCGGTTCGGGGACCGGCCCGGGGAAGGGGACAATGGGGCACATGAACCAGCCCCGCATGAACGTCGAGTCGTTCAACCTCGACCACCGGACCGTGGCCGCGCCGTACGTGCGCCTGGCCGACACCAAGCACCTTCCCGCCGGTGACGTGATCCAGAAGTACGACGTCCGGTTCACGCAGCCCAACGTCGCGCACCTCGAGATGCCGACGGTCCACTCGCTCGAGCACCTGTTCGCGGAGCACTCCCGCAACCACTCGGACCGGGTCATCGACTTCTCGCCGATGGGCTGCCAGACCGGGTTCTACCTGATCCTGCAGGGCGAGTGGGCGTACGACGACGTGCTCGGCCTGGTCCAGGACACGCTCACGGACATCACGACGGCGACCGAGGTCCCCGCGGCCAACGAGGTCCAGTGCGGCTGGGGCGCCAACCACACGCTCGAGGGCGCGCAGGACGCGGCGCGGACGTTCCTGGCGGCCCGCGAGGAGTGGGCGCAGGTCAGCGCAGCCACGGCATGATCGCCGTCGACGCCGTCATCGTCACCGCGATGGCCGACGAGTCCGCCGCGTTCCTCACGCGTGCGGACGTCGTCGGCGACCCGACCGCGATGGGCCACGCCGAGCACCGGCTGCTGACCATCTGCGGCCGGCAGGTGCTGCTGGTGCAGTGCGGCATCGGCCTGGTGAACTCGGCGACGGCGGCGGCGGTCGCCATCCAGGGCACGCACCCGCGCGCGGTGATCAGCGCGGGCAGCGCGGGCGGCGTGGGCCTGGACGTCCGGGTCGGCGACGTGGTGGTCGGGTCCGAGTACGTCTACTCCGGCGCCGACGCCCGAGCGTTCGGGTACGAGCTGGGCCAGGTGCCCGGCATGCCCGAGGTGTACGAGGCGGAGCAGATCCTGCACGACGCCGCCGCGACCGCGAGCGTCGACCTGCGCATCCTGTCCGGGACCGTCCTGTCCGGGGACTCGTTCATCGACGCCAGCCGGATCGACCGGATCCGCGCGGCCTTCCCGGGCGCCATGGCGACCGACATGGAGTCGGCGGCGCTGGCCCACACCGCCCACCTGTACGGCGTGCCGTTCCTGTCGGTCCGCGGCATCTCGGACCTCTGCGGCCCGGTGGCCGGCGCCGACTTCCTCACGCACGTGGACGACGCCGCGGACCGCTCCGCGACCGTCGTCATCGAGGTCCTGCGACGGCTCGCCGTCGGGGACATGGCCCACGCACGCTGACCGACAGCCCCCACCAGGAAGCGACCCATGACGCAGAACCACCCCGTCCGCGTGCACCCGAGCGCCGACCGCCTGGCGCGCACCGACCAGCTGGCCTGGGCTATCGCCGAGGTCGCCGCCGACCCGGTCGCCGTGCCGGACGAGGTGGTCGACATGATCATCAACCGCGTGATCGACAACGCCGCGGTCACCGTCGCGTCGCTGACCCGCACTCCCCCGTCGGCCGCCCGCGCGCAGGCCCTCGCCCACCCGTACGCGGGCCCGAAGCACGGGGCGACGGTCTCCGGCGTCGCGCCCACCACGGTCGTCAGCCCCGAGTGGGCCGCCTGGGCCAACGGCGTGGCGGTCCGCGAGCTCGACTACCACGACACGTTCCTCGCGGCCGACTACTCCCACCCCGGCGACAACATCCCGCCGATCGTCGCGGTCGCCCAGCACACGGGGCGTTCGGGCCAGGAGCTGGTCCGCGCCATCGCCACCGGCTACGAGATCCAGGTCGACCTGGTGCGGGCCATCAGCCTGCACGCGCACAAGATCGACCACGTCGCGCACCTGGGCCCGTCGGTGGCCGCGGGCCTCGGCACGCTGCTCGGCCTGTCCCCCGAGGTGATCTTCCACGCGGTCGGCCAGGCGCTGCACACCACGACGGCGACGCGGCAGTCGCGCAAGGGCGAGATCTCGAGCTGGAAGGCCTACGCGCCCGCGTTCGCGGGCAAGGTCGCCATCGAGGCGGTCGACCGCGCGATGCGCGGCGAGACGTCGCCGACGCCCATCTACGAGGGTGAGGACGGCGTCATCGCGTGGATGCTGGACGGGCCCGACGCCGCGTACGACGTGCCGCTGCCGGCCCCCGGCGAGCCCAAGACGGCGATCCTCGACACGTACACCAAGGAGCACTCGGCGGAGTACCAGTCGCAGGCGCTCATCGACCTGGCCCGGCGCCTGCACGGCGAGCGCCCGGACCTCACGGACCCGGCGAACGTGGCGTCGATCGTCATCCACACCTCGCACCACACGCACTACGTGATCGGCTCGGGCGCCAACGACCCGCAGAAGTACGACCCGACCGCGTCGCGCGAGACGCTCGACCACTCGATCCCGTACATCTTCACGGTCGCGCTGCAGGACGGCGCGTGGCACCACGTCGACTCGTACGCGCCGTCGCGCGCGGGCCGGGCGGACACCATCGCGCTCTGGCTCAAGGTCACGACGACCGAGGACCCGGAGTGGACGCGCCGCTACCACTCGACGGACCCGGACGAGAAGGCGTTCGGCGGCCGGGTGGTCATCACCACCACGTCGGGTGAGGTCGTGGAGGCCGAGATCGCGGTCGCCGACGCCCACCCGCTGGGCGCCCGGCCCTTCGCCCGGGAGCAGTACGTGGCGAAGTTCCGGACCCTCGCGGCCGGCGTGCTCGACGACGCGGAGATCGAGCGGTTCCTCGACGTCGCCCAGCGCCTGCCCTCCCTGACGGCCGACGAGCTCGCCGGCCTCACCGTCGTCGCCCCCGCCGGTCTGCTCGACACGGTGGTCACCCCGGAAGGACTCTTCTGATGCTCTACGCGACGACCACCGCGGCGGACAAGCGCGTCGCGCTGCGCGAGGGCCTGGCCAGCGGGCGGCTGCTCCGGCTTCCCGGCGCGTTCAACCCGCTCTCGGCTCGGCTGATCGAGGCCAAGGGGTTCGACGGTGTCTACGTCTCGGGCGCGGTGCTGGCCGCCGACCTGGGCCTGCCCGACATCGGCCTGACCACCGCCACGGAGGTCACCCAGCGGGCCGGCCAGATCGCCCGCATGACGGGCCTGCCCGCGATCGTCGACGCCGACACGGGCTTCGGCGAGCCCATGAACGTCGCGCGGACCATCCAGGGCCTCGAGGACGCCGGCCTGGCCGGCTGCCACATCGAGGACCAGGTCAACCCGAAGCGGTGCGGGCACCTCGACGGCAAGGCAGTGGTCGACGAGGACACGGCTCTCAAGCGCATCAAGGCGGCCGTCGACGGGCGCCGGGACCCCAACTTCCTCGTGATGGCCCGGACCGACATCCGCGCGGTCGACGGGCTGGCCGCGGCGATCGACCGCGCGAAGGCACTGGTCGACGCCGGCGCCGACGCGATCTTCCCCGAGGCGCTCACCAGCCCCGAGGAGTTCGCGGCCGTGCGGGCCGCGGTCGACGTGCCCCTGCTTGCCAACATGACGGAGTTCGGCAAGGGCGAGCTGCTCACCGCGCAGCAGCTCGAGGACATCGGCATCAACATCGTCATCTACCCGGTGACGCTGCTGCGCCTGGCCATGGGCGCGGCGATGCGCGGGCTCGACCAGATCCTCGCCGAGGGCACGCAGGCCGGGCTGCTGGACCAGATGCAGACCCGCGCCGAGCTCTACGAGCTGCTCGACTACGAGTCCTACAACCACTTCGACGCGGACGTGTTCAACTTCCGCCTCTGAGGCTCCGGGTCAGCCGCCCACCAGCGCGCGGAGCTGCGCGTGCACGGTCTCCAGCGGCTCGAGGTCCCGGGCGGCCCGCGCCAGCACGACCGCGCCCTCGGTCGACGCGATCACCAGCGTCGCCACGGCGCGGGCGTCGCCGGCCAGGCCCGCCTCGCTCAGCAGCTCGGCCAGCTGGTCGCGCCATGCGCGGAAGATCGCGGCGGCCTGGTCGAGCCGCTGCTCGTCGTCGTCGGTGACGACCGTGCCGAGCACCGAGCAGCCGACCCCGAACGACGAGCGCACCAGCACCGCGCGCCACATCGCGACGAAGCCGTCGAGCACGTCGAGCGCCGACCCGCCGGCCAGGTGGTCGAGTCCCGCGACGGCACGGGCGCCGGCCAGGGCGACGGCCTCGGCGACCAGCTGGTCCTTGCCCTCGGGGAAGTGGTGGTAGATCGACCCCCGCGGCGCGCCCGAGTGCGCGAGCACGTGCGCGAACGACGCACGGCCGACCCCTCCCCGCGCCAGGAGCACCGTCGCGGACTGCACCATCCGGCTGCGCGGATCGTCGGCTGCCATGCCTCTTCCCTTCTGCCGCCCGGCGATTATGATGATCGTCATAGTACCCGTGCAGGTCGCTCCGGAGGTTCCGCCATGCCCATGATCGACGTCTACGCCGCCACCGGGACGTTCCCCGACACGCACGCCCTCGCCGCGGAGCTGGCCCGGACGGTGATGGAGGTCGAGCAGGTGCCCGACATCCCGATGTTCCGGCAGAACACGGCCGCGTTCGTGCACGAGCTCCCCGCCGCCGCCCTGGCGAACGTCGACGGCGTCAGCACGTACGTCCGCGTCCAGGTGCTCACCAACGCCGGCGCCCTCGACCGCGACAAGCAGCTCGCGGTCGTGCGCCGCCTGACGGACGCCGTCGTGGCCGCGGCCGGGGACCCCGGGCTCGCGGAGCGGACGTGGGTGCTGCTGACCGAGGCGCCCGCCGGTGGCTGGGGGCTGTGGGGCCACGCGCACACCAACGACGAGCTCGTGGCGGCCGCCCGCGCGCAGATCGCGAGCCTGCAGGGCTGACGGTCCTTCTGCTCCGACGGGCGGGTTCGAGTGGCGATGCGGGCGGTCGATGGGGGCATGATGCTCCAGTCACGAGCATCACCATCACTGCCGATGGAGGCACCTGCATGACCGAGTCCGACGTCCAGATCCACAAGGGCCTGGCGGGGGTGGTCGTCGACACCACCGAGATCTCCTCCGTGGACGCCGCCAGCAACTCGTTGCTCTACCGCGGCTACCCGGTGCAACAGCTGGCCGCGCAGCGCTCGTTCGAGGAGGTCGCGTACCTGCTCTGGCACGGCGAGCTCCCCGACGCCGCGCAGCTGGCCGAGCTGCAGGCAGCCGAGCGGTCGCAGCGGGCCCTGGACGACCGCGTCGTGCAGGCGGTCCGGTCGCTGCCGACGACCTGCCACCCGATGGACGTCGTGCGCACCGCCGTCAGCGTGATCGGCGCGCACGACCCGCGCGCCGAGGACTCGTCGCGCGAGGCGAACCTGGCCAAGTCGATCAGCCTGCTCGCGCAGCTGCCCGGGATCGTCGCCCTCGACCAGCGCCGGCGCCGCGGGCAGGAGCCCGTGGAGCCGCGCGACGACCTCGGGTTCGCGGAGAACTTCCTGTGGGTCACGTTCGGCGAGGTGCCCGACCCCGTCGTGGCGCACGCGTTCGAGGTGTCGATGGTGCTGTACGCCGAGCACTCGTTCAACGCCTCGACGTTCACCGCCCGGGTCATCGCGTCCACGCTCTCGGACCTGCACTCGGCGGTCACGGGAGCCGTCGGCGCGCTCAAGGGGCCGCTGCACGGCGGGGCCAACGAGGCCGTCATGGAGACGTTCGCGGAGATCCGCACGGCCGACCGCGCGGCCGCCTGGCTGGACGATGCCCTGGCGAGCAAGCGCAAGATCATGGGCTTCGGCCACCGGGTCTACAAGCACGGCGACTCGCGCGTGCCCACGATGCGCGAGTCGCTGGTGACCCTGGTCGAGCACTACGACCGCCCGGACATGCTGGACCTGTACGACGCCCTCGAGTCGGCGATGACCGAGCGCAAGAACATCCTGCCCAACCTCGACTACCCCACCGGCCCGGCGTACCACCTCATGGGCTTCGACACCCCGACGTTCACGCCGCTGTTCGTCGCCAGCCGGGTCACGGGCTGGACCGCGCACGTCATGGAGCAGCTGGGTGCGAACTCACTGATCCGACCGCTGAGCCAGTACGTGGGGTCGGCGCGCCGGGACGTGCCCTGAGCCCGGCGGGCGGGGCCGCGAAGACGACCGTGCGCTGCAGCTGGTAGCTCGCGGCGAACAGGGCCGCCTCGGTGAGCACCTTGGCGGGCAGCAGGGCCAGGCCCAGGCCGGTCAGGGCGGTGAGCACCCCGAAGTTGGCGGCCAGGAGGGTGCCCGCGAGCACGCCGTACTGGGCGGCGGCGGACCGCAGGGACTTGGCCCGGCCGCCGGCGAACACGAGTCGACGGTTGGCGACGAAGTTGACGGACGAGCTGAGCCCGCGCGCGACCAGCACCGACGGCAGCAGCGCGCCGGTCAGCGCCATCATCGCGAGCAGGGCCACGGTGTCGACCAGGAACGCGGCGAACGACGACAGGGAGAACCGGAGCAGCGGCGCGTACACGCGGGCCGAGTCGACGACCGGCCGGAAGTGCGACGACGCGTTCTCGTCGAGGTAGACCGTCTCGATCTCGACCTCGTCGACCTCGATCCCGTCCTGCGACGCGCGCAGCAGCAGGTCGAGCTCGTACTCGAACCGCTCGCCGTCGACCCCTTGCAGCCAGCCGAGCATCGACGCCGGGTATCCGCGCAGGCCGGTCTGGGTGTCGTGCACCGGGAGCCCGGTCGCGGTCCTGACCAGCACGCCGGTCACCAAGTTGCCCAGCCGGCTGCGCAGCGGGACGCGGCCAGTGAACCGCCGGGCACCGAGGACCATCGCCCCCTGGGCGTGCGCGACGCGGTCGGCCACACGGAGGATGTCGACCACGAGGTGCTGCCCGTCGCAGTCGGCGCACACGACGTCCTCCCCGGCGCACCGCTCGGCCAGGTACGCGAACCCGACCTTGAGCGCGTGGCCCTTGCCCCGGTTCACGGGGTATCCGACGACCGTGGCGCCCAGGGCCTCGGCCTGCTCGAACGCCCGGGCGTAGGCCGGACCGCTGCCGTCGTCGACCACCAGGACGGGAAGGTCGGCGCTGCGCAGGGCAGCCACCAGGACCGGCAACCGCTCGTCGGGCTCGTACGCCGGGATCAGCACGTACATCGCCGTCAACCCGCGATGTACAGGATGTCGGAGGTGCCGCGCTCCTGGCCCTTGCCCAGCGGGTTGTTCACGACCGCGCCGTCGAAGTACATGGTCGACGAGCCCCCGCCGTCGATGTTGTACGCCGTCTGCGCCCCCAGGCCCTGCATGATCTCCGCCAGCCCGGTCATGGTCACGCCCTTGCTGTACCCGGGGCTGCGGCCGTCGACCACGACGAACACGAGGTGGTTGTCGTCGATCACGCCGACGGCGGTGCGTGGCTGCTCACCCTGGATCGAGTGGTTGCCGACGTTGGTGTCCACCTCGACGTCCTCGATGCCGGACACCACCTGCCCGCCCTCCAGGAGCGCGGGCCCGAACGAGAGGGTGTTCCAGACGCCGGCGGCGACCAGCTCGTCGGCCGTCGTGGCCGTCTCGTCGTAGACCTCGACGTGCCCGTCCGTGTAGAACGCGAGGCCCTCGCGCGCGCCCTCGTCGCGGTAGACGACGCCGTTGCGGATGACGATGCCGGTGTCGCGGAACCCGTAGTAGTCGCCGTTGATCGCGAACACCGCGCCGTTGTCCGTCGCGATGTCGGAGGTGTCCTCCGTGATGTTCAGGCCGAACTCGTTCTGCGCGAACGCCGAGCGCAGGGCCGTGGCGTCGGTCAGCGTGACGTCGGCGACGTAGTACGTCACCGTGTCGTCGCCCGTGCCGGTGGTGACGGTGGAGATCGAGATCCCGGCCGACGACGACTCGTAGCTGGTCGAGCTGATGACCGCGTCGTCGTCGCCCGTGGTGCTGCTCGACGTCGCGCCCTGGCTGGCCTCGTACGCCTGGACGTCGGAGATCTCGACGTGCTCGATGACGAACCGGTCGAGCGCCCACGCGCCCGCGCCCACCACGGACAACGAGAGCGCCAGCGTGCCGACGAGGACGGTGCGGCGGATCGGGGTGCGCTTCTTCATGCCCCTTGTCTAGGCAGCGGGTCTGTCGGCGCTCCGTGCGGACGCTGTGCGACCACTGTGCGCGCTCACGCCGACGCGATCGGCCTCCCGACCGTCAGGGCGTCCCGCATCGACGCGTCCAGTCCCGCGTACTTCGCGTCCGGCTCGGCCCCGACCGAGTCGAGGACCGTGCTGAAGAAGCACCGGGCGGCCGCGGCGAGGACGACGTCGAACACGTCGTCGTCGGCGAACCCCAGCGAGCGCAGCTCGTCCAGGTCCTCGGGCCGCAGGTTCGCCGCGCCCGCGGCGACCTTGTCGGCCAGCCGCGCGACCGCGAGGTCGACCTCGGTCAGCTCGGCGGAGTCCGTGCCCAGCGCCAGCGCGCGGACCGCGTCGGCGCTCATGTGCGTCGTGGCCAGCGCGGCGCCGTGCGCGAGCGAGCAGTAGCTGGACCGCAGGCGGAGGGCGGCGGCGGTGGTCGCCACCTCGTACCGCCGGGCGTCCATGCCCTTGATCGCGCCGTTCAGTCCCTGCCACGCGCGCAGCACCGCGGGCCGCTGGGCGAAGACGCGCGTGTAGTTGGCGACGTGCCCCAGCGTCGCGCGGTCCTTGTCGAACGCGGCCGCCACCTCACCGGTCGGGTCGTCGTCCTCGCTCGCCTCGCGGATCCAGCTCATGCGTCCTCCCGTGTGCGTCCCGTCGATCATGGCTCCGGGAGCGAGCGCACGTCGAGGATGATCGTGCCGGCCAGCAGGTCGGCCGTCGTCCGGCCGTCCCCGCGTGCGGCCTGCACCGCAAGGCCGATCAGGCACGCGTACGACGAGCCCAGCAGCAGGGCACCGGCCACGGCCTGCTCGTCGCGCGCCGACCAGATCCCCTGGTGGGCGAGCTCCCACGGCAGCGTCGTCGTCAGCGCGCGACGCAGCACGGCGGCGCGGACAGTGAGCTCACCGCCGCCGATCGGTGCGACCCGCAGGCCGAGCGCACGCGTTCCCAGGGTGCCGCCGCCGGCATCGGCGATCCCGAGCAGCAGCGCGGCGGGGACGGTGACGAACAGGGGCACCAGCACGCGTGGACGCCGTCGCACGGCGAGCGGCAGCGGAGCCCCGCGCCGAGTCGCGAGCAGGTTGAGCGCTGCGACGGCCGCCAGGGGGACGGCGACCACGGCACCGTCGATGAGTGCCGCGACCGCGCGACGTCCTGCGTGCCCGATCCCCGTCATGCCACCCCCCGTGCGCCGCGCCCCGTCGAGCACCGTAGCGGGCAGAGTGGGGCCGTGTCCGATCCCGCCACTGCTGCCGCCGCCGCGAACAACGCCGCCTGGTGCGACCTCGTGGTCCGCGCGACCGGCGCACCGACCACGTACCGACCGGGCCTCTGGTCGACGCCCCGCCGCTCCCCCGACGCCTACCCGGACGCCGTCACGCTGCGGCCCGGCGTGCCCGCGACCGAGGTGCTCGCCGCCATCGACGACTCGGCCGGCGCGTCGGTGAAGGACTCGTTCGCCGACCTCGACCTGGCGCCGCACGGCTGGTCGGTGCTGTTCGAGGCCCAGTGGCTGACCCGTCCGGCCGGGTCCCGGACGAGCCTCAGCCTGGCGTGGCGCACGGTCGACGCGGTGACGCTCCCCGGGTGGCTCGCCGCGCACGGGTCGTCCGCGATCACCCCTGCCGTCCTCGACGACCCCGCGGTGCGGCTGCTGATGGCGCAGGACGCGGAGGGGCCCGTCGCGGTCGCGGCGCTCAACCGGTCGGGCGCCGGCGCCGACACCGTCGTCGGCGTCTCGAACGTCCGCGCGCTGCGGATCGAGCCGGAGGTCGTCTGGTCGGAGCTGACGACGATGGCCCGCCGCGAGCTCGGACCGTTCCCGCTGGTCGGCTACGAGTCCGGGCCGGATGTCGTCCCGCCGACCAGCGTCGGATTCGAGCCCGTCGGCCGCCTGCGCGTCTGGCTGCGGTGACGACGGGCGATCCGCTACGGCTCGATCGCGAACCCGGTCAGCCCCTCGGGTTCCTCGCTCGTGACGTAGACGCCGGACACGCCCGCGCCGCCGGGTCCGGAACGGCACCACTGCTCGAGGGCGTCGACGGCCTCGTCGGCGCCCTCGAGCACGGCCTCCACGGTCCCGTCGGCGCGGTTGCGCACCCAGCCCTGCACCCCGAGCCGCCGCGCCTCGCGGGACAGGGACCAGCGGTAGCCGACGCCCTGCACGAACCCGTGGACGACGACCCGGTGGCGGATCATCGCGGCCCCTGCGCGTTGCTGTACTCGGCCGGGCCGAAGACGACGAGGACGTGCAGGTCCTCCACGACGTCGACGAACCGGTGCGGCTCGAGCGCCGGGACGAACGCGACCGTGCCCGGGCCGACGTCGGCGGTCAGGTCCGGGGTCCACAGCCGCGCTCGGCCCTGCAGGACGACGTAGACCTCGTCCTCGGTGTGCGGCTGCTGCCCGTCGTCGTCGCCGACCCGCAGCACGTAGGTGCCCACGCTCAGCGCGGGGACGCGCAGGTGCTCGGTGTACGCGTTAGGACCGGCGGCGCCGGCGTCGGGCAGCAGGTGCATGGCCCCAGTCTGCCCGTCAACCTAGGGTTGACGATCCCCCGTCGTCAACCTAGGGTTGACGCATGACGACGACCCGCCTCCAGAACCCCGTCCGGCTCGACGACCTCATCGACGCCATCACCACCACCCAGCCGACCGTCCTCGACCAGCTCTCCACCGCCGTGCTCACCGCCCAGAGCCTGGGCGACATCGCCGACCACCTGATCGGCCACTTCGTCGACCAGGCCCGGCGCTCGGGGGCGTCGTGGACCGAGATCGGCGCGAGCATGGGCGTCACCAAGCAGGCTGCCCAGAAGCGGTTCGTCGCCAAGGACCCGGGCGAGCCGTCCGCAGCCCAGGGCTTTGGCCGGTACACCGAGGCGGCCCGCAACGTCGTCGTCGCGGCGCAGAACGAGGCGCACGCCGCGGGCGGCACCGAGATCACGCCGGCACACCTGGCCCTCGGCCTGATCGGCGCGCCGGACGACCTGGCCGCGCGGGCCGTCGCCGCGCAGGTCACGTCGCTGGCCGACGCCCGCGCCACCCTGCTCGCCGGGCTGCCCGCCGCGGCCTCCACCGTGCCCGCCCTCGTGCCGTTCGACGCCGCTGCCAAGAAGGCGCTCGAGCTGACCTTCCGCGAGGCCGTGCGCTCGGACGACGAGAGCGTCGACACCGGGCACGTCCTGCTCGCGCTCCTCGAGGCCGACGGCGGGACCGGTCCGGTCGCCATCCTCGGGCTGGACAAGGCCGCCGTCGAGGCGTTCCTGCTGGCCGAGCGGCCCGAGGCCGACGCCGCGGAGTAGGCCCGTCGGTACGCGTCGGTCCGCGTCAGCAGGGAAGATGCTCGGGTGACCTCCTCGAGCGTGACCCCTGCCGACCGGACCGACGCCGCTCGGCGCTTTCGGACCGCCCTGTTCGTCGACTTCGACAACGTCTACATCGGCCTGCAGCGTCTGGACCCCGTGGCCGCCGAGGCGTTCGCGACGAACCCCGCCCACTGGCTGAGCGAGCTGGAGGCCGGCAGCGACTCCGAGGGCGACTTCACGCGCCGCTTCCTCATCCGCGCCTGCTACCTCAACCCGTCGAGGTTCTCGCAGTTCCGGCCCAACTTCACGCGCGCCGGCTTCCAGGTGGTCGACTGCCCGTCGCTGACCCAGCAGGGCAAGAGCAGCGCCGACATCAACCTCGTCCTCGACGCCGTCGACGCCCTGGCCGCGCCGACGCAGTACGAGGAGTTCGTCATCGTCTCCGCCGACGCCGACTTCACTCCCCTGGCTCTGCGCTGCCGTGCCGCCGACCGCCGCGTCACGATCATCACCGCCAGCCCGGCCGCCAGCGCCTACCGGTCCGTGGCCGACGCAGTCGTCACGGCCGACGAGCTGGCGGACCTGGTCACGCAGACCGCGTCGACCCTGGCCGTGGAGAGCACAGTCGCCGTCGCGGTCGAGGTCCCGCCGGCCGACGCCGCGCCCGCCGCGACCGCGCCCCCGGCGCGCGCCAAGAAGGCCGTCGAAGCGCCCCCGGCCAGCTCGCCCGCCCGCAAGGCGGTCCTGCAGCGCGTCCGGACCGCGGACCGGCCCGTCCCCCTGGGCACGATCGCGCAGCTGGCGCAGAAGACGGAACCCTCGCTGCCGGAGACCCGGTGGGCGGGTGCCGGGGGCTTCCTGCCGTGGCTGGCCAAGAACGTGCCCGAGGTCGGCGTCTCGTCCCGGCCGCCGGGCTTCGTCTGGGATGCCAACCGCTTCGGCGAGGCCGACCTGCCCGGTGCGGTCGCGGACACGTCGTCGAGCGCCCTGCAGCGTCAGGTCGTCGCGGTGACCGACACCCCAGGCCTGAGCCAGTCGAACTACCGCGTGCTGCTGACCGCGCTGGCCGCCGACCTCGCGGCGCACCCGTTCGACCGCGCCGAGACCTCCAGGCGTGTCCGGGACGCCTGCCAGAAGGCCGGTGCTCAGGTGGGCCGCTCGACGGTCAACTTCGTCATCGGCGGCATCATCTTCGCCGGCCTCGAGCTCACGCCGACGACCGGTGCGGGCGACCTCGCACTGGCGTGGACCGAGAACGTCGTCGGCCTGTGCCGCGGCGCCCGCATGCAGCTCAGCCCCGGCGACGTCGCGGCCATCGGCGCATGGGTCGGCGGCGGGCTGCTGGAGGACTGAGTCACCGGTCGTAGTCGAACCGCAGCCGCATCCGGTCCCCGCGGAACACGATCGACGAGTACTCGAACGGCCGCGAGAGAGCGTCGAAGATCACGTCCTGCAGCTGCAGGGCCGGCTCGCCGCGGCGCATGCCCAGGTGCTTGGCCTCGGCGGTGCTCACGGCGACGGCCTCGAGGTCCTCGCGCACGTGCTTCATGGGCAGGCCGTACTGCTCCTCGAGCACGACGCACAGCTGGTTGGCGACGACGTCGTGCCCGTCGAGCCCGGGCGCGAGCCGGGCGGGGACGTACGACCGGTGCAGGCTGATGGGCTCGCCCTGGACCGACCGGACGCGCACGACGACGTAGGTCTGGTCGTCGTCGGCCAGCGCGAGCCGCTCACGCACGCCCTGGGACGGGGTCTCGAGGGACAGGGACACCAGCCGCGTTGACGTCTCGTACCCGAGGCCCTCGAGCTGCTCGCGGACGCCGCGGTAGGCGGGCGAGATCGCGTTGATCTTCGGCGTCGCCACGTAGGTGCCCTTGCCCGGCACGCGGACCAGCAGGCCGTCGGCGACGAGCTTGGTGAGGACCCCGCGGACCGTCATCCGACTCAGGCCGAACATCCGGTTGAGCTCGTTCTCGGACGGGATCCGCTGCCCCGGCACCCACTCGCCGCTGGCGATCCGTGCGTGCAGGATCGTCTCGAGCTGCGCGTAGAGCGGCACGGCCGACTCCCGCTCCAGGACCTCCGTCATGGGCCCAGGGTTCCACGGATCTCGCCCGTCTGGTCGTTCATGAGTAGACCTGTCTAGACTGCGGACAGATCGGGACGATGCGGTCCTGGTCGGCCGGGAGACGTCAGCTGACGTCCGTCCGGTCACGCAGGGCCGCTCCCCGGGAGGGCTGAGCATGATCTCGTCGACGCTGGCGATGACGCGGGCCGCACGGGAGCACGGGTACGCGGTGCCGGCCGTGAACATCCTCGACGACCTGAGCCTGCGCGCCGTGATCGCGGCCGCGGTCGCCACGAGCTCGCCGATGATCATCCAGATCTCCGTCAAGACGGTGCGCTCGATCGGCACCGACCTGATCACGACCATGTTCCGCTCGGCTGCCACGGACGTCCCGGTGCCCGTCGCGCTGCACCTCGACCACTGCCCCGACCGCGCCGTCATCTCCGACGTCGTCCGCGCGGGGTGGCAGTCGGTGCTCTTCGACGCGTCGAACCGCGACCTCGAGACGGCCGAGCGGGAGACCGCCGAGGTGGTTGCCGAGGCGCACGCTGCGGGCGTCGACGTCGAGTCCGAGCTCGAGAACATCATCGGCGTCGAGGACGGCATCGGCTCGGACGTCTCCCTGCACTCCTACGACGTCCAGACCCTCGCGGCGGTCGCCGAGCGGACGGGCGTCGACCTGCTCGCCCCGCAGCTGGGCACGGCACACGGCGAGTACAAGGCGCAGCCGGTGCTGCTGCCGCAGCGGGTCCGCGAGCTCGCCGCGCTCACCGACCGCTCGATCGTGCTGCACGGCGGGACGGGACTGTCGCCCGACGACTTCGCGACGTTCATCGCGGCCGGCGTCTCCAAGATCAACATCTCGACCGGCGTGAAGGTCGCCTACATGCGGTCGGCGGAGAAGCACCTCGCGGAGGCGCGCGCCCGCGACAAGTGGGACCCGCCGTCGATGTTCCGGGACATCTCCGACGCCGTGCAGGCCGCGATCACGCTGCACATCGAGGAGTTCGGCGCGGCGGGGAAGGCGGCGTCATGAGCCCCGCCCTCGTCTTCGACTGCGACGGCGTGCTGGCCGACACCGAGCGCGACGGCCACCTGCCGGCGTTCAACCGGACGTTCGCCGAGGCCGGTCTGCCGATCCACTGGAGCGAGGAGGAGTACGGCCAGCTCCTCGCGATCGGCGGCGGCAAGGAGCGCCTGGCGACGGTGTTCACGCCGCTGTTCGTCGAGACCGCCCACCTGCCGACGGACCCCGACGAGCAGAAGGAGCTCGTCGCCCGCTGGCACAAGGCCAAGACCGCCTACTACACGGAGATGGTGGCCGACGGCGTGATGCCGGGGCGGCCGGGGATCGCGCGGATCGTCGCAGCGGCCCACGAGGCCGGCTGGCGGCTGGCCGTCGCGTCGACGTCGGCCGAGGCGAGCGTGCGGGCCGTGCTCGAGCACGCCGTCGGCGCCGACCTGGCCGCGCAGTTCGCCGTCTTCGCAGGGGACGTCGTGCCCGCCAAGAAGCCGGCGCCGGACATCTACCTGCTCGCGCTGCGCGAGATGGGCCTCGGGCCGGCCGACGTCGTCGTCGTCGAGGACAGCGCCAACGGCCTGCGGGCGGCGCTCGGCGCCGGGCTGCGCACGATCGTGACGGTGAGCAGCTACACCGCCGACGAGGACTTCACCGGGGCGTCTCTCGTCGTGAGCTCGCTGGGCGACCTCCCGGACGACCCCGCGACCGTCCTGGCCAACCCGCACGGACTCACCATCGACGGGCAGGTCGAGCTGGCCCACGTCGAGCACCTCCTGACCACCCCCTGAGAGAGAGCGAACAACCGTGTCCGATGCCCGCGTCGAGTCCGTCGTCCGCACCATCGCCCAGACCTGCATCGAGAACGAGAAGTACTTCGGCGACCTGGACTCCGTCGTCGGCGACGGGGACTTCGGGTTCTCGCTCGCGCGCGGGTTCGAGAACGTGGACGCCCAGTGGGACACGTTCGACCGCACCGACACCGGCACGTTCCTGCAGAAGGTCGCCATCGTCATGACCGGCCGGATCGGCGGGACGTCGGGACCCATCTGGGGAACCGCGTTCCTGCGTGCGGCGGGCCAGGTCAAGGGCAAGCAGGAGGTCACGGGCGACGACGTCGTGCTCATGCTGCGGGCAGCCATCGAGGGCATCAAGGCGCGCGGCGGCGCCGACCTGGGCGAGAAGACGCTGCTCGACGCGCTCGCGCCGATGACCGACACGATCGAGAAGGAGCTCGCCGCGGGCTCGTCGGCGGCCGACATCGCGCGCGCGGCCGCCGTGACCGCGCGCGACGCGGCGGAGGCGACCAAGCCGATGCAGGCCCGCCGCGGACGCGCCTCGTACACGGGCGAGCGCTCCATCGGCTCCGTCGACCCCGGCGCGATCGCGATCGCGGTGCTGGCGGAGCAGGTCGCCGACACCTGGTGACACACAACGTCCGCGCTCCGGGGGCGGCGCGGCGGCAGGTCTGAAGAACACGACGATGTGGAGGAACGACTGTGAAGAAGTTCGTCAACGACCCCAAGAACTTCGTCCCCGAGATGCTCAAGGGCATCGCGCTGGCCAACCCCGACACCCTGCGCTACGTCCCCGAGTACAACCTGATCATGCGGGCCGACGCCCCGAACCACGACAAGGTCTCGATCATCCAGGGGTCCGGGTCCGGTCACGAGCCGGCGCACGTCATGGTCGTCGGCAAGGGGATGCTGGACGGGGCCTGTCCCGGGGACGTGTTCGCCGCGCCGCCCATGGAGTACGTGCTGGAGACGGCGAAGCTGCTGGCCTCCGACAAGGGCGTGCTGCTGCTGGTGAACAACTACACCGGCGACAAGATGGCGTTCGAGATGGCCGCCGAGCTGGCCGAGGCCGAGGGCCTCAACGTGAAGACCCTGTTCATCAACGACGACGTCGCCGTCAAGGACTCCACCTGGACGGTCGGCCGACGCGGGGTCGCGGGGAACTTCTTCGTGATGAAGGCCGTCGGTGCCGCGTCCGAGGCCGGCGCCTCGCTGGAGGAGCTGGTCCGCATCGGCGAGAAGGTCAACTCCGTCACGCGGACCATGGGCATCGCCCTGACCGCGTGCACGCCGCCCGCCAAGGGGTCCCCGCTCTTCGAGCTCGGCGACGACGAGATGGAGATCGGCGTCGGCATCCACGGCGAGCCCGGCCGCCGTCGCGCCAAGCTGGTCAGTGCCGACGAGATCGTCGACGAGCTGCTCGGTGCGGTCGTCCCCGACCTGCCGTACTCGTCCGGCGACGAGGTCGCGCTCATGATCAACGGCCTGGGCGGCACCCCGATCAGCGAGCTCTACCTGCTGTACGGGCTGGCGCACGAGAAGCTCGCCGCGCAGGGCATCACGGTCGGGCGCAGCTACGTGGGCGAGTACTGCACCTCGCTCGACATGGCCGGCGCGTCCCTCACGCTGGTCCAGCTCGACGACGAGATCAAGGAGCTGCTGCTGGCGCCGGCGGAGATCGCCAACCGGGTGTTCTGAGCCTCGGCGGTCACGCGCGGCGGGCCTCTGTCCGTCCGCCGCGCGTGGCACCCTGCTTGGTCCGTCGTTCTTTCCTTACCGGTACACCTTGTGCTCGTGCGTCCGGATTGTCATGCTCTGCGGGACGGCTCAGGCCGCCCAAAGAGAACGGTCATCCGACAACGACGTAGGAGACTCCGTGTCCAGACCCCTGCCCCGCACCCGCTCGATGCTGCTTGCTGCCGTCAGTGTGGTAGCGCTCTCACTCGCCGTCGCGGCCCCTGCCGCCGCGCACGACGGGCGCGGCCACCACACCCCGCCCCCGGCGACGCGCCTCTTCACTCCCCCGCCGGACACCGGCGCCGTCCAGCAGATCAAGCAGCTGGTGAAGGCGCACGAGTGGTCCGACGCGGCAGCGCTCACGAAGATGGCCGCGACGCCGCAGGCGGTCTGGTTCACGTCGGGAACGCCCAAGGACGTGAAGAAGGCCGTCCAGAAGACGATGCTCCAAGCCAGGATCACGCACTCGGTCCCCGTGCTGGTTGCGTACAACCTGCCGTTCCGCGACTGCGCGCAGTACTCCGCGGGCGGCGCGGCGGACACGGCGGCGTACCTGGCGTGGATCGACGGGTTCTCGGCCGGCGTCGGCGACGGGCAGGCCATCGTGCTGCTCGAGCCCGACGGCCTCGGGATCATCCCCTGGTACACCTCGATCAACGGCGCGAAGGAATGGTGCCAGCCCGCCGAGCTGAACTCGGCGACCGCGGCCTCGGACCGCTTCGCTCAGGTCAACGGCGCGGTCGACCGGCTCACCGCCCTGCCGAACACCTCCGTCTACCTCGATGGCACGCACTCCGGCTGGCTCGGCGTCGGCGACATCGCCGACCGGCTGCACAAGGCGGGCGTCGAGAAGGCGGACGGCTTCTTCCTCAACGTGTCCAACTACGAGACGTCCGAGCGCCAGGTGAAGTTCGCCTCCTGGATCTCGCAGTGCCTCTGGTACGGCACCAACCCGGCCGAGGGCGGCTGGCGCATCGGCCACTTCGACTACTGCAACTCGCAGTACTACCCGGCCGATCCCGCCGACTTCAGCACCTGGACCCTGACCGACGCCTGGTACACGGAGAACGTCACCAACGGCCCCAACCCGCCCAGCGGGCCCGACGTCCTGACGCACGCCGTGATCGACACCAGCCGCAACGGTCAGGGCCCGTGGACCGCACCCGCCGGCAGCCCCGCCGGTGACCCGCAGGTCTGGTGCAACCCGCCCGGACGCGGCCTCGGACTCAAGCCGACGCTCACCACCGGCAGCCCGTACGTGGACGCCTACCTCTGGGTGAAGATCCCCGGCGAGTCCGACGGCCAGTGCACGCGCTGGGCCCCCGCCGGAGGTATCGACCCGGTGCGCGGCTACGCCGACCCGGCCGCCGGCGACTGGTTCCCGCAGATGGCGCTCGAGCTCGTGCACAACGCGAACCCGGGGCTGTAGCCCGACCGTTCCGGTCGGGGCGAGGGACGCCTCGTCCCGACCGGAACCTCTGAGCGGGAGGGCCCCCGTGCGTCACTCGTGGGGCACAGGAGCATCCTCGATGATCGCGGACAGGTGACGCTCATACGCCCGGCGGCCTCCGATGAAGCGCTCCAGGGCCAGAAGATCCGTGCGCACCAATGCTCTCGCACGAGCCGGCGCTGTCGGCGCCACCTCGGAGGCCACGCGATCCAGCAGATCCGGCCGCGCGAGCTGAGACAGTCTGCCGGTCCGCTGGAGGAGGCCGGTCAGCTCGTCGACGATGACGGCCACCCGCCACGAGTAGCGCTGCTGCCGTCCGAGCCGCCACGAGTACGAACGCGTCGAGGCCGTCACGCCCACGACGACTTCCCGCGGTGCTTGGTCGTAGTCCGAATCATCGAGAACACCACGTTCGCGCGGTAGCCGACCACATCATCCGGGCACCCGGCTCACCGGCGCGCCGCCACCCCCACCAGAAGTCCGAAGAGCCAGTGACCTCCAGCTTTCGCGACGTCCGGTCACCCCTCGCCCCATGTCGTGCGCGGGGGGACAATGAGGGTATGGATGCCCCGCGGGGGGTCGAGTCCGAACAAGCGGACGAGCTGGCGCGCCTGCGACGACGCGCTTTCGGACCGGATGCTGACATTGCGGGGGATGAGGCGGCTCAGGCTCGGCTCGCCGAACTGGAGGCCGCCCAACGTCGACAGGCGACTCCGGTCGGCGATGCCGCCACAGGGGTCCCCGCTCCGATCCCGGAACGCATCCCGGTCGCCGAGACCGTCGAAGGGTCGCGTTCTGCTCCGACGTCGGTCCCGCAGCCTGTCGGCGGGGTGTTCGCCGCGCATGAGCGTGCCGGAACGTCGGTGATTGAGCAAGACCCCGCCGAGGGCTCGACCGCCGATTCAGACGCGATCAACCGAGCCCCGCCGGTACCGTGGTGGCGCCGCCGCTCGTTGATCGTCGCCGGCGCCATCGCGACCCTCGCCCTCAACGTGGCCGTCACCGCGTCGGTGGTGCAGCTGCTTGCTGATCAGTCCACTCCCATCCCGGCCGAGACTGCGACCGAGGAGACGCCACCGGTCCGTAGTGGGCAGGGAGGTGGGTCCTACGTGCCCGCACCGGATCACATGCTCGCACTGAAGTCGGACGGTGCCGCCGCCGATCAGCCGCACGATCCGGGGGGCAAACTCGACGCTCTAGGGATCAGTCCCGGAGAGCTGAAGCGCTACGAGGACTTCTACGGCCCCGACCCCTGGGACATCAACGTCTGGAGCGGAGAGTCTCGCTACGGCATGACCTGCCTGCTTGTGGCTGTCGCCGGCCAACCGATCAGCGACGGGGGGCGCGCCGCCGAGGGGTGTTCCCTCAACGGCCTCGACACCATCGCAGACATCATGGGGACCGACAGTCTCACGCGATTGGTGCTCAAGGGCGACCACATCGACGTCTACGTGTACGAGGGGGGCGCTGATCCGAACGCGTCGCAAGGCTAGATCGCAACGCGAACAGGGATCAGCCGTGGGCGAGCCACCCCACCAGAAGTCCGAAGAGCCACACTACGTGGCGTCAACTCCCACGACAGGGAGGATCACGCCGTCGGCGTGCGGCCGGCACCCGCCCACGAGGCCACCAGCACGCACACGTCGTCGCGCTCCCCGCCCGCGTGCGCCAGCAGGTCCGTGACCAGCGAGGTCACCGAGCCCGACGGCTCGAGGAGGGTGGCCGCGGCCTCGGCGAGCACGTCGAGACCCGCGCCCAGGGGGCGGTCGCGCCGCTCGACCAGGCCGTCCGTGTACAGCACGAGCAGGTCGTGCGGGTCGAGGCTGATCTCGGCCTCGACCCGTTGGCTGCCGATGCCGAGAGGTGTCGAGCGGCCCTCCCAGAGGAACTCGTGCGCGCCCGTTGCCGAGAGCCGCAACGGCGGCAGATGGCCGGCGCACGCGTACCGGACGCGGCCGGTGCCCAGCTCGACCTCGGCGTACGCGATCGTCGCCATGAACCCGACGCCGGCCTGCTCGACGAAGCGGTCGAGCCGGGAGAGCAGCGCGGCGGGCCCGACGCCGGGACCGGCGATGGCACGGACCGCGCTGCGCAGCTGGCCCATCGCGGTGGCGGCCCGCAGCCCACGACCGACGACGTCGCCGACGACCACCGCGAGCACGTCGTCGTCGAGCACGAACGCGTCGTACCAGTCGCCGCCGACCTCGAGCGCCTGCACACCGGGCCGGTACTCCGAGGTCACCGAGAACCGGCTCCCCGTCGGCAGGTCGGTGGTGAGCAGCGCGAGCTGCAGCTCGTGGGCGACCAGGGCCTCCTGCGCTGCGGCGCTGTCGGCGGCTGCCCGGGCCGCGAGCAGCTCCCGCTCGTAGCGGGACCGCTCCGTCGCGCGGGACATCGCGACGTCCACTCCGCGGGTCGCGCCATCGTCGGAGGTCCAGACGCAGGCCGACATCAGGACGGGCACCCGCCCGCCCGGACCGCGGAGCTCGACCGCGACCTCGTCGATCCGACCCTGCATGTGCAGCAGTGGGGACAGGTGGGTCTCCCAGTAGATCCGGCCGCCCACCGACAGCAGCTCGCTGAGCCGGGTCGCGCCCAAGAGGGTCCCCGCCTCGCGACCGACCAGGTCGAGGAACATCCGGTTGGCGTCGACGATCAGGCCGTCGCCGTCGAGCCGCAGCAGGGCGACGGGTGCGACGTCCCAGGCGTGGCTACGTCCGGACGGCGGCATGGGCGAGGTAGGTGGTGATCGCGGCGACGACCTGGTCGGGCGCGCTGAGGTTGGGGCAGTGCCCGACGGCGTCGAGGAGGACCAGCTCGCTGTCCGCGAGGTGCTCGTGCACGTAGCGCCCGACCGCCGGCGGCGCGATGACGTCCTCGCGGCACTGCAGGACCAGCGCCGGGGTCGTCACCGAGGCCAGGTCCGCGCGGTTGTCGGACAGGAACGTGGTCCGCGCGAACCGCTTGGCGATCGCCGGGTCCGTGCGGCAGAACGAGTTGGTCAGCTCGTCGCCCAGCTCGGGCCGGTCCGAGTTGCCCATGATCACCGGCGCGATGAACGCAGACCAGCCGAGGTAGTTGTCGTCCATGGTCTCGAGCAGCTCGTCGATCTCCACGGCCGTGAAACCGCCCCGGTAGCCGTCGTCGTCGACGTAGCGCGGGCTGGGACCCACGAGCACCAGCCGGTCGAAGAGCTCCGGGCGCCGGACCGAGGCGAGGGCGCCGATCATCGCGCTGACGGAGTGGCCGACGAACACGGCCGGTCCGAGGTCGAGCTCGGCCAGGAGCTGCACCACGTCGTCCGCGTAGCCGTCGAGCGAGGCGTACCGCTCGGGGTCGTACGCGGAGAGGTCCGAGCCGCCCGCGCCCACGTGGTCGAACAGCACCACCCGGTGCGTTGCCTCGAACGCGGGCGCGACGAACCGCCACATGCTCTGGTCGCAGCCGAACCCGTGCGCGAACACCAACGCCGGCGCACCCGGGACGCCCGAGAGCACGACGTTGTTCCTGGTGAGCACGGCCATGGGTCGAGAGTAGGCCGCTGCGGGCCGCGATCGAGCCGTCGACGAGCCGTCAGAACGGTGGGTCGCCCCAGTCGCGGGGCGGTGGCGGAGGGAGCGGCGGTCGGTGGCGCTGGGACGACGCCGCCGCGAGGACGGGCTGTGGATGTCGATCGCGCGTGAGACCGAGCGGGCTGGTCCACGTGGAGATGCCGGAGGACCGGTCGTAGGTGACCTTCCAGCGGCCCTCCGTCTTGGCCTGGTGGTGGTGCCGGCACAGGCAGTGCAGGTTCGCCTCGCAGGTCTGGCCGTCACCGGGCCGGCTGTGGTCGTAGGGCTCGCGGTGGTCGAGATCGCAACGCACGGCAGGCTGCCGGCAGCCCGGGAAGGTGCAGGTCTGGTCGCGCACCTGGACCAGGCGCGTGAGGTCGGCGCCCGGCCGATAGGTCGCGGATCCGACCTCGCACACCTGACCCGCGGGGTCGGTCAGCACCCGGCGCCACGTGCCGTCCTGCGCGATCTCACGCGCCATCGACGCGGGGATGGGACCGAACGAGCCGAGGTAGCCCGGATCGTCGTCGAGCCCGAGGAGCGTGGTCGCCGCGACGGTCAGCTGCACCGACACGCGCCGGCCGCCCCGCGTCGGGAGCGGCCGACCGTCGGGCGTCGACTGGCGGTCGAGGATGCCCAGGAAGATGTCCGCGAACGCGTCGGCCCGCCGCTGGTCCGCGGTGCGCTCGTCGCCGTCGACGCGTGTGGTGCCCGCGAGCGCGTCCACCGTGGTGAACGCCGCGAGCGCCTGGTCGGCCGGCAGGTACGCCCCGATCCACGCCATCGAGTCGAGCGCGGGCGTCAGCTCGACGCGCCGGTCGTCGCGCCCCCGGGCGGCGCGACGCCGGGCCGCCTCGTCGTCCGCGCCGATCACGGCCGCCCGCACGTGCCGGGCGAGCTGCGGCGCGGTCATCCCGTCGGCTGCGGCCACCGCGTTCACCACCACGCCGTCGGCCGACGCGCGATCGGCCACCGCGACCTCGTCGAGGATCACGTCGACCTTGCGGGTACCGATCAGCCCGGCGGACCAGGCATCGGAGAGCGACGGGAAGTCAGCGGCCGACTGCGCCCGCACGACCAGTCGCTCGGCTGCCTGCCGAGTGCACACCAGGGCACTGGCCAGCTCGTCACCGGTGATCCGCAGGACGTCCGGACCGCTCCGCGCGGCAAGCTCGCGCACGAACGCCGCCTGCCTCGCCTGCGCGGCGGCGATCGTCTGCTCCCAGCCCATGATCGCGTTGACCAGGTGTGCACCCGGCAGGTCGGCGGGGTCGACCGACTCGAGGGTTCCCGCGAGCGCCGACACCGAGAGCCGGGGCCCGGCCACCGGGAACGACGGCAACATACGCACGGCGTCGCTCGGGTACGCGGGCCCGTCGACGAACGGGTCCACTACGCGGTAGGTGAACTCGGGCAGCGGGTCGGGGACGTAGGGCTCGGACCAGTCGGGCGGTTCGTGCGACGGGCAGGGTTCCCACGCCACGGCGTCGGCCCAGAACGGCCACGGGACGTCGAGCTCGGACGTGCCGGGTTCGAGCACAGCCGTCATGTCCGCTACCTCCTTCGCCGATGGCCTTCACCGCTCGTACAAGTGTACGAATGTCCACTGACATCGGCTGCGACCAAGGGCGATGCTGTGGATGGGCAGCTCGCCGCGCGGGCTGTGGGCGGCTCGCGGTGCGCGACGACGTGACGCCGTGGCGCTGTGACCCCGTGACGCCGTGACGCCGTGACGCCGTGACGCCGTGACGAGGACAAGGGGGCGCGGGGGGTGACGCGGCGACGGGGCGACGCAATGAGGCGGTGAGGCGGTGACGCCACAGGTCCACGCACGCCTGACCGCGGACCCGAACCCCGGGCAGCCGCGGCGCTGGTCAAGCGCGGGCGTACCCCCGCAGGCTGTCGACGACCAGCTCGGGCACCAGGTCGGCGTCGTCGCCCACGGACCGCTCCGGGAAGTCGAACACCGCCAGCATCATCTGCATCGGGTACGTGGGCGGTCGCGCGCAGCTGCGCACCAGGACGCCGTCGACCAGGAACTCGGCCCGCTCGGGGCTCCAGTCGACGGCGTAGGTGTGGAACGCCGCGACGTCGAGCGGCAGCCGCGCGGCGGCCCAGTCCTCGACGAGCGCGGGGTCGCGGAACGGGTGCAGGCCCACGCCGACCTCGGCGGACCCAGGCCGCAGTGCGTCGCCGAACACCTCCATCACGCAGATCTCGCCGCTCCGCTCGGGCGAGTCCTCGAGCCCGACCAGCCAGAACGCGGCCATCGACCGGGGTGACAGCACGGCTCGCGCGCGGAGCTCGACGAGCCCACCGCTCGGCGTCCAGCCCGCGAACGGCTCCTGCGCCTCGCGCACGACGAGCCCGTCGCGGTACGGCTGCTGCCCGCGGGTGCCGCCCACGGGGCCGGACCAGTTCCCGGACTGGATGCCGGACACACGGGTCGGCGGCAGGTGGTCGCCCGCACACCAAAGGTCCTGCGCGGGCGGGATGTACAGGCGCAGGCAGGAGCCGCGCAGCTCGTACGACGCGGCGGTCAGCTCACGAGAGCTCCACGCCGGCAGGTAGTGCGGCAGCCACACGGCAGGATCGAGGTCGGGAGCGTCGAAGTCGTCCTCGAAGACCAGTCCGTCGGGGTGGTCGGTCACGAACCCCAGTCTCCGACAGCCCCGAGCAGAAGGCAGCCCCAGAGACCATGGACGTCCCCCGCTGGGCCCTCGCGTCCGCGATCGCCGCCCCCGTCGCCATGGTCGGCGGCTGGACCCTGGCGGCGGCGCTGCAGCCGTCGTTCGACCCGGTGCAGGAGACCATCAGCGCGCTGGCGGCGTCGACCGCGACCGACCCCTGGGTCATGACCGCGGGGCTGGCGATCACCGGCGTCGCGCACATGGTGACCGCGGCCGGGCTGCGACCTGTTCCCCGCACCGCCCGGCTGCTGCACGCGCTGGGCGGTGCCGCCACGCTCGCCGTCGCAGCACTCCCCGTCGACGCCTACCCGACGGCCCACGGCATCGCCGCGGGCATCGGGTTCGGCGCCCTCGCGCTCTGGCCGGCGGTCGCCAGGCGCCGCGGGGCGACCGGCATCCTGGGGCCGGCCGTCGCCGTCGGAGCCTCCGCGGTGCTGGTCGGACTGCTCGGGGTGTTCGTCGTCGAGCTGCAGGCCGGCGGCGGCGCGGTCGGGCTGACCGAACGCGCCGTCGCCGGTGCAGAGGCGCTGTGGCCTCTCGTCGTGGTGCTGGCGCTCAGACGAGCTGGTCGCTGAGCACGTCGAACGCCGAGTCCCACCCGTCGTAGACGTCCCCGTCGCCGGGCTGCCCGCCGACGCCGTCGACGTGGAAGATCATGCGGGTGCGTGCCCCGAGGTCCTCGAGCGTCACGGTGATCACCGGCGCGAGCGCGTCGGGGTCGCCCGGGGAGGCCCAGGTGAAGACGAGCCGCTCGGGCTCGACCACCTCGCGGTACGTGCCGGCGGTCGGGTACTCGCTGCCGTCGGGCGCGATCATCGTGTACCGGTAGCTGCCGCCCGGGCGCACGTCGATCTCGACCGAGTCGCGGGGGGTCACCAGGCCGCGCGGGTGCCACCAGTGCGCGGCCTCGGCGGGGTCCGTCCACGCCTGCCAGATCGCGGCGCGCGGGGCGTCGAAGATGCGCGTGATGGTGAAGGCCTTCTGGTCCGTCTCAATCATGGTCTGCCTCTTCTCGGGTCTGTCGGATGTGTCGCAGTCGCTCGTCCAGCAGGTCGAAGCGCTCCTCCCAGTGCCGGCGGTGTCCGTCGACCCAGGTGGCGACCTCGTCCAGGGGCTCCGTGCGCAGCGCACAGGTGCGCCACTGGGCCGTGACCGTGCGCTCGATGAGTCCCGCCTCCTCGAGCACCCGCAGGTGCTGCGAGACGGCGGACCGGCTCATGGCGAACGGGGCGGCCACCTCACCGGCGGTCGTCGGCCCCTGCGAGAGCTGCGTGAGGATCGCCCGCCGGGTCGGGTCCGCGAGCGCGGCGAACACCACGCTGAGGCTGTCCCGTGCCGGCATGTGAGCAACTCCTTAATTAAGCGACGCCTTCAACGTACGACGACGAATCGCGGCGGTCAACCCCTGCGCCGCGATCGATCGCGCTCAGCGCAGCAGGTCCGCGATCCGCGCGATGCCGTCGCCGACGGCGGACGACCGCACGCTCCCGAACCCGAGCACCAGCTGCGCGCACTCGCCGGACGACACGGCCCGGTACTGCGCCATCGCATGCAGGCCGACCGACCGCTTCGCTGCCTCGTCGACGATCGCCTGCTCGTCCCGCCTGCCGCCGAGCGTGACGACGAGGTGGAACCCCGCCGCCAGGCCGGCGACCTCGATGCCGGGCGCGTTGCGCTGCAGCGCGTCGACGAGCTCAGTCCGCCGCGCGGCGTAGCGCGCTCGCATGCGCCGCAGATGACGGTCGTACCGCCCGGATCGCACGAGCAGCGCGAGGGCCAGCTGGTCGAGCACGGGCGATCCCCGGTCGGCGCGCTCCCGCAGGACAGCGACCTCGGAGGCGAGGCCGGGCGGGCACAGCGCCCACCCCAACCGGAGCGCCGGTGCCAACGACTTGCTCACCGAGCCCAGCAGCACGACGCGGTCGGGCGCGAGGCCCTGCAAGGCGCCGACCGGCTCGTCGCCGTACCGGAACTCGGCGTCGTAGTCGTCCTCGAGCACCGTGGCCCCGCGCTCGCGCGCCCACTCCACCAGCTGCCGGCGGCGCGACGGGCTGAGCAGCACCCCGGTGGGCGACTGGTGCGCCGGCGTCACCAGGACGGCGCCGGCCGACGTCGCGGCGAGGGCGTCCACGTCGATCCCGTCGTCGTCGACCGGCACCGCGACGACCACGAGCCCGAGCTCCGCCGCGAGCGCGGACGAGTCACGATCGCCGGGATCCTCGACGGCGAGCGTCGTCAGGCCGCGCGCCATCAACGCCCGCAGCACGACCTGCAGGCCCTGCGCGAAGCCCGCGGTGACCACGAGCTCCGACGGGCGCGCGCGGGCGTTGCGGACCCGGGAGAGGTAGGCGGCGAGCACCTCGCGCAGCTCGGGGACGCCCTCGGGTCCGGCGTACCCGAGCATCGCGTTGGGGGCGTCGCGCAGCGCCTCCCGCAGACAGCGCCCCCAGTCCGCGCGAGGGAACGAGTCGAGGTCGGGGATCCCGGGCCGCAGGTCCACCTGCCACACGACGGGCGGGACGGCGGACGACACGGCGCCGTCGGTCCGGACGGTGCCGGTGTCGGCCACCCAGGTCGCCGCTCCCCGCTGCGAGCGCAGGTACCCCTCGGCCTGCAGCTGGGCGTAGCACTCGGTGACGACGCCCCGCGCGACACCGAGCCGGGCCGCCAGGGCTCGCGAGGACGGCAGCCGCTCCCCCGGCGCGAGCCGCCCGTCCCGGACGGCCACCCGGACCGCCGTCTCGAGCTGGTCCCGGAGCAGCCCGGGCGCGTCCCGGTCCAGCCGGAGCAGCAGCTCCGGCGGCGAGCTGGACCACTCGACGGGCACAGAAGTGGACCTTACCGGTGCACCACTGCGTCCCTACCGTGAAGGGATCGACGGACGAGGAGGGCATCGTGGGCATCGTCAGGGTCAGCGCATCGGTCTCGCTGGACGGCTTCAGCGCCGGGCCGGACACGTCGGACGCGGCACCGCTGGGGATCGGCGGTGAGCGCCTGCACCGATGGCTGTTCCCCGACGAGGACGCCGACCGCGCCGTCGCCGCCGGAGGGACCTCCGCCGAGGGGGACGACGCCTCCGTCGCGGCCGCCCAGCACGCGAGCACGGGCGCGGTCGTCGTGGGGCGACGTACCTACGACGTCGGCGTCGAGCTGTGGGGCGACACCCCCTGGCCGGTGCCGACGTTCGTCGTGACGCACCGCGCGCACGAACCCCGGCCGATGCCCAGCGCGACGTTCACCTTCATCACCGACGGAGTCGAGAGCGCAGTGACCCAGGCGCGCGGAGCCGCGGGCGACCGGGACGTGCTGGTCATGGGCGGCGCCGAGATCTGCCAGCAGGTCATCGCGGCCGGGCTGGCCGACGAGCTGCTGCTCACCCTCGTCCCGGCCCTGCTGCACCGCGGCGTCCGGCTGCTCGATCACGTCGGCTCCGGCGTGACGGAGCTCGAGCGCACCGAGGTCGTCGCGACGGCTCAGGCCACGCACCTGCGGTACCGGTTCGTGCGGTGACGCGGCAGGGACCAGCCACGACGTGGCGGTGAGCAGCCCCGCGGGCGCGCCCCGCCCCTGCGTGGCACGCTGACCGGATGCCGCAGAGTCTCCCCCGCACCATCGGCCGGATCGCGCTCGGCGCGGGCCTCCTGTTCGCCGGCACCAGCCACCTCACCTGGAGCCGCACCGAGTTTCGCGCGCAAGTGCCGCCGTGGATCCCGGTGAGCGCCGACGCCGTGGTCCTCGGGTCGGGCGTGGCCGAGCTGGCGATCGGCGGTGCGCTCGTCGCCCTGCCGAAGCAGCGCGTCACCGTCGGGGCGATCGCCGCCGCGTTCTTCGTCGCGATCTTCCCGGGCAACATCTCCCAGCTGGTCACGCGCACGGACGCCTTCCACCTCGACTCCGACCGTGCCCGCGCGATCCGCCTGCTCTTCCAGCCGCTGCTGGTGGCCTGGGCGTTGTGGTCGACGGGCGCGTGGAGCGCCTGGCGGCAGCGGTCCGCCGGCTAGCGCGCCACTGCCCGCGCCACGCGCACGGCGTCGATCCGCGCCTCGCGCAGGAGTCCGCTGATCGGCTGGTTGTAGCCCACGAAGTACAGCCCGGGGGCCGTCGACGTCGTCTGCGGGCCGCGGGCGACCGGCATGCCGTGCGTGTCGAGGACGTCGAGGTGGCCGACGAGCTGCTCCAGCCCGCGCCTGTAGCCGGTGGCGGCGATGACCACCTCGGGCTGGATCCGGGAGCCGTCGGCGAGCACGACGTCGGCGCCGTCGAAGGACTCGACAGCCGCGACCGGCTCGACCGCGCGGGCCTGCACCGCCGCGATGAGCCCGACGTCCTGCACCGGCACGGACCCGACCAGCACCCGCGAGTAGAGCCCGGTGGTCGGCCGAGGGAGTCCGAACTCCGACAGGTCCGGCACCTCGACCCGGGCGACACCGCGCGCGATCCGGTCGACCACGGGCACCGGCAGGTGCCGCACGAGGATGCCGGTCCCCTGCGCCGGCCAGCCGAAGTTGGACCGTCGGACGATGTGCGGAGGCGTCCGGATCGCCAGCCGCACGCGGGAGGCGCCACCCTCGGTCAGGTCGACGGCGATCTCGGCTCCCGTGTTGCCGACGCCGACGACGAGCACGTCCCGCCCGCGATACGGGCCCGGGTTGCGGTAGTCCGAGGCGTGCACGATCTCGCCGGTGTACGTCGCGCGGCCGGGCCATGCGGGCGGGACGGGCGTGTGGTTGTAGCCGGTCGCCACCACCACGGCTCGTGCGCTCAGCGACTCGCCAGCCGTCGTCTCCACACGCCAGGTGCCGTCGACGTCCCGGTCGATCCGGGCGACCTCGACCCCGGTGCGGACGCGCAGCCGGTGGTGCGTGGTGTAGGTCTCGAGGTAGCGCACGACGTCGGCCCGCGCGACCCAGCGTCCGTAGCGCCGCGGGATCACCATGCCGGGCAGGCTCGACCCGCGGCGCGTGGTGTGCAGGTGGAGCCGCTCGTAGTGCCGACGCCAGGACGCGCCGACGGCGTCGGACCGTTCCAGCACCAGGGCGCGGACGCCGCGGCGACCCAGGGACGCGGCGACGGCGAGCCCGGCGGGGCCTCCGCCGACGACGATGACGGGGAGGCTGCCACTGTGCATGGCCTCTTCCTACCTCCCCGGCTCGCGCACGGCCAGGGGCCGTCCGGGTGGCGCAGATCGACAGTCTCAACTGGACAGTTTGAACTGTTGAATTTAGGCTGACGGCATGGACGAGACCGCCGCCACCGCCGCTCGCGAGCTGCGCGTCGTGTTCGGCCGGCTCCGACGCAGGCTCCGGGAGGTCTCCGGCGTCAGCGAGCTCACGCCGTCCCAGGCCTCCGTGCTCAGCCGCCTGGACAAGGACGGCGCCGCCACCGCCAGCGCGCTCGCGCAGGTCGAGCGCGTCCGCCCGCAGTCGGTGGCCGCGACCCTCGCCGCGCTCGACGAGCGCGGCCTGGTCCGTCGCGACCCCGACCCGGACGACGGCCGACGCCAGCTCGTGTCGCTCACCGAGGAGGGCCGCGCGCGGCTGGCCGGGGACCGCCAGGCGCGCGAGGAGTGGCTGGCCAGCGCCCTGCAGGACCGGTACTCCGAGGACGAGCGGCGCACGATCCTCGACGCCCTCGTCCTGCTCGACCGCCTGACCCAGCCGTGACGGCGGTCGCCACGGGGTTCGACCGCCGCCTGACCGCCCCGCTGATCCTGGGGTCGGTGCTCAACCCGATCAACTCGTCGATGCTCGCGGTCGCGCTGATCCCGATCGGGCTCGCGCTCGGCGCTCCCCCGTCGCAGACCGTCTGGCTGGTCTCGGCGTTGTACCTGGCCACCGCCGTCGGCCAGCCGGTGGTCGGTCGCCTGGTCGACCTGTTCGGCCCGCGCCGGCTGTACCTCGTCGGCACCGCCCTGGTCGGGATCGCGGGGGTCGCCGGCGCGCTCGCGCCCGACCTCGGCGTGCTCGTCGGCTCCCGGGTGCTGCTCGGGCTGGGCACCTGCGCCGCGTTCCCGGCGGCGATGTCCCTGCTGCGCAGCGAGTCGCTGCGGACCGGCCAGGACAGCCCGACCGGCATCCTCACGGCCCTGTCCGTCGCCAACCAGAGCGTCGCCATCATCGGCCCGACGCTCGGCGGACTGCTGATCGCGGTGGGCGGCTGGCGCACGATCTTCACCATCAACATCCCGCTGTCGATCGCGTGCCTGATCCTGGGCTGGCTGCGGCTGCCCCGGACGGCGACGTCGCGGACAGGCTCGGTGAGCCGCCTCGACCTGCCCGGCATCGGCCTGTTCGCCGCGATGCTCACCGCCCTGATGCTCTTCCTCATGAACCCCCGCGCCGGGGACTGGTACCTGCTGGCGATCACGCTCGCCTCCGCGACCGCCCTGGCCGTGCGCGAGCTGCGCGTGGCCGAGCCGTTCCTCGACCTGCGGCTGCTGCGCGGCAACGTCCCGCTCCTGGCGACGTTCGGGCGGCAGCTGCTCAACTCGACCGCGATCTACGCGTTCCTCTACGGCTACGTGCAGTGGCTCGAGGCCGGTCGCGGCATGAGCGCCGCGGCCGCGGGCCTGCTGCTGCTGCCGATGTCGCTCGCCGCGGTCGTCGCGTCGGCCGTCTCGGGCCGGTACCGGGAGCTGCGGGGCAAGCTCGTGATCGGCAGCTGCTCCTTGATCGTCGGTTGCACGCTGCTGCTCCTGGCCGGCACCGCGACCGCCACCTGGGTGCTCATCGGCCTGGCCGGCCTGGTCGGCGTCAGCCAGGGGCTCAACGGCCTCGCCAACCAGAACGCCCTGTACCGCCAGGCCGAGACCGAGCGCATGGGGTCGGCCGCGGGGCTGCTGCGGACGTTCACCTATCTCGGCGCGATCGTGGCCGCGGCCGTCGTCGCCGCCGCGTACGCCACCGGCGCCCACACCGGGGGCCTCCACCGCCTCGCCGCGCTGATGCTCGTCTGCGGCATCGCGCTCCTCCTCGTCTCCGTCCTCGACCGCTCGCTCCGACTCGAAAGGCACTCCTCATGACCCTGAGCACCCTCGACCCCGCCACCGCCCTCATCGTCATCGACCTGCAGAACGGCATCGTCAGCCTGCCCACGGCGCACCCGACGGCCGACGTCGTCCGCCGCTCCGCGCAGCTCGCCGACGCCTTCCGCAGCCACGACCTGCCCGTCGTCCTCGTCCGGGCGCTGGGCCGCGCCCCGGGGCGCACGGAGGCCCCGCTGCGCTCGGGCAACGCCCCGGTGCCCGAGGGCTTCGCCGACCTGGTCGCGGAGCTCACCCCGCAGCCCGGCGACCACCTGATCGCCAAGCGGACGTGGGGCGCATTCCACGAGACCGGCCTCGCGGAGCTGCTCGCGGGCCTCGGGGTCACGCAGGTGGTCGTCGTCGGGGTCGCGACGAGCGCCGGTGTCGAGTCGACGGCCCGCGCGGCCCACGAGCACGGGCTCAACGTCACGCTCGCGGTCGACGCGATGACCGACATGAGCGCCGAGGCGCACGAGAACAGCGTGGCGCGGATCTTCCCGCGCATCGGCGAGACCGGGACGACCGACGAGGTCATCGCCCTGCTGGACGCCTAGACGCGCTCCAGCAGGGTCAGCACCTCGTAGTGCGTGGTCTGCGGGAACATGTCGAGCACCTGGGCCCGGCGCGGCCGCAGCGACGGCATCGCCGCGAGGTCCCTGGCCAGCGACGCGGCGTTGCAGCTGGAGTAGACGACGTGCCGGACCTCCGAGGCCTCCAGCCACCGGCTGAGCTCGTCGCCGATCCCGCGCCGCGGGGGGTTCACGATCACGAGCTCCGGGGCCCGGCCCGTTCCGACCGCGAAGGCCGTCGCGTCGCCCGCGGCGAACCGCACGCGGGACAGCCCGGCGTCGGACGCGCTCGACGTGGCGCTCGCGATCGCCTCGGTGCTGGTCTCGATGCCGACGACGTCGCGGCCGGGGTCGGCGCAGTGCAGGGCGAACCCGCCGACCCCGCAGTACAGGTCCCAGAGGCTCGCCGGGGCCAGCTCGTCGACCCAGGCCGTCGCGTGGCGGTACAGCGCCGCGGCGATCTCGGTGTTGGTCTGGAAGAAGCTCTGCGGGCGCAGGTGCATGTCGATGCCGTTGACGCGCATGCGCAGGGTCTCGTCCGCGGTGAGCAGGATCTCGCGCTCGCCCTCGAGCACGGCCTTGTGGTCGGGCAGGAGGTTGACCGAGACCACCCGCAGGCCCGGGACCGCGTCGAGCAGCCAGGGCAGGTGCTTGCGGATGCGGGCGACGGGCTCCTGGGAACGCAGCACGAACCGGAGCATCAGCTCACCGTCCGGCGACTGCGTGACCAGCAGGTTCTTGAGCTCCCCGGTGCGCGCCGGCACGTCGTAGGGCGTCAGGTTCGCGCGCGTGACGAACGCCGCCAGCACCGGGAAGGTCGCCGAGAGGCTCTCGGGGTAGAGGCCGCAGCCCTGCAGGTCGACTCCCCCGCCCTCGGCGTCGAGGATGCCCAGCGTCGGCTCGGCGACGGTGCCGCCGACGACCATCTTCGCCTTGTTCCGGTACCCGGACTCCCGGCCGCTGACCGGCGGGAGCCAGGTCAGGTCGGCACGCTCACCCAGCAGGTGCCGGCAGTGCCGCTCCTTGTCCGCGACCTGCTCCCCGTGCGGGCGGCCCATCCACGTGCACGACCGGCAGCGGTACGCGTCGAAGTAGGAGCACTGCACCTGCGCGACTCTACGGCGGCTGAACGGCTGCCCAAATCCTGAGTACGTCGATCAACATATGAGACATGGGTGTTCCCGGTCGCCCGGACAGGTCATCCTCGTCCCATGCTCACCGGCCGCCGCCCCGTCACGACGTGTTGTCCCGTCGTCACGGCTGCCGCGCGCCCCTGCTGTCCGCGGACCGCCTGAACCCAGCTCCGCCCGTCCCCCGGCAGAGCGCTCGACGCCCCGCCGCACCTGACGGCAGCTCGACGCACCGCCACCCCCGTCCCCCACGGAGGTCACGCCTCATGGCGTCCACCCACATCCTTGTCCGCGTGCCGTCGTCGCGATGTCGCTGAGCCCGCCCGCTCACCGACCGTTCGCCCTCGACACCCCAAGGACCTGACATGACCGCCCGGACCACGCGCCGCGTCGCCCTCGCTCTCACCGCCCTCCTCACGGCCTCGCTGGCCGCCTGCTCGTCGGGTGCCGCCGCCGACAGCCCCGCCACCGAGTCCGCCACACCCTCCGCCGACGCCCCGCTGGCCGAGGCGCCCGAGCTGCGGCTCGGCTACTTCGCCAACCTCACGCACGCCAACGCGCTGGTCGGCGTCGACGACGGGACCTACCAGAAGGCCCTCGGCGACACGAAGCTCACCACGCAGATCTTCAACGCCGGCCCCGCCGCCGTCGAGGGCCTGTTCGGCGGCGCGATCGACGCGTCGTTCGTCGGCCCCAACCCCGCCATCAACGCATTCGCGCAGTCGAACGGCGACGCGATCCGCATCGTCAGCGGCGCGACGTCGGGCGGGGCCCAGCTGGTGGTCCGCGACGGCATCGACAAGCCGGCCGACCTCAAGGGCACCACGCTGGCGACGCCGCAGCTGGGCAACACCCAGGACGTGGCCCTGCGCGCGTGGCTCGACGACAACGGGCTCAAGACGTCGCTGACCGGCGGCGAGAGCGACGTGACCATCGCGCCGCAGGAGAACTCGCAGACGCTCGACGCGTTCAAGGCCGGCACGGTGGACGGCGCCTGGCTCCCCGAGCCGTGGGCGTCGCGCCTGGTCGTCGACGCGGGCGCGCACGTGCTCGTCGACGAGAAGGACCTGTGGCCCGACGGCGACTTCGTCACCACGCACCTCATCGTCTCGACCGACTACCTCTCGAAGTACCCCGGCACGGTGAAGAAGCTCATCGAGGCCGAGTACGAGACGAACGAGTGGATCACGGCGAACCCCGACGCGGCCAAGACGACGGCCAACGCGGCGATCGAGAAGCTCAGCGGCAAGCCGCTCTCCCAGGACGTGCTCGACCGGGCCTGGGGCAACCTGCGCCTCACGCTCGACCCGATCGCGTCGAGCCTGCAGACGTCGGCCGACAACGGCGTGGCGGCGGGGGTCTCCAAGGAGACCGACCTGCACGGCATCTACGACCTGACTCTGCTCAACCAGGTCCTGACGGAGCACGACCAGGACCCGGTCGACGACGCAGGTCTGGGGGGATCGGGCAAATGACGACCACGACCGCGACGGCGACCCCGGTGACCACCGACTCCGGGGCCGCCGTCGCGGCGCGCCTGACGGACGTCACCCAGCACTTCGGGGAGGCGTCCCGACCGCCCGTGCTCGAGCACATCGACCTCACCGTCCACCGCGGGGAGTTCGTCAGCCTGCTCGGGGCGTCCGGCTGCGGGAAGTCCACGCTGCTCTCGCTGGTGGCCGGGCTGGACAAGCCCGTGTCCGGCACGGTCGAGGTCACCGGTGGCCGGCCGGCGCTGATGTTCCAGGAGCCCGCGCTCTACCCGTGGCTCACCGCGGGGGCCAACATCGAGCTCGCGCTGCGGCTGCGCGGCATCGGACGCACCGAGCGCCGCGAGGAGGCGCAGCGCCTGCTGGCCCTGGTCCGCCTCGAGGGTGCCGGACCCAAGCGCGTGCACGAGCTGTCCGGCGGCATGCGGCAGCGCGTCGCCCTCGCACGTGCGCTGGCGCAGGAGGGCGACCTGCTGCTCATGGACGAGCCGTTCGCGGCGCTCGACGCGATCACGCGCGACGTCCTGCACGAGGAGCTCATGCGCATCTGGGCCGAGACCGGCCGCGCGGTGATCTTCGTGACGCACAACGTCCGCGAGGCGGTCCGGCTCGGGCAGCGCGTCGTCCTGCTCTCCTCGCGGCCCGGCCGCGTGGTGCGCGAGTGGACCGTCGACCTGCCGCAGCCGCGGCGCATCGAGGACCCGGGGGTGTCGCGCCTGAGCGCCGAGATCACCGAGCACCTGCGTGAGGAGATCGCCCGCCATGGCCACTGAGACAGCCGCGCCCGTCCGCCCCAGCGAGCGCGACCTCGCCGCAGGGCTCGACGCGCTCGAGACGCCGATCGCGGTCCCCCGTCGCTCCCCGTGGGCGGAGGCCTGGCGTGCGATCTGGCCGGTCCTCGCCGCGCTGACCCTCCTCGTCGCGATCTGGCAGGTCGCCTACGTCCTCGAGCTCAAGCCGCCCTACGCGCTGCCGAGCCCGGCGGACACCTGGCAGACCCTCCTGCACTCGATCCAGGACGGCTCCGCCTGGCGCGCGGTCAGCCTCAGCCTGCAGCGGGCCGCCGTCGGGTTCATCCTCTCCGTCATCGTCGGCGTGGCCATCGGGGTCGTGCTCGCCGCGTCCCCCCTGCTGCGGCGGGCGTTCGGGCCGATCATCACCGGCCTGCAGTCACTGCCGTCCGTGGCCTGGGTGCCGGCCGCGATCATCTGGTTCCAGTTCAGCAACGCGACGATGTACGCCGTGATCCTGCTCGGCGCGGTGCCGTCGATCGTCAACGGCCTGCTCGCCGGGACCGACCAGGTGCCGCCGCTGTACCTGCGCGTCGGCCAGGTGCTGGGCGCCCGCGGCTGGACCCGGATCCGGTACGTCCTGCTGCCCGCCGCGCTGCCCGGCTTCCTCGGGGGGCTCAAGCAGGGGTGGGCGTTCGCGTGGCGCTCGCTCATGGCCGCCGAGCTCATCACCTACTCGCCGCAGCTGGGCACCGGGCTCGGGCAGCTGCTCGACATCGGCCGGCAGACCAGCGACATGTCCCTGGTCATCGCCTCGATCAGCCTGATCTTCCTGGTCGGCATCCTCATCGAGCTGCTGGTGTTCGCCCCGCTCGAGCGGCACGTGCTGCACTCCCGCGGGCTCACCGGCGCCGTGTCGTCGAAGGGCCGCGGCTAGGCGCCCGCACGCTCCAGCAGGCCGCGGACGTACGACGCCTGACCGGCGTGCTGCAGGCTGTCCCCGACGATGCTGACCAGCCGGACGCCGAGGGTCACGGGCGGGTCCCAGCGCTCGTCGACCACCACGTCGAGGTCGTCGGGCTCGAGGCGCTCCAGGTACGCGGCGGTCTGCTCGGCGACCGCCGCGTAGTAGCCGAGCAGCAGCTCGCCCGACGCCCGGACCTGGCCGACCTCCTCGGAGCTCTGCCCGTAGCCGCTGGCGGAGCGGGCGAACGGCAGGTCGAAGCGGTCCGCCCAGCCCTGCGCGGTCCAGACCTGCTCGACGCCCGCGACGACGGCGATCTGCGCGTCCTCGCCACGCCCCGCATGCCAGGCGAGCCAGGCGATCGTGTTCGCGGCGGGGTCGGGCCGGTACGTCAGCTGGTCCACGGACAGCCCGCCGACCGCCCGGCGCAGCACCTCCCCCACGCGCGAGAAGGACTCGGTCAGCAGCTCGGAGATGTCCACGAGCAGGACGCTACGTCGATGCACCCACGCGCGCGCGATGGGGAAGGATGGCGGTTCTCGACGCGGAGGGATCGACCATGAGTGCATGCGTGCCGACGTGACGGCCCCATGAGCTACGAGTTCGAGGCACCTCTCTGGCTGTGGGAGGCCCGGCGCACCGATGCGTGGACGTTCGTCAGCCTCCCGACCGAGGTGGCCGACGAGGTGCTCGACCTGGTGGGTGACCGGACGCGCGGGTTCGGGTCGGTGCGGGTCGAGGTTACCGTCGGCGCCACGGTGTGGCGGACGTCGATCTTCCCGTCGTCGGACACCTACGTGCTGCCGGTGAAGAAGGCCGTGCGCCGGGCCGAGTCGCTCGAGGTCGGCGACCCCGTCCGCGTGGAGCTGACCCTGGTGGACTTCTAGGTCGCGTCGGACCCGCAGCGGCGCAGGATCTCGTCGACGACGGCCTCGATCGGAGCGGTCGCGTCGATGACCTCGCCGTCCTGCGGCACGTCCGCTCCCGTCCGGTGCCACCGCACGATGAGCTCGCGGTCGGTCGGCACCCCGCCGCCCCACTCCTCGTCCGGTCGCGCGTCGAGCCGGCGGTGCAACGTGGCGAGGTCGACGTGCAGGACGAACACCCTGTCGAACAGGTCGAGGAAGCCGGAGAAGTTGCGCGAGCCTCCGCAGAAGAACGTCGCCGCCTCCCCCCGGTCTGCCGCCAGCGCCCTGACCTTGTCGACGTCCCAGAGGTGGTTCTCGTGCGCGCCGACCGTGGTCGGCTCACCGGTCTGCGGGTCGCCCTGGTACGCGAGCTCCCGGTCGCCGTGGACCACCTGGTACCCGCGCCGGTGCAGCTCGTCGGCCACCGACGTCTTGCCGGTGCCGGACAGGCCCTCGATCAGGTAGTTCCGCCGTCCCACGTCAGCGCCTCCCGCCGTAGGCGGCCCGCCGTGAGTGGGTGTGACCGCGCCCCCATGATCACGGATGATGTGGCTGCCCACCCGATCTTTTGGAGCCCGCATGACCGTCGCCTACTGGGTCCTCGCCTCGCTGCTCGCCGCGCTCTACCTCTACTCGGGCGGCAAGAAGGTGCTGCAGTCGCGGGACCAGCTGCGGCCGATGATGGCGTGGGTCGACGACCTGCCGTTCCCGCTCGTGCGCACCATCGGCGTGCTCGAGGTGCTCGGCGCCATCGGGCTGATCGTGCCCCCGCTCGTCGGCGTCGCGCCCGGCCTGGCCCTCGCCGCGGCGATCGGCTTCGTGCTCCTGCAGATCGGCGCGATCGCGGTCCACGTCAGGCGCGGCGAGGTCAGGTCGGCCGTCGGGTTCAACGGGACGCTGCTCGTCCTCGCCGGCGTCACCGCCTGGCTCGCCACCGCCTGGGTCTAGACGAGGTCCACCAGCATCGCCGCCGCCCTCGCCGCGCCGTCGGTCTGCACGGGGCGGTAGCGGACGTCGCGGCTGGCCTCCTTGAGGATCGCCTCCGCCAGGGCGTCGGGGTCCAGCGCGTCCTCGTAGGCCAGGTGCCGGCCGGCCTCGTAACGGTCGAGCCGCTTGCGCACGTGCACGTTCTGCTCGAAGTGGTGGCGCAGGGGCACGTAGACGAACGGCTTGTTCAGCGCGGTGAGCTCCATGGTCGTCGTCAGCCCGCCCTGCACCACCGCGACGTCGCAGGCCGCGAGGTGCCGGAAGAGGTCCGGCACGTAGCCGAGCACGCTGGACCCCTCGGAGGCCGGGAGCGAGGACGGGTCGATGCGCGGACCCGTGACGAACGCGAACCGGAGCTCCGGCGCCGCCTCGCGCACCAGGGGCACGCAGTCCATGACGCGCCGCAGCAGGGACGTGCCGACGCCGGACCCACCGACGGTCACCAGGCAGAGCTTCTCCCCCGGCCCGACGCCCAGCTCGGCGCGCAGCCGCTCCGTGCCCTCGAGCTGGGCCGGGTCGAACCCCGTGACATACCCGGCGAAGTCGAAGTTCTCCTCCGTCCACGTGCGGATGCTGGGCAGGCCGGGACCGAAGTCGTCCTCGACCACGTCGTCGGGATCGCCCACGAACACCGACCGGTCCCGCACGCGCGCGAACCGGGCGCGCTGCTCGATCATCTCGGCGTTGTAGTCGGCGGTCAGCGCGGCCTCGCGGGCGCCTCCGTCGGCCATCGGCAACCACCCGACGAAGTCGGTCATCCAGGCGAACGCGAACCGCTTGAGCTCGGGGTTCTCGTGCAGGAAGTAGTCGACGTCCCACGCCTCGTCGCCGATCACCACGTCGTAGTCGCCGTCGGCCACGACCTCGTCGAACACCATGAAGTTGTGCACGAGGATCTCGTCCATCCGGCGGATGGCCTGGAACGCGTGCAGGTCGTGCTCACCGGCCTCGTGCTCGATGTGCCCGGACTCGTTGCGCAGCCACGCGGAGGCGGGGTGGACCCGCTCACCGTGCTGCGCCAGCACCCGGGTGACGGGGTTCTGCGCGAGCCAGTCGATCTGCAGGTCGGGCCGGCGGGTCCGCAGCTCGGCGGCGATGGCGACGTCGCGCTGGGCGTGCCCGAGACCGATGGGCGACGAGAGGTAGAGCGCGCGCGGGGTCCGGCTCGCGGCCCGCTTCCACACGGGACGCGGCGGCGTCGGGTGCAGCCGGTCGACGAACTGCGCGATCAGGTGGTTGACCTTCACCGGGTCGCGCGCCGACGGGCCGTGACCCGCGTGCTCGAGCAGGACCAGGTCACCGCGGGTCAGCTCGGCGAGCTTCTCGCCGAACGCCTGTGGCCGGATGCGGTCGTCGGTGCCGTGCACCACGACCACCGGGCACGTGACCTGCTGGGCCAGCGGGGCGATGGGCTCGCAGATCGCGCCGTCGCAGCCCATGCGGCCGGCGGTCGTGTCCGCGAGCACCTCCGGCGTGATCTCGTGCGCCCAGTCGACGCAGTCCTCGATCTGCTTGGTCGAGTGCGGCTCGGAGAACATCTTGTGGAAGAAGAACGACGTGAAGTCGTCGTACCCGCCGCCGAGCCAGTAGTGCTTGTTGTACTTGGCCCAACCGTGGGTGTCGTCCAGCGGCTCGTCCCACGGCACGTGGTCGCGGCCCGGCGTCGGCACGTCCAGTCCGCACGACGGGGCGATCGCCATGAGCCCGGTCACGCGCTCCGGGTGCTTGGCGGCGACGTGCACTGCCCACGACGCCCCGCACGACTCGGTGACCAGCACGGCCGCACTCGTCGACGTCGCGTCGAGCACGGCGACGATGTCCGCGGCGTACTCGCCGTCCGTGTACGCCGACGCACCCACGGGCCGACCCGAGCGGCCGCTGCCCCGGCCGTCGAACGTGATCACCCGGTAGTGCCGCGCGAGGAAGCCGATCTGCGCCTTCCAGAACCGCGAGGGGACGATCGACCAGGTGGGGACGAGCACGACCGTCGGCGTCCGGTCCTGGCTGTAGACCTCGAACGCGAGCTCGACCCCGTCCCGCACGACGACGCCGGCGTCGTCGGGATCCGCGGACCTGCTCGGGTGCACCGTCTGCACCCGAGCAGTGTCCGCCTCACGGGGGGCTGACGTCACGGCCGGACCTCGAACACGTTGTTGAACGGGGTGGTCGCGGCGGTCCGGAAGCTGGTGAAGCCGGCCGTCGTCGAGACGTCGCGGATCTTGGCCGGCCCCGCCTGGGTGCCGAGAGCGAGCCCGACGTCCTGGCTGAGCGACGCCGGGGTGCACAGCAGCGTCGAGAAGCCGTAGTACGTCCGGCCGACGGTGTTGAGGTTGTCCTCGACGCGGTCACCCGCCATCGGCTCGACCACCATCCACGTGCCGTCCTCGGCGATCGCGCGGCGCACGTGCCGGGCGGCGCCGACCGGGTCGCCCATGTCATGCAGGGCGTCGAAGACCGCGATCAGGTCGTAGCCGGTACCCGTGAACTCGGTGGCCGACGCGACCTCGAACGTGACCCGGTCCGCCACGCCGGCGGCGGCGGCACGCTCGCGCGCGACCGCGATCGACTCGGCGTGGTAGTCCGAGCCGACGAAGGTCGACCTCGGGAACGCCTTCGCCAGCAGGATCGTCGAGGCGCCGTGCCCGCAGCCGACGTCGGCCACCCGGGCGCCCGTCTCGAGCTTGGCCTGGACGCCCTCGAGCGCCGGGATCCACTCGGTGAGCAGGTGGCCGTTGTACATCGTGCGGAAGAAGCGTTCGCAGCCGTGGTGCACGTCGCCGTTGTGCGCGTGCCAGCCGAGGCCGTCGCCGTCCTTGGCGATCGAGAAGATCTCCTCGGAGTCCCGGACGGTGCCGTACGCCAGCTGGAAGAAGCCGGGCAGGTACGCCGGGCTGCTCTCGTCGGTGAGGGCGTTGGCGTGCTCGGCCGGCAGCGTGTAGCGGCGCTCGTCGGCGTCGTACTCGACGTACCCGCCGGCGGCCTGGTTGTTCAGCCACTCGCGGGCGTACGGCTCGCTCGTCCCGGTCTGCTCGGCCAGCTCGGCCGGGGTGATCGGGCGGCCGTCGGCCATCGCGCGGTAGTAGCCCAGCTTGTCGCCCATCACGACGAGCGCCGTGTTCAGGGTCGCGCCGACCTCGTCGACGGCGCGGAACACGAAGGCCATGAGCTTGTCGGGGTCGATGGTGCGCTGGTGCAGGTCTTGGGCAACAGTCTCGGTCATGGTGGTGCGTCTCCTCCGAAAGGTGCGGGTCTGTCCCGTTCGACACTGGCCGAGCTGGGCGCCCGTCGGATCAGGGGACCCCCCTGGGCTGCTCCCTAGACTCGAGTGGTGCTGGTCGGCCGCGAGCGCGAGCGCCAGGTCATCGCGACGCTGGTGGCCGCCGCGCGCGTGGGCGAGAGCGGCACCCTGGTGCTGACGGGCGAGGCGGGGATCGGCAAGAGCGCGCTGCTCGAGGACGCCGCCAGCGCGGTGACGGGCGCCGGGATGCGGGTGCTGCGCGCGGCCGGGATCGTCGCCGAGCAGGAGGTGCCGTTCGGCGGCCTGCTCCAGCTGCTGCGGCCGGTGCTCGGCCACCTGGACGCCCTCCCCGTGCCGCAGGCCGAGGCGCTGGGGTCGGCCCTGGCCCTGCTGCCGGGCTCCGGCGGGGAACGGTTCGCCGTGGGCGCCGCCGTGCTGAGCCTGCTGAGCCGGGTCGCCGAGGACGGCCCGCTGGCGGTGCTGGTCGACGACGCCCACCTGCTCGACCCGCCGTCGGCGCAGGCACTGTGCTTCGCGGCGCGACGCCTCACCGCCGACCCGGTCGTCGTCCTGCTCGCCGTGCGGGACGAGGCGCCGTCGGTCGTCGGGTCGGCCGGGCTGCCGACGCTGGAGCTGACCGGTCTCGCCGCCGACGACGCCGCATCCCTGGCCGGCTCGCTCGGCGTGCGGCTCTCCGACGAGGACCGCGCCCGGCTGCTCGCGTCCACCGGCGGCAACCCCCTCGCGCTGCTCGAGCTCACGGACGAGGGGTTCGACGCCCTGCCGCCGGGCGCGCCCGTGCCCGTCCCGGCGTCGCTGGCCCGGGCGTTCGCGCGCCGGGCGGACCAGCTGTCCCCGCAGGCCAGAACCGCGCTGCTCGTCGCCGCCGCAGCGGGCGGCGACCTCGCGGCGATCGGCGGGGCGTGCGCACTGCTCGACGTCTCGGTGACGGACCTCGACGAGGCCGCGGAGGCACAGCTGCTGACGGTCGGCGCAGCCCGCGTCACGTTCCGGCACGACCTGGTGCGCTCCGGCATCTACGCCGAGGCGGCCCCCGGCACGCTGCGCGCCGTCCACGCCGCCCTCGCTGCGTCCGTCCCGGCGGACGACGTCGACCGCCGCGCGTGGCACCTCGGCGAGGCCACCGCCTCCCCCGACGCCGGCGTGGCGTCGGTCCTGGACGACGCAGCGACCCGCGCCCGGGCCCGCGGTGCGCACGCCGTCGCCGCCGCCGGGTTCGAGCGCGCGGCCCGGCTCACCCCGGACCCCGCCGACCGCGTGCGGCGGCTGATCTCGGCCGCGGAGAGCGCCTGGCGGGCGGGGCTGCCGGACACGGCCGTCGACCTGCTGGCCCGCGCGTCCCGGCTGCCGCAGACCCCGGACCTGCGGATCCGCGCGGCGTCCCTCGACGGCGCGGTCGCCGCCCGCACGGGATCGGTCGAGCGCGCCCGGGACGTGCTCGTCGCGGCGGGGATCGAGGCGGCCGACGCGGACCCGGACGCCGCGATCCGGCTGCTGGCGGACGGCGTGCTGGCCAGCCAGTTCGCCGGGGACATCGCGACCGCGGCCTCCGCCGCCGCCCGCATCGGGGACATCGAGGCGCGCACCCCGGCGGCCGCGTGGGTCGGGCTGATGGCCACGGCCGTCGCCGGGGTCCTCGCGGGGAACGGCGGGCCCGACCTGCTGCGGACGGCCATGGCGCAGGCGGAGCAGTTCCTCGAGGACCCGGTGCTGGCCCCGTGGCTCGTCGTCGGCCCCCTGTACCTGCGGGAGAGCGCGGTCGGCCGGGACGTGATCCCGACGGTGGTCGCTCACACCCGCCGCCGCAGCGACATCGGCGGGCTGCCGTCCCTCCTGTTCTACGTGGCCCGCGACCAGGCGACGACGGACCGCTGGGACGACGCCGTCGCCGGCTACACCGAGGCCGTGCACCTGGCGCGCGAGGCCGGGCAGTCCACGGACGTCGCCGCGTGCCTGGCGGGCCTGGCGTGGCTCGAGGCCCGCCGCGGCGCCACCGACCCCTGCCGCTCGCACGCCGCCGAGGCCCTGGCGATCACCCGTGCGCACCACCTCGGATTCTTCCAGGCGTGGGCGATGCACGCGGTGGCCGAGCTCGAGCTGGGGTTCGGCCGCGCCGAGAGCGCGCTGGCCGGGTACCGGGAGCTGGACGCCCTGCTCACGGAGCTCGGGCTGGTGGACGTCGACCTGTCGCCCGCCGCCGAGATGGTCGAGGCGATGGTGCACCTCGGCCTGCACGACGAGGCCACCGCCCTCGCCGCGTCGCTGACCGAGCGGGCCGAGGTCAAGGGTCAGCCGTGGTCGCTCGCCCGCGCCGCACGGTCGGCCGGCCTGACCTGCCCGGACGACGACGTCGACGTCTGCTTCGGGGTCGCGCTGGCGTACCACGGGCACACGCTCGACGACTTCGAGACGGCGCGCACCGAGCTGGCGCACGGCTCCCGGCTGCGCCGGCTCAAGCGCCGGACCGACGCCCGCCCGCACCTGCGCGCGGCCCTGGCCACGTTCGACCGCCTCGGCGCCGTCCCGTGGGCGGACCAGGCGGCCGCCGAGCTGCGGGCCACCGGGGAGACCGCGCAGCGCCGCAGCGCCACCGGCCTCGACCACCTCACGCCGCAGGAGCTGCAGGTCGCCCGCATGCTCGCCGGCGGCCGGACCACCCGGGAGGCCGCGGCGGCGCTGTTCCTCAGCCCGAAGACCATCGACTACCACCTGCGGAACGTGTACCTGAAGCTCGGGGTCCGGTCCCGCAGCGAGCTGGCCGAGGCGCTCCCGGACTGAGGGGTCACCCGAGTACGGTGCGAGGACGGGAGGTGGCCGACGATGGCGGCAGACGAACCCGGTGAGGTCGTGGCCCTGGACCTGACCACCCGCAAGACGTACCGGTACCTGCGCGTGTCCGTCGTCGGGATGGCGCTCCTGCTGGGGACGTCGCTCGTGATCGAGATGCTCTGGGGCGACAGCCCGCGCCTCGGCTCGATCAGCGCGTACTACTACACCGCCGTGAAAGCCGTGTTCATCGGCTCGCTGGTCGCCATCGGCCCCGCGCTGATCGCGATCAAGGGCCGGCCCGGGTGGGAGGACGCGCTGCTCGACCTCGCGGGCATGGTGATCCCGGTCGTGGCCTTCGTGCCGACCCCTCTCCGGCGCGGCTGCGAGGCCGGCGTCGAGACCTGCCTGCCGCCCGAGCTGGTGCCGGGGGTCGAGAACAACATCAGCGCGCTGCTGGTGGTCGGCGGCGTCGGGCTGGTGTTCGCGTGGTGGAGCGCCCGCCCGCGGGGCCGTGCGATGACGATCGCGCTGCTCGTGGCCACCGGGGTCTGGCTGGCGTTCGGGCTCTGGTTCGTCCTCTCGCGGAACACGTTCCTGACCGGGGCCCACTACGCGTCGGCGATCACGTTCTTCGCCCTGATCGCCGCCGTCGCGTGGATCAACGGCCGCCGGGCACCGGAGCGCGGGAACGTGCGGGGCATGACGCCGCACGGGTACGCCGGCACCTACAAGGTGATCAGCCTGCTCATGGTCGTGACCATCGTGGTCGCCGCCGCCCTGTACGCGATCGCCGCGCTGTCCGGGTTCACGCTCTGGTTCGCGACGATCCTGGTCGTGGAGGCGATCCTGCTCGTGCTCTTCGTCGTCTTCTGGGTGCTGCAGACGGCGGAGAACTGGAACGAGGAGGCGGTCGAGACCGCCCCTCCGGTCCCCTGAGTCAGTCCGCCACCACGACCCGGATCTCGTTGTTCCACGGGTCCTCGAACGCCAGCACCCGGCCGTCGTCGCGGACCGCGATGCCGCGGCTCGCCAGCCGGGCCCCGAGGGCGCCGCGCTCGTCTGCCGTCGGCAGCTCGATGGTGACCTCGCCCAGCCCGAGCGCGGGCCACCGGCCCTGCGCACCACGGCTCTGCCACGTATTCATGGCGAGGTGGTGGTGGTACCCGCCGGCGGAGACGAACAGCGCCTGCGTGCCGTACTCGGCGGTGACCTCGAAGCCGACCGTGTCGACGTAGAACTGGTGGGCCGTGGTGATGTCGCCGACCTTGAGGTGCACGTGGCCCACCGCGGCGGCGCCGTCGAGCGCGTCGGGGTCGGCCAGGTTCTCGCGCAGGAAGCCGTTCGGGTCGAGGTACTCGGTCGCCATCGCCACGCGCCCGTTCTCCCAGCCCCACTGCTCGCGCGGCCGGTCCCAGTACAGCTCGACGCCGTTGCCCTCGGGGTCGTCGAAGTACAGCGCCTTGGACACGAGGTGGTCCGAGCTGCCCGTGAACGAGGACGGGAAGTGCCGCGCGACCGAGAAGACCGACGAGGCGAGGTCGGCCTGCTGGTCGAACAGGATCGCCGTGTGGAACAGGCCGGCGGCGGACGACGGCGCGTGCTTGAGCAGCGGCGTGTGCTCGAGCACGACCGAGGGCACGCCCTGCCGACCGAGGGTCACGCGGTCGCCCTCCTGGCTCAGCACCGCCAGGCCGATGCCCCGGGCGTAGTAGTCGGTCATGCCGTCGAGGTCGCCGACCTTGAGGGTGACGGCGCCGACGTCGGTGCGGCCGTCCAGGACCTCGCTCATCGGGTCAGCCCGAATCCGCCGGTCCACGACGTCTGCTCGGTCGCGGCCAGCGCGATCTGCAGGAAGCCGAACGCCTCGAGCTCGTGCGCCCGCTTGAGCGACCCGGCGTCGACCGCCCGCAGGCCGCCGGCCTCGACGATCCCGCTCAGCTGCGCCTTGGCGTCCGCGTCGTCGCCTGCGATGAGCACGGTCGTCCGCTCCTCGCCCACCTCGCCGCTGGTGAGGGTGGCGCCGAAGGTCGTGTTGAAGGCCTTGAGCACGGTCGCGCCCGGCACCTGCTCGGCGAGGACGGCGGCGGCGGAGCTCCCGGCCGGCACGACGAGCCCGTCGAAGGTCGTGGGGTCGATCGGGTTGGACACGTCGACCAGCACCTTGCCGTCCAGCTGGCCCTCGTACTGCCCGAGCACCTCGGCGAACGCGCCGTAGGGCAGGGCGAGGACGACGATGTCGCCCGTGATCGGGTCACCGACCGACCCGTGCTTGACCCCGGGGATGGCGACCTTGACCGGGTTCCGCGTGAGCACCTGGGCGTCGTTGCCGCCCGCGACGACCCGCCACGCGATGGCCGCCCCCATCGTCCCGGCCCCGATGACCGTCACTGTGCTCACAGCGTCTCCTCCTCGATTGGTTGTTGCTTCAACCATCTTAGCGCTAATAGTTGTAGCGTCAAGCATTTGATAGGGTCGGCGACATGGACGACGTGCGATGGCTCGACGACGCGCAGCTGCGCGCCTGGAAGAAGCTCATCGCGGTGGTCGAGCTGCTCCCCGGCACGCTCGAGTCCCAGCTGCAGCGCGACTCCGGCCTGAGCCACTTCGAGTACTTCACGCTCGCCATGCTCTCCGAGGCACCGGACCGCACGCTACGCATGACGGCGCTCGCGGCGCACACGAACTCGACGCTCGCGCGCCTGTCGCACGTGGTCAGCCGGCTGGAGAAGCGCGGACTGGTCCGGCGCGAGCCCTGCGCCGAAGATCGCCGCGCGACGAACGCGATCCTCACGGCCGACGGCTGGACCGCGGTCGTCGCCGCCGCACCGGGCCACGCCGCCACCGTCCTGGCCACCGTCATCGACCCGCTCACCGCGGCCGACGTCGCCGACCTGGACCGGGTCATGAGCCGCATCCTCGAGGTCCTCGACCCCGCGCACGTCATGGTGGAGCTCGCACCGACCGATGACTGAGGTGTGCTGCTCACCCTCACGCTGATCGGCTTCCTCACCCTCGCGGCGGCCCTCGCCGTGCGGTGGGTGCTGAACCGCGTCGACTCGCTGGGCCGGGTGGCCCCGTTCCCGAAGATCAGCGTCGGGCTGTCGCTCGCCCTGGCCCTGTGCTGCGCGGTCCCGCTCGTCGTCCAGTCCGTCGTCGAGCACCGGCTGCAGCGCGCCGCCGTCGAGATCGCCGGCGGCCCCGTGCAGGTGCACTGCCAGGGGCTCGGGCAGGCGTTCCTCGACCTCGGCCCCGAGCTCGGGTTCGTCCGGTGGGGTCCGGGTGGCGTCCCCGAGCGCTCGACCCTGATCAAGCAGGCACCCTGCGCCCACCTGCGGGCGTGGCTGTGGTCGACCAAGTCCCGCCCGACGCTCGACCAGGTCGTCGCGGTGCACGTGCTCACCCACGAGACCATGCACATGGTCGGCATCACCGACGAGGCCCACGCCGAGTGCGCCGCCGTCCAGCGCGACGCCGCGATGGCCGAGGCGCTCGGGGCGTCGCCGTTCGAGGCCGCGAGCCTCGCGCGCACCTACTGGACCCAGGTGTACCCGCGGATGCCCGACGGCTACGTCGGCGGCTGCGGTCCGGGCGGGGCGTACGACGAGGGGCTGCCGACGCCGCCCTGGTGACACCCGCCCGCCCGAGGTGCAGACATCCGGGCCCGTACCTGGTGTGCTGGTGCAGCAGCCGCACGGCAAGGAGGCCGACATGTGTCGCTGGCTCGCGTACACCGGATCGCCCGTCCTCATCGAGGACCTGCTCTACAAGCCGACCAACTCGCTGATCGTGCAGAGCCTCCACAGCAGGCTGGGGGCCGAGGCGACCAACGGGGACGGGTTCGGCCTCGGCTGGTACGACGAGCACTCCCCCACGCCCGGGGTGTTCCGCAGCATCGAGCCGGCGTGGAGCGACCGCAACCTGCAGGAGCTGTCCGCCCACGTCCGCTCCGGCCTGGTCCTGGCGCACATCCGCGCCACGAGCGGGTCCGCGGTGCAGCAGACCAACTGCCACCCGTTCCGCCACGGCCGGTGGCTGTGGATGCACAACGGGCTGCTCGCCGGGTTCTCCGGCTACAAGCGCGACATGGCCATGGCTGTCGACCCCTCGCTGTTCCCGCTGATCGAGGGCTCGACCGACTCCGAGCTGCTGTTCTACCTGGCCCTGACGTTCGGCCTGGAGGACGACCCGCCGACGGCCGTCGCCCGGGCGGTCGGCTTCGTCGAGGAGGTCGCGGGCCGGCACGGTGTGGCGTTCCCGGTGCAGATGACCGTCGCGACCACGGACGGGACGCGGCTCTGGGCGTTCCGCTACTCGACCGAGGGACAGTCCCGCTCGCTGTTCCGCAACGCTGACGTCGCCGTGCTGCGCGAGCAGTACCCCGAGAACCCGCTCCTGCACGGGCTCGCGGACAGCACGCGGATCGTCGTGTCCGAACCGCTGGGCGACCTCAAGGGCGCCTGGCTCGAGGTGCCGGAGAGCAGCTGCCTGGTCGTGGAGGACGGCGAGGAGGAGCTGCACGAGTTCGCGCCGGTCTGAGCCGTCACGCGTCACCCGTCCGCGAGGCAGAGGCAGAACGGGTGCCCGGACGGGTCCGCGTAGACGCGGAACGGGTCGTCGGCGTGCCCCTCCTCCTCGGGCGTGCCCGTCAGGGGTCTCGCGCCCAGCCGAACGGCGTCCTCGTGCGCCACGTCCAGGTCGTCGACGTCCAGGTCGAGGTGCACGCGGGCGCCCTTCCGCCACGGCGGCACGGCGGCGTCGGAGCGCTGGAAGGCGAGGCAGATGGGCCGGTCGGGATCGACCAGCTTCAGGAAGTCGTCGCCGTCCGGGTCGACGTCCTCGTGTCCGGGCACGTAGTCCCAGCCGAGCAGCCGCCGGTAGAACTCGGCCAGCTCGCGGGGCTCCGCGCAGTCCAGGGTCGGCTGGCGCAGGTGTCGGGTCATCGTCCGACGGTAGGACGCGGTCCCGGGAGCCGCTTCCCGTAACGCGCCAGTCACGTGGGTACGGTTCACTCGGCAGACCATGGACCTGACCTCGCTGGACCGCATCCGCGCGGCACACCACCGGGCCGACCTCGCGATCGGTCCCGGTGTCGCGCCCCTGGCCGGGGGCACGTGGCTGTTCTCCGAGCCCCAGCCGGACACCACCGAGCTGGTCGACCTCACGACGCTGGGCTGGCCCGCGGTCGAGGTCACCGACGACGGCCTGACCATCGCCGCGACCTGCACCATCCGCGCGCTGGTCGACCAGCCCCCGGTGCCCGGCTGGGCGTCGCAGCACCTCGTCGTGCGGTGCGCGCGGTCGCTGGTGGCGTCGGAGAAGCTCTGGGACTGGGCGACGGTCGGCGGCAACATCTGCCTCGCGCTGCCCGCGGGTGCGCTGACCACGCTCGCCGTCGCCCTGGACGCCACCGCCGTGGTGTGGACGCCCGACGGCGGGGAGCGACGCCTCCCGGTGGCCGACCTCGTGACGGGCGTCCGGACGACGGCCCTGGCGCCCGGCGAGGTGCTGCGCGCGGTGAGCGTGTCCCGCGGGGTCCTCGCCGAACCGGCGGCGTTCCGGCGGGCGGCGCTGACGCGGCAAGGCCGGTCGGGCGCGATCGTCGTCGGCCGCCGCACCTCGGGCGACGGGCTCGTCGTGACCCTCACCGCGGGCGTCCCACGCCCGTACCGGCTCGCGTTCCCGCAGGTCCCGGGGGCCGACGAGCTGCGCGCCGCGGTCGAGCAGGTCGACGACTGGTACGACGACCCGCACGGCGCACCGGACTGGCGCCGGGCCATGACGCTGCGGCTGGCCGAGCAGGTCCGGGAGGAGCTGGCATGAGGTTCGAGGTCAACGGTGCGCCGGTGGAGGCCGACCCCGCCCCCGGGCAGGTGCTGCGGACGCTGCTGCGCGAGCACGGGCACGTCGAGGTGAAGAAGGGCTGCGACTCCGGCGACTGCGGCGCGTGCACGATCCTGCTGGACGGGCGGCCGACGCACTCGTGCCTGGTCCCCGCGTTCCGGGCGGAGGGCCGGTCCGTCACCACGGTGGCGGGGCTCGGCACCGTCGAGGAGCCGCACCCCGTCCAGCAGGCGTTCGTCGACGCCGCGGCGTTCCAGTGCGGGTTCTGCACGGCGGGCCTGGTCACCACCGTGGCCGGCCTCGACCTGACGGACGGCGACGACGAGGAGACGGCCCGGCTGCTCAAGGGCAACCTGTGCCGCTGCACCGGCTACCGGTCCGTCTGCGACGCGATCTCCCGGCGCCGCAACACCGTCGACCCGCTCGCCGGCCAGGACGCGGGCCGGTCGGTCCGGGCCCCCGCCGCGCGCCGGATCGTCGCCGGTCGGGAGCCGTTCACGCTCGACGTCCCCGCCACCGACCTCGCGCACCTGGCCGTGCTCGGCAGCCCCCACGCCCATGCCCGGATCGTGTCGATCGACGCCGCCGACGCCCTCGCGGCGCCGGGCGTCCTCGCCGTCCTGACGCACGAGGACTCCCCCGCGACCCACTTCTCGACCGCCCGGCACGAGTCCCGCCTGGACGACCCCGACGACACCCTGGTGCTCGACCCCGTGCTGCGGTTCCACGGGCAGCGGGTCGCGGTCGTCGTGGCCGAGTCGCTGCGCGAGGCCGAGCGGGCGCGGGCCCTGCTGCGGGTCGAGTACGAGGTGCTGCCGGCCGTCGTCGACCCCGCCGAGGCACGCCGGCCGGGCGCGCCCCTGGTGCACGGCGACAAGGGGCCGGAGGCGCGGATCTCGGAGCCGGGCCGCAACGTCGTCGCGCAGCTGCACGACGAGATGGGCGACGTGGCCGGGGCGCTGGCGGCATCGGCCCACCGCCTGCAGGGCACCTACCGGACCAGCCGTGTCTCGCACGCCGCCCTGGAGACCCACGCGACCCGCGGCTGGATCGACGAGGACGGCCGCCTCGTCCTGCGCACCAGCACCCAGGTCCCCTACCTGGTGCGCAAGGAGATCGCGCACGTCTTCGGCCTCTCGGAGGACCGCGTGCGCGTGCTGACCGGCCGCGTGGGCGGCGGGTTCGGCGGCAAGCAGGAGCTGCTCACCGAGGACATCGTGACCCTCGCCGTCCTGCGCACCGGCCGCGCCGTGCAGTACGAGATGACGCGGGCCGACGAGTTCACCGTCGTGCCCAGCCGGCACCCCGTGCGGGTCGAGGTCGAGCTGGGTGCCGACGGCGGCGGCGTCCTCACCGCGATGCGCATCGACGTCCTCAACAACACCGGCGCCTATGGGAACCACGGGCCGGGCGTCATGTTCCACGGCGTCAGCGAGTCGATGGCCGTGTACCGCTGCCCGAACAAGCGGGTGGACGCCGAGTCCGTCTACACGCACACCCTGCCGTCGGGGGCCTTCCGGGGGTACGGGCTCGGGCAGATCATCTTCGCGATCGAGTCCGCGATGGACGACCTCGCGCGGTCCGTGGGGATCGACCCCTTCGACCTGCGGCGCCGCAACGTCGTCGTCCCCGGCGACCGCCTGCTGGTCACCGACCCGCACGAGGAGAGCGACCTCGGCATCAACTCCTACGGCATGGACCAGTGCCTCGACCTCGCGCAGCAGGCGCTCGAGGACCGGTCCCTCGACACCGTCCCCGTCCCGGCCGGGTCCGTCGTCGGCTCGGGGATGGCCGTGGCGATGATCGCGACCATCGCCCCGCGCGGGCACTACGCCGAGGCCTCGGTCCGGCTCCTCGACGACGGCCGCTACGAGGTCGGCGTCGGCACCACCGAGTTCGGCAACGGGACGACGACGGTGCACGGCCAGCTGGTCGCCCAGGCGCTGGGGACCTCCGTCGACCGCATCGTGATCGCGCAGTCGGACACCGACGTCGCCGGGTACGACACCGGGGCCTTCGGGTCCGCGGGCGTGGTCGTCGCGGGGCTCGCGCTGCACCGGGCCGCGCTGCAGCTGCGCGGCAAGATCCTCGCCGCGGCCGCCGCGCTGCGCGAGCACCCGAGCGACGCGCCCCACGAGCACGGGCCTGCCATGACCGCCGACTTCGCGGGCGGGGTCGCGCTCACCGAGATCGCCGCCGCCGCACCCGGGCTGACCGGCCACGGCACCCACGACGGCTCCCCGCGGTCCGTCGCGTTCAACGTGCACGCCTTCCGCGTGGCCGTCGACCCCGCGACCGGCGAGGTCACCCTCCTGCGCTCGATCCAGGCCGTCGACGCCGGCACCGTCCTGCACCCCGAGCAGCTGCGCGGACAGGTCGAGGGGGGCACCGGGCAGGCCGTCGGGTCCGCGCTGTACGAGGAGATGCGGCTCGACGACGAGGGCCGCGTCACCACCGCCTCGTTCCGCAGCTACCACGTGCCGCAGATCGTCGACCTGCCCCGCACCGAGGTCCTCTTCGCGCAGACCGTCGACGACCTGGGACCGCTGGGCGCCAAGTCGATGAGCGAGGCCCCGTACAACCCGGTCGCCCCGGCCCTGGCCAACGCCGTCCGCGACGCCCTGGGCGTCCGCCCGCACGAGCTCCCGATGTCCGCCGACCGCCTCTGGCGCCTAGCCAACCCCTGACCCCGGGGTACGTCCGGAGATCCCCACCGGGACGTCCGCGCAAGTACGGGTTCCATCCCCTACTTGCTCGGACGTTGCGGAAGGACCGTCCGGAGGCCCGTCAGGCGGACGGGGGCGGGGGCGGGCGGTGGATCGGGCCGGCCAGGGTGGTCAGCGGGAGGCCCGTGGCGGTGGCGCGGGTCGCGAGGACCTCTGCCAGGACCGAGATCGCGGTCTCGGCCGGGGTCGAGGCGCCGATGTCCAGGCCGATCGGCGCGTGCAGCCGGGCGAGCTCGTCGGGCTGGGCCCCGCGCTCGAGCAGCGCCTCGGCCCGCCGGTCCTGGGTCCGGCGCGAGCCCATGGCGCCCACGTACCCGGCGCCGGAGCGGAGCGCGGCCAGCACGAGGTCGGCGTCGAACCGGTCGTCGTGCGCCATGACGCAGACGACGTCCCGCGCACCGAGCACCTGCAGGCCGAGGTGGCGGACCGGCCAGTCGACGACCACTTCGTCGGCCCCCGGGTGCCGACGGGGCGTGGCCAGCACCGCGCGGGCGTCGCACACGGTCACCCGGTACCCGACGGCGCGGGCGGCGGCCGCGAGCGCGGCGGAGAACTCGAGCGCGCCGTAGACGAGCATCCGCGGGGGTGCCGCCGCGACCTCCACGAACACCTCGACGCCGCCCTCGGGACCCATGACCCGCAGGAGGCCGGAGCGGTCGGGAAGCGGGGGCAGTCGGGCAGGCAGGGGTCCGTCGAGCGGCGTCACCACGACGGCGTCGGCGCCACGGGCCGCGGCGGACAGCGGCGGGACGTCGGCGGGTCCGAGCTCGCGGGCGTGCACGCGCAGCACGCCGCCGCAGGTCAGGCCCACGGCGAACGCGTCCTCGTCGGTGACGCCGTACTCCTGGACGCCCGGGGCCGCGCCGCGCAGCACCGAGGTGCACAGCTCGTGGAGGGCGCCCTCGACGCAGCCGCCGGCGACGCTCCCGATGACCTCGCCGGCGTCGTCGACCGCCATGGACGTGCCGACGACCGTCGGTCCGCTGCCGCTCATCGACACCACGGTGGCGACCGCGACCCGGTGGCCCGCGGTCAGGCGCGCGAGCAGGCGATCGGCGATATCGAGCATCAGGTCACCTCCCCGACATGTAGCGGTGCTACCAAGTCCCCATGCTGACACTCACGGGCGCCCGCGCCGTCGTCGTCGACGCACAGACCGAGCGCGACGGGGACGTGCACGTCACCGACGGCCTGATCACGGACCGGCCCGCCCCCGGCGCGCAGCGGCTCGACGTCGACGGCTGCGTGGTGACGCCGGGCCTCGTCAACGCCCACCACCACCTGCTGCAGACCGCCTTCCGCACGCTCCCCGGCACCCGGGGCGTGCCCATGGCGCAGTGGCTGCCGACGATGGCCGCCGCGTACGCGGAGGCCGGCGTGGACGGCGAGCTCGCCGGGACGGCCGCCGCGGCGGGGCTGGCCGAGGCGCTGCTGAGCGGCGTCACGACGGTCGCCGACCACCACCTCACCTGGCCCGACGACGTCGCCGCCTCGGTCGAGGTCGCCCGCGGGACGGTGGACGCGGCGGAACGTCTCGGCGCCCGGCTGGTGCTGGTCCGTGGGAGCGCCCGCGACGACCCCGAGCGCGCGGCCCTGTCGGCGGAGGCGATCGTCGGCGCCCTGCGGCAGAGCCCCCTGCTCCAGCTGGCCGTCGGGCCGGCCGGGGTGCACAGCGACGGGCCGGAGACGTTCCGCCTGCTGGGCGAGGTGGCGGCCCGGCACGGCCTGCGCCGCCGCACGCAGGCGAACGAGCAGGTCGACGTCGTCGCGGCGGAGCAGCGGTACGGCCGTCGCCCGCTCGACCTGCTCGACGAGTGGGGCTGGCTGGCGCCGGACGTGACGCTCGCCCACCTGTGCGGGATCACCGACGACGAGCTGGCGCGCGTGTCCGCGAGCGGCGCGACCGCCACCCACGCGCCCGGCTGCGACCTCCCGATGGGCTGGGGCATCGCCCCCGTGGCGGCGCTGCTCGACGCCGGCGTTCCCGTCGGGCTGGGCACCAGCGGGGGCGGGAGCAACGACGCCGGGCACCTGCTGGCCGACGCTCGGCTGGCGATGCAGGTGGCGCCGCTGGTCGGCCGCCCGCTGGCCGCGCGCGAGGTGCTGGGCATGGCGACGGCCGGCTCGGCGGCGGGCCTGGGCCGGCCCGAGCTCGGTCACCTGCGCCCCGGCGCGGCGGCGGACCTGTGCGTGTGGGACGTCTCCGGGGTGGCCGACGCGGGCGTCGCCGACCAGGTGGCCGGGCTGCTGTGGGCGTCCCCCGGGCGCCGGCCGCGGCACGTCGTCGTCGGCGGCCGGGTGGTCGTCCGGGACTTCGTGCTGCAGACCGCCGACGAGCGTGAGGTCGTGGACGCGCTGCAGCGCCGCGTGGGCCGCTGAGCCCTCACAGCTCGAGCACCAGCGTCGGGCAGGCGGCACGCGAGACGCAGATCATCATCGTGGTGCCGCTGCCGCCTGGTCCGATCACGGAGTCGCGGTGCTCGACCACCCCCTCGAGCACGGGGGTCTCGCAGCTGCCGCAGGTGCCGGCGCGGCACGAGGAGACGACCACCGCGCCGCTGTCCTCGACGACCTCGAGGATGCTGCGGCCGGGCGGGACGGTCAGCGTGGTGCCCGAGAGCGCGAGCTCGACGTCGAACGGCTGGCTCCACACCGGCGGCCCGAACTCGCGGGCCTCGAACCGCTCGGTGTGCACGGCCCACCCCGGCTCCGCGGACGCCTCGACGGCCTCCAGCAGCCGGCGGGGTCCGCAGCAGAACACCTGACCGGCCGGTCCGGCGGTGACCGCGGAGACGTCGAGGCGCCGTCCCTCGTCGGCCGCGTACACCTGCACCTGGCCGGGGTGGTCCGCCACCAGCTGATCGACGAACGCCATGGTCGTCCGCGACCGCCCGGCGTAGTGCAACGTCCAGTCGACGCCGGCCGACGAGGCCGCGGCCAGCATGGACAGCACGGGCGTGATCCCGATGCCGCCCGCGACGAACACCGTCGGGCCGTGCGGGGAGAACGCGAAGTGGTTGCGCGGCCCGCGCAGCCGCAGGGTGTCGCCGACCGCGAGCGCGTGCGCGGCGACCGAGCCGCCGCGGCCGTCGGGCTCCCGCAGCACCGCGACGCGGTACGTGCCGCGGTCGGCCGGGTCGCCGCACAGCGAGTACTGGCGCTCGACACCGTCGCCCAGCAGCAGGTCGATGTGCGAGCCCGGGGTCCACGGCGGCAGCGGGCGACCGTTGACGGGCTCGAGGTCGAGGGCGACGACCCCGTCCGCGACCTCAGCGCGGGCACGCACGACGACGGGCCGCTGGATGTCGCTGAAGACGCTCACGGACAACTCCTCGTATGCGGCCGAGTCGGGCGAAGCGTCAGGGTACGAGGCTCGTGTTAACAGAGATCGGCAGGACGTGACCTAGGTGGACCGCTGTGGTTACACGTCGGTAACTCAGCCTGCTTAGCGTGCGCAGAGGAGGAAGCCATGGCTTCACCACCCGCGACGGCGCACCCGCCCGGGTGAGTCGCGCGCTCGGCCCGGAGGGACGCGATGTCGGCTCTGCCCCGCACCATCGAGCGGCTGACGCACGCGCGGCTGGCCGACGGTCGCGTGGTGGACGTGCGGCTCGAGGGCCCCCGGGTCGCCGAGGTCGTGCCGGGCGGAACCTTCACGGGCGGGGACCCGGACGCCACCCTCGAGCTCGACGGCTTCCTGCTCCTGCCGGCGCCGGCCGAGCCCCACGCGCACCTGGACAAGGCGCTGTCGTGGGACGCGATCCGGCCGCCGATGGGCGACCTGCGGCTGGCGATCGACTCCTGGCACGCGCACTCCGCGCAGATGACGGTCGAGGACATCGCCACCCGCGCCCGCGCCCAGGCCCTGACCATGCTGGCCAACGGCACGACCGCGATCCGCAGCCACGTCGACCTGCTCCACGGCGACGACCCGCTGCGCGGCGTGCGGGCCCTGGTCCAGGTGCGCGACGAGCTGCGCGGGCTGCTCGACCTCGAGCTGGTCACCCTGGGCGGCTACCTGACGCCCGTGCCGGACATGGACGCCGCGCTGGCCGCCGGCGTGGACCTGGTGGGCGGCGCGCCGCACCTCGCGCCCGACCCGGTCGCGGAGCTGCACCGCCTGCTCGACGTGGCCCGCGCACACGGCGTGGGCGTCGACATGCACACCGACGAGAGCCTCGACTGCGAGGTCACGCTCGATGTGCTGGCCCGCGCGGTCCGGGGCTGGGACGTGCCGGTCAGCGCGGGGCACTGCGTCCGGCTGGGCACCCTGGACGGGCCGCGCCGCGACCAGGTGATCGCCGACGTGCTGGCCTCGAACCTCGGGATCATCGCGAACCCGATCACCAACCTGTACCTGCAGGGCTGGGCGTCCGACGTCGCGACGCCCCGCGGGCTCACCGCCGTGCGGGCGCTGGTCGACGCCGGGGTGCGGTTCGCCGCCGGCGCCGACAACGTCCGCGACCCGTTCAACCCGCTGGGCCGGTCCGACGCGCTGGAGACCGCGATGCTGCTGGTCGTCGCGGGCCACCTGTCCGTCGACGAGGCCTACGCCGCCGTCAGCACCGGCGCACGCGACGTGATGGGCCTGCCGGTCGCCGGCGTCGAGGTGGGCGACCGCGCCGAGCTGCTCGCGGTGCGCGGCTCGGACCTGGTCGGCGTCGTCGCCACCGCGACGGCCGACCGCTACGTGCTGCACGAAGGACGCCTCGTCGCGCAGAGCGAGACCCACACGCAGGTGGCCGCCCCGGCCTCCCTGACGACCTCCTACCCCGAAGCGAGGTGACCGTGTCCCTCACGACACCCACCAGCACGCCGCCGCCGGCGCACACGGCCGGACCCCTGCTGGGGTTCCACGACGTCGCGATGACGTTCCCCGACGGGACCACGGCGCTGTCCGGCGTCGACCTGACCGTCGGCCGGGGAGAGTTCGTCTCGGTCGTCGGCCCCTCCGGCTGCGGGAAGTCGACGCTGCTGCGCATCGCGTCGGGCCTGGAGACCGCGAGCGCCGGCGTCGTCGAGCTGGCCACCGACCACATCGGGTACGTGTTTCAGGACGCGACCCTGCTCCCCTGGCGCGACGTGCAGGGGAACGTCGAGCTGCTGGCCGAGCTCAAGGGCCGCGGCGTCAAGGCTCGACGCGAGGCCGCCGCCACGGCGATCAAGCTCGTCGGGCTGGCCGGGTTCGAGAAGCACCTGCCCAAGCAGCTGTCCGGCGGCATGAAGATGCGCGCGTCGCTGGCCAGGTCGTTCACGCTCGACCCGGAGCTGTTCCTGTTCGACGAGCCGTTCGGCGCGCTCGACGAGATCACGCGCAGCCGCCTGAACGACGAGCTGCTCAAGCTGTTCAGCGAGCAGCACTTCGCCGGCCTGTTCATCACCCACTCGGTGGCGGAGGCCGTCTACCTGTCGACCAAGGTCGTCGTCATGTCGGGCCGCCCCGGCCGGCTCGTCGGCACCTTCGACGTCCCGTTCCCGATGCCCCGGGACCCCGACATCCGGTTCTCCCCCGAGTTCGCCGCGGTCGTCGGCGAGGTCTCGCACGCCCTCAAGGAGGCGCACAGCTGATGGCCACCACCACGCTCGAGGGCGTCACCGCCCCCACCCGCAAGGCCACGCAGGCGCCCCCGCGCCGCAAGCGCCCGGTCATCACCTGGCTCGGCCCGGTCGTCGTCTTCATCGGCTTCATCGGCCTCTGGTACGCCCTCGCCGCCTACTACGCCTCGCGCGGCCTGCCGTACTTCGTCCCGTACCCGCACCAGGTGCTCCAGGTCCTCACCGACCCCGAGGAGCTTCAGACCCTGGCCACCGCGCTGCTGCACAGCACCGAGGTCGCCATGACGGGCCTCGCGTTCGCGATCGTGATCGGCATGGCGTGGGCGGTGATCATGGCGCAGGCCACGTGGATCGAGCGGTCGCTGTTCCCGTACGCCGTGGTGCTCCAGTGCATCCCGATCCTGGCGCTGGTCCCGCTCATCGGGATCCTGTTCGGCTACAACTTCCAGGCCCGCGTCATCGTCACCATCCTGATCGCGCTGTTCCCCATGGTGTCGATGACCCTGTTCGGCCTGCAGTCCGTGGCCAAGCAGCAGCGCGAGCTGTTCCAGCTGCAGGGCGTCAGCCGCACCACGATGCTCCGCAAGCTCCAGTTCCCCGCCGCGCTGCCGTCGATCTTCGTCGGCCTGCGCACGTCGGCCGGGCTCGCGGTGGTCGGCGCCGTCGTCGGCGACCAGTTCTTCCAGCGCGGCAACCCCGGCCTCGGCGTCCTGATCCAGGTCTACGCGTCCCGCCTGCAGGGGCCCCAGCTCTACGCCGCGATCCTCGTCGCCTCGCTGCTCGGCGTCGCCGTCTTCGTCATATTCGGCTGGCTCGGCCGCGTCGTCGTCGGCCGTTGGTACGACTTCACCTGATCCCCCGTCCCCGGCCGCGGCCCCACCCCTTCCCGCTGCCGTCGCTGCACCCTCCCGCCCCACCCTCCCCACCGGAAATGAGCCCCCATGCGCACTGCTCCCCGCTCGGCTGCCGCGGCCGTCGGCATCCTGCTCACCACCGCCGCCCTGGCCTCCTGTGCCGGCAACGCCGGTGACTCCGCGACGACCGCTGCCACGGCCGCCGCCGGCGGCGTCGACCTGTCCGACGTCTGCCCCTCGACGGTCGTCGTGCAGACCGACTGGAACCCGGAGGCCGACCACGGCCACCTGTACGAGCTGGTCGGCCCCGGGTACACGGTCGACGCCAACCAGAAGTCCGTCACCGGCGACCTCGTCGCGGGCGGCAAGCCCACCGGCGTCAAGATCGAGGTCCGCGCCGGCGGCCCGGCGATCGGCTTCACGCAGGCGTCCGCGCAGATGTACCAGGACACGTCGATCACCCTGGGCTACGTCTCCACCGACGAGGCCGTGCAGCTCTCGGACAAGTTCCCGACGACGGCCGTCTTCGCCGAGAACGACAAGTCTCCGATGATGGTCATGTGGGACCCGGCGACGTACCCCGACGTCACGGACATCAAGGGCCTCGGCTCCGCGCTCAAGGACTCGGGCGGCGTCATCCGCTACTTCAACGGCGCCGCGTACATGAGCTACCTCACCGGCTCGGGCGTGCTCGACCCGTCGGTGACGGACGGCAGCTACGACGGCACCCCGGCCAACTTCGTCGCCGCGCAGGGCAAGGACGCGCAGCAGGGGTTCGCCACCGCCGAGCCGTACATCTACGAGAACGAGGTCACGGCCTGGGGCAAGCCCGTCAAGCTGGAGACGATCTACGACGCCGGCTTCCCCTTCTACCCCGAGGCCATGTCGGTGCGCACCGGCGACCTCGAGGACCTCACGCCGTGCCTCGAGAAGCTCGTGCCCGTGATGCAGCAGGCGGACGTCGACTACATCAACGACCCGAGCACGACGAACGCGCTGATCCTCGACCTGGTCGACCAGTACAACAACGGCTGGGTCTACTCCGAGGGCGTCGCGGACTTCGCGGTCGAGCAGATGAAGAAGCTCGACATCGCGTCGAACGGTGACAACGCCTACGTCGGCGACATGGACGAGGCGCGCATCCAGAAGATCATCGACATCGCCGGCCCGATCTACACCGACGCGGGCGCCCCGCCGAAGGCCGGCCTGGTGGCCAAGGACCTCTTCACCAACGAGTTCCTCGACCAGTCGATCGGCTTCTGACCCCAGGGCGGCGGGCGGGGTCCTCCGGCCCCGCCCGCCGCTCGCGCGCACGTGAAGGGACGTTCCATGGAGACGACGACGGCCGTCGAGGCGCTGGCCGACGAGCTGCGCGCCCTGCTCGGCGACGACGGCGTGAGCACCGACCACCGGGTGCGCGAGCGGGTCAGCGTGGACGGCGCGACGATGTCGCCGCTGATCCTCGAGCTGCTGCCGCTCGGGCTGGCGGACGTCGTGGCCTTCCCGACCAGCGCGTCGCAGGTCGCGGCGTGCGTCGCCGCCGCGGTCCGGCACCGGGTGCCCGTCACCCCGCGCGGCAAGGGCACCGGCAACTACGGGCAGGCCATCCCCATGCCCGGCGGACTCGTGCTCGACCTGACCCGTGCCCGCGCGATCGTCGAGATCGGCGACGGCTGGGTCACCGCGGAGGCGGGCGCGACGATGGTCGCGATCGAGGGGGCCGTCCGCGAGACCGGCCAGGAGCTGTGGATGTACCCGTCGACCGCGCAGTCGACCGTCGGTGGGTTCCTGTCCGGCGGCTCGGGCGGGACCGGGACCATCGTGCACGGCGCCAACCACCAGGGGTTCGTCGTCGGGCTCGACGTCGTGCACGCCTCCACCGACGCGGCGCTCGTGCACGTCGAGGGCGACGACGCCCAGGCCTACGTGCACAACTACGGCACCGCCGGGATCCTCGCCCGCGTCACCGTGCGCCTCGAGCCCCTGCAGGACTGGCGCGGGTTCTACGCGAGCTTCGACTCCCAGCACGACGCCTTCCGGGTGCTGCGGGAGATCGGTCTGCTGACCCCGCGCCCGCGCCTCGTCTCCGCCGACCACCCCGTCGTGGCCGCCGCCCTCCCGCCCGACCCGGCGATCCCCGAGGGCCGGGCCAGCCTGCGCGCCATCCTCGACCCGGCCGCGATCGACGCGGCGACCGCCCTGGTCACCGCCGCGGGCGGCACCGTGGAGGACCTCCGCGACGGGCCGCAGGCCTCCCTCAAGCTCTCCGTCCTGTCGTACAACCACCCCATCGAGTGGCTGCAGAAGTCGGACCCCGGCACGTACATCCACCTCGAGGTCGGCGGCGACGCGCTGGTCGACCGGCTCGACGAGGTCCAGGCGACGATCCCGGGCGGGCTCCTGCACCTCGAGGCCGGGCACACCGTCCCGATCGGGATGCTCGCGGGCGTCTACGAAGGACCCGAGCGCCTCGACGAGGTCATCGCCGCGCTCGGGCTCCTGGGGGTCGGCGTGCACAACCCGCACCAGTGGAACGTCGACTTCGAGGTCGAGCGCACCCTGGAGCTGGCGCGGACCACCGACCCCGACGGCCTGCTCAACCCCGGCAAGCTCAACCCCGGCTACGCCGGTCCGCGCAAGGGAGCCATCCGATGAGCCGCCTCCTCGCCGAGCTGTCCGGCCCGGCCACCGCGCGCGTCCTGCGACCCGACTCGGTCCTCGTCGTGCCCACCGGCGCCATGGAGCACCACGGCCCGCACCTGCCGCTGATCACCGACGCCCTCATCGCGGAGAGCGTCGCCACCGCCGCGGTCGAGCAGGCGGCCGCCGACGGGCTCGACGTCTGGCAGCTGCCCACGCTGACGTACACGAAGTCCGACGAGCACTCCTGGGCGTCCGGCACCGTCTGGGTCTCGTGGGACACGCTCATGTCCACGCTGGTCGACATCGGCCGCTCGGTCGCCGCGACCCCCGCCCGGCGCCTCGTGTTCCTCAACGGCCACGGCGGCAACACGGCGCTGCTGGGTGTCGCGCTGCGCGAGATCCGCCGCCTGCACGGCCTGCTGACCTTCTCCATGCCGGCCGGCGTGCAGGTCGCGGGCGCCGGCGGCGAGCACGAGCCCGACGAGCACGGCCTGGGCATCCACGCCGGGTACGGCGAGACGTCCCTCGTGCTGCACCTGCGCCCCGACCTGGTCGACATGGCGCAGGCCCGGCGCAGCGTGCCCGAGCACATCGGCGCGATGACCCACCTCGGCTTCAACGGCACGACCGCGCAGTTCGGCTGGCTCAGCAACGACTTCGGTCCGGACGGGGTGATCGGGGACCCGACCGGGGCCAGCGCCGCCGCGGGCGCCCAGCTCTTCGACGCCTCCGTCCGCCGCGCCGTCGACGTGCTCGGCGAGATCGCAGCCTTCACGCACGCCGCTCCCGGCGCATGATGACCCGATGACGACCACGCCCGAGTTCCCGTCCGCGACGCAGCAGACACCCCCGCAGGCACCGTCGACCGAGATCGAGCCCGACCCCGCGCTCTGGGACCCGGAGACGCCGGTCTGGGACCCGATCCCGCCCGCCGTCCCGCTCGACGACCTCGGCCCGGCGGCGCTGCCGGACGAGCTCGTCGCGCTGCTCACCGGCTGGCTGCCTGCGAACGACGACCCCGACCGCCCGCCGGTCACCCTCGCGACCGTCGACGCCGACGGCTTCCCCGACGCCCGCACCGTTCTGCTCAGCGAGTTCGACCGCGACGGCGTCTACGTCCACACCGATGCCGCGTCCCGCAAGGTCGCCCAGCTGACCTCGCACCCGACCGTCGCGCTCGTCGCCCGCTGGGACGACCCGCTGCGGCAGCTGGTGGTCCGCGGGGTCGCCGAACCGGCCGACCGCACGGAGACCGACCGCGCGTACGCCCGACGGTCCCGCTACCTCCAGCAGCTCGCGTGGGTGAACACGCAGGAGGTCGCCGACCAGTCGCCGTCCGAGCGCCGGGACACGTGGGAGTCGTTCGCCGCGGAGCACCCCGTGCTCGAGCCTCCCGCGTCGTGGGTCGGCTTCCTGGTCCGGCCGACCACCCTCACTTTCTGGACGGGCGACCCCACGTCCGTCAGCCACCGCCGCGAGTACCGGCTCACCGACGGCGAATGGTCCGTCAGCGAGCTGCCCGGATGAGAGGAACGCGCATGGCACACCACCGAGGGGCACGTCGCGCATGACGGCCCGGCTGCACGCCCACCAGTACGGCAAGGCCGAGACGCGCGTGGTCCGCATCGTGCGGGACTCGCCCCGCCACGAGATCCGGGACCTCAACGTCTCGACCGCGCTGCGCGGCGACTTCGAGGCGGCCTACCTCGACGGCGACCAGTCCGCGGTGCTGCCGACCGACACCCAGAAGAACATGGCGTTCGCCTATGCCAAGGAGCACGGCGTCGCGTCGCCCGAGGCGTTCGCCACGCTCCTGGCCAGGCACTTCGTCGACGACGTCCCCCCGGTGGCCGGCGCCCGGGTGGACGTGCATGAGTACGCGTGGGTCCGTGCCGTGGTCGACGGCGTCGAGCACGACCACACCTGGGTCCGCAGCGGCCAGGAGGTCCGGACCGCGTCCGTGACCGCCGACGAGTCGGGCACGACGGTCATCGCCGGACTCAGGGACCTCACCGTCCTGAAGTCGACCGGCTCGGAGTTCCGCGGCTTCTTCACGAACGAGTACACGACCCTGGCGGAGGCCACCGACCGCGTCCTGGCGACCTCGCTCGTCGCCCAGTGGCGCTACGCCCCCGGCGCCGAGCTCGACTACGACCGGACCTACGCGGCGGTCCGCGCGGCGATGCTGTCGACGTTCGCCACCCTGCACTCGCTCGCCCTGCAGCAGACGCTCTGGCACATGGGCGTCGCCGTCCTCGACGCGGTACCCGAGGTCGTCGAGATCCGGTTCGCCGCCCCCAACAAGCACCACTTCCTGGCGGACCTGCGCCCCTTCGGCCTGGAGAACCCCGGCGAGGTCTTCTTCGCGGCCGACCGCCCCTACGGCCTGATCGAGGCTGTGATCGTCCGCGACGGGGCGCCCCTCGCGGACGCCGCGTGGACCCGGTCGGTGGGCACACCGTGACCCCGCTCCTGACCCCTGCCGCCCCGGAGACGACCCATGACGCCTGACGACGAGAGCTGGCTGTCCCAGGCGGTGGCGCTCGCCACCGCCAACGTGGCCGACGGCGGTGGGCCGTTCGGCGCCGTCGTGGTCCGGGACGGCGCCGTGATCGGGGTCGGCCAGAACCGGGTCACCCGCGACAACGACCCCACGGCCCACGCGGAGGTCCAGGCGATCCGCGCGGCGTGCCGCGCCATCGAGAGCTTCTCGCTCGAGGGGGCCACGGTCTACAGCTCCTGCGAGCCGTGCCCGCTGTGCCTCGCCGCCTGCCTCTGGTCGAGGGCCGACCGCGTGGTCTTCGCCGCCGACCGGCACGACGCCGCCCGCGCGGGCTTCGACGACCGAGCCTTCTACGAGCTCTTCGCCGCCGACCGCGACACCTGGCCGATGCCGGTCCTCGCCCACCGCGTCCCGATGGCCTCGGCCCCCATGGACGCGTGGCTCGCCCGCCCGGCCAAGGTGGAGTACTGACCGCCCTAGCTCCCCCGGTACGTCGAGTACGCGAACGGGCTCAGCAGCAGCGGCACGTGGTAGTGGCTCGCGTCCACGACCTCGAACACCACGACGACCTCGGGGTGGAACGCGACCTGCCCGGTCGACGCGAAGTACGCGGCGGTGTCGAAGGTGAACCGGTAGCGCCCGGGCTGGACGGCCTCCGGCCCGAGGGTCCTGGCGCGACCGTCGGCGTCGGTCACCCCCGAGTCGACGGGGACCCACGCACCGTCGACGAGCGCGGCCAGCTCGACCGGCACCCCGGCGGCGGGCCGCCCGAGGGCGGTGTCGAGCACGTGCGTGGTCAGCTGGCTCATGCGGACTCCTCGGGAGCGAACAGGGTGCGCAGGCGCAGCAGCGCGATCTGGCGGAGCTGGTCGGCCACCTCGGCGAGCTCGGCGTCGTCGGACGCCGAGAGCCGGCGCTGGAGCGACTCCAGGATCTCGGGCCGGGTGCGGCCGGCGGCGCGGATGAGGAAGATGCGGCCGAAGCGATCCTCGTAGGCCCGGTTCCCCGCCGCCATGGCCTCGACCAGGGCCGGGTCGTCGGTGGTCGACGCCGCCTGCTCGGACCGGCTCAGGCCGCCGGCCTTCTCGCCGATCCGCGGGTGGGCGGAGAGTGCCTCGTCGACCTCCGCGGCCGTCAGCGACCGGGCCGCGAGGTCCGCGACCCCGATCAGCGAGTCGACGGACGGGTAGGGGCAGCCGGCCGCGACCTCGTCGACCCAGCGGGCCACGTGCAGGGCCGTCGCGAGCCGCGAGCGCGTCTCGGCGTCGTCGGAGATCATCACGCCACCTTCGTCGTCGGAGCGCCGGAGCCCACGAGGGCTTGTGGCACGGTACAGGCGTGCACCCCACCACCGGGATCGTCCTCGCCGCCGGCGCCGGACGCCGTCGCGGCGGGCCGAAGGCGCTGGTGCCCGGCTGGCTCACCGAGGCCGTCGACCTGCTCCTGGCCGCAGGCTGCGCGCGCGTGGTCGTGGTCCTGGGCGCGGCTGCCGACGAGGCCCGCGCCCTGCTGCCCGACGGCCCGCGAGTCGTCCCGGTCGTCGCTGAGCGGTGGGCCGACGGCATCGGCGAGTCCCTGCGCACGGGCCTCGCCCACGCGACGGGCGACGCCGCCCTGATCACGCTGGTCGACCTGCCGGGCACGCCCGTCAGCGTGGTCCACCGCCTGCTCGACGCGGACGGACCCCTGAGGCAGGCGGTCTACGACGGCCGCCCGGGCCACCCGGTGCTCGTCGCGAAGGAACACTGGCAGCCCCTGGGCAGCGCCCTCCACGGCGACCGGGGCGCCCGCCCGTACCTCGCCGCGCACGGCGTGACCGAGGTCGAGTGCGGCGACCTGCACGACGGCCTCGACCGGGACACCTGAGCGGGTCACTCGAGCTCCGCCAGCGGCAGCGCCACTCCCCACCGCGCGGCCGCAGCGGTGATCCGCGTCCGCAGCTCCCCGGGCGCGGCCGCCGCGAGCGCGGACGTCGAGCGACCGCCCTCCGACACGAGCACCCCGCCGACGTAGACCTGCGAGAGGTTCCGCAGCCCGCACGCCATGACGTACGTGGCGAGCACGTCCCAGACGGGACCGGTGTCGGGCGCCCGGTGGTCGACCAGCAGGAAGTCGGCGAGCTTGCCCACCTCGAGCGAGCCGATCCGGTCCTCGACCCCGAGCACCTCCGCCGCGCCGAGGGTGTGCATGCGCAGCACGTCCGCCGGCATCAGCACGGAGGCGTCCGTGTGCAGGGCCCGCGTCGTGTAGAGCCCGATCCGCATGTTGCCCCACGGGTCGGAGATGTCCGTGCACGACTGGTCGTCCAGCCCGAGGCCCACACGGATCCCGGCCTCGCGCAGCCGCACCACGTCCGCGAACCCGGACCCCAGCCGCCCGTTCGACGTCGCCTGCCACACCACCCCGCACCCGGTGGCGGCGGCGACGTCCACCATGACGTCCGTCGGGTGCACGAAGTGCCCGAACAGGAAGTCGGGCCCGAGCGCCCCGGCGGACCGGTACCAGTCGAACTTCTCCCGCTGCGTCTCGATGCCCTGCGCCGTCTCGACGAAGTGCGCCTGGTTGGTGATGCCGTGCTCGCGCATGACCGCGACCTCCAGCTCGGCCGACCGCGGGGTCGACGCCCACTGCACGGCCCCCATCACGGACGCCCCGAGGTGCTGGTCGGCCGGGGTCCGCAACGACGACTCGCGCACCATGTCCCCGAACACCCCGAGCATCTCGGCCTCCGGGCCGGCCTCGTCGTCGAGCCGGATCGCGTTGACCACCCGCAGCCCGGCGTCGGCGACCGCGTCGAGCTGCCGGGTCACGAACTCCACGGGCGCCACGCGGCCGAGCGCGGGCGAGGCCGACACGGGGTCGTAGCGCCAGGTCACCCGCGAGTGCGTGAAGTTGTACGCGCTGGTCACGCCGTTGGCCAGGAAGTCGAGGGCGCCGTGCAGGGTCGACCAGTAGACGTCGTCGGGCGAGCACTTGTCCATGACTTCGACCATCGACAGCACCCAGGGGTAGAGCGTCGAGCCCGGCGAGATCCCGCGCATGCCCGACGTGAACAGGTGCGAGTGCGCGGAGACGAACCCGGGCGCGACCATCGCGCCCCCGGCGTCGAGCGTCGGCACGCCGCTGACCAGCAGGGACGCGTCCGGAGCTCCCTGCCCCATCGACGCGATCCGCCCGTCGTCGCCCACCAGGAACCACCCCAGGTACCAGTCGGGTCCGCCGGGGGCGACGGGGATCAGCAGGGCGTCGTGCACGAGGAGTCGCATGGCGGCATCGTTCACGGTGCAGATGACGACGAGGTTGCCGGGATGTCGCGTGTCGAGTTCACGTGGTCGACTTCGTCATGGGGACGTCAGCTCTCGACGATCAAGGAGAACCGCCGTGAAGTACGTGATCCTCATCCACGCCAACCCCCAGCCCTGGGGCCACCCCACCTCGCTGTTCACCGACGAGGGCCGCGCCGTCCCCGCCGACGAGATGGCCGTGATGGACAAGTCGTTCGACGCCCTGCTCACGGACCTGTCGGCGTCGGGCGAGCTCGTCATGGGCGAGGCGCTCGCCGCCCCCACGGACTCGACCGTCTACCACTGGCGCAGCGGAGCGTCGCTGGCCAGCGAGGGACCTTTCGCGGAGCTCCAGGAGCAGCTGGCCGGCTTCTTCCTCATCAACGTGGCCTCGCGCGAGCGGGCCGAGGAGATCGCGGCGCAGTTCGCGGGTCCGGGCAGCCCTGCCGAGCTGCGCCCCGCCTACGTGTGGGGGTGACGCCGGGCGGCTAGCCTCGGCACGGTGAGGGCCCCCACCGTGCGTGCGCCCGACGCCGCCCTGGGGCCACCGCCGACCTACGTCGACGTCCGGCACCGGCGCAGCGTCGCCGATGCGCGCTCCGCGATGGCCTGGCTGGTCGTGCTGGTGGTCGGCCTGCTGTTCGCGACGATCGCGGCCGAGACGATGCACGGCATCGCGGAGGACCTGCACCACGGCATCGGCAGGCTGCCCCGCACGGTGTTCGAGGTCTTCCTCGTCCTCGTGCAGGTCACCTACATCCTGCTGCTGACGCTGACCCCGCTGGTCCTCGTCGCTACCCGGCGCTTCGCCCTGCTCGGGCGCGGCGCGCTCGCCCTGGCGCTCGGCCCGATCTTCTTCCGCGTGGTCGAGCTGATCCCGCAGGTGCCCACCTCGCGTCTGCACATCGAGGACGCGCTCGACATCACCTCGGTGTCCTGGCCGCCGACCGGGGTGCTCGCGGGCTGCACGGCGCTGGCGGTGGTGACCAGCCCGACGCTGCGGCGGCCGTGGCGGCGGGCCGTCTGGGTGCTGCTCTGGGTGCTGGTGCTGCTGCGCCTGGTCACGTCGTCCTCGGCACCGCTGGACGTGGTGCTGGCGATCGGCGTCGGCGGCGTCGTCGGCTCGGGCCTCATGCTCGCGTTCGGCCGGACGCTGGGCGAGCTGACGCCGGCCGGTGCGCGGCGCACGCTCGCCGAGGCCGGGCTCGAGCTGGAGGACGATCCCGAGCCGGTCGACGGCGGGCCGTGGACGTTCCGAGGCCGCACGGCCGACGGCGTCGTCGCCGTCCGGGTGGTCGGCGAGCACGACTGGAGCGCCGCGCGGCTGGACCAGGCGTACCGCCGCCTGCGCTGGCGGGACGTCAGCGACGACGACATCGACCCGCAGCCGGCGCACGCCGTCACGACCGAGGCGATGACCGCTCTGCTCGCCGTCTCGCGCGACGTGCGCGTGCCGGCGGTCCGGGCGGTCGCCCGCGCGCCCCGCGGCGAGTCGGTGCTCGCGATCGACGAGGTCCCCGGCCGCGTGCTGGCCACCCTCGACCCCGACGAGCTCACGGACGACGTCCTGGACCGCGCGTGGGTGCAGGTACGGCTGCTGCGGTCGACGCGGATCGCGCACCGCGAGCTGGACCTGACCCGGCTGAGCCTCGACGACGACGACCACGTCTGGTTCACCGACCTGGCCCACGGCCAGCCCGCGGCCACCGACGCCGTGCTCGCCTGGGACGTCGCCGCGCTCCTGGCGGCCACGTCGCCGGTGGTCGGCCCCGAGCGCGCGGTCGCGGCGGCGGACCGGGCCCTGGGCCACGACGCCCTCACGGTCGCGCTGCCCCGGCTGGTCCCCGCAAGCCTGTCGCCCCGCACGCGCGCGGCGGTGAAGTCGGCGGGTGGGATCGGCACGCTCGTCGACGAGGTCCGGCGCGTGACCGGCGCCGGCGAGCCCGACTTCGAGACGGTCGCGCGGTTCAAGCCGAGGACGCTCGTGATCGCCGCGTTCCTGGCCGTCGCCGTCTACTTCCTGGCCCCGCAGTTCGCGGACATCCCTCGCTCCATCCAGGCGATCGGCGGCGCCGACCCCCGGTGGGTCATCGCCGTCGTGCTCGCGTCGGCCGCCACCTACGTCGGGGCCGCGCTCGGGCTCGCGGGCGGCACCCCGGGGCGCGTCCCGGTCGGCGAGGCGACCAGCGTCGCCCTCGCGTCCTCGTTCGTCGCGACCTTCTCCCCGCCCGGCGTCGGACAGGTCGGCCTGAACATCCGTTACCTGCAAAAACGCGGGTTCGTGACGCCCGTCGCCGTGTCGGCCAGCGCCGCCAAGGAGACGGCGGTGTTCGTCGTCCACCTGCTGATCCTGGCCACGTTCGCCGTGCTCGCGGGCTCGACAGGTGCGCTGTCGTCCGAGGTCGACAAGCTGCCGCCCGTCGAGGTCGTGATCGCCATCGTCGCCGGGGTGCTCCTGCTCGGGGGGCTCGCGCTCGCCGTCCCGAAGGTGCGGTCCGTGCTGCGCACCCGCCTGGTGCCGGCCGTCCGGTCGTCGGTCGACGCGATGCGCGTCGTCGTGTCCAGCCCGGCCAAGCTGATCACGCTGCTCGCCGGCGTCGCGCTGCTGCCGATGGGGTACGCGACCGCCCTGTACTTCTCGGTCCTCGCGGTCGGCGTGGACAACGCGAGCTTCGTCGCCGTCGCGCTCGTCTCGCTCACGGCCGGCGCCGTCGCCACGGCGGCGCCCACGCCGGGCGGCGTGGGCGTGGTCGAGGCCGTGCTGCTCGCCTCACTGACCGGGATCGGCGTGCCGTCGGGACCGGCCCTGGCGGCCGTGCTCCTCTACCGGCTGGCCACGTTCTGGCTGCCGATCGTGCCGGGTCTCGTGTCGTTCCGGGTGCTGTCGGGTCGCTCGGTGATCTAGCCCCGCCTCCTGCTGACCCTGTTCAGCCGGCGGCCGCGGCGGCCGCGCGCGCGGCGTCGAACGGCGCGCGGTCGAAGATGAAGCGGCTGTGGGTGATCCGCCCGTCGACCACCGTCAGGCACTCGGCCCCCGGCGCGTCCGCGACCGGCCGCGTCGCGCTGTCGTACATGACGAGCGCCTTCTCCTCGTCGCCGAACGCGGCGATCACGCTCGCGCTGACGAGCATGCCCACGTACGCCGCGAGGAACGTGCGATAGGCGTCGGCGCCCACCAAGCGGCCCGGCGGCGAATCGCAGACGATGTCGGGGTCGATGTACGCCATCGCGGCGTCGAGGTCACGTCGCGACCAGGCGTCGAAGTACGCGAGGGCGACGTCCAACGGTGCTGCAGCCATGAGCCCACCTCCTGGATCGGATCTCCCACCCGACGCTAGGCCTGACCACCGACACCGACCCCGCTACCCGTGCTCGAGGGTGCGCCACTCGGCGAGCCGGGTGCGCTGCTGCGGCACGACGCCGCGGGCGGCGGTCGGCCCGGGGGCCACGCGCGCGACGATGGGGTGCCGCGCACCGGACCAGCTCGCACGCGCGCCGTACGCCCGGCGCAGGGCGCGCTTCCTCAGAGGTCCTGGCCTGCGCGTGCCCATGTGCTGCTCCCCCACGGCGCGTCGTCGGCAGGCCGCGGATCGCTGACGACCCCGGCGGCCCGGGCGCCGTCGTCGACGCTGTCCGCACTCGTCACCGACGCTACGGAGCACGGCCGGTCGGGGCCACGGACGTAGGTCCCGGCCCACCGCCGTCGGACGGGTGGACGATCGATCACATGAACGCACCCTGGTGGCGGTTGACCGAGCACGAGCAGACGACGGCGGAGGTCGAGTCCCGAGGCGGGTCGGCCGACGTGCCGGACCTGCTCCCCCCGTTCTGGGACTAGAGCGACACCTCGTCCGCGTAGACCAGCCGCGGCACCGGCGTCGCCGCCACGCCCGGCACGGTGGGGTCGACGTCGAGCAGCTCGTGCTCCTCGACGAGCACGCGCCAGACCAAAGGGACCGCGCCGGGCTGTCGCACGCCCGGTGAGCCGGCCGGGAGCACGACGGACCGCTACGCCTTTCGGGTGAACGCCGTCAGACGAGCCGGGAGCGCGACGCGAACTCCTCCGACACCGGCGGCAGCAGGCAGAACAGCAGCCCGACCGGGTCCGCCATCACCGCGTAGTCGTCGTGCCGGGTCCGCACGGTCGCCCCGAGCCCCTCGAGTCGTGCGATCTCCGCGTCCAGGTCGTCGGTCTCGATGTCCAGGTGGAAGCGCGGAAACGGGTCGTCGCCGATGTCCTGGGTCGCGACGTGCGGCAGGGCGGCGGCGCCCCTCAGGCCGACGAACGGCTCGTCCGGGATCGGGTGCGGCGTCGCCGCGAGCGCCCCCGACCAGAAGCTGGTGACCGCGTCGAAGTCCCGCGCAGGCACGTCGATGATGACCTCACGCAGCATGATCCGGTGCATTGATCGACCCTAGTGTCAGACGTAGGTTCGAACATGTGTTCGTGCGCTCCACCATCCTGCATGCCGACCTCGACGCCTTCTACGCGTCCGTCGAGCAGCGCGACGACCCCCGCCTCCGCAACCGCCCGATCGCCGTCGGCGGCGGGGTGATCCTGGCCTGCTCGTACGAGGCCAAGCGCAGGGGCGTGAAGACGGCGATGGGCGGTCGGCAGGCCCGCGCGCTCTGCCCGGACCTGATCGTCGTCCGGCCGCGGTTCGACGCCTACGTCGAGGCCAGCAAGGCGGTGTTCGAGCTGTTCCACCAGACCACCCCGATGGTGCAGGGCGTGTCGATCGACGAGGCGTTCCTGGACGTCGCCGGCCTGCACCGCATCGACGTGCCCCCGCTGGAGATCGGCGCGCGGCTCCGGGCCCGGGTACGCGCGGAGGTCGGCCTGCCCATCACGGTCGGCGTGGCCCGCACGCCGTTCCTCGCGAAGGTGGCGTCGCGCGTGGCCAAGCCGGACGGCCTGCTGCTGGTTTCCCCCGACGGCGAGGACGCGTTCTTATACCCGCTGCCCCTGGAACAGCTCTGGGGCGTCGGGGACGTCACGGCGACCAAGCTGCACTCGTACGGCCTGGTCACGGCCGGCGACGTGGCGATGCTCCCCCAGTCGGTCCTCGTCGGCACCCTCGGCCCCGCGGCCGGCCGGCACCTGTACGCCGTGGTGCACGGCCAGACACCCGCGCGCGTGGTGGTCGGCAGGTCCCGCGGGTCGATCGGCGCGCAGCGAGCCCTCGGGCACGGTCCGCACGGGTCCGAGTTCGTCCGCGCGGCCCTGCTCGGGCTGGTCGACCGCGTGTGCCGACGACTGCGGAAGGCCAACCGGCTCGCCAGGACGGTCGTGCTCCGGCTGCGGTTCGAGGACTACACCAAGGCGACCCGGTCCCGGTCGTTCACGTTCGCGACCGGGTCCGGCCAGGAGATCGCCGCCGCCGCGGTCGCGCTGCTCGACGCCGCCGGACCGCTGATCCGCGAGCGCGGGCTGACCCTGGTCGGGGTGGCGCTGGGCAGCCTGGAGTCCAGCGCGTTCGTGCAGCCCACGCTGCTCCTCGACGGGCCCGACCGCGGCGGGATCGACGCCGCGATGGACGCCGTCGCGGTCAGGTTCGGGACGCAGGCCGTCATGCGCGCGAGCCTGCTGCGGCGCGGCGAGGGGATCGCGGTGCCCCTCCTGCCGGACGTCGAGCCCGACGCGTAGGTATCTGCGGGCCCGCGCCGCGCCCCTCTCTCCCGGAGCGGACGAGATCCGTCCGTCACATCCAGAGAGGAGGACCCAGCCATGTCGTTCGACAACCCGCACGCCGCGCTGGTCCTGCACCGAGACCGAGGCGAGGAGCTCACGCGCGCGCTCGCCCGGCACCGCCGCCCGGCCGAGCCGATCGTGCCGACGCCGCGCCGCCGCAGCCGGTGGGCACTGCCCACCCGACTGCCCGTCACCGCCCGGCTCTCGTGACAGCGCGAGGACCAGGCACCCGACAGGATGCCGACACGGGACCGCCCCCGAGGACGACGAGCCTCGGGGGCGGTGCTGTGTCCGGGGTGCCACGCCCTCAGCGCAGGCTCTGAGCCAGAGCCGCACGGAACTCCGCCGCGTCCGCGAACCGGTCTGCGGGATCCTTCGCGAGTGCCTTCACCGTGATCCGATCGAGCGTGTCTGGCACGTCCGACGCGATCGCGCTCGGCGTCGGCACCGGTGCGCGGACGTGGTCGTAAGCCACCTGGACCGGGGAGTCACCGACGAACGGGGCACGGCCCGTCAACATCTCGAACAGCACGCAGCCCGTCGAGTACACGTCCGACCGCGCATCTAGGGGCTCGCCGCGCGCCAGCTCCGGGGACAGGTACTGCGCGGTGCCGATGATCGCGTTCGGCGAGTCGTCGAACGCGCCGGCAAGTCCGAAGTTCTTCACCTTGACCGCGCCGGCCGGAGTCAGCATCACGTTGGACGGCTTGATGTCCCGATGGACGACGCCGAGGTCGTGGGCATACTGCAGGGCAGCCAAGACGGAGTCAGCGATCGCCACGGCCTCGGCGATCGGGAGTGCTTGACCGTCGCGCAGGATGTCGCGAAGGGTGTGCCCCTCGACGTACTCCGTCACGACGAACGGCACCCGGTGCTGGGATCCGTCAGAGAAGACGACATCGTCCTCGTCGGCGTCATACACCGCGACGATCGCCGGGTGGTACAGCGACGCCGACACGTGCGCCTCGCGGACGAACCCCGTGCGCATTGCTAGGTCACCCGCCAGATCAGGAATCAGCACCCTGAGCGCGACCCGTCGTCCGAGCCGCGTGTCTCTTCCGAGATGGACGACGACCATGCTGCCGCGCCCGATGAGGTCACCGATCTCGTACCTGTCGACGAGCGCCTGCACCTCGCCATCGACCACCGAGGCGACGCGCCAGTCGCCACGTCGCCGGGGCGCGCGTGACTTCCCGGCATCGACCGACGGCGCGGCGAGGGGTCCGATGCGCGCCCGGACCGCGGCAAGCAGGCCCGCCACGTCCAGGAACCCCGGTTGCTGCTGCTCGATCGACGCGAGCCGAGCCTCCGCCGCGGCCAGGTCGCCCTCGTCGAGCACACGCAGGGCGATGGCGTACTGCGCACCGAGCTCGGCTCCCACGTCGATCTGCCTGCGTGCCTCGGCGAGACGCTCGGCCGTGAGGCTGTGGTCGGGATAACGGGCGTGCAGACGCTCGAAGAGCGGAAGGGCGTCCGCCCAACGACTCTCGAAGAATGCCGTGACGGCGGCGCTGTACCCCGGATCGGCCCGAGGGTCGGCTGCCGGGGCCGGCCCCCCAGCAGGCGGTCGGCCCGAGGCCGCGAGGTCGAACACGCGCCCGTCCGGCGCGCTCAGGTACAGCACCGGGGTTCCCCACTCGAGGAGGTGCCCCTCGGCGAAGAGGGCCTTGCGCGCGGCGGTCAGCGCCGCGTCGAGCGGGTAACCGTCCGTGACCGCCGCATAGAGCTCGCGGGCAATCAAGATCGCTGCCTGGTCGGTGACCTCGAACTGCATCGCCACCACCGCGGGCGTGCCCTGCTGGATGAGTGACTGCGCGGTCCCCGCGAAGGGGTCGGTCGCGTCGCTACGGGCTCCCTCGCACGCGTTGAGCACCACCAGACGCAGCGGGTCGTGGTCGTGCACCATCATCGCGAGATGGTGCGCCGGCACCAGTCGCGCACGGTGCTGGTCGTCCTCCATGACGAGCACGCCTTCTTCGGACGCGAGGTCGAAACCCCCGTGCCCGATGAAGTGCAGGACGTGGACGTCGCCGCGCCGCAGCCGCTGCTGCAGCGCGCCGAGGCTGCCGACAGGCAGTCGTTCGAGGACGACGCTCCCGGCCCGGACCAGCTCCGCGAGCGCTTCCTGGATCGCGCTCCACTCCCGTTCGACGTCGAGCCGGCGGTAGTCGATCGGGCTCGCGATCATCACCAGCACCCGCAAAGGCGGGCGCACCGGTAGCGGCCGGGGTGGATCGCGCAGCTGCAGGAAACGCACCACCGGCGTGCGCTCGGACAGCGCCAGGAATCGGTTGCGCTGCCGGTCGTACAGGTACTCCCAGGGCAGGTCGGACAGCTCCGGGACGTCCGAGAGCCGCAGCCGGACGCGGAGCCCCGCGCCCTGCGCGGCAGCCTCGGACTGCCCGCGCAAGAGGGTCAGCCCCATCTCGCCGTGGAACAAGGCGTCGTACAGACCGGAACCGAACTCCTTGAGCAGAGCGGTCTCGGGCGTGTCGATGCGCCGTGCAGGATTGCGCCTGCGGCCCATCATGACCAGGAACCGCTCCCGGTCGGCCGGAGTTCCCGGTAGGTCGAACGGCACCCACCCCACTGACCCGGCTGGGGAGCTCAGCACCCGTGCGCGATAACGGTCATCGTCCGTGCGCTCGACAAGGACGTCCAGGTCGAGGTAGCGCAGTTCGCCCATTGCCGCCCCCTTGGCACCAGCACATCGGCTCGACACCGGTCGCGCCGGTCTGGTCATCATCGCACCGGCCGTCGCGCCCGCCCCAGTACCAACGACTGCCCCCGCACACCGTGGCACCGCGTGCGGTACGGGGGCACGGCATGGTGCGATGAGTTCCGACGATGGCGCCGGGCAGCCCGGAGGCCTCGACCTCGAGAGGGAACCGCCGTGACGACCATGACCACCCACACCCTCGACGTCCCCGGCGCCACGATCGCCTACGACGTCCGCGGCCCGCTGCCCACCCAGGACGGGACCCTCCCGCTGCTCCTCATCGGCCAGCCGATGACGGCCGAGGGATTCGCCACCCTGGCGGGCTTCCTCCCCGACCGCACCGTCGTCACGTACGACCCTCGCGGGCTCGGCCGGAGCACGCGCAGCGACGGGAGCGCTCAGAACAGCCCGCAGCAGCAGGCGCAGGACCTGCACGCCCTGGTCGGCGTGCTGGGCCAGGTGGACCTGTTCGCCAGCAGCGGCGGCGCGGTCACGGCCCTGGAGTGGGTCTCGCGCTACCCCGACGACGTCCGCACGCTCGTCGCGCACGAGCCGCCGATCCTGTCGGTGCTGCCCGACGCGGACCAGGCGGCCGCCGCCGAGCGCGCCGTCCAGGACGCGTACCAGCAGCGCGGCTGGGGCGCCGGGATGGCGGCGTTCATCGCGCTGACCAGCTGGCCGGGCGAGTTCACCGACGCGTTCGCCGCGCAGCTGCCCGACCCGGCCGTGTTCGGCATGCCGACGCAGGACGACGGGTCACGCGACGACCCGCTGCTCTCGGGTGTCTCGAACGCGGTGACCGCGTACCGGCCCGATGTCGCGGCGCTGCGGAGCACGTCGACGCGCGTCGTCATCGCCGCCGGCATCGAGAGCACGGGGCTGCTCACCTGGCGCAGCTCGGAGGCCGTCGCGCAGGCGCTGGGCCAGGAGCTCACGGTCTTCCCCAGCCACCACGGCGGGTTCTCGGGGCCGGAGTTCGGCCACGCCGGTGAGCCGGAGGCGTTCGCGGCGCGGCTGCGCGAGGTGCTTTAGGCGCGTGGCGGCCGGCAGACGATCACGTCGAGGTCGTCGCCCTCGACGGTGATCGGGCCGGCTGCGGCGGCCAGCAGGACGGTCTCGCCGCGACGGACGGGCACGCCCCCGAGCGTCCCGGTCCCCGCGGTCACCACGACGACGGCGAGCCCGGGGTCGAGCACGCGCGGCCCCGTCCAGCGCTCGGCGCGGAAGAACTCTGCGGCGTCCGGCAGCAGGTCGCCCGAGGTGGCGCCGCGCAGGGCGCCGATCTCGTCGGACGTCCAGCCCCTGCGGTCGACGGCGCCGAGCGCGACGTCGAACCCGAGGCCCAGGTGCCCACCGACCGTGCCGTCGATCTCGAACCCCGACCACTCGAGCAGGATCGACAGGTCGGTCGGCTCCTGGAGCTCGACGACGAACGCCCCCTCGCCGATCGCGTGCGGCAGCCCCGCCGGCACGAGCACGGCGTCGCCGGCCTCGAGGTCGAGCACGTGCATCGCGCCCAGCATCGCGTCGGTGTCCTGCGTCGCCACCCAGCCGGCGAGCTCGTCGGCGCCCACGTCCCGCCTGAACCCGACGTGCACCCGCGCGGGCTCGAGGACCACCCACGCCTCGGTCTTGCCGTGCCCGAGGCCCAGGTGCGCGGCCGCGAACGGCACGTCGGGGTGTGCGTGCACCGGCAGCCTCTGGCCGGCGTCGAGCAGCTTGACCAGCAGGTTCGGGTCGGACCCGAAGCGCGCGACGTGCGCCTCACCGAGCCACGCGACCGGGTCGGCCGCGATGGCCTCGCGCAGCGGCAGGCCGTCGGGCAGCACGGTCAGGCCGACGGGTGCCTGCCCGAACACGGCCGTCGTCGACGCCACCCAGTCCTCGGGCTCGTGGCTCGCGGCGGGTCCGGTCCCGCGGAAGTCGGCGATCTGGCGACCGCCCGCGTAGAACCGGGCGGCCGGCTGGTTGGCGGGCAGGGACAGCGGCCTCATGCGGCTCCTTCGACGATCTCGATGCGGACCCCCGTGTGCCAGGTCTCGCCGGGCTCCAGCACAGGCGCGCCGGCGTGCGGCAGGTCCCGCTCGGGCCCGAACAGCGGGGCGTTGGTGGGCTCGACGCCGAGCACGTAGGCGCCGCGCTCGGGCCAGCTCCAGGTGCACAGGCGCGGCAGGGTCGAGCCGGTCCAGGTCACGACGACGGACGGGTGCGCGTCGTCGCCCTCGAGGACCGCCCGCGCGCCACGAACCCCGCGGTGCTCGGCGACGACCGGGGCGAGCCCGAGCGCAGGGGCGGGTGTGACCAGCGGGTCGCGCCCCGGCGGCAGCGGCTCGCGCACGACGGCGGCCTCGGCGGCGTCCACCGCCAGCCGGGCGCCGGGTCTGAGCAGAGGGGCACCGAGGTTGACGTGGTAGAGCAGCGGCACGCCGGCCGGCACGGCGCCGACGTTGCGCACGACGTCGCTGACCTCGACGGCCGGCGTCCCCGTGGACGCGACGATCGACCGCTCGACCAGGATCCGCGGACCACCCAGCGAGGTGTGCGCGACCGTGCCCGTCACGCACACCTGCCAGGCGTCCCCCACACGCTCGCGCGACCAGTGCACGTCGACCGCGGGCGTGAGGTGGTGCGTGCCGTGCTGGCCGGAGGTGCCGCGCGGCTCGCCGATGTTGTCCGGACCGCAGGTGGCCAGCAGTCCCCCGAGGAACCGCTCCTCCCAGCCCCGCCCGGGTCCGGGGTCGACGGGGTTCGGGGACCGCCACGCGACGGGCGTCGAGCCCCACCACGCGGCGCCGAGGTCGAGCCCGCGGTCCGGGAGCACGTCGAACGCGAGCCCCCCGGCCAGCCGGACCACCAGGCGGTCGCCGAGCGCCTCGACGCTCGCGAGGGCCGACGGCTGGGAGATGCGGCCGTCGTCGGTGAGGTCGGTCCAGGCGCTCATCGCTGGACCAGGGCGGCCAGGAACCCGCCGACGAACGAGTCGCCGAGCCCGATCGTCGTCGGCGCCGGCACGGCGGTGAGGTCGAGCGCGGGGACGACGCGCGCGTCGGATCCCAGCAGCTGCGCGACCTCGTCGGCGACACGCGCGCCCGCCTCGTGCTGGGCCATCTCGCCGGTAACCGCGTAGTCGTCGGCGGTGAATCCGTCGCCCAGCCGGTACCGGGTGCTCGCCATCGTGATCCCGCCGACGAGGGCGGGCTCCAGCGCACCGGCCCGGGCGCCCACCGCCAGCGCCCAGTACTTGGTGTGCACGACGAGGGTCGGCGCGGGGACGAGCGTGTGGAGCTCGCCGACCGCCTTGGCGACCGCGGACGCGTCCAGCAGGTCGACCGGCCGCCCGAGGTAGGCCTGCATCTCGTCCTCGTTGAGGCTGTAGACGTCGACGGACCAGACCATCTCGTCGCGCACCCGCCGGCTGAGCGCCGGGACGTGGTAGCCGGCGTCCTCGAACACGACGAGCGCGTCCGCCGGCAGCGCTCGCATGGCCGAGCGCACCTCCGCCAGCCGGGCCTCGAGGATCTCCGGGTCCTGGATGACGTTGAACGACGACAGCAGGAAGACGTCGGCCGTCCGCAGCGCGTCGGGCAGGTCCGCGGCGACGAGCAGCTCCCGGTGCGGGGGGTCGTTGGCGTAGATGATCCGGTTGGGGTGCGGCGCGACGATCTCGGTGCCGTCGCCCAGCCGGACGCGCGTCCCCGCCGGGTACTGCACGATCAGGTGCGGGTCGAGGGAGTCCTGCGACGCGCTCGACACGTAGTCGACGGACGCCGGGAGCAGGCGGCGCACGTGGTCGTCGATCGAGACCAGGTGCATCGTGCTCGGGACGCCCAGGACATCCATCGCGATGGCCGCCCGCACGCACGTCCCGCCCAGCGTCACCCGCTTGGCGAAGCGTCCGGCGACGGCCTCGACGATGTCGGAGGAGGCGACGAACCGCTCTCCCCCGACACCGTCGCGGACGAATGCCAGCACGCTGCGCACGAGGTCCCGCACCGAGTCGACCGGCGCCGCGAGGTCCAGGTCGTCGGCCCCCACGCGGTGCTCCGCGGCCAGCTGGCCGAGCACCGCCGGGTCCCAGCGGATCTCGTAGTCGACCGTTCCGCCCATGCCCAGCACGAACTTCGTGCTCATCGATCGGTGCTCCTCGTGCAGGTGTCGGACGGTCAGTACAGGTCGGCCTTGCCGGCCGCGTCGAACAGGTGGATCTTCTGCGCGGCGACCTCCTGCATCGCGGCGATGCACGGCGGCTGGATGCTGTTGGGCTCCCGCAGCGAGGTGTCCGCGAGGACCTCACGCATCTTGTCGTGGTACGCCACCTTGATGTCGCTCGAGATGTTGATCTTGTTGACCCCGAGCTTCACCGACTGACCGATCTCGTCGTCCGGGTTGCCCGAGCCGCCGTGCAGCACCAGCGGGATCGGCAGGAGCGCCTTGATCTCCTGCAGCAGGTCCAGCTTGAGCTGCGGGGTCACGTGCTTCGGGTAGAGGCCGTGCGCCGTGCCGATGGCGATCGCGAGGCTGTCCACGCCGGTGCGCTGGACGTACTCGACGGCCTCGGCCGGGTCGGTGAACGCGATGTCGGAGACGAGGACACCGTCCTCGGCCTGCTCGTCGAGCTTGCCGATGGTGCCCAGCTCGCCCTCGACCGAGAGGCCGACGGCGTGCGCGGTGTCGACGACCTTCTTGGTGATCGCGACGTTGTCCTCGAACGGCTGCATCGACGCGTCGATCATCGCCGACGTGAACCCGAGCTGGATGGCCTCGAGCACCTGCTCGTAGCTGCCGCCGTGGTCCCAGTGGATGGCCACGGGCACGGACGAGCGGTGCGCGCGCTGGATGAGGGCCGCCAGGGCGTCCCCGCCGATGTGGGACACCTCGTCGGGGTGGATCGCCACGATCAGCGGCGAGTTCAGCTTCTCGGAGATCTCGAAGATCCCCTTGCCCATCGCGTAGTCGCTGATGTTGAAGGCGGGGATGGCGAAGTAGTTCTCGTTCGCCACCGCGAGCAGGTCTCGGCCATTCATCAACATGGTGTGTATCAACTTTCCTGTGTGGGTGTGACGGAGGAGGGGGGTCTAGATCTTCACAGCGCCGGCGGTCATCCCCCCGATGAAGTAGCGCTGGAAGAAGAGGAAGAGAACGAGGACGGGAATGCATCCGAGAATGCTCATCGCCATCATCTCGTTCCATTCATACGAATGCTGTCCCATGAGGAGCTGGATGCCGATGGGCACCGTGCGCATGTCTTCCGTGCGGGTCAGCGTCAGCGCGAACAGGAACTCGTTCCAGCAGATCATGAACGTGTAGACGCCGACCGACACGAGGCCGGGGACAGAGATGGGGACGAGAATGCGCCACAATGCGGTCATCGGGCCGGCGCCGTCCACCTTGACGGCCTCGTCGAGCTCTTTGGGAAGGGTATTGAAATACCCGGTGAGCATGATGATCGCGTACGGCAGCGTGAACACCATGTAGGTGAGAATGAGGCCCTGGTAGGTGTTGTAGAGCTTGAGCGCCACGACCAGCCCGAAGTACGGGATGAGCAGCGTGATCGGGGGCACGGCCTGGACCGAGACGACGACCACGTTGATCGTCTTCTTGCCCCAGAACTCGTACCGGCTGAACGCGTACGCGGCGTGCAGGGCGACCACGAGCGAGAGCGCGGTGACCGACAGCGCGATGACGTAGCTGTTGAGGAAGAACCGCAGCTTCACGGGGTCCGTGAGGATCGTCGTGTAGGCGTCGAACGAGAAGCCGGGGGTGATGAGCCGCGGCGGGAACTCGAAGATCTCGGGGTTCGTCTTGAACGAGCTCGAGAGCATCCAGACCACGGGCAGCGCCGAGAAGCAGGCGCCCAGGATCAGGGCGACGACGAGCAGGGTCTTCTTGCCGGTCTGCTTGGGCGGCGTGCGCAGCACGGGCCCGTCCGTCGTGACGACAGGGGTGGCCAGCGTGGTCATCTCAGTCCCTCGCCTTCTGGTGCCGGACGTAGAAGAACGCGAGCACCATCGACATGAGCAGCACGAGGACGGCGGCCGCGGAGGCCACGGAGAACTCGTACTGGGTGAACGCGAGCTTGTAGGTGAAGGTGGACAGCACCTCGGTGGCCGTGATGGGCCCGCCGCCGGTGGTCATCCAGATGAGCGCGAACTGCTGCGTGGTCCAGATGAAGTCCAGGAGCGCCATCGAGATGATGATCGGCCGGAGCATCGGGAGGGTCACGTTGCGGAACTGCGCGACCACACCGGCGCCGTCGACGCGTGCGGCCTCGTAGAGGTCCTTCGGGATCCCCTGCAGACCCGCCAGCAGCGAGATCATGAAGAACGGGTAGCCGGACCAGATGTTGATGAACGTCACCGCCGCGAGTGCGGTCGACGGGTTGGCCAGCCACTCCGTCTGACCGTCCGTGAGGCCGGCCGTCCCGAGCAGGTAGTTGATGACGCCGTTCGGGCTGAGCAGCAGCCGCCAGAGGACCGCGACGATCGCCACCGTGAACAGCCACGGGAGGATGTAGAGCACCCGGAAGAGGCCCTTGGTGCGGTTGCCCAGCAACGGCGAGTTGAGCATCAGGGCGAAGGCCAGCCCGATGACGAAGTGCACGATCACCGAGCTGATGGTGAAGACGAGGGTGTTCCGCACGGCGGTGACGAACACGGGGTCGGTGAGGACCGCCAGGTAGTTGTCGAAGCCGACGAACGCGGGGTTCTTGTTGGTGATCACCCCGTCGAGCAGCGAGTAGCTGACGACCATGATGATCGGCGTGATCATCAGGATGATCAGCAGCACCCCCGTGGGGGTGAGGAATCCGTACGGCGTCAGCGTGCGCCGCAACCGGTTGAGCGTCCGCGACCGGGAGGCTCCCGCCGGCGCCGGCGGCGTCGCCTGCGCGGTCGGTGCGTCCTGTGTCGGACTGGTGGTCTGGGACATGGGAACGGCTCTCTCCTCGGGGTCGGGCCGCGCSGGGTGCCAGGTGGTCCCGGCGCGGCCCGAGGGGGTTCAGGGCTGGAGACCTAGAACTCCCCCTCCCACGTCTTCTGGGTCGCGGCGAGCGCGTCCTCCATGGACTGCTGACCGTCGAGCGCCTTCTGGAACTGCTCACCGAAGTCGCGCATCAGCTGCTCGGCCACCGGCAGACCGGTGAACTCGTTGGCCGGGTAGCCCGACTTGTAGATGTCGAACGCCGTCTGGAACAGCTCGTCGTCCTTGACGAAGTCGGGGACGGACGCCGTGTTGCCGGGGAAGGCGTTGGCCATCGTGGAGAGCTCGGAGTTGACGTCCTCGCTCATGAGGAACTGGACCAGCTTGAACGCCTCGGCCTTGTGCTCGGAGTTGTCGGCGATGCCGATGCCCCACGAGGCGTACGGGATGCCGCGCTTGCCGTCGTACCCGTCCTCGGCCGGGATGGCCGAGATGCTGAACTTCAGGTCCGGGTTGGACTCGCGCAGGTCGGTCACGTGGGCGAGCGAGTCGATCATCATGCCGACCCGGCCGTTGGTGAACTCCTCGACCTTGTCCTGCTCCTTCATGGTGAACGATCCCGGCGCGATGACGCCGGCGTCCCACAGGCTCTGGATGTAGTCGGTCGCGCTGGTCACGGCCTCGTTGTCGGTCAGGGCGGGCTTGCCGTCCTTGAGCATCGAGCCGCCCGACGCCCACACCCACGACATGACGTCGTTCTGGATGCCGTTGGGCGCCTCGAGCGAGAGCGGGAGCACCCAGCCGTGGACGTTGTCACCCAGCGCGGTGATCTTGGTGGCGGCGTCCGCGAACTCGGTCCGGTTGGTGGGCGGCGCCGTGACGCCGGCCTGGCTGAGCAGCGCGTCGTTGGTGAACATCGGGTAGACGAAGTTGACCACCGGGATCATGTACGTGGCGCCGTCGACCTGGACCTGGCTGGCCAGCTGCGAGTCGTCGTAGCCGGCGTCCTTCATGACCGCCGTGAGGTCCGTGATGGCGCCCTGCTTGGCGAAGTCGCTCACCCAGGCGCCGTCGAGGCCGACGACGTCCGACATGGTGCCGGACGCGGCGCCCGCCACGACCTGCTCCTTGGTCGAGGCGTACGGCCCCGACAGGAGCTTGACCTTGATGCCGGGGTTCTCCGACTCGAACTTGTCCATCAGCCCGCGGAAGGCCCCGTCGGGGAGCTCGGGCTCCCACCACTGCGAGAACTCGAGGGTGACGTCACCGCCGCCCGACGCGCTGTCCGAGCCCGAACCACCGCCACTCGAACATGCTGCGAGTGCCAGTGCTGCGACACCGGCCACAGCGATGAAGCGTCCAACGCGAGCGCCCTTGCCCATGACTGTCCCCATCCTCAGGTTCTGCCGCTTCGTGCGACTGTCTGCGCACTTCTGCGTGTTTCCGCCAAAGTAGACCCGGGGATGTGCGTCGTCAAGCGGTGCTTGGCATCCGCAACCACTCCGTGACCTCCGCCCTCACTCGGCCCCGCGCCCCGCTTCCCACCTGTGGAATCGGTCCCAGAGCCCCTGAACTGGGCGAACGACCAGGATCGTCGTGCTCGTGGCGACTTCTGCGGGTTTGCGTCTCGCGGAAAACTGGGGATGCGGGTTCTCGCACAAAACCGCACGGATGTGCTTAGGTACTCCCATGTCTGCGACCACCGACGGCGCACCGCGGCGACTGCCCGCGGGCCGCAAGGCCGCCCTCGCGGCGTTCGTGGCCGACCACGGTCAGGTCACCGTCGCCGATCTCGCGGAGCGGTTCGACGTCTCCCCGGACACGATCCGGCGCGACCTCGACCAGCTCGACTCGGACGGCGTCCTCATCCGCACGCACGGTGGGGCGGTGAGCCTGCAGGCGGTCCCCCGCCCCGACACCGGCCTCGACGTCCGGCTGCGGCTGCAGACCAGCGCCAAGGACCAGATCGGCGCGCTGGCCGCCGGGCTGGTCCGGGACGGCGAGTCGCTCATGATCAACGCGGGCACGACGACGCTCGCCGTGGCGCGCCACCTCTCAGAGCACCGCGACCTGACGATCGCGACCAACTCCCTGCGTCTGCCCACCGAGGTCAACCCGCTCGCGTTCCGCGACCTGTACGTCTTCGGTGGCGTGCTGCGGCTCAGCGCCCAGGGCACCATCGGCGCGGTCGCGTTCCCCACCGAGAACGGGTCCGACCGCGACATCCGCTGCGACCTGGCCCTCATCGGCGTCGGCGCCGTCAGCGCGGACGCCGGCTACTCCACCAGCAACCTCGGCGAGGCCACGATGATGAGCGCGATGATGGACCGCGCCGCGCGGGTGGCCGTCCTCGCGGACTCCACCAAGTTCGGCCGCCGTCTGTTCGCGCAGATCGCCGAGCTGGGCCGCGCCGACTACCTCGTGACCGACGCGGCGCCGCCGCCGGAGCTGGCGCACGCGCTCGAGGCCGCCGGCGTCCAGGTCCTGCTCCCGCCCGACGCGGGCTGACGGCCGCCGCTGGGCATTGCCACCTTGCGTACGATCCGAGACGTGCCCGTCACCGGGGTGGACCGCTCCACGCTGGATCCCGCGTCTGCGGGCTGGCTCGGCTGCCTCGACGAGGCGGCGGCCGGTCGCGACGACTGCCTGGCGCGCCTGCACGCGCTGCTGACCCGCGTCGCCCGCCGCGAGGTCGGGCGCCGCGCGGGCCAGCTCGCGGTCTCCGGGCCCGAGCTGGACGACCTCGCGCTGCAGTCGGCGGGCGACGCGATGCTCGCGGTGCTGGCCAAGCTCGACCAGTTCCGCGGCGAGAGCCGCTTCACCACCTGGGTCTACAAGTTCGTGATGTTCGAGGTGTCCGCCAAGATCGGGCGGCACCAGTGGCAACGCCAGGCACCCTCCGCCGTCGAGACCGACTGGGACCGGCTCCCCGACCGGCTGGGGATCGGGCCGGAGCAGCTCGCGGTGCAGCGCGACCTGGTCCGGGAGGTCACCCGCGCGGTCGACGAGGACCTCACCGAGTACCAGCGGACCGTGTTCGTCGCGGTCCTGCTCGACGGCACGCCGCTGGAGGCCGTCGCCCAGGGCTTCGGCGTCAGCCGGAACACCGTCTACAAGGCGTTGTTCGACGCGCGGCGCAAGGTGCGCGTCGCGCTCGTCGCGCACGGATACCTCGAGGACGCGGGGAGGTCGGTATGAGCGACTGGTCGCAGGTCGAGCACTTCCTGCACACCGACCCCCGGGACGTCGGGTGCGACGAGGCGATGGCGGTCCTCGAGATCTACGCGGAGCTCACCCACGCCGACCCCGGCTCCGCCCGGGCGCGCTACCCCGGGGTCGCCGTGCACCTCTCGCAGTGCGGGCCCTGCGCCGAGGACCTCGCGGGGCTGCTGCGGGCGATCGTCGCCGACGAGGCAGATTCGTAGGCCAGATTCGTAGGCCGGCGGAAGTAAGAACCTCGTCGCCGCCGACGCAGATGGGATGTCCGACCTTCCGACGAGAGAAGCAGGCATCCCATGAAGCGCATCACCCGACTCGGCGCCGTCGTCGCCGTGGCCGCCGCCTCCGTCCTGGCGGCCGCACCCGCGTTCGCCGGTGCACCCGCCCATCCCCGGCCGGCGGCCAGCGCCGTCGTGTACGTGCCGACCAACGATCCCGCGGGCAACGTGGTCCGCGTGCTGACCCGTGCCGCCGACGGCACGCTGCACGCCGCGGGCTCGTACCCGACAGGAGGGACCGGCGGCGCGCTGGCCGGCGCGGTCGTCGACCGTCTCGCGTCCCAGGGCTCGGTCGTCCTCGACCGTCCGACCGGCCTGCTCTACGTGGTCAACGCGGGCACGGACACGCTCAGCGTGTTCAGCGCGCGGGACGACCGGCTCGAGCTGCGCGACGTCGTGCCGACCCAGGGCGACTTTCCCGTGAGCGTCGCGGTGCACGACGCCCGGGTGTACGTGCTGAACGCGCGCGGCGGCGGCTCGGTCCAGGGATTCCTGCGCGCCGGTGCCCACCTGGTGCCCGTGCCGTCCTGGCACCGCGACCTCGGCCTCGACCCGACCGCGACGCCGGAGTTCACGCACACGCCCGGCCAGGTCGCGTTCGGCCCCGAGGGGCGCTCGCTGCTGGTCACGACGAAGGCCGCCAGCAACGCGATCGACGTCTTCACGTTCGGCAGGCTCGGCCGCCCGTCGGCCACCCCGACCATCACGTCGCTTCCCGGCAAGGTGCCGTTCGGCCTGGTGCTCGACGCCTCGGGTCACGTGGTCGTGGCCGAGGCGAGCAACAACGTCGCCACCTTCACGCTCGGCGCCGACGGAGCGCTCACGCAGATCGCGGAGCAGGCCACGGGCCAGGCGGCGACCTGCTGGATCGCGGCGCGCGGCAACGACGTCTGGACGTCGAACGCCGGCTCCGCGACCGTCTCGGGCTTCCGGGTCGGCGCGGCCGGCACCCTGACGGCCACCGGCGTCACGGGGACGCTGCCCGGCACGGTCGACGCGGCGGTGAGCTCCGACGGGCTCTTCCTCGACGTGCAGACGGGAGCCCAGGGCACGGTCGACACGTTCCGGGTCGCGGCGGACGGGACCCTCGCACCCGTGGGGTCCGTCGTCGTCCCCGGCACGGTCGGCGGCGAGGGCATCGCCTCGTCGTGACGCCTGTCGCCGTGGCCCGGGACCTCGCACCCCGGGCCACGGCCATGCCCCCACCAGGACCGTCGGGTGCATGATGGTCCGACCACTGCCGAGCGGGGAGACACCATGACGCACGACATGCGACGCGCCCGGCCGGGCGACCTGCGGCGGCTCATCCGCCTGATCACCCTCGGGCTGGCGGTCGTCGCGCTCGTCAAGGAGCTGCGCACCCCCGCGGAGGAGCGCGAGTGGAACGGGATCGTCGTCGGGTTCGTGCCCTACGACTTCCGGATGCCCACCGCCGAACGCATCCAGGAGCGGTTCTGGGACCCCGAGGCCGAGCACGTGATCGGCCCGCGCGTGTTCGGCGTCGGGTGGACGCTGAACCTCGGCCGCCTGGTCGAGCTGGTCCGGCGACACCTGGCCTCCTAGGACCGGGCCAGCACCACGCCCGCCTCGCTCGTCTGCACGATGAACGTCAGCGACTCCTGGAAGTACAGCTGCACGCTCGTCGCGTCGTGCGACAGGTACCCGATCGACAGGTCCTGCCCGAGGTGCAGCTCGTAGTCCCCGCCGCGGGTCGAGAGCAGGAAGGCGCCGTCGATGGCGGGCGCCCAGATGATCTCGTCGACGACGCGGGCCAGGTGCTCGCGGATCGGGTAGCCGTGGTCCGACGTCTCGGCCACGGCGGTGTACTCCTCGGCCGAGAGCAGCAGCGTGTACGGACCGTCGACGCCGGCCAGCCGCAGCTCGCCCAGCGCGTGCGCGATGGCGTCCGGGTAGTCGCGCACCTCCGTCGGCAGCTGCACGGGCGCGTTGGAGGTGCTGGCCCGCACGCCGGCGATCGCCGCCGCGGCGAACCCCTCGAAGACGGCCCGGTCCTCGGCGAACGCGATCTGCTTGGCGGCGTCCTTCACGGGCTGCCAGTCGGCGTCCTTCGCCCCGCGCTCGACGTCGTCGACGGACTGCCGGTCGACCGTGAACGGCACCCGCAGCTCGACCAGCGGCTGCGACAGGCGGAGCCCGGCGTGCACGCCCTCGGCCGGCGGGTCGACCGCCATGAGGTGGCCCGTGCCGACGGCCGCGAGCTTCTCGCCGCCCGGCCCGACCACGTCCACCACGCGCCGCCCGGCGATGTGCCGCTTGAACGTGCGCCGGGCCTCCTCCTCGAGGTCGCTCCACGCCGCGGACGAGATCGGCGCGAGATCGCGGTGCAGGTTGTTCATGGCGCGGTGCTCCTTCTCAGGCTGCCGATCCCCAGCGAGGAGTCGGAGGTCTCGGGTGTGTCGGGCGCGTCCGCGACGGGCTCGTCCGGCGGGTCGTCGAGGAGATCGACGGTGGGCACGAAGAACAGGTTCCCCGTCACCGCGGTGGAGAAGTCGAGGATGCGGTCGTGGTTGCCCGGCGGCTTGCCGACGAACATGTTGCTGAGCATCTGCTCGATCGGGTCGGGGTGGTCGGCGTACCCGATGAAGTACGTGCCGAACTCGCCCTCGCCCACCCGGCCGAACGGCATGTTGTCCCGCACGATCTTGCGCTCGGTCCCGTCGTCGTCGGTGATGACGGTCAGCGCGACGTGCGAGTTGGACGGCTTGACGTCGTCGGGAAGCTCGATGTCCGCCAGCTTGGTCCGGCCGATCACGTGCTCCTGGACCTCGACCGGCAGCGCGTTCCAGGTGTCGAGGTCGTGCAGGTACTTCTGCACGACGACATAGCTGGACCCCCTGTAGAACGGGTCCTCGTCGCCGACCGTCACCGCCTCGAGCGCCTCGCCGCCGGTGGGGTTCTCCGTCCCGTCGACGAAGCCCATGAGGTCGCGCTCGTCGAAGAACTTGAACCCGTGCACCTCGTCGAGCACCCGCGCCGCGCCGCGGAGCCGCTCGACCAGGTGGCTCGCCAGCTCGAAGCACAGGTCGAGCCGGGTCGCCCGGACGTGGAACATCAGGTCGCCGGGTGTCGCCGGGGCCGTGTGCGTCTCCCCCGCGACCTCGCGGAACTCGTGCAGGCCCAGCGGTCGCGGAAGCTGCGGGAACAGCCGGTCCCAGGCCGACGAGCCGATGCCGACGACGACCGCCAGCCCACCGGCCGGGTCCCGGAAGCCGACCGAGCGCTGCAGGCCGGTCACGTCGGTGAGCAGGTCCCGGACCTGCGGCTCTCCCCCGGCGTCGATCGCGAGCACCAGGAAGATCGCGCTGCTGGTCAGAGGTGTCAGCACCGGTTGGGAGGTCGCCGAGGCGTCACGGTCGCGCATCCTGGCCAGGATAGGCGTTCGCCCTCGTCACGGGGCTGTTCGGACCTTATGGTCGAGAGACCGACCCCTGGGAGGAATCGAATGGGCACGATCACGACCACTGACGGCGTTGAGATCTTCTACAAGGACTGGGGCTCCGGACAGCCGCTCGTGTTCAGTCACGGCTGGCCGCTGTCGTCCGACGACTGGGACGCCCAGCTCATGTTCTTCCGGCTCCACGGCTACCGGGTGATCGCCCACGACCGCCGGGGCCACGGCCGCTCGACGCAGACCGACGGCGGCCACGACATGGACCACTACGCCGACGACCTGGCGGCGCTCACCACCGCGCTCGACCTGCACGACGCCGTGCACATCGGGCACTCCACCGGCGGCGGTGAGGTCGTCCACTACATCGCCCGCCACGGCGAGAGCCGCGTGGCCAAGGCCGTGCTGATCGCCGCCGTGCCGCCGATCATGGTGAAGACCGACTCCAACCCCGGCGGTCTGCCGAAGGAGGTCTTCGACGGCCTGCAGGAGCAGGTGGCCACCAACCGGTCGAACTTCTACCGCGACCTGCCGTCCACCGCGTTCTACGGCTTCAACCGCCCGGGCCGCGAGCCGTCGGAGGCGATCATCGCGAACTGGTGGCGCCAGGGGATGATGGGCGGCGCGAAGGCCCACTACGACGGCATCGTCGCCTTCTCGCAGACCGACTTCACCGAGGACCTCAAGAAGATCACCGTCCCCACGCTGGTGATGCACGGCGACGACGACCAGGTGGTCCCGTACGCAGACTCCGGCCCCCTGTCCGCGGCGCTCCTGCAGAACGGGACGCTGAAGACCTACGCCGGGTTCCCGCACGGGATGCCGACCACCGAGGCCGCGACGATCAACGCGGACCTCCTGGAGTTCATCCGCTCCTGACCAGCTGTGCGGGGACGGCGAAGGCCGCGACGACCGCCGGGTCCGTGAACACCACGGACCGGGTGATCGCGTGCTCGGTCGCCGAGAACACCTGGATCGAGTGGATCCGGTACGTCGCCCCGTCCCGCACGTAGGCCGCGAGGGCGGGCTGGCCGTTGGACCCGATCGGGACCATCTGCCAGTCCGCTCCTCGCCGCCGGAACACGTCGGCCAGGAACCCGACGACGTCCTCGGGCCCGCGGTACCAGGCGAGGACGGGCGGCATCTCCAGCACGACGTCCTCGGCGAGCAGCCGGCCGACCGCCGCCAGGTTGCCGTCGACGAACGCGGCGACGTAGCGCTCCACGACACCGCGCTGCTCGGCGCTGACGGGCTCCGTCACGTGGTCCGCGCCGATGCCCAGGTCCTCCAGCCGCGCCCGGGCCCGTTGCAGCCCGCTGTTGACCGCGGCCGGCGTGGTGCCCAGCGCGTCGGCCGCCTCGGCCGCCGACCACTCGAGCACCTCGCGCATGATGAGGATGGCGCGCTGCCGGGCCGGCAGGTGCTGCATCGCCGCGACCAGCGCGAGCCGCAGCTGCCCGCGTGCCACGACCACCGACGCGGGGTCCACCAGGGCGTCCGGCATCGGCTCGAGCCACGGCACCTCCAGCGAGGGCACCAGAGGCGCCGTCGGGTCGTCGCCTGGCGCCCCGAGCCCCGACGGCAGCGGCCGACGTCGACGCCCCTCGAGCGCGGTGAGGCAGGCGTTGGTCGCGATCCGGTGGAGCCAGGTGCGGATCGACGCGCGCTGGTCGTCGTACCGGTCGAACGAGCGCCACGCGCGCAGGAGGGTCTCCTGCACCAGGTCCTCGGCGTCGTGCACCGACCCGAGCATCTGGTAGCAGTGCGCCAGGAGCTCACGCCGGTACGGCAGCGTCTGCTGTGCGAAGTCCTCGCTGACCGTCACCGGCGACCCACCCTTCTCCCGGTCGGATTCTGCCGGTCGCGACGCCGGGGCGGGGCTCGGCCGGCGGACCACCGCCGTGCCGAGCCCCCCTGCCACGATCGTCACGCGGGGTTCGCCGCGCAGTTGTGGTACGACTCCACCAGCCAGTCGCCGCCGGTCCGCGCGAGCACCCACGTGGCGCGACGCTGCAGGTGGGGCGGCACGACGGCCTCCCCCGCAGGGCGGTAGCCGCCGAGACTGTCCACCACGGCGACGTCCGGCGCGAGGAACCGGATCCGCTGCGGCTGCTCCGTCGACTCGGTGCCCCGCAGCGGGCCGTCGAAGCCCGCCACCATGAAGGCGCGGATCTGCTCCTTGCCCTGGATGTACGTGCCTGCGGTGACCACCGTGGCGTCGTCGGCGTAGAGGTCCGCGAACGCGGTGGCGTCGTGGGCGGCCCACGCGGCGCCCATCCGTGCCAGCAGGTCCGCGACGGCCACGGTGTCGTTCGTGTCGCGGGTGTCGAGCGTGTCGATCGTCGTCATGATGCACTCCTGTCTGCGTCGTACCTGACAGGCCGGGTCCGGCCTCACAGGTACATACCGGCGGGGCGTGGCGAACTCATCGGTCCGCGGCGACGGATCCGGCTGCGGACGGCAGTCAGGCGGTGGGGGTGCTGCGCAGCACCTGCTCGGCGTGGCGCAGGACGGGCGCATCGACCATCTGCCCCTCCCAGCGGAAGACTCCGTGCTGCCCCGCCGCGGCCTCGAGCACGGCACGCGCCCACGCGACCTGGGCCTCGTCGGGCCGGTACGCCGCGCGGATGACGTCGACCTGCGACGGGTGGATGCACGCGGTCGCGGCGAACCCGCTGGCAACCGCGTCGGAGGCCTCCCGGGCGAGGCCGTCCAGGTCGGCGATGTCGAGGTGCACCGCGTCGATGGCGGCCTTGCCGTGGGCGCCGGCGGCGAGCAGGACCGTCGAGCGGGCGTGGAGCGCGACGTCCCGGTACGTGCCGTCGGGCCGCCGGCTCGACGTGCCGCCCAGGGAGGCGACCAGGTCCTCCGCGCCCCACATCAGGGCGACGACGTTCGGCTCGGCGGCGATCGAGGCGGCGTTCACCACGCCCGCGGCGGTCTCGACCAGCGCGATCACGTCGAAGTCCGCCAGGACGCGCAGGTGCCGGGCGTGCGCCGCCTTGGCCAGCATGACCGTCCGGTACGGCATGCCCGCGAGCGCGGCGAGGTCGTCGGCGAGGTCCCGCGTCCCGGACGGGTTCACGCGGACGATCGTGCGCGCCGGGTCGAGCGAGGCCGTGGCGAGGTGCTGCCGGGCGGCGGTCTTGTCGTCGGGCGCGACCGCGTCCTCGAGGTCGAGGACCACGCTGTCGGCCCGGGCCGCCGCCTTGTCGTACCGGTCGGGGCGGTCGGCGGGGCAGAACAGGAGCGCCGGGCCTCTCATGGGCGGCACCAGAACAGGACGGTCCGCGTGGCGACCGCGACCACGACGTCGTCCTGGTTCCGGCCGGTGTGCTCGAGCGTCACGACCCCCTGCCCGGGCCGCGACCCCGAGAGCCGCTTGTCGCGCACGATCGTCGACGCGTAGAGCGTGTCGCCGTGGAACAGCGGGTGCGGGAACCGCACGTCGGTGAAGCCGAGGTTCGCCACGATCGTGCCCTGGGTCAGCTGGTCCACGGAGCTGCCGACCAGCACGGCCAGGGTCATCATCGAGTTCACCAGCCGCTGCCCGAACGGCTGCTCCGCCGACCAGGCCGCGTCGAGGTGCAGCGCCTGACCGTTCATGGTCAGCGTGCTGAACAGGACGTTGTCCGCCTCGGTCAGGGTCCGGCCCGGCCGGTGCACGTACCGGGTGTCCAGCTCGAGCTCCTCGTACCAGAGGCCGCGCTGCTCGACGTCGCGGGTCATCGAGGCGCCCCCGTGAAGCCCAGCTCCCGCGCGATCACCATGAGCTGGACCTGCGTGGTCCCCTCACCGATCTCGAGGATCTTGGAGTCGCGGTAGTGCCGGGCCACCGGGTTCTCGTTCATCACGCCCATGCCGCCGAAGATCTGGGTCGCGTCACGGGCGTTGTCCATGGCGGCCTCGCTGGCGATGAGCTTGGCCAGGCTCGCCTCGAGCTTGAACGGCTGGCCGGCGACGAGCCGGTGCGCGGCGTCGAGCCACGCCAGCCGAGCCGAGTGCACGCGGGCCTCCATGCGGGCGATGGTGAACGCGATGTGCTGGTTCTCGCCGATGGGGTGGCCGAACACGTTGCGGCTCTTCGCGTAGCGCATGGACTCCTCGAGGCAGCCCTGCGCCGCCCCGGCGCACAGCGCGGCGAACGCGACCCGGCCCTCGTCGAGCGTCTGGATGAACTGCGCGAAGCCGCGGCCGCGCGCGCCCAGCAGGTTCGCCTCCGGCACTCGGACGTCCTCGAACCGCAGCGGGTGGGTGTCGGAGGTGTGCCAGCCGACCTTGTCGTAGGGGGGCAGGACCGTGAAGCCCGGCGTGCCGGAGGGCACCAGGATCGCGGTCAGCTCCTTCTTGATCGAGCCGTCGTCGCGGACGCTCTCACCGGTCACCGCGGTGATCGTGACCAGCCGCGTGATCTTCGAGCCCGAGTTGGTGATGAACTGCTTGGTCCCGTCGATGACCCACTCACCGTTCTCGAGCCGGGCGGTGGTCTTGGTCCCGGACGCGTCGGACCCGGCGTCGGCCTCCGTCAGCCCGAAGGCCGCGAGCGCCTTGCCCTGCGCGAGCATCGGGATCCACTCCTGCTTCTGCGCCTCGGTCCCGCTCCGCCACACGGGCATCGCCCCGAGCCCGACGCCGGCCTCCAGCGTCACCGCGATGGACTGGTCGACGCGGGCCAGCTGCTCGACCGCCAGGCAGAGGTCGACGTAGTCACGCCCCTGGCCGCCGAACTCCGTCGGGAACGGCAGCCCGAACAGCCCCATCTCCCCCATCTGGGCGAGGATCTCGTACGGCAGCTCGCGCTTGGTGTCGTACTCGTACGCGGCCGGCGCCACGACGGTGTCCGCGAAGTCGCGCACCTCGTCGGCGAGCTTCTGCTGCTCGGGGGTGAGGTCGTAGGTCATGCCGGGATCCCTTCGTGGGGGTGGCCGGTGATGGTGGCCACCACGTGGTCGAGAGCCACCCGGTCGGTCGGTCGGACCGTGAGGGTGACGATGCCGTCGCTGGGGGCGACGACCCGGTGCTCCATCTTCATCGCCTCGATCGTGAGGAGGTTCTGACCTGCGACGACGCTGTCGCCAGTCGCCACGTCGATCGAGACGACGATGCCGGGCATCGGAGAGCGGACGTCCGGGTCGGTGGGTCGCTCGCCGCCGGTGCGCGCGGCGAGCTCGTGGCCCAGCCGTTCGACCCTGCTGACGACGCGTAGCTCGTCGGACCCCACCCAGACGACGGGGCCCTCGGCCGCGATCCGCACGGTGTGCACCACGCCGTCGAGCTCCACCTCGGCCGTGTCGGGCCCCCGACGCACGAGGGTCGCGCGGACGGGCGGGGCGTCGCCGACCTGGATCGTGCTGCCGAGCACGGCGACCTCGCCGACGTCCCGGAACTCGTAGCGGGTCGGTCGCGGGTCCCCGAGGCGCCACCCGTCGGACCGCCACGGGCCGGTGCCCGGGTTGCCGTGGAGCCACAGCGCCGCCGCGGCGACGGACACCGGGCTCGGGACCCGCGCCGCGGGCACCAGCCGTCCGAGCAGCCCAGTGTCGAGCCGACCGGCGCGCACGGACGGGTCCGCGAGGATCTGGCGCAGGTAGCCGAGGTTGGTGCGGACGCCCAGGATCGTCGTGCCGGCCAGGGCCCCGTCCAGGCGGGCGACGGCCTCGTCGCGGGTCGGAGCCCAGGCGATCACCTTGGACAGCATCGGGTCGTAGGTCGAGCCGATCTCCAGGCCCGCGAACAGCGAGCTGTCGACCCGGACGCCCTCGCCCGTCGGCTCGTCGAGCACGCGCACCGTGCCGGCGGTGGGCAGGAACTCCCGCGACGGGTCCTCGGCGTACACCCGGGCCTCGATCGCGTGGCCGGTGAGGACCACGTCGTCCTGCGTGAGGCCGAGCGGCTCCCCCGCGGCGATCCGCAGCTGCCACTCGACCAGGTCCAGCCCGGTGACCAGCTCCGTGACCGGGTGCTCCACCTGCAGCCGCGTGTTCATCTCCATGAAGAAGAACTCCGTGGGCGCCTCGTCGGACACCAGGAACTCGACGGTCCCGGCGCCGACGTAGCCGACGGTCCGGGCGACGTCGCAGGCCGCCGCGCCGATGCGCTCGCGGACGGCCGCGGTGAGCAGCGGCGACGGCGCCTCCTCGACCACCTTCTGGTGCCGACGCTGCAGCGAGCACTCACGTTCGCCCAGGTGGATCACGTGCCCGTGCTCGTCGGCCAGCAGCTGGACCTCGATGTGCCGGGGCGTGGGCACCAGGCGCTCGAGCAGCAGCGTGTCGTCGCCGAACGCGGCGGCGGCCACCCGTCGCGCGCCGACGAGCGCCTCGTGCAGCCCCGCGGCGCTCTCGACGACCGCCATGCCCTTGCCACCGCCGCCCGCCGACGGCTTGACCAGCAGCGGGTACCCGACGCGCGCGGCGGCCTCGTCGTCGCCGACGCCGGTCAACGCCACCCCCGGGATCACGGGGACGCCGGCCGCGGACACGTGCTCCTTGGCTCGGATCTTGTCGCCCATGACGTCCAGGGCCTTGACCCCGGGTCCGACGAACGCGATGCCCGCCGCCTCGCACGCCCGAGCCAGGTCCGCGTTCTCGGACAGGAAGCCGTAGCCCGGGTGGATCGCCTCGGCCCCGGTGGCCTGCGCCGCCGCGACGATCGCGTCGATGGACAGGTAGCTGTCGATCCGCACGGCCTCGTCGGCGCGCGCGACGTGGAGCGCGAGCCGGTCGGGGTCGGTGTAGACGGCGACGGGTCGGATCGAGAGCCGGCGCAGGGTCGCGACCACCCTGCACGCGATCTCGCCGCGGTTGGCCACCAGCACGGTGCGGAACATGGCGCTCACATCCGGAACAGACCGAGGCGCGGCTCGGTCAGGGGGACGGTGGCGCAGACGTCGAGGGCCATGCCGAGCACCCGCCGGGTGTCCGCGGGGTCGATGATCCCGTCGTCCCACAGCCGCGCGGTGGCGTAGTAGGGGCTCCCCTGGGTCTCGTACTGCTCGCGGATCGGCGCCTTGAACGCCTCCTCGTCGGCGGCGCTCCAGTCGTCACCCAGCTGCTCGCGGCGCACGGTGGCCAGCACCGACGACGCCTGCGGGCCGCCCATGACCGAGATCCGGCTCGCGGGCCACATCCACAGGAACCGCGGGGAGTACGCGCGCCCGCACATCGAGTAGTTGCCGGCGCCGAACGAGCCGCCGATCACCACGGTCAGCTTGGGCACGCGGGTGGTCGCGACGGCGGTGACCATCTTGGCGCCGTGCTTCGCGATGCCACCGGCCTCGTAGTCCCGGCCGACCATGAAGCCGTTGACGTTCTGCAGGAACACCAGCGGGATGCCGCGCTGGTCGCACAGCTCGATGAAGTGCGCGCCCTTGAGCGCCGACTCGCTGAACAGCACCCCGTTGTTGGCGACGATGCCGACGGGGTGCCCGTGCAGCCGCGCGAACCCCGTGACCAGCGTGGTCCCGAACTCGCGCTTGAACTCGTGCAGCTCGCTGCCGTCCACCAGCCGCGCGATGACCTCGCGCACGTCGTACGCCGTCTGCAGGTCGGTGGGGACGACGCCGTACAGCTGGCTCTCGTCGACCTTGGGCGGCCGGCTCTCGTCGACGGACCACGCGGTCTCCCGCGGCGCGGGCAGGGTCGCCACGATGTCCCGGACGATCTGCAGGGCGTGCGCGTCGTTCTCCGCCAGGTGGTCCGTGACGCCCGAGGTCCGCGAGTGCAGCTCACCGCCGCCCAGGTCCTCGGCCGTGACCACCTCGCCGGTCGCCGCCTTCACCAGAGGCGGGCCGCCCAGGAAGATCGTCCCCTGGCCGCGGACGATCACCGTCTCGTCGCTCATCGCGGGGACGTACGCGCCGCCGGCCGTGCACGAGCCCATGACGCAGGCGATCTGCGGGATGCCCTCGGCGGACATGCGCGCCTGGTTGAAGAAGATCCGGCCGAAGTGGTCGCGGTCGGGGAAGACCTCGTCCTGCTTGGGCAGGAACGCGCCGCCGGAGTCGACCAGGTAGATGCACGGCAGCCGGTTCTCGAGCGCGATCTCCTGCGCGCGCAGGTGCTTCTTCACCGTCAGCGGGAAGTACGTGCCGCCCTTCACGGTCGCGTCGTTGGACAAGACCATCACGTGCCGGCCGTGCACGAGCCCGATGCCCGCGATGACCCCGGCGGCCGGCGCCTCGTCGTCGTACAGGCCGTAGGCGGCCAGCGGCGCGACCTCGAGGAACGGGCTCCCGTCGTCGAGGAGGACGTCGATGCGCTCGCGCGGGAGCAGCTTGCCGCGGGCGACGTGGCGGTCGCGGGACCTCTGGGGCCCCCCGTCCGCCGCGGTGCGCAGCCGGTCCCGCAACTCGTCGACGAGGGCCCGCTGCGCGCGCTCGTTCGCCTGGAACGAGGGCCCGGTCGGGTCCGCGGTGGTGCGGAGCATCTCCATCGACGCTGTCTCCAAGGGGTGGCTGGAGAAATCAGACTCAGTTAGGGATCGCTAACTGAAAGGAGGCTAGTCTGCGATCACGCCGTTGTCCACGAGTGGCGCCGTTGCCCACGAGTGGTGCCGTCGGCCACGAGTCACGCCGTTGTCCACGAGACACGCCGTTGTCCAGGGAGGAGACCGCATGGCCGAGCAGGTCGACACCCGGCCCACCGCCCGCGGCCGGGCCAAGGCCGAGCGCCGCGACGCGCTGCTGTCGGCCGCCGCCCGGCTCTTCGCCAGCCGCGGCTTCGACGGCGTCTCCATCGAGGACCTCGGCTCGGCGGTCGGCATCAGCGGCCCGGCCGTGTACCGCCACTTCCCCAGCAAGCAGGCCGTGCTCGCGGCGCTGTTGGTCGACGTCAGCCAGGGCCTTCTCGACGGCGGCCGTTCCGTGGTTGAGCGCGCCGCGGACGACTCCGCTGCCTTGACCTCGCTCGTCCGGTTCCACGCCGACTTCGCGCTGCGCGAGCCCGACGTCATCCGCGTGCAGGACCGCGACATCGCCGCCCTGACCCCGCAGGACCGCGACTCGGTCCGGGACCTGCAGCGTCGCTACATCGACCTGTGGGTCGACGTGCTCGCGCGGCTCAGCCCGTCGACCGAGCGCGCCGAGCTCCGGTTGCGCGCCCAGGCGACGTTCGGGCTGCTGAACTCCACGCCGCACAGCGTGCGGTCGGTGACCTCTGCCCGCACGCGCGCCCTGCTCGAGGAGATGGCGCTGGCGGCGTTGGGGCGGTAGTCCGTTCGACTCGCACGAAGCCCACGCAGCCGGCGCAGGCGCGCTCGCCGCCGGCTCCCCGTGTCCGGCCCCGCTGTTTGTCCTGGTCAGAGGCCTATGTCAGTGGTCGGTCGTACAGTTGTTCTATGCCCGGACCGGGCGGTTCGTGCGGGTGGAGGTGGCGTGGTGACGGCGGTGATGGAGACGACCGCGGTCGCTGGCCCGGCTGCGCCAGCTGCCGCTCCACCCGCCTGCAGCGCCCCTTCGCCGACGGCCACCACCCGGTCCGTGCCTGCGCCGCCCGCGTCGTCTCCCACCACCGCTGCCCCGGGGTCTCCGCCTTCGTCGGTCGCGCGTGCGGCGGCAGGGTTGGTGTGGGCGGACTCGGGTCACGGCGCCCGGCCAGGTGTGGCTCCGGTGCCCGCACCGGGTGCGCGCGTGATCGACCTGAGCGCGGTTGAGGACTTCCCGCTGCCCGGGGTCGATGTCGGTGACCTGGTCGCGTTGTTGACGTCGGTGCCGGTGGCGGACGTCTCGGACGTGGCGTTGGTGAACACGGTGACGGGGATGGCGCAGGCGATCGCGATGCTGCAGGCCGCCCAAGCCGTCGTGGTCCGCGAGATCGAAGCCCGCACCACGGACGCGTTGCGGCATGTCCCGGACGAGCTGGCGTGTGCGCTGGTGTGCACGAGGCGGTCGGCGGAGATGGTGTTCCTGCGCGCCTGGGGCACCGCCCAGCACCCCGCCCTGGGCGACGCGTGGGCGGCCGGGGCGATCGAGGCCCGCAAGATCGACATCATCCTCGACGAAGTCACCAAGAGCGCGTCCGGGCTCGAGGCGGGCGCGGTGCGTGCCGTGATCGACGACGCGATCGCCCGGTCCTCCGAGTTGACGGCACCGCAGCTGGCTCGGCACGTGCGCGCCACCCTGATCGCCCGCAACCCCACCCACGTGGAGAAGCGTCGCCTCGCCGAACGTGACCGCCGCGGCATCGACCTCATCCTGGCCCCCGACGCGATGGCCCGACTGGTCGCCTACCTACCCGCCGCCGAGGCCACGGCGGCGTTCACCGCGATCGACGCCCTGGCCGGGCACGCCGCCCTCGACGGGGACCAGCGCACCGTGGACCAGCGGCGGGCGGACGCGTTCAGTGACGTGTTCACCGCCATCCTGGACCGGCAGGCCACCCCCGACGGCACCCCGTTGCCTCGTAAGCACGGGCAGAGGGTCGCGGTGCAGCTGTCCGTGGCCGCGACCACGCTGCTCGGTCTGGATGACGCGCCCGGGTTCCTGGGGTCGTACGGGCCGGTGCCGGCGCAGGTCGCCCGCGAGCTCGCCCAGGAGGGCACCTGGCGTCGCGTCCTGACCGACACCACCGGGCAGGTCTGCGCCGTGGGCACGACGTCGTACCGCCCGGGGGCGGATCTGACCCGGACCGTGCAAGCCCGGGACGTGACCTGCACCTTCCCCGGCTGCCGCCAACCCGCCACCCGCTGCGAGATCGACCACCGCACCCCCTATGACCACGACCGCGGCACGGCTGACCAACCGCACCCGGGCCACAGTCAGGCACACGAGCCGCAGACCTGTGAGGCGAACCTGCACGCCCTGTGCAAACACCACCACCAAGCCGAGACCGAAGGCTGGTGGAACGTCACCTACAACCCCGCCACCGGGGTCTCCACCTGGACCGACCGACACGGCCTGACCTACGCCCGCCACCCCGCACGCATCCACACCACCCCCGACCTCCACACCCACCAACCACCCCCACGCCCGATCGACCTCGGCGACCCACCCTTCTGACACAGTCGTCCGACCTTCGACACCGCCGTCCGGCTCCGACATGGCCGTCGGGCTCTGGCGCGGCCGCCCGGTGCCGTCGCGACCAGAACTGAGGACCGGAACCGCTCTCGGGGCGGGGGGCGGATAGGGCGTCAGGCTCACGAAGCGGCGTCAGGCTCACGTCGTAGGGTCGAGGCGTGAGCGCTAACGGCACGGACAGGGCAGCCGACGTCGAGGTCTTCGAGTCGCTCCGGCCCCGCCTCGAGGCCATCGCCTACCGCCTGCTGGGCTCCGCGGCGGAGGCCGAGGACGTCGTCCAAGAGACGTACCTGCGGTGGGAAGGCGCCGATCGCGAGCAGGTCAGGGTCCCTGCTGCGTGGCTGACCCGGGCGCTGACCAACCTCTGCCTGACCCAGCTGCAGTCCGCCCGAGCACGGCGCGAGGTCTACGTCGGCGAGTGGCTGCCGGAGCCGCTGCTCGCCGGCGACCCGATGCTCGGCCCGGCGGACACGGCCGAGCAGCGGGAGTCGGTCTCGACGGCGGTCCTGGTGCTCATGGAGCGCCTGACCCCGAACGAGCGCGCGGTCTACGTGCTCCGCGAGGCGTTCTCCTACTCGCACGCGGAGATCGCCGAGATGCTCGACATCACGGAGGCGGGCAGCCAGCAGATCCTCCACCGCGCCAAGCAGCACCTGGCGGCGGAGAAGGTCCGCATCGAGGTCGACCAGGACGCGGCCCGGCAGGTCGTCGAGGAGTTCCTGGCGGCGGCGACCAGCGGCCGGACCGAGCCGCTGCTGCGCCTGCTGACCGCCGATGCCATGGGTGTCGGCGACGGTGGCGGGTACGTCCCCGCGCGCGCGAAGCCGTTCTTCGGCGCCCCGGCGGTCGCGCAGTTCCTGCGTGGGCTGTTCCGGCCCGCCGACGCCAAGCGCGCGCTCCTCGGTGGCAGCCCCGACTTCTACGCCTGGACGGCCAACGGCGGCCCGGCGCTGGTCGCGATGGTCGGCGACCGCCTCGTCGGCGTGATGAGCCTGGAGGTGACGGACGCGGGAATCGCCGCGATCCGCTCGCAGGTCAACCCCGAGAAGCTGGACCGCGCCGAGCGGCAGTGGGCGGCCTCGGAGCACGGGGAGCCGTTGCTCAGCGGCTGGTGAGTGACCGGCGTCACACCGCCGGGCTGTCAGGGATCGCGGAGCCGTCCAGTTCAGGAGGCACCACCGATCCACGACAGGAGCGAGCCATGAAGCACCGCATCGTCATCCTCGGAGCCGGCTACGCCGGGGCCTCCGCCGCCGGCCGGCTGGCGCGACGTCTGCACGGCGACGACGTCGAGATCACCCTGGTCAACGCCGAGCCCGACTTCGTCGAGCGGATCCGGATGCACCAGCTGGCCACCGGGCAGGACCTGCGCCCGCGCCCCCTGCGCGAGCTGCTCGCGGGAACGGGAGTCGCCCTGCGCGTTTCGCGCGTCGTCTCCCTCGACGTCGACACCAAGACCGTCGCCCTGGCGGGGGGCGACGACCTGCCGTACGACACGCTCGTCTACGCGCTCGGCAGCGCGCGCGACGACCACGGCGTCCCGGGCGTGTTCGAGCACGCGGACGAGGTCGCCAGCCGACCGGGCGCGCTCCGGCTGCGGGACCGGCTGCGCGGACTCGCTCCGGGCGGGCGGGTGGTCGTCGTCGGCGGGGGCCTGACCGGCATCGAGGCGACCAGCGAGATCGCCGAGTCATTCGCGCACCTGGACGTCGCGATCGCCGTGCGAGGCGACCTCGGCGACTGGCTGTCGGCGGCGGGTCAGCACCACCTGCGCGGCACGTTCGACCGGCTCGGCGTCACGGTCCACGAGAACGCGGACGTCGCGAGCGTCGGCGCCACGGGAGTCGTCACCGACGCCGGCGACGCCCTTCCCGCGGACGTGACCGTCTGGGCGGCGGGCTTCGCGGCCCACCCGATCGCGGCCTCGTCGTCGCTGGCGGTCACCGACCGCGGGCAGATCCTCGTCGACGGCACGATGCGGTCCGTCTCGCACCCCGACGTCTACGCGGTCGGCGACGCGGCGCTGGCGCACGGCCGGGTGGGCAACCCGCTGCGCATGTCGTGCGCGTCCGGGATCCCCATGGCGTGGCAGGCCGCGGACTCCGTCGTCGCCCGCCTCACCGGCGGCCGGCTCCCCCACGTGCCGCTGGCCTACGTGCACCAGTGCATCAGTCTGGGACGGCGCGACGGTCTCGTGCAGATGGTCACCGGCGACGACCGGTCGCGGTCCATGGCGCCGGGCGGTCGCCTGGCCGCCCGGTACAAGGAGCTGATCTGCGCGGGCGCGGCGTGGACGGTGGCGCATCCCGTGCCGTACCCGGCGCGTCGTCGCCGCACGCGCGCGACCGAGCCGGTGGAGGCCATCCAGGCTCTGGCGTGAGCGACGACGGACCCCCGGCGCACCGGGGGTCCCTCGCGCGCACGGTTACACCATGGCCAGCACGGCTCCCGGCCGGGCGAGGATCGCGCCCACATCGGCAAGGAAGCGAGCAGCCTCCGCGCCGTCGACCACGCGGTGGTCGAACGACAGGCTGAGCGTCATCACCTGGCGGAGCGCGATCTCGTCGCGGAACTCCCACGGCTGCCGACGGATCGCGCCCATCGCCAGGATCGCGGCCTGCCCCGGCACCAGGATCGGCGTACCGGTGTCGACGCCGAAGACGCCGATGTTGGTGATCGTGATCGTGCCCCCGGCGAGGTCCGCGGGGGTGGTCGTGCCGGCCCTCGCGGCCTCCGTCAGGGCACCGATCGCGTCGGCCAGCTCTGGCAGCCGCAGCGCGTCGGCGTCCTTGATGCTCGGCACAAGCAGCCCGCGCGGGGTCGCGGCGGCGATCCCGAGGTGCACGTAGCCCAGCTGGACGATCTCGCCGGCGGCCTCGTCCCACCGTGCGTTGACCGACGGGTTGCGACCGACCGCGACCGCGACCGCCTTGGCGACGAGGGTGAGGATCGTGATCCGGTGGCCCTCGAGCGCGCGGTCGGCCCGGAACTCCTCCAACAGCTCCATGGTCGGCGTGACGTCGACCGTGAGCGACGTCGACGCGTGCGGAGCGGTGAACGCGCTGGCCACCATGGCCGACGCCGTCTGCTTGCGGACGCCCGCGACGGGGATCCGGACCTCCCGGGCCGACGACGTCGGGGCGGGCGCCACCCTCGTGGGCGTGTGTGTGCTGGTCAGCGCTGCCCTGGTCGGGGGACGGGGGGCGCTCGTCGCCGCACCCGACACCACGTGCAGCACGTCCTCGCGCGTGATCATGCCGTCCTTGCCGGTGCCCTCCACCCGGTTCAGGTCCACGCCGAGGTCGTGCGCCAGCTTGCGGACCGGCGGCAGCACCTTCGGTCCGATCCGACGACCGGCAAGCGCAAGCGTCTCGGCCTCCTCGACCGCGTGCGCGGCCACCCAGCCCGCCGACCGCGACCGGCGCCGCGGACGTGCGGACGCCTCGACCAGCGGGCCGTAGCCGACGAGGACGGAGGTCCGTTCGGGGGCTTTGGCCGGCGCAGGCTCGTCGTTGGCGACCGCGACCGCGTCGACCTTCGCCGCGGGCGGCGTCGGGTCGTCCGACGCCGCCTCGGCGACGCTCGGCTCGTCGACCGCGATCATCAGCAGCGGCGCCCCGACCAGCACGGTCGCGCCGGGCTCCACCAGCAGCTCCGCGACCACCCCGGCGTACGGGGACGGCAGCTGCACGAGCGCCTTGGCGGTCTCGACGTCGGCGACCACCTGGTTCAGCTCGACGGTGTCCCCCACGGCCACCATCCACTCGACCAGGTCGGACTCGGTCAGGCCCTCACCGAGATCGGGCATCGTCACGGGCTTCATGGTGCTCATCGCGCGCTCCATCCGGTCAGGGAGTGCTGGCGGCCCATGACCCGGTCGACGGCATCGAGCAGCCGATCGAGGTCCGGCAGGAAGTGCTCCTCGAGCTTGGCCGGCGGGTACGGCGTGTCGAACCCGGTGACGCGGACCGGCGCCGCCGCGAGCGCGTCGAAGCACCGGTCGGTGATGCCGGCGACGATCTCGGCGCCGAGCCCGCCGTTCTGCTGCGCCTCGTGGGTGACGACGAGCCGGCGGGTCTTGCGGACCGACGCCTCGAGCGTGTCGAGGTCGAGCGGCGACAGCGAGCGCAGGTCGACGACCTCGACCGACAGCCCGTCGTCCTGGGCGGCGAGCGCGGCGTCGCGGGCCGTGATGACGAGCGGTCCGTACGCGGCGATCGTCACGTCGGTCCCCTCGACGACCACGCGGGCGCGGTCCATCGGCAGGGCGCCGTCGAGCGACTCGTCCACCGCCCCCTTGACCCAGTAGCGGCGCTTCGGCTCGAAGAACACCACGGGGTCGTCGCTCGCGATGGCCTGGCGCAGCATCGTGTGCGCGTCCTGCGGGCCGCCGCAGGTGACCACGCGCAGCCCGGGCGTGTGGGCGAAGTAGGCCTCGGGCGACTCGGAGTGGTGCTCCACCGCGCCGATGCCGCCGCCGTACGGGATGCGCACGGTGATCGGCATCCGCACGGCCCCGCCGGTCCGGTAGTGCAGCCGCGCCACCTGCGTGACCATCTGGTCGAAGGCCGGGTGGACGAAGCCGTCGAACTGGATCTCGACCACGGGCCGGTAGCCCCGGTACGCGAGGCCGACGGCGACACCCATGATCCCGGCCTCCGCGAGCGGGGTGTCCATGACGCGGTCGGCGCCGAAGTCGCGCTGCAGCCCGTCGGTCACCCGGAAGACGCCGCCGAGCTTGCCGATGTCCTCGCCGAGCAGCACCACGGTCGGGTCGTCGTCGAGCGCGTGCCGCAGGCCCGAGGTGAGCGCGGCGGCCAGGGTCAGCTCACGCATCAGCCCTCACCCCCGTCGAACATCTCGAGGTACGCGGCGTACTGGCTGCGCTGGCGTTCGAGGGCCGCCGTGGGTTCGACGAACACGTGGTCGAAGACGGCCAGCGGCTCGGGGTTCGGCAGACCGAGGCAGCCCTTGCGCATCTCCGTCGCGAACTGGTCGGCCTTCCGCGTGATCTCGGCCGTCTGCTCGTCGGAGAGCGCGCCCTTGGCCTTGAGCAGCCGCTCGATCCGCACGATCGGGTCCTGCGCCGCCCACTCCGACTTCTCCGCCGGGTCGACGTACCGGGTGGGGTCGTCGGACGTGGTGTGCGGCCCCATCCGGTACGTGACAGCCTCGATGAACGTCGGGCCGTCGCCGGCGCGAGCCCGGTCGAGGGCGATCCGTGTGGCGGCCATGACCGCGAGCACGTCGTTGCCGTCGACCCGGATGCTCGGGATCCCGTACCCGGGGGCACGGTCGGCGATCGAGCGCTGCGCCTGCAGGCCCACCGGCTCCGAGATCGCCCACTGGTTGTTCTGGCAGAAGAAGATGACGGGGGCGGCAAAGCTCGCGGCGAAGACCATCGCCTCGTGCACGTCCCCCTTGCTGGTGGCGCCGTCCCCGAAGTACGCGACGGCCACGGAGTCGACGCCGTCCTTCACGCAGCCGAGCGCGTACCCGGTGGCGTGCAGGGTCTGCGCGCCGATCATCACCTGCGGCGTCGCCATGCCGATGGACCGCGGGTCCCAGCCGGCCAGGGCGGTCCCCCGCCACACGCGCATGAGGTCGACCGGCTGCGCGCCGCGGCAGTACGCCACGCCGTTCTCGCGGTAGCTGGAGAAGACGAAGTCGTCCGTGCGCAGCGCGCGGGCGGAGCCGATCTGCGCGGCCTCCTGCCCCAGGAGCGGCGGCCACAGCCCGAGCTGTCCCTGCCGCTGGAGCGCCGTGGCCTCGGTGTCGAAGCGGCGGACGACGACCATGTCCTCGTAGAGGGCTCGCAGCTGGTCGTCGTCGACGTCCGCGATCCAGGGGTCGTGCACGGGGTCGTCGTGGCGCACGCCGTCGGGCGTCACGAGCCTCACGAGATCGTCGGTCTGGGGCCGGGCCGTGCGCAGGGCACGACTGGGGGACACATCTGTACGCAACATGTTTCGCTCCGTCTGGTGGCGGAGCCGTCGCTCTTGTGAAGCTAGGCCCCATTGCCTGATGTCCCGCCAGAGTATGTCGGCAAGGGACCTTGTGCCCATGGGCTGGCGCGAGTGTCGACCGTACGGCGCACAATGTCGTCCTACGGACAGGGTGGTCCGACGGACAGGGATGGTGTGGTTATGGGCTCTTCCGCCGACCGCGAGGTCGTGATCCTGGCGTTCGCGCGCACGCCGATGGCGCGGCTCGGGGGCGGGCTGTCGTCGCTGTCCGCCGCCTCGCTCGGGGCCGTCGCGATCCGCGGGGCGCTGGCCAGGGCCGGGGTGCCGGCGACGTCGGTCGACCAGGTGCTGATGGGGCAGGTGGTCCAGGCCGGTGCAGGTCAGAACCCCGCGCGCCAGGCGGCCGTCGCGGCCGGGATCCCGTGGAACGTCCCCGCGACCACGATCAACAAGGTCTGCCTCAGCGGGCTGGCGGCGATCATCGACGCCGCGCGGATGATCCGGCTGGGCGAGGCCACGATCGTCGTCGCCGGTGGGCAGGAGTCGATGAGCCAGGCGCCGCACCTGCTGCCGGGATCGCGGAGGGGCTGGACGTACGGGGACATCACGGCCGTCGACTCGCTGGCGTTCGACGGGCTGACCGACGCGTTCGACCGCGAGTCGATGGGGTCGTCGACCGAGCGGGGGAACAAGCTGCTGTCGATCTCCCGGGAGGCGCAGGACCGGGTCGCCGTCGAGAGCCACCGGCGGGCCGCCGAGGCCGTCGCGTCGGGCGTGTTCGCGTCCGAGATCGTGCCGGTGGAGGTTCCGCAGCGGCGCGGCGCGGCCGTCGTCGTCTCCGTCGACGAGGGCATCCGCCCCGAGACGTCGCTGGAGTCGCTGGCCGCCCTGCGGCCCGCGTTCTCGGCCGACGGGACGATCACCGCCGGGAACGCGTCGCCCCTGACCGACGGCGCGGCGGCCGTCGTCGTGGCCTCGCGGGAGGTCGCGGAGGACCTCGGGCTGCCGTGGCTCGCGTCCGTCGGGGCGTCGGGGCAGGTGGCGGGGCCTGACAACTCGCTGCACTCGCAGCCGTCGTCGGCGATCTCGGCGGCGCTGGCGCGTGGCGGCTGGGACCTGTCGTCGGTGGACCTCGTCGAGATCAACGAGGCCTTCGGGTCGGTCGTCGTGCAGTCGCTCGCCGACCTCGGGTACCCGCTCGAGCAGACGAACGTCCACGGCGGGGCGATCGCGCTGGGGCACCCGATCGGTGCGTCGGGCGCACGGCTGGCCGGGCACGCGGCGATGGAGCTCGCGCGCCGTGGCGGCGGGCGTGCCGCGGTCGCGCTGTGCGGCGGTGGAGGCCAGGGCGAGGCGCTGCTGCTCCGGCGCGACCTCAGCTGAGCGGACCGCCGTCGGCGGACGCCCCGGCTTGCGGACCTTCTCGGACGGCAGTCCAATCGTGGGGTTGCCATCTCCCAGGAGGTAGACCCATGGACTCGCAGACCGTCTGGATCATCGTCGCCATCGTCGTGGTCGTCCTGATCGTCATCGCAGCGATCGGCCTCAGCCGGCGCAGCGGGGCGCGCAAGGTCGACGCCGAGCGCGCACGCGCGCAGGAGATCCGAGAGCAGGCCGCCGCCGACCAGGTGGAGGTCCAGCGACGTGAGGCGGAGGCCGCCCGGTTGGATGCACAGGCGCGACTGGCGCAGGCCGAGGCCGACGCCCGCGCGGCCGACGCGGCGGCGCTGCAGAACGAGGCGCGTGCCCGCGCGACGGAGGCGAGCGGCGCCCGGTCCGAGCTGGACGAGCGGCTGAGCACGGCCGACCGCATCGACCCCGATGTCACCGTCGAGGAGACGCGCACCGGCCCCGACGTGGCCGTCGAGGAGACGCGGCCCGAGCCCGTGGCCGTCGAGGAGGCGCGCACCGAGCCGCGGGCCTGAGCGCCGCCGGGGTCAGTGGACTGATGTGGGCGTCTGTGTCGCCAGCCTCGACCGGCGCATCGAGTACCCGAAGTACACGACGAACCCGAGCACCAGCCAGACGACGAACCGCAGCCACGTCTCCACCGACAGGTTCAACATCAGGTAGAGGCACACGGCCGCGGACAGCAGCGGCAGCACCGGCATCCACGGCACCTTGAACGAGCGCGGCAGGTCGGGACGCTTGCGTCGCAGGACGAGCACACCGATGCTGACCAGCACGAACGCGCTCAGGGTGCCGATGTTGACCATCTCCTCGAGCACCCCGACGGGGGTCAGGCCGGCGACGAGGGCCACGACGACCGTCACGACGGCGGTGATGACCCACGGCGTGCGGAACGTCGGGTGCACCCGGGCCAGGCCGACGGGCAGCAGGTGGTCGCGGCTCATCGCGAAGATCACGCGGCTTCCGCCGATCATCAGCGTGAGCACGACGGTGGTCAGGCCGGCGACCGCGCCGGCCGAGATGACGGTCGCCATCCAGTCCTCGCCGTGCGCCGTGAAGGCGTTGGCCAGGGCGGCCTCGGGGTCGAGCTTGTCGTAGCTCACCATCCCCGTCACGACGATCGAGACGGCGCAGTACAGGATCGTGCAGATGATCAGCGAGCCGAGGATCCCGATGGGCAGGTCGCGCTGCGGGTTGCGGGTCTCCTCGGCGGTCGTCGCGACGACGTCGAACCCGATGAAGGCGAAGAACACGAGCGCCGCGCCGGCGGCGACGCCGCCCCAGCCGAACGCGGTCGGCTCCAGGCCGGCGATCGCCTGCAGCAGCGGCTGGCTCAGGCCGGTCGTGGTCTCGGTGGCCTGCGCGGGCGGGATGAACGGGCTGTAGTTCTCCGTGGAGATGAACTGGATGCCGGCGATGATGACGAACAGCACGACGAACAGCTTCAGCGCGACGAGCACCAGGTTGACCCGCAGCGACTCCTTGATCCCGAGGGTGATGAGCACCCCCAGCGCGAGCACCAGCACGATCGACGGGACGTCGACGACGCCGCCGTACCCGATCGACTCGGGGATCGCGAAGCCGAGGTTCTCGGCCAGCACCCCGAGGTACGCGCTCCACCCCTGCGCGACGACGCTGGCGCCCAGGAACATCTCGAGGATGAGGTCCCACCCGATGATCCACGCGAAGATCTCGCCCAGGCTCGAGTAGCTGAACGTGTACGCCGACCCCGAGACGGGCACCGTCGAGGCGAACTCGGCGTAGCACATCGCCGCGAGCGCGCAGCAGAAGGCCGCGATCACGAACGACAGGACGATCCCGGGCCCCGCGACCTCGTGCGCCGCCCGACCGGTCAGCGTGAAGATGCCCGCGCCGATGACGACCCCGACGCCGAACACCACCAGGTCGAGCGCGCTCAGCGAGCGCTTGAGCTTGAACTCCGGTTCCTCGGAGTCCGCCATCGACTGCTCGACGGGCTTGGTGCGCAGAACGCTCATCCGACCGGCTCCCCCCACGTCGCACGGGTGCCCAGCAAGTCTGGCGGAAGCCCCCGGGTTGCGCGCGCGGTGAGACGTCGGCTCAGCGCAGCGCGGCCGGCACGATCTCGAGCGCGTGCTCGCGCACGTGGTCCAGGGCCCGCTTGACGGCTCCGACCGTGACGATCTCGCGGCCGAGGGCGGACGCGAGCACCTCGATACCGGGTGGGTCGACGTACCGGTCGAGGTCGCGCCGCACCAGCTCCAGCAGCGGCTCGCAGGACTCCGCGACGGCGCCCGCGATGATCACGCGCTCCGGGTCGTAGATGCTGGCGAACGTCGCGACGACACGCGCCAGGAGCGCTGCCACGTGCTCGACGACGCTGACCGCGAGCGGGTCCTCGTCGAGGGCCGCCGCGAAGACCTTCGCCGCGTCGAGCGTCGCCGGGTCCAGGTCCTGCAGGGACGATCCCGCGTGCCCGTCGAGGCGGTGGAGCTGGGCGCGGGCATCGTCGCGGACCAGCGCCGCGACGCCGGTCGCCGAGCCGACGCCCTCGACGAAGTCGAGGTAGCGCATCTCCCCCACGCCGCCGTGGGCACCCCGCAGCAGGCGGCCGTCGTCGACCACGCCGGCGCCGAACCTCTCACCGGCGAGCAGCGTGACGTGGCTCCGTGCACCGCGGCCGTGCCCCCGCCAGTGCTCGGCCACGGCCGCGAGGTTCGCGTCGTTGTCGGCCAGGGTCGTCCAGCCGTGCCGGTCCCGCAGGTGGTCGGCGATGTCCGGGTTCATCAGCTCCCAGAAGGGGTTGTCCCGGAACGAGGTGCGGCCGTCCCGGTCCACGGGGGCCGGCACGCCGACCGCGACCGCCAGCACGGACCGGGGATCAGCACCGGCGTCCGCGAGGGCGGTGAGCGTCCCCTCCTCGATGAGGGCGAGCCGACGGGCAGCCGTGCTGTCGGCGAGCGCGACGGGGAGGACCGTGCGGGACAGGGACTGTCCCCTCAGGTCCGTCACGGTCGCGCTCACACGGTGCTGACCTGCGTCGACACCCACCACGACGCCCGCGCCCGCGTCGAAGGCGTAGCGGCGCGCGGGGCGTCCCTGGCGATGGTCGCCCGCGGCGCGCACGCTCTCCAGCTCGGTGACCCAGCCCTGCTCGATGAGCTCGTCGCACACGTTGTGCACGGTCGCCCGCGACAGCCCCGTCGCCTCGATCAGCGCCGACCCGGTGACCTCGTCGACGTCCCACAGGTGGTCGAGGACCAGTCGCGCGCTGACGTCACGCAGGTGCCTGGACGACACCGGGATCCGGGCTACCACTTGACCTCCTCCGCCGACGGCGTCACTCTAATGCCGCGACTTAAATTTAGGTCCTACATCAAGGGGATGGCGTGACCGCGATGCCACAGCTCGGGGAGACCGCGCAGGACGCGGCGTGGTGGCGGCAGGCGGTCGTCTACCAGATCTACCCCCGCAGCTTCGCGGACTCGAACGGCGACGGCATCGGTGACCTGCGCGGCATCACGGGCAAGGTCGAGTACCTGCGCGAGCTCGGTGTCGACGCCGTGTGGCTGAGCCCCTTCTACCCCTCGGCGCTGGCCGACGGCGGCTACGACGTCGACGACTACCGGGACGTCGACCCGCGGATCGGCACGCTCGACGAGTTCGACGCCCTCCGCGCCGCGCTGCACGGTGCCGGGATCCGGCTCATCGTCGACATCGTCCCCAACCACACCTCCAACCGGCACGCATGGTTCCGGGAGGCGCTCGCGTCCGCGCCGGGTTCGCGGCTGCGCGAGCGCTACATCTTCCGACCGGGCCGCGGCGAGCACCGCGAGCTTCCGCCCAGCGACTGGACCTCGATCTTCGGAGGCCCGGCCTGGGAGCCGGTCGGCGACGGCGACTGGTACCTGCACCTGTTCGCCCCCGAGCAGCCCGACCTCAACTGGGCCGACGACGAGGTCCGCCAGGAGTTCCTCACCACACTGACGTTCTGGGCCGACCGGGGGGTCGACGGCTTCCGCATCGACGTCGCGCACGCGCTGGCCAAGGACCTGACGGAACCGCTGGCCAGCCAGTCGGCCCTCGACGCCGACACGTGGGGTGGCGCTCACCCGCTCCAGGACCGCGACGAGGTCCACGACATCTACCGCGAGTGGCGCAGGCTGTTCAACGAGTACGACCCACCCCGCACGGCGGTCGCCGAGGCGTGGGTCCCTGCACACCGGCGCTCCCGCTACGCCTCCCCCGACGGGTTGGGCCAGGCGTTCAACTTCGACCTGCTCGAGGCCGGGTGGGACGCGGCGACGTTCGCCTCCATCATCGACAAGAACCTCGCGCTGGCCCGCGAGTCCGGGACGTCCTCCACCTGGGTCCTGTCCAACCACGACGTCGTGCGCCACGCCACCCGGTACGCCCTGCCCGAGGGCACCGACCTCCACGCGTGGCTCACCCACGACGGCGCCGAGCCGCTCCCCGACCTCGATCGCGGTCGGCGCCGGGCACGTGCGGCGACCCTGCTCACCCTGGCCCTCCCCGGCTCCGCGTACCTCTACCAGGGCGAGGAGCTGGGGCTCCCCGAGGTGGCCGACCTCCCCGCCGACGTCCTCCAGGACCCGACGTTCGTGCGCTCCGGCGGCGTGCAGAAGGGCCGCGACGGCTGCCGGGTGCCGCTGCCGTGGGAGTCGCACGGTCCCACGCTCGGCTTCGGCGACCAGCTCGCGCACCTGCCCGTCCCCGCCGGCTTCGGCCGCTTCTCCGTCGAGACCCAGGAGGACGACGAGGGCTCGACCCTCACCTTCTACCGGCGCGCGCTCGCCGAGCGGCGGCGACTGCAGACCGGGGAGATTCTGGAGTGGCTCACCCCCGTGCCCCCGACGGTCGTCGCCTTCACGCGGCCCGGCGGTTGGACGTCGTTCACCAACTTCGGGAGCACGCCGGTGCCGATGCCGGCCGGCTCGGTGATCGTGTCGAGCTCTCCGCTCGCCGGGCCAGAGGTGCCCGCCGAGACGACCGTCTGGTTGCAGCAGGACCCCGAGCACGACGACTGACGAGTACGGACAGGCGCTCCCCCGCACCTGCCCGACGGCGGCGGCAACCGTGCCGCCCGATGACTTCGACCAATGGAGGCGAAGGCATGACGTCCAGGACTCCCCTCATGTCGGCAGAGCTGAACCGGCGCGACTTCCTCCGCGGCATCGGGGTCGCGGGCGCCGGCCTCGCGCTCGCGTCGTGCGCCCCCGGCTCAGGCGGCTCCGGGCCCACCGAGATCGTCTTCTACCAGTCGAAGCCCGAGGTCATCGGCTACTTCGACGACCTCATCGACCAGTTCCACCAGACCCAGGACCGAGTGCGCGTGCGCCACGACGCCGCGTCGAACCTGGCCGGCACGTTCGTGCGGGAGTCCCCACCCGACATCGGCTGCCTCAACTACAACTTCGAGATCTCGCGCTACGTCGAGCGCGGGGCGCTCAGCGACCTCGGCGACATGCCCGAGGCCGGCCGCATCCTCGACGAGCTCCAGCCGCTCATCGACGTCACGGCCACCTACCCGGACCGCACCAGCGTCATCCCGTACTCGCTGATGGCGGCCGCGGTGCTCTACAACCGGGAGATCTTCGCGCAGAACGGCCTGACGGTCCCGACCACCTGGACCGAGCTCATGGCCGTGTGCGACGCACTCAGCGCCGCGGGCGTCACCCCGATCTACAGCACGTTCAAGGACCCGTGGACGATCGCGCAGGGCCACTTCGACTACGCGGTCGGCGGCACGGTCGACACCACGAAGTTCTTCAACCAGATCAAGCGGCAGGGCACCAACGTCGGACCCGACTCGCCGGTGTCGTTCGAGAAGCAGTTCCTCGCGCCGGTCCAGCAGATGCAGAAGCTGGTCCCGTTCTCGCAGGACAACGCGGCGAGCAGGGGGTACGGGGACGGGAACCTCGCGTTCGCGAACGGCGAGGCCGCCATGTACCTGCAGGGGCCGTGGGCCATCGGGGAGATCGCGAAGTCCAACCCGGACCTCGACGTCGGCGCCTTCCCCCTGCCGATGACGGACGACCCTGCGGACCGCAAGGTCCGGGTCAACATCGACCTCGCCCTGTGGATCCCCGAGGGCTCGAAGAAGAAGGAGGCGGCGCGGGAGTTCCTCTCCTTCCTCATGCAGCCCGACGTCATCGACGCCTACAACGCCCACGCGCTGGGCTTCGGCGTGACCAAGGACGCGGCGCCGGTGACCAACGAGACGCTGGTGGAGCTGCAGGAGTACTACGAGCGCGCCGCCTTCTACCTCGGCGCCTCCCAGCTGGTCCCGCAGTCCATCCCGCTGCAGAACTACACGCAGTCCCTCGCCTCCGGGGCCGCCCCGGAGCCGGTCCTGCAGACCCTCGACGCCGACTGGCGGCGCCTGGCTTTCCGTTCCTGACGACCTCCGACTCACACCCACGAACGGAGACTTCTCATGGCCACAGCAGCCGCCACCCGACCGGACCGCCTCGACGTCACGGCACCGCCGCCGCTCCGGGAGAGCCGTCCACGGATCGCTCCGACGTTCTACCTCTTCCTGCTGCCGACGCTCGTCCTCTTCTCCCTGTGCATCACCCTGCCGGCGATCATGGGCATCACCTTCAGCTTCACCGACTCGGTCGGCTTCGGTGAGTTCCAGTTCATCGGCCTGACCAACTACGTCGCGCTGTTCTCGGACCCGGCGATCCGCGCGTCGTACCTGTTCACCATCGGGTTCGCCCTGGTCACGGTGCTGCTGGTCAACATCGTCGCGTTCCTGCTCGCGGTCGGCCTGACCGCCAAGATCCGGGCGAAGGTCGCGCTCCGTGCGGTCTTCGTGCTGCCCATGGTCATCTCGGGCATCGTCATCGCCTACGTCTTCAACTTCCTGTTCTCCAACTCGGTGCCGCAGCTCGGGCAGGCGCTCGGCATCTCGGCCCTCGAGCAGAGCCTGCTGGCCAACCCGAGCCTGGCGTGGGTGACGATCGTGATCGTCACGGCGTGGCAGGCGACCCCCAGCGCCCTGCTCATCTATATCGCGGGGATCCTGTCGATCCCCGGCGAGGTCTACGAGGCGGCGTCGATGGACGGCGCGTCCTCGACCAGGCGCCTGTTCTCCATCACCATGCCGCTCGTCGCCGGGTACGTGGTCATCAACCTGGTCATCGGCTTCAAGAACTTCCTGAACGCCTACGACATCATCGTCGGCCTGACCAACGGCGGTCCGGGGACGGCGACCCGCAGCGTCGCCATGACGATCTTCACCGGCTTCACCGGCGGCGACTACGCGTACCAGATGGCCAACGCGACGATCTTCTTCCTCATCGCCGTGGTCCTCGCCGTGATCCAGCTGCGCCTCAACCGCGGAAGGAGTGCATTCTGATGACTGCCCAGACGCTGGTCACCACGACCCCCGGACAGGTGCCGGTCCGTCCCCGACGGCGCTTCCTCGGCCGCGGCGGCGAGGACCGCCCGAGCTGGGGCACCACCCTCGTGCTCGTCGCCTGCACGCTCGCGATCTTCGTGCCCCTCTACGCGACGCTCTCCATGGCCTTCAAGACCACCGAGCAGTCGGTCGACGGGAAGGTGTTCTCCCTGCCGGCCCCGTTCAGCGTCGACGGGTTCGTCCAGGCGTGGAACCTCACCAACTTCCCCCGCGGGTTCGCCATCTCGGTGTTCGTCACCGCGGTCACGGTCGTCGGCACGGTCATGCTCGCGGCGTTCGCGGCCTACGCCATCGCGCGCAACTGGGACCACAAGTTCTTCCGCTGGTCCTTCTTCTACCTGCTCGCCGCGATGTTCCTGCCGTTCCCCGTCCTGGCCCTGTCCCAGGTCAAGCTCACGGGGATGGTGGGGCTGGCCAACCCGGTCGGCGTCGCGCTGCTGCACGTGATGTTCCAGCTGTCGTTCAGCGTCCTGCTGTTCACGGCCTTCATCCGGGGGCTGCCCGAGGAGCTCGAGGAGAGCGCCCGGCTGGACGGCGCCACGACCTGGATGGTGTTCCGGCACATCGTGTTCCCGATGATGGCGCCGATGAGCGCGACCGTGGCGATCTTCGCGTTCCTCGCCTCGTGGAACGACTTCATGATGCCGTCGCTCATCACGGCCGACTCCACGCTGCAGACCCTCCCGGTGCTGCAGAACATCTTCCAGACGCAGTTCAGCAGCAACTACAACGTCGCGTTCGCGTCCTACCTCATGGCCATGACGCCCGCGATCATCGTGTACCTGTTCACCCAGCGCTGGGTGATGGCCGGCGTGACGCAGGGCGCGATCAAGTAGCGACGCTCGGGCCCGAGCCCGCCCGTGGCCGCGACCGGCCACCTGTGCGAGTTTGGTCCCGTGCACCGCTTCGCGCTCCCCGCGCTCCGTCCCAGGTCACGCGCGCGTCGGGCGCGGTCCGGGGTCCGCCTGCCGGCCATCGCCGGCGGGCGGACCGAGCTGGGGTGGCTCCTCACCGGCGAGCAGCGCGGCAACGACGCGACGCGGATCCGGCCGTGGACCGAGGGCAACGCGGTGCGACCGCTCGTGCACGGCTCCGCGTACTTCGCCGTCCTCGCCGAGGAGCTGGCCCGGACGGGCGACGGCGACCTGGTGCTGTTCAGCGACTGGCGCGGGGACCCCGACGAGCGGCTGACGGACGACGGGCCGACCGTCGCCGAGGCGCTCTCGGACGCCGTGCTCCGCGGCGCGCTGGTCAAGGGACTGATCTGGCGCTCGCACCTGGACCGGATGCGGTTCTCGAACGAGGAGAACCGCACCCTCTCCGAGCGGGTCAACGACGTCGGCGGCGAGGTGCTGCTGGACCAGCGCGTGCGCTCCGTCGGCAGCCACCACCAGAAGTTCGTGGTCATCCGGCACCCCGGGCGGGCGGCGGACGACGTGGCCCTCCTCGGCGGGATCGACCTGGCCCACGGGCGGCGGGACGACGCCGACCACCGCGGCGACGCCCAGAACCAGCCGTTCGCCCACCAGTACGGACCGCGGCCGCCGTGGCACGACGTCCAGGTGGAGATCCGCGGCCCTGCCGTCCGCGACGTCGAGGACGTCTTCCGCGAGCGGTGGGAGGACCCCGCAGCTCTCTCCAGGCTGCCGTGGCAGGCGGTGCCCGACCTGGTGCGCCGGGAGGACCGGCAGCCCAGCGTGCTCCCGTCGGCAGAGCCACCACCGCCCGAGGCGGGAACCTGCGCGGTCCAGCTCCTGCGCACCTACCCCCAGCGTCGTCCGGGTTACCCCTTCGCCCCCGACGGCGAGCGCAGCGCCGCCCGCGGGTACGCCAAGGCGCTGCGGCGCGCGCGTCGCCTCGTCTACGTCGAGGACCAGTACCTGTGGTCGGCCGACGTCGCGCAGGTGTTCGCCGCCGCGCTGCGTCGCGAGCCCGGGCTGCACCTCGTCGCGGTCGTTCCCCGCTACCCGGACCAGGACGACCGGCTGGCCCTGCCGCCCGTGCGGCTGGGCCACGCCCGGGCCCTGCAGATCGTGCGCGCGGCCGGCGGTGACCGTGTCCAGGTCCTCGACGTCGAGAACCGCGAGGGCGGACCCGTCTACGTGCACGCGAAGGTCTGCGTGATCGACGACGTGTGGGCCACGGTGGGCAGCGACAACCTCAACCGTCGGTCCTGGACGCACGACTCCGAGCTCACGGCGGCCGTCCTCGACCGACGCCTCGACGGACGGGAGCCACGCGACCCCGGGGGCCTGGGCGACGGGGCGAGAGGCTTCGCCCGCGAGCTGCGGCTCGAGCTGTGGCGCGAGCACCTCGACCGCGACGACGACGACGGGCTGATCGATCCCGGCGAGGCGGTCGAGGCCGTCCGAGCCGGCGCGGCCGCCCTCGACGCCTGGTACGCCGGCGGGCGGTCGGGACCGCGCCCGCCCGGGCGTCTGCGCGCGCACTCGGTCGAGGAGCTGCCGCTCTGGAAGCGGCTGCTCGCGACTCCCCCATACCACGCCGTCGTGGACCCCGACGGGCGGCCCGCGTGGATGAAGGCGCGCGGCCAGCACTGACCGCCGGCGACGTCAGCGCGCCTGCGCCGCGATCACCTCGCGGTACCAGTGCCAGGAGTCCTTGCGGGTGCGCTCGAGGGTGTCGAAGTCGACGTGGACGAGCCCGAACCGCTCGCGGTACCCCGCGGCCCACTCGAAGTTGTCCAGCGCCGACCACACGTAGTAGCCGCGGACGTCGACCCCTCGGGCGATGGCGTCGCCGACGGCCCGCAGGTGGGCGTCGAGGAACCGGATCCGGCGGTCGTCGTGCACGGCGCCGTCCTCGGTCCGCACGTCGTGGAACGACGCCCCCGACTCGGTGACGATGACCGGCGGCAGGTTCGGGTAGCGGTCGTCGAGGATGCCGAGGATGTCGGTGAGGGCCGACGGCACGATCGACCAGCCGAAGTCCGTCCGCTCGACGCCCTCGATCGGCACGGGCGCGAACGGCAGCCCCTCGGGGATGTCGACCTCGAGCACCCCCGCGTAGTCCTGCCCCGCGCGCGGCGCCTCGATCATCGTCGGCTCGTAGTAGTTGACGCCGTACACGTCCAGCGGCGCCGAGATCACGGCCAGGTCCTCGCCCAGCTGCTGCTCGGACATGCCCGTGCCCAGCAGGATCCCGCCGGCGACCTCGTCGGCCGGGTACTCGCCCCGCAGGATCGGGTCCGCGAACGTCCAGTTGGTGAGGACCGAGAAGGCCTCGGCGGCGGCCTGGTCCGCGGGGTCGTCGGATGCCGGGATGACGGGGAAGTGCTGGTTCACCACCCCGATCTGCGTGGCCCCGGCGGCCCGGAGCCGCTGCACCGCGAGCCCGTGCCCGAGCAGCTGGTGGTGCGCCGCCGGCAGCGCGCCGAGGCCCAGCCCGAGACCGGGCGCGTGGTCGGCGAGCCCGTACCCGTACAGGGTGTGGACGCTCATCTCGTTGAGCGTGAACCAGTCCGCCACGCGATCGCCCAGCCGGCCGACGACGACGTCGACGTAGTCGGCGAACGCGTACGCGGTGCTGCGCGACATCCAGCCGCCCTCGTCCTGCAGCGGCTGGGGCAGGTCCCAGTGGAAGAGCGTCGGCACCGGACGGACACCGCGGGCCAGCAGCGCGTCGACGAGCCGGTCGTAGAAGTCGAGACCCCTCGCGTTGGTCTCCCCCGTCCCCGTGGGGACGATGCGCGGCCACGCGATCGAGAACCGGTAGTCCTGCACCCCGAGGTCGGCGACGTGCCCGACGTCCTCGAGGTAGCGGTGGTAGTGGTCGATCGCGACCGCCGGGGTGTCGCCGTCGACGACCGTCCCGGGCCGTGCCGCGAAGGTGTCCCAGATGCTGGGGCCCTTGCCGTCCTCGTCGGCGGCGCCCTCGACCTGGGTCGCGGCGGTGGCGACCCCGAAGCGGAAGCCGGCGGGCAGGATCGGGTGGCTGGTCATGCGGGTCCTGCCTTCGTCGAGGTGATGGTCATCGGATGCCGCGGAGTCCTGGCACGCAGAGCAGCGCGGCGACGCACACGACGGCCGCGACGAGGTACAGGCCGGTGTAGCCGCCGAGGTAGAGCACGACGGGGGCGGCGACGACCGGGGCGAGCGCCTGAGGCAGCGCGCTCGCGATGTTGCCGATCCCGAGCATGGCGCCGTGCGTCTCACCGCTCGGCATGCCCGCGGTCAGCACCGCGAGGTCGACGCTGATGTACAGGCCCCACCCGACCCCGACGAGCGCGGCGGCACCGATCACCACGGGCAGGGTCGGGAAGAAGGCCATCAGCACCGAGCCGGCGGCGAGCACCACGGTGGCGCCGACGATGAACGGGACGCGGCGGCCCCAGCGGTCCGACAGCGTGCCGCCGAAGCCCGCCGTGCCCGCGGCCACGAGCACCACCACCAGCGTGACGACGAGCACCCAGCTGCCCGGGTCAGCCTCGCCCACGTCGTCCGAGATGTAGAAGTACACGTACAGCAGCACGAGGGCGTTCGCGAAGTTGAGCAGGAACCGGATCGTCCACGCCCGGACGAACAGCCGCGTGGGACGCAGCCCGCGCCAGAACGCGCGGGCGGGTCGGACTGCCGCCTGCTGCTCCGTGCGGGTCGACGGCTCGTGGTGCACCAGCAGGAACGAGACGATCAGCGCCGGCACCGCGACCGCCAGCGCGTAGTAGCCGAGCTTGCCCTCCCCCGCGACGACAGCGACCGCGGTGCCCAGCACGACGCCGACGGTCTGCGCGATGCCGAACAGCGCGCCCACCAGCCCTCGCTGGTCGGGCGGCACCCGGTCGGCGATCGTCGCTGCCAGCGCGGCGAACGGTCCGTTGAGCCCGATCTGCAGCACGATCCAGCCGCCGATCATGACGGGCAGCGTGTCGCCGGAGCCGAGGATCACCAGCCCGGCGACGCCGACGGCCGTGCCGGCGACGATCGTGGGGCGCCGACGCCCCCAGCGGGACCGCGTGCGGTCGGAGATCCCGCCCCACAGCGGGTTCGCGATCATCGAGGCGACCGCACCGCTCGCAGTCACGATCGCGAGGATCGCCTCCTTGCCGCCGAGGCCCAGGTCCTCCAGCCGCGCCGCCTGGGCGGGCAGCAGGATCTGGATCGGACCGAACCAGCCGGCGGCCACACCCACGACCGCCAGCGAGAACGCGACGATCCAGCGCGCCCGGACGCGGACGGTGGGGGTGGTCTCGTCGAGAACGGGAGTCGCCGTCATGCTCGGGCCGGCCGCTCGACGAGGTCTCGTGAGGCACGCATCGTTGCGCTCCTGGGGGTGGGTGCCGCGAGTTGAACACGTGACCAACTGCGGTGGTGGCGAAACGATAGAAGCCGCGCCGGGAGGCGTCAAGGACCTTTGCCCAGAGGCTGGATCCTGCGACGATGCTGGACATCCCACCCCGAACCCCGCGATCGCTAGGCGCCGTCCGCGACCTTCCATCGGCCGTTCCGAACGGGCGACGCCTCCGACGGACCGGGCCACCGTGGGATCGTCAGGATGGCGATGCCCAGGGGTTCGGCTCCCGTTGACCTGAACTGGAACGCCGTGCCCCTGGTGATGTCGATCCCGACGCCGGGCCAGAGCTCAACTACGGATTCCTCGCCGTCCGGACTCGATCGCCACAGCTCGCCGTATCCCGAGGTGACAAACCAGATCTCGTGGACCGTCTGGTGGCGCACAGGGGACGAGACGCCACCCGGGTGCAGCGTGCAGTGAGCGAGGCCGCCTCGGTCGAACGAGCCGAGAAGCCGGATCTCCGACCTGTCCGGAGCGAGGTACTGCGGGGCGTAGGTCAGGTCATTCGCCAGCCAGGTCTCGTCCAGCGCCGACTGCTCCGTCGGAGGTTCGACGACGGTGTTGCCCGGACTCCATCTCCCTCCCGCGACGACGTGGAACAGGTCCTCGTGCCAGCTCGGCAGCACGACGACGAGGAACACCAGCGAGCTGCCGACGTTGGCCCGGTACTGGAAGCGCATGCCGGCGGGCATCGAGACCCACCGCCCAGGACGGAGCGCCGTCACGGCATCCCGTCCGTTCACGGCACGCCAGATCTCGCCCCTGCCAGAGAGCACGAAATACCCTTCGTCCAGCTCTGGCAGGTGGTGAGTGCCCGATGTGCTCCCCGCCAGGCAGACGGCGTGGGTGAGGTCCCCACCCGGGGAGGTGAGGATGTGCCGGATCTCCGCGCCGCCGTCGGGCGAGACGCTGTTCGGCGCCGCAGAAAGGGTGTGGATGATCAGGGCAGCCATGAGATATCCCCCCGCCACGGACCAGGCCACGCGGCCCATCCCAGCCCGTGCTCGTCATTTCCGTCACCTGACCCGTCCACCGGTGATGGACAGAAGGCCGGACTCCAGGACTTCCACTCCGATGTCACTGCTGTCAAGGCCAGACCGGCGAGTGGGTCGGCTGCGCCCGGACGCATGGAGTCCGGGCAGGTCCATCGATAGTCTCCCCGTGTCGGTTCCGCGCTTGGAGGGTTCCCGTGTCGTACGTCGTCGACTTCACAGATGTGTCCACCGTCGGGCTGGAGTCCTCGCCGGTGGCGGATGCAGCGGCCGGCCTGCGGGCCAACGAGGCGCGCTACTTCAAGAACAAGTACGACCACGTCTTCACCGTCGAGCCCGCGAGCGAGGCGACGGAGACGGTGGACTGGGTGCACGGGATCCTCAAGGACGAGCGCGACCTCGTGATCTCGTCCAGCCCTCTCGAGGCCACGGAGTTTGTGGTCGACGGGATCAGGATGGCGTACGTGTTCTACGAGTCGGGTCTGTCCATCAACGTCATGTACACGCTTGCCGACGGCGGGAAGCGCGCGGTCGGGTTCAAGCTGTCCGACGGCATGGAGGTCCCCGAGGAGCTCGCGTCGCGCTTCAAGTTCGCGCGACAGAAGTCGAAGCTGGCCGGCACGATCCGGGGCTCGTTCTTCGTGATCAAGGACGAGCACTGAGGCAGGCCGCACCGTCGAGCCGCTCCTTCTTGTCAAGGTGCCGAACGGCCCAGGAGGGTCGTCCATCGCCAGCTAGCGTCGTCGGCGCCGGCTAGTCGAAGCACGGCACCGACACGCGGGAGACGCCGATGCCTCTGCTCGACGGCAGGACGATCCTGGTGACGGGGGTTCTCACGGAGGGCTCGCTCGCCTTCCACGTCGCCCGGCTGGCCCAGGAGCAGGGCGCGCAGGTGGTCCTCACCTCGTTCGGTCGCCAGCAGCGGCTGACCGAGGTCGTCGCACGGCGGCTGCCCTCCCCGGCGCCGGTGGTCCGTCTCGACGTCACGTCCGCCGCCGACCTGGCGGCCCTGCCGGGGCTCGTCGGCGAGCACGCGGACCGCCTGGACGGGGTGGTGCACTCGATCGGCTTCGCCCCGCAGTCCGTGCTCGGCGGGCACTTCCTTGACGGGCAGTGGCCCGATGTCGCGACCGCGCTGGAGGTCTCGGCCTACTCGCTCAAGGCCCTCACGGTCGCGACGCAGCCGTTGATGCACCGGGGCACCTCGGTGGTCGGGCTGACGTTCGACGCGAGCGTCGCCTGGCCGGTCTACGACTGGATGGGCGTCGCCAAGGCGGCGCTGAAGTCGACCGCGCGGTACCTGGCGCGGGACCTGGGGCCCGAGGGGATCCGGGTCAACCTCGTCGCCGCGGGTCCTGTCCGGTCGACCGCGGCCAAGTCGATCCCCGGTTTCGAGTCGATCGAGGGCGGCTGGAACGACCGGGCGCCGCTCGGCTGGGACGTCAGCGACCCCGACCCGACCGCGCGCGCCGTCGTCGCTCTGCTCTCGGACTGGTTCCCCGCGACCACCGGCGAGATCGTCCACGTCGACGGCGGCGTGCATGCCATGGGGCTGTAGCCGGTGACGATCTCGCGACGAGCGCTGCCGACGATCATCCAGGGCGGGATGGGCGTGGCCGTCTCGTCGTGGCGCCTGGCGTCCGCCGTCGCCCGGCGCGGACAGCTCGGCGTCGTCTCGGGGACTGCCCTGGACCTGGTCCTGGCGCGCCGGCTCGAGGACGGCGACCTCGACGGCTCGGTGCGTCGTGCGATGGCGGCGTTCCCGGTGCGGTCCATCGTCGAGCGCGTGCTCGCGCGGTACCTGCGGCCCGGCGGACGGGCACCGGGCGTGCCGTACACCCCGGTCTCGCGGCTCAGCCTGCGCCCCGGTCGGGCGGTCCAGGAGCTGACCGTCCTCGGCAACTTCGTCGAGGTCTGGCTGGCGAAGTCCGGCCACGACGGCTTCGTCGGCATCAACTACCTGGAGAAGATCCAGCTGGCTCTCCCCGCAGCGGCGTACGGGGCGATGCTCGCCGGCGTCGACGCCGTGCTGGTCGGCGCCGGGATCCCGCGCCACCTCCCGCACCTGCTCGACGACCTCGCGGCCCACCGCCCGACCCGGCTGCCCGTCGACGTCGCCGGCGACCCGGGCGGCGACCACGGGGTCGACATCGACCCGCCGGACCTGCTCGGACCCGATCTGCCGCCGCTGGAACGGCCGCTGTTCCTGGCGATCGTGTCCAGCGAGGTCCTCGCCGCCTACCTCACGCGCGACCCCGCCATCCGACCCGACGGGTTCGTCATCGAGGGGCCGCGGGCCGGAGGTCACAACGCGCCGCCGCGGGGCCGACCGGTGCGGGACGAGCGCGGTCAACCGGTGTTCGGCGCCCGGGACCAGGCGGACATCGTCAAGGTCGCGGCCGTGGGGCTGCCCTTCTGGCTCGCCGGCTCGCTCGGCTCGCCCGAGGCCGTGCGGGCCGCGGTGGCCGCCGGCGCGACCGGCGTCCAGGTGGGGACGGTCTTCGCGCTGAGCACCGACTCGGGGCTCACCCCCGAGCTGCGGGCCCGACTCCTGACCCTGTTGAAGGCGGGTGAGCTCGAGGTCCTCACCGACGGGGACGCCTCTCCGACCGGCTTCCCGTTCAAGGTTGGCCAGCTCGACGGATCGCTCTCGGACCCGTCTGTGCGCGACGCGCGGCCACGCCTGTGCGACCTGGGCTTCCTGCGGTCGCCCTATCTCCGGGACGACGCCCGGGTGGGGTTCCGGTGCCCGGCCGAGCCGGTCGAGATGTACGTGCGCAAGGGTGGGTCTGCCGACGAGACCGCCGGTCGAGCGTGCCTGTGCAACGCGCTGTCGGCCGACGTCGGCCTCGGCCAGACCCGGCCGGACGGTCGGACCGAAGAGCCCCTGGTCACCCTCGGCGCCGACCTCACCGGCGCGAGCCGCCTGGTCGAGCTGCACCCTGACGGCTGGTCCGCCGACCAGGTGCTCGACTGGCTCCTCGCCCCTGTGTGAGGGGCCTCTGAGGATGCGGCGTGCCTCTCTCCTGGCGCGATCGAGGACGAAGGTCCCTCGTCGCGCAACGTCCACATCGGTACCGTTTCTGACATAAGGCGAGTGCGGCTCCAGCTGCCGTTCGCCACCAGAGCCGGCCTGCACACTCGGCGGCTCCCCGACCACTCCGCGTCGCTCGTCGTGCGCGGAATTCTCGGAATCGGAGAACCCAGCTATGACCACGAACGCCCAACAGGCCCCTGCGGGCTGGTACCCGGTCGACGGCGGCCACTCCCGCTACTGGGACGGCTCCGCCTGGACCGAGCACATCCAGGCGCCGGCCAAGACGTCGCTGCTGAAGAGCGCCGCCGGACGGCTCACGTCCAACGAGTTCGCCGTTCCGGACGGAACGCTCTGGTCCGCGGTCGGCAAGGGCGTCGGTGGCTTGACGACCGGCCAGTACCGACTCGACATCTACTACCTCCACCTCTCCAAGGGCACCCTGCGGACCGACGCCCAGCAGGTCCCCGTCGCCGACGTGATCGACGTGGACGTCCGGCAGTCGATGACTCAGAAGGCCCGGGGTGTGTACACGGTCACCGTGCACGTCCAGAGCGGAGCCTCACGCGGGGCGGTGACGATGGACGACATCCGCGACGGCAACGAGGCGCAGCGCGTGATCAACGCGACCGCCCGCGACGCACGGCTCGCGCTCGAGCACCGGTCGATCCACATCGACGCCCTGCGTCACCAGGCGACGAACACCATCCGCCGGGAGATCAGCTACGAGCAGGTTCGGCCCGCCGTGGCCAGCGCCCCCGCACAGGTGGCCGCGGAGATCACCGTCGACGCCATCGAGTCCGGCCCAGGACCCGACGACCTGTTCGAGCAGATCACCAAGCTGGCAGCCCTCCGCGACGCGGGGATCCTGACCGACGACGAGTTCTCGAGCAAGAAGGCCGACATCCTGAGCCGCATGTAGCGGAGCTGTCGGTACCCCGTTTGTCTTCCTCAGCGAAAGGCGTCACGTGCTCATCCGGAAGTCGTTCGGTCTCGGACCGTTCCGCCTCACCCTGTCGCGACGCGGTCTCGGTGCCAGCCTGGGCGGCCGCGGGTGGCGGGTGCAGAGCAGCAAGGGCGGATCGAACATGACGCTCCGGGTACCCGGTACGGGGTTGTCCTATCGGCGACGACTCGGCAAGTGATCCTGACGGCCTCCAATCACCTGCGGGTGCCTAGGCTCCCCTCATGGCCACAGTCATCCTCGTCCGGCACGGCCGCAGCACGGCGAACGTCGCGGGGATCCTGACCGGACGCGCCCCGGGGGTCGATCTCGACAAGGTCGGGCGCAGCCAGGCCGAACGCGCAGCGGAGCGGCTCGCAGCGGTGCCGTTGAACGCGGTGATCTCGAGCCCACTGGCGCGGTGCCGGCAGACGGCGCGGATCATCGCGGAGCGGCAGGACGGCTCCCCGACGGTGCAGCTCGAGTCGGGCATCGTCGAGTGCGACTACGGGCAGTGGCAGGGCCGTCCGCTCAAGGAGCTCGCCCAGGAGCCGCTGTGGTCGGTCGTGCAGACGAAGCCGTCCGAGGTGGTGTTCCCGGGAGGCGAGTCGATGGCCGGCATGCAGGCGCGGTCGGTGGCGGCGATCCGCAGGCACGACGCGGCACTCGAGCACGAGCACGGCGCCGGCGCGGTGTGGGTCGCGGTCACGCACGGCGACATCATCAAGTCCGTCCTCGCCGACGCGCTGGGTATGGAGCTCGACCTCTTCCAGCGCATCACGGTCAACCCCGGCTCTGTCTCGATCGTCCGGTACGGCTCCACCCGCCCCGAGGTGGTGGCGACCAACACCGACTCGGGCGACCTGTCCTGGCTGCGCGCCGCTGCTCCGGTCGGCGACGCACCGGTCGGGGGCGGGGCCGGTCCCGGAGCGGCTGCACCGGCGCACTCGTAAAGTGAGCGACATGCCGGCCCTTGTTCACCTGTTCGACTGGCCCGACCGCGTCGTCGTCGGCACCGTGGGAAGCCCCGGTTCGCGGAGCTTCTACCTGCAGGTCCGCGATGGCGCCCGCAGTACGAGCGTCGGGCTCGAGAAGGAGCAGTCCGCGGTGCTCGCGGAGAAGATCGACGAGATCCTCGACGCTCTGATGGCCGACGAAGGGAACCGGTTCAGCGTCCCGGCCGACACACCCGCCGAGCTCGTCGACAACGACCCGCTCGACCAGCCCGTCGAGGAGCAGTTCCGCGCCGGACTCATGCGGCTGGGCTGGGATCCTTCGACCGCGCAGGTCATCGTCGAGGCGTTCCCGCTGGAGGAGACCGCCGAGGACGAGGAGCCGGCCGAGCCGGAGGACGCGAGCGAGATGCTCCTGGTCCGGATGCCCGTCGGGACCGCCCGGGCGTTCGTCCAGCGCACCCGCCAGGTCGTCCGGTCGGGCCGCCCCCTGTGCCCGCGGTGCGGCAGGCCGATGGACGACGACAGCCACGTGTGCGGCGCGCCTGAGGAGTCATGACCGACCTCGGCGCCGGTGAGCTCGAGCTCGTCGGGCGCATCACGGTTGCGTCGAACGCGACGTTCCTGGCGACGATCGGCGACGTCCAGGTCGTGTACAAGCCCGTCGCCGGCGAGCGGCCGCTGTGGGACTTCCCCGACGGCACGCTGGCGAACCGCGAGGTGGCCGCCTACCTGGTCTCGGAGGCGTTCGGCTGGGACATCGTGCCGCTGACCTTCCTGCGCGACGGACCGATGGGGCCGGGCATGGTGCAGGTCTGGCAGGAGCCCGACGCCGAGCAGGACCCAGTCGACATCGTGCCGGCGCAGGCCGTGCCGCCGGAGGGCTGGCGGGCGGTCTTCCAGGGCATCGACGACGACGACCAGCCGCTGACCCTGATCCACGAGGACTCCCCCGCGCTGCGCCGGATGGCCGTCTTCGACGTCGTCGTGAACAACGCCGACCGCAAGGGCGGCCACATCCTCCCGACGTCACACGGCCATCGCTATGGCGTCGACCACGGCGTCAGCTTCCACGACGAGCACAAGCTCCGGACGGTCCTGTGGGGCTGGCGGGGCGAGACGCTGACTCCCGACGAGGTGTCCGGCGTGGAACGCGTGCGGATGCACCTGGACGGCGACCTCGGTCAGCGCCTGGCCCAGCTCCTCAGCGACGAGGAGCTCGACGCCCTGGCCACCCGCTGCGACCGGCTGCTGCGCAGGGCCACGTTCCCCGGTCCTCGCGGCGACATGCCGGCGTTCCCCTGGCCGTTCTTCTGAGCGAGCGGGCCGCACACCTGCACGTCAGGGCACGTTCGCCCCGCCGTTGACGTTGATGACCTCGCCCACCACGAAGCTCGACTCGGGCGAGGCGAGGAACACGTAGGCCGGCGCCTGCTCGACCGGCTGGCTCGTCCGACCGAGCCAGGACGAGTCCCCGAAGCCGTTCAGCTTCTCGGTGGGCTGCCCGTCCGAGACCTGCAGCGGCGTCCACACCGGCCCGGGCGCGACGGCGTTCACGCGGATGCCGCGGGGCGCCAGGTCGGCGGCGAGCGCCTTGGTGAAGCCGATGATGCCGAACTTGGTGGACGCGTAGTTGATGATCATCGGCGACGGGTTGTACCCCTGCACCGAGGTGCTGTTGATGATGGTCGACCCCGGGCCGAGGTGCGGCAGGGCGTCCCGCGTGATCCAGAACATCGCGTAGAGGTTCGTCTGGATCGTGCGGTCCAGGTCGGCCTCGTCCAGCTCGTCGAACGTCTGGTGGTACACCTGGTGCGCCGCGTTGTTGACCAGGATGTCGAGCCCACCCAGGCCCTCCACCGCATCGGCGACCAGGGACCGGCAGACCTCGCGGTCCCGGATGTCGCCGGGGAGCAGGACCGCCGTCCGGCCCTCCGCGCGCACCAGCGCCGCGATGGCCTCGGCGTCGACCTGCTCCTCCGGCAGGTAGCTGAGGGCCACGTCCGCACCCTCGCGCGCGAACGCGATCGCTACCGCCGCGCCGATGCCCGAGTCGCCGCCCGTGATGAGCGCCTTGCGGCCGGGCAGGCGACCCGTACCGCGATAGCTGGTCTCGCCGTGGTCGGCCTTCGGGTCGAGCTCCGCGTCGAGGCCCGGCAGCGGCTGCCACGAGGCGTGCGGCTTGATGTGCGAGTGGCGCTCGACCGGGTTGTCGAACGTGAGCTGGTCCGGCGACATCGTCATCTCCCTCACGCGGCCGGCAGCGGCGCCGATCGCTTGATAACGATATCGATCTGAGAGCCGGTCACCACTCGTCGTCGCGACCCCAGCCACCGAAGGCGCCGCTGCGGCGCGAGCTCAGGTACGAGCCGATGACGGCGGCGCCCAGGTCGTCGTCGGCCTCGGGCGTGACGACCGTCCCGCCCGCCCGCTTGGCCATGGCGTCGACGAACCGCGCGAGCCCCGGGTCGTCGCCGAGGCGGAAGAAGGTCGTCCGCGCACCCAGGCGCGTCGACCCGTCGAGCTCGCGCACCGCGAGGGCGATCGTCACCGGGTGGGGCGGGTAGTCGAAGAAGACCTCGCCGTCGGACTCCAGGTGGGACGTCGGCTCGCCGTCGGTGACGATGAGCAGCACCGGCTGGGCGTTCGGGTGCTTGCGGAAGTGCCGGTTGGCCAGCAGCAGGGCGTGGTGCAGGTTCGTGCCCTTCTCCCACTTCTCGTCGAGCCCCACCAGCTCCTCGATCTGCATGACCTGGGCGCTGCGACCGAAGCCGATCAGCTGCAGGTCGTCGCCCCGGAACCGGGTGGTGACCAGCGTGTGGAGGGCCAGCGCGGTGCGCTTCATCGGCACCCAGCGACCCTCCATCGCCATCGAGAACGAGGTGTCGACCAGCAGCGCGACGCACGCCTGCGTGCGCGCCTCGGTCTCCTGGATCTCGACGTCGCCGACCTCGATCCTGCGGGACCCGCGGGCCAGCGCGTTGGTGATCGTCCGGCTCACGTCCCACGGCTCCGTGTCGCCGAACGCCCACTCGCGCGTCGATCCCGAGGGTTCGCCGGCGGCGCCGGAGCGGCGGACGTCGTGCCCGCCCGTGCGCCCGGACATCGTGTCGGCGACCGCCTTGAGGACCGCCTTGCCCAGCTGGCGCATCGCCTTGGGCGTCAGCCGGAGCTGGCCGTCCGAGCCGCGCCGGATCGTGCCGGACTCGCTCAGCGCCCTCTCCAGCCGCTGCAGGGTGCGGGCGTCGACGGCCGCGTCGGACCCGAGCTGGCGCGCGAGCTTCTCGAGGTCGAGGTCGTCCAGCTGGGAGCCCTGGTAGGACTGTGCGAGCTGGTCGGCCAGCGCGTCGAGGTCGGCGAGGTCCTGGAAGACGCCGGTGCCGTCGCCGAGCCCGAGCCCGTTCTCCCCGTCCAGTCGCTCCGAGCTGCCCCAGTCCTCGCCAGGTCGCAGCGCTCTGAGAGCGTCGTCCATCTGGCCGAGCTGGTCCATGAGCTCCGACGAGCCGAACGCCTGCTGGGCGAGCGCATCGAGCTCCTCGCGCTGCTCTCTGCTCATCGAGTTGCGCATCCGCTGGGCGGCGGCCGCCCGCTGCGCGAGGGCGTCGAGGAGCTCGTCGAGGTTCTGCGGGTTCTCCGGGAAGTACTCGCCGTGCTTGGCCATGAAGTCGTCGAACTGCTCCTGCGTGTCGTGGTGCTGCTTGCGCGCGTCGAGCAGCCCGTTGAGGTCGGCCAGCATCTCGCTCAGCGCGGCCCGGTCCTCGTCCGTCGCGTTCTCCAGCGCCTGCTTCATGCCGGCGAAGCGCTGGTCGAGGATCTCCCGACCCAGCAGGTCCTTGATCTTCTCGAACTCCTGCCGCGCCTCGGCGCTGCGCCAGTCGTAGCCGTTGAGCTCGTTGACGGCCGCCGCGGGCGACGACGGCAGGTTGTCGAGCTGCATCTGCGCCAGGGCGCGGTCGCCCTCGTCCATGTCGACGTCGCGCGCCAGCTGCTTGCGCTCGGCCAGGACCGCCCGGTCGAGCAGCTCCTTGACCTCCTGCAGCGTGCCGTCGAGGTTGTTCTCCGATGTCAGCTCTCTGCGCCGCTCGGCGACCCGTCGCGCCAGCTCGTCCAGGCCCGCCTGGTCCCGACCGCCGCGCCGCAGGAACTCGCGCATCGCCCGCTCGGGCGAGTAGCCCGCCATGACGTCCGCGCCGATCGCGTCCAAGGCCTCGGCCAGGTCGACCGGCGGCGCCAGCGGGTCCGGCCCGTCGACGTATGGGACGTACCGCGCTCGTCGCGTCAGCCGGCGATTGGCTCTAGCCATAGATCGTCTCGCCGCCCCCGGACTCCTTGCTGATCCGGCGCGCGAGGTACAGGCCCTCCAGCGCAAGCTCGATCGCGGCGGCCCGCTCGCCGTCGTTCGTCGCGCCCAGGCGGGTGCAGATCTCGTCGTAGAGCTCGGACTCCCCCAGCGACGGCAGGCCGGCCAGCACGTCGCGGGCCGTGACCTGCTCGCCCGTGGTCACCATCGCCCCGCCCTGGATCGCGTCCACGAGGATGCCGAAGTCGACGCCCCGCAGGTGCGCCCGGACCGTCTCCGCCGTCGCGGTGCGGAGCAGGTGGTCGAGGATCTCGTCCTCGCGCCCCTCCTCCCCCGACTCGAACTCGATCTTCCCCGCGAGCACGTCGACGGCGGTCTCGAGGTCGACCGGCCGGGCGACCGCGTGCTCCTCGCCCTGCCGCGCGGCCCGGTGCAGCGCCGACGCGGCGACGGTCTCCGCGCCCGCGATGGCGAACCGGGCGCTCACCCCGCTGCGCTGGTCGACTGCGCTCGACTCCCGCAGCGTCTTGGTGAAGCGGGCCAGGATCTCGATGAGGTGGTCGGGGACGTCCGCGTGGAGGACGGCCTCCTGGCGGATGACCGCGACCTCGTCGGCGAGCTCGGTCGGGTAGTGCGTGCGGATCTCGGCGCCGAACCGGTCCTTCAGCGGCGTGATGATCCGCCCGCGGTTGGTGTAGTCCTCGGGGTTCGCGGTGGCGACGACGAGCACGTCGAGCGGCAGGCGCAGCACGTAGCCGCGGATCTGGATGTCCCGCTCCTCCATCACGTTGAGCATCGCGACCTGGATGCGCTCGGCGAGGTCGGGCAGCTCGTTGATGGCGACGATGCCCCGGTGCCCGCGCGGGACCAGGCCGAAGTGGATCGTCTCCGGGTCCCCGAGCGCGCGGCCCTCGGCGACCTTCATGGGGTCCACGTCGCCGATGAGGTCCGCGACGCTCGTGTCCGGGGTCGCGAGCTTCTCGACGTACCGCTCGCTCTTGTGGCGCCACGTGATGGGAAGGTCCTCACCGTGTGCGATTGCCTTGCGCTTGCTCGCGGCGGTGATCGGCTCATACGGGTGCTCCCCGAGCTCGGACCCCTCGATGGCCGGGGACCACTCGTCGAGCAAGCCCTGGAGGGTGCGGAGGATCCGGGTCTTGCCCTGGCCGCGCTCGCCGAGCAGCACGATGTCGTGGCCGGCGATCAGGGCCCGCTCGAGCTGCGGGATGACGGTGTCGTCGAACCCGTGGATGCCGGGCCACGGATCCCGGCCGTCCCGGAGGGCAGCGAGAAGGTTGGCGCGGATCTCTTCGCGGACGGTGGTGTGGACGTGGCCGGAGGCGCGGAGCTCGCCGACCGTGGACGCTGTGGGACGCATCATCCCGTCGAGCGTACGTCCGGTTTCTCCCCTGTGCGTGTGGACACCGTGACGGTGAACTTCGGGTCGCGGCCGGCCTGCCGGGTCGGTCCGACGATGCGCTCCAGCGCCGGCCGGTAGCGCAGGTGCGAGTTCCACACGGCCCACAGCTCGCCACCGGGCTTGAGGACACGCGCGGCCTCGGCGAACAGCGTCCTCGCCACCCCGTCGTGCACCGCGGCGCCGACGTGGAACGGCGGGTTGAGCAGGACGAGGTCGACGCTCGCGTCGTCCATTGGGCCTGCGCCGTCCGCGCGCACCACGGCGACTCTCTGTTGTAGACCGTTCGCCGCGACCGTCGCCCGGGCGGAGGCCACCGCGGCCGCCGACTCGTCGGTCGCCGTGACGGTCAGAGCTTCGTTCGCCTGAGCCAGGAGCACAGCGAGAACCCCGGTGCCGCAGCCGAGGTCGACGGCGTTCTTCGCTTCAGACGGCATCGCGTCGAGGTGTTGGAGCAAGGCGCGGGTGCCGATGTCGATCCCCGTCCCGGCGAACGCGCCGCCGTGGGCGCAGACGGTGATGCCGAGGTCCGGGTGCACCTGGCGCTCGGGCCAGCGATTCTCGGGCCGCTCGGCCTTCGGCTCTGTCGCCATGAGCACGCGCGACTTCTGCCTCGCGAGGTGCGCCTGCACGCTGGCGAAGTGGCGCCCGAGGACGTCGTTCATCGCCGGCGTCATGTGCTTGACCCGGCCGCCCGCATAGATGCTCACTTTCGGGTCGGCGTGGTCGGCGATCAGGGCCGCGATCTCGTCGAGCGCGTCGAGCGACCGCGGGAGCTGGAGCAGCACGAGCTTGGCCCCCGCGACGAGCTCCGGGGTCAGCCCTTCCGAAGCGAACCCGTCGAGGCCGAGCCGCTCGGCGTTCGCGTGCAGCGCCTGCTCGCCGAGCAGCCGGTCCTGGTGCGTGCGGATGCCGGTGAGCCCGTGCCGCGCGATCGCGCCGAGGGTCAGCGCGCCGTGGTGGTCGCCGATGACGACGACGTCCTCGCCCTTGGCCTCCGCCAGCGCCGGCGCGGCCTCGTCGAGGATCAGCCGGTCGCTGGCGTCGACCGCGTGCAGGTTGGGGGCCTCGAGGTCGGGGTATCGGCGGAGGTTGGCGAGGACGTCGGTGTCGTTGTGCCCGGCCGGTGGATCCACGGCACCGAGGCTAACTGTGAACGAGCCGAACCTCCTCGGGGAAGATCCCGAGCCATTCCGTGGCCGAGGTCAACGAACGATGTCAGGGGATATGCACGATCGCCGCTGCACCAGCGCCGTCGTTCTCAGGTCTTCAGGGATCGGGACCGATGACGAATGAAGGCCCCTCGTGGTGCCGTCAGTGGTAGGCATCATCATGGGATCCGGCCGCCGAACGAGACGAGGTACGTGAGTTGGACGACGTCGACCACCACTCCCAGGTCGGCGACGCACTCGCGCTGCTGATCGATGGGCTCACGCCGTTCGTCGACCGCACCTTCGCCGACGTGTTGCCCGCCGAGTTGCCGTGGACCGAAGTGCTCCGGCGCAAGGACGCGCTGGCCGGCAAACGTGGTGGCGTGTACTCCGAGCGGGACCTCTCGTTGCTGCTGCGCGCCATGACGGAGCGCCTTGGGGATCTCGGCTACCCGTTCAGCAGGTCGGTGTCCCGCCAAGCGCAGAACTACGCGAGCGAGTTGCGCCAGATCCGCAACCAGTGGGCCCACAACCAGCACTTCAGCGCTGCGAGTGCGTTCCGGGCGCTCGACTCGGCCGAGTTGCTCCTTCGGGAGGTCGGCGCCGATTCGCAAGCAGGGGAAGTCGCGCTGCTGAAGTCCGGGCTCCTCCCGGCTCCGGCCCCGGCGCTGCAGGCCGATGTCTCGGTTGACGAGCCCGAGTCGGAGGCAGCAGCGGTCGGTGCCGCCCCCCAACTTCCGGCGGCCGGCAGCGCGGCCGGCCCGCGGATCACCGTTGGCGCCCTCCCCGTCCTGAGCTATGCGATGGCGCACTGCCGAGTCCTGGTGATCGACGAGGTTGCTGTTGCGCACGCAGGACCCGATGTGCGCGGCGCCACGTTGGAGATCGACGTGGTGTGCGCGGGTGGCTCTCTCGGTGGTCCGAAGGTGCTGCTCCTGGACCTCGCAGACGGTCAGACGACCACGCTGCGCACGATCGATCTCGTGCTCGACCCCGGGCGCATGCTCGCGGTCGAGGAGCAGCAGCCCGGGCGCGTCGTCGCGACGCTGCGTGACTCTGCCGGCGCGGCGCTCTCTACGGTCTCGTCGGACGTGAAGGTGCTCGCCGCTTCGCAGTGGATGGCCGAGCCAGTGCAGCTCGCGATGGAGATGCTCGCGGCGCACGTCCAGCCCAATTCCGCCGCCGTCGCACCGCTCCTCGTTGAGACGTCTGATCGCCTGCGCGCACTCACCGGCGACTCTTCGTTGAACGGATACCAGAGCGAGAGCCCAGAGCGGGTCGACGCGATCGTCCAGTCGGTGTACGAGGCCATGTCGGCCCGGGACATCCGCTACGCGGAGCCACCGGCGAGCTGGGGCGTCAGGGGGCAGAAGGTCCGGACGCCGCACGAGGTGCTCGTGGGGCGTCTCGGCACCTGCCTCGACACGACTGTGACCCTCGCGGCTGCGCTGGAGCAGGCGGGCATCAACTCGACACTCTGGCTGCTCAGAGGACACGTCTTCCTCGGCTACTGGCGGGTGGACTCGAGCCTGCCGGCGGTGACGTCAGTGGATGCCGACGAGATCGTCAATCTCGTCGATCTCGGGCACATCGCCCTGGTGGAGACGACGATGCTTGCCGGCGGCGCCGACGGCGCCCCGTTCGATGATGCGACCCGGGCTCCGCGGCGACGCCTTGAGGACGGTCTAGCCAACGTCCTGGGCGTGACCGACGTTCGGCAGGCACGGCTGGCCAAGATCTACCCGCTGCCCAGCCGCTCGACCGGTCCGGACGGGCAGGTCGTGGTCTCTGTCTACGAGGCGGGCGCTGGGCCGGTGATCGCGCCATATCACGGCAGCGGTTCCTCCGATCGCCCGGCAGGCGAGCGCGACACGGAGCCGCCACGCGTTGCCCGTTGGAAGAACGCACTGCTCGACCTGAGCTTGCGGAACAAGCTCATCAACTACACCGACCGCTCCGGGTTTCACGTCGAGGTTCCCGGCACGGCGATCCATCGCCTCGAGGACCAGGTCAACGCCAGCACGCCAATCACCCTCGTCGCGTCGGACGCGGTCAGCTCCGTCGACGCCGCGCGTGGGATCCGCTTCGGACGCGACCTGCCCGAACGTGACCGCGAGGTAATGCTCGCGGACAAGAAGGCCGCTTTTGTCGACATCACCTCGGCGAGCTACAAGACCAAGCTGCGCTACCTCGCATACAAGGCCAAGACGATCGTCGAGGAGACGGGGTCGAACAACCTCTACCTGGCCTTCGGAATGCTCCGGTGGCGGTTCGCTGAACGCGATCTGCGCTCTCCGCTCATCCTGGTGCCGGTGACGTTGTCAACGACGAGCCGCGGTGAGACGTACCGATTGACCATCGACGAGTCGGGGGCGTCGACGCCGAACTACTGCCTGCTCGAGAAGCTCCGAGTGAGTTTCGGGCTCGAAGTTCCAGCTCTGGAGAACCCGGCCGAAGACGCTTCAGGTGTCGACCTCGCTGCCGCGTTCGGGGCACTGCGCGAAGCGGTCGTCCGCGCAGGTCTGCCGTTCCGCGTGGACGAGACGGTGGATCTCGCCATCCTGCAGTTCGCGAAGTTCCCATTGTGGAAGGATCTCGACGAGCACTGGCGGACGCTGTCGACGAACCCGCTCGTGCACCATCTGATCCACTCGCCGCTCGAGCCGTTCGCCGACCCCGTCGAGTCCGGCACGGCAGTCGACCTTGACGAGCTCGGCACGCTCGTGCCGGTACCGGCCGACAGTTCCCAGCTCGAAGCCGTGCATGACGCAGTAGAAGGCCAGACCTTCGTCCTCGAGGGACCTCCCGGTACCGGCAAGTCGCAGACGATCACCAACCTGCTGGCTCGCTCAGTCGCGTCCGGGCGTCGCGTCCTGTTCGTGGCCGAGAAGCGCGCCGCACTAGACGTCGTGAAGAAGCGGCTGTCCGAAGTCGGTCTGGCCGAGCTGTCGCTCGACCTGCACGACAAGGGCGCCCGGCCCGCGGCCGTGCGAGGCCAGATCCGCGCAGCCCTCGAGCTGCAGGTGCGCGCCGACGCAGACGCCATGAAGTCCGGCATCGAGACAGTCGATGCGTCCCGGCGCCGGCTCAGCATCTATGCGGAGCGCCTGCACGAGACCAACGGAGTCGGCCACTCGCTCTACTCGGCGCGAGCCTTCGACCTCGCGTCGGACCACACGGTGCCCCCGATGTACGTGCCACCGGCACTCGTCGCGTCGGGAACGGCCGAGCAGGTGGACGAGATCCGCTCCGCGCTCCGTCGAGTTCCGGAGTTTGCCGACCTCGCCCGCCCACGACCGCAGCACCCGTGGCGCTTCCTTGACGAGCGCGCGACGCCAGTGGATACCGAGTCCGTGTCGACTGCCGGACGACAGCTGGATGTCGCACTCGCGCGGATCGAGGCGTCTGGCGCGTCCGTCGTCGACCTGCTGCAGAGCGTCAGATCACCGAAGGACGCCGAGATCTGGGCACGGCTCGCCAGCGCTCCGCGCCATCCGATCGATGCCATCGATGCCCTGCACTCACCGGCGTGGCGCAGCCATCTCACCGCTCTTCACCACGAGCTCGACGCCTTGACCGCAGACGCGAGCGCCTGGCGACAGTCGGTAAGTGCGGAGGTGATGGATCGCGATGTTGCCGCGCTGCACCAGGCCTCCCTCGCCGCCGATGCCTCCGGGTTCTTCGGACGCAAGAAGCGACGTCGGGCCGTGCTCGCGCAGTTCGCTGACCTGCTCCTCGTCCCGGCGGCCGCTATTGACGTGCAGACGCTCTCGACACTCACGGCCGACATGGCGAACACCTTCGCCCGCGTGTCGTCTGCCCGAGACGCCGCCCGGCAGGTTCCGATCCCACTTGTCGATGCCACCTGGAACCCCGCAGTCCACAAGCAGGCCGCGCGCGTGCGCGACGAGATCGGCTGGCTGACGTGGACCGGCGACGTTCTGGCTGCAGACGGCACCCCGTGGCGAGACGCGCTTCGCGCGTACTATGCGCCTTCGCAGCCCGGCGCCCTGAACGCCGAGCTCAGTGCGGTCGCCGCGGCATGGTCAGCACTTGCCCGCACCGGTGCCATCGACGAGAGTCTGGCCGCGGCCTGGGGGGACGCGTCGGGCTTCCTGCCGACGTGGTGGCAGACCCGAGCTGAGCGCCACGTGGAGACGCCCACGGTGCTGCAGCGTTGGCTCGACCTGATCCGCGCCGTCGAGCCGCTCCGCGCGCACAGCCTCAACTCTGCACGAGAAGCGCTGCTCGACGGAGCCCTGACGCCCGATGATGCGGTGATCGCGTTCGACCGTGGCATTGCCCTCGCGTCCCTCGAAGAGCGAACCGAGGCGACAGCACTCGGTGACTTCGACATCTCGAGCCACAACCGGACGATCGACCGATTCACGACCGCATCGCGGGCCGTCCGGAACGAGCTCCCGCGCGCGCTCCCCCAGGCCATCCTCGAAGCGCGCCGGTTCAGCGCCGGTGCCGCGACCGGGCAGATGGGTGGACTGCGACGCCAGCTCGAGCGACAGCGAGGTGGGATGAGCGTGCGCGCACTGCTCGACAACTTCGGCGAGCTGATCACGCAGATCATGCCGTGCACCCTGATGAGCCCCGAGTCCGTCGCTCGCTTCTTTCCCGCACGCGCTGACCTGTTCGACATCGTCGTGTTCGACGAGGCGTCGCAGATCCGGGTGGCGGACGCCGTTGGCGCGATGGGACGCGCACGATCCGTCGTCGTGGTCGGCGACAGCAAGCAGATGCCGCCGACACAGTTCGCCGAGGCGAGCGCCAGCGCGGACGATGACGAGGACTACCTGCCGGAGAACGTCGTCGACGAAGAGTCGATCCTCACCGAGTGCGTCCAGGCGCGCGTGCCCAGCAAGTGGCTCTCGTGGCACTACCGCAGCCAGGACGAGTCGCTCATCGCGTTCAGCAACCAGCGCTACTACGAGAACCGTTTGTCCTCGTTCCCCGCCCCGTTGCCACGCGACACCCGCGATCATCCCGACGGCTACGGAATCTCGTTGGTCCGTGTGAACGGCGCCTTCGAGCGCGGCGGCCGCGGTCGTTCGCTGCGGACCAACCGGGTCGAGGCCGAAGCAATCGTCGACGATGTGCGGCAACGGTTCTGGGCGTCCCCCGACCTCGTCCCCTCTGTCGGCGTCATCACCTTCAACGCCCAGCAGCGCGACCTCATCGAGAACCTGCTGCGCGACAGCGGCGACGACCGGATCGCGCACGCTCTCGACGCGCCCGACGGACTCTTCGTGAAGAACCTTGAGAACGTCCAGGGCGACGAGCGCGACTGCGTCCTGTTCTCCGTCGCGTTCAGCGCCAACGACAAGGGTGTCGTCCCGCTCAACTTCGGTCCGCTGTCCAAGCCCGGCGGTGAGCGTCGTCTCAACGTCGCGGTGACACGGGCTCGTCGTCAGGTCGTCCTGTACTCCAGTTTCGATCCCGGCCAGCTCCGTGCCGAAGAGACGACGCAGGTGGGCACCAAGCACCTGAAGGCCTACCTCGAGCTCGCGGCCCGTGGCGTCGACGCCGTCCAGGATGTCGGCCACCGTCAGTCCGTCATCGACCGACACCGCGACGACATTGCGAACGAGCTGCGTCTCGCCGGCTTCGCCGTGCGCACTGACGTCGGCCTCTCCGACTTCCGCGTTGACATCTCCGTGGCGGACGCCGACCACCCGGACCAGCCGCTGCTCGCGATCCTCCTGGACGGACCCAACTGGCGTGCGCGGAGAACCGTCGCCGACCGGGATGGACTACCCGTCGACGTGCTGAAAGCGATGATGCGCTGGCCAGGCGTCGAGCGCGTCTGGCTCCCGGAGTGGATGCAGGACCGCGAAGGCACGCTCAATCGCTTGAGGGAGTCGATGGTTGCCGCACGGGACGAAAGAGCGCGTGCGCTCCTAGCGGCGTCGGCAGCGCCGAGCGCAGAGGCCTCACCGCCGCAGTTCGTCCGCGATCACATCGAGACGCCCGGGCTTGTTCGAGCTCAGTCGGCCACCTCGTTGCGTCCCCTTCACACGCGCCACCCTCTCGTCCGTGACTATGCGGAATGGGCGCCCGGAAGACTGGGTGACCGCTCGGTGCTGGACGACCTTCCTTATCGGAGTGCCACGAGCCAAGTGGCGCGTGCCGCGCAGGCTGCGATCGAGGCGGAAGGCCCCATCCAGCCGGATCGCTTGGCCAAGCTGGTCGCGGGGGCGTTCCAGCTGAGCCGCGTGAACGACGATCGCAAGCGCGCCATCCTTCACGTCGTGCCGTCAGAGCACAGGCCAGCACACGGCGACGGCTTCTACTGGCCGAGCGGCGTAAACCCGACCGAGTGGCCGTTCGCCCGCGTGCCAACACCTGGGGAGATCCGGCCGCTCGAGGAGATCTCGATGAACGAGATCGCGAACGCCATGCGAATCTCCGCCGAGGAATCGGGTGGGATGGACGACGAAGACATCATGCTCGCGGCTCTCCAGATGTTCGGAGGCCGGCGTCGGACCGATTCCATCAAGGCGCGCCTCGCCTCCGCGCTGGCGTTCGCCGTCAGAGAAGGCCGGCTCGACCGGGGCCCAGACGGCGTCCACCGGTCGCCCCAAGCCTGAGCCTCGGTCGCGTCGAGGCCTGTGCCAGGAGCGACCAGACTGAGCACCAGATTCACGGACAGCCGGCCCGGTCACCTCACGTGTCGATCGCCTCCACGTTCGCCCGGCCCTCGGTGGCGAGGATCACCGAGATCCAGCCGTCGGTCCCGCGGAGCCTCCGGGCGGACGCGTCGGTCACGACGTACTGCCCGACGAAGTCGTGCGTCACGACGTAGGTCGCGTCGACCCACCTGCCGCAGACCTCGCCCGTCGCCGCGAGGTCCAGGGTGCGGTGCCTCGTTCCGGTCACGTGGACGGCTGCGGTCGCCGGCTCGCACTCGCCGGGCGCCGGGAGGCTCCCGTCCGCGCCGGCGAGCTCGGCGGTGTAGGTCCCGCCGAACGGCCTGCCGGTGACCGTGCCACTCACGTGGGCGGTCCCGTCGGCGTCGAGCGCGTACGAGCCGACGTCGGCTCCGCGCAGGTCGATGGCTGGCCGCGGAGCGGCCATGGCCGGGCTTGCTGTGGCGAGCGTGAGCAGGGTTCCGAGCACTGCGGCGGCCCTCATCGTGCGGTTCATCGTCTGGTCTCCTCGTTCGGGTGGCGGGGTTGCCGAGTCCGACCGTGCCGCGGGACCCTTGAGCCGGTCCTGCGGATGGCTTGTGTCACGCGCCGGACCAGCCCTTTCGGGCAATCGGGTCCCGTTCTCAGGAGCAGAGTGGGCAGCGTGGCGGACCTCGGGACGACCGTGCGACTCCGGGTGCTCGGCGAGCTGTCGGCCACGCGCGATGGCGCGGTGGTCGACCTCGGCGGGCGACGTCAGCGCGCCGTCCTCGCGGCTCTGGTCATCGCCCGCGACCAGGTCGTTCCGGACGACCGTCTCGCCGGCTACGTCTGGGGGGACAACGCTCCGGCGAACCCGGCCGGCGCCCTCCAGGCTTACGTCAGCCACCTGCGGCGAGCCCTCCAGCCCGAGGCGGCGGCCCGCACCCGCGACGGCGTTCTCGCCCGGGAGGCGGCCGGGTACGTCCTGCGGCTCGAGCCCGACGCGGTCGACGCGTGGTGCTTCGAGCAGGCGGTGGACTCCTCGGCGGGCCTCGCGCCGGCCGAGGCCGTGTGCACCCTGGACGACGCCCTGCGGCTGTGGCGCGGCCCCGCGTACGCCGACTACCTCGGCGAGCCGTGGGCCGAGGCCGAGGCACTGCGGCTCACCGAGCTGCACGCCGTGGCCCGCGAGCGCCGCCTGGAGACCCGGCTCCAGCTCGGTGACGCCGCCGTAGTCATCGGCGAGCTCGAGGCGCTCGTCGCCGAGGACCCGCTTCGCGAGGAGCGCTGGCGCCTGCTGGCGCTCGCCCTCTACCGGGCCCAGCGGCAGGCGGGCGCTCTGGCGGCGTTGCGACGGGCACGCGACACGCTCGCCGAGGAGCTCGGCGTCGACCCGGGGCCTGTACTCCGGGCGCTGGAGGCGGAGGTGCTCGCCCAGTCACCCGCCCTCGACGGACCGGCCCGGCCGGTGCACGTGCACGTGGACCTGCCGGTGGAGAAGGCCCCCGCCGTGCCGGTCGCACCGACCGACCTCGTCGACCGCGAACGAGAGGTGACGGCGCTGCGGCGGATGGTCGGCGAGCTCGTCGACGGCGGTGCCGGCTGCGTCCTAGTGGAGGGTCAGGCCGGCATCGGCAAGTCGCGACTGCTCGTCGAGGCCGTGCGGCTGGCGACCTCGGCGCAGGTGCGCGTCCTGTCCGCCCGCGGCAGCCAGCTCGAGCGCTCGTTCGGCTTCGGCGCCGTGCGTCAGCTGTTCGAACCGTGCACCAGCGACCCCGCCGCCCGCGACACGCTCCTCGCCGGCGCCGCCTCCGTCGCGACGGCGGTCTTCGAGGACGTGGCCGGCATCGACGCCACGGACAGCGGCAGCTTTGCGGTGCTGCACGGCCTCTACTGGCTCACCGTGAACCTCGCCGCCAATGGGCCGCTGGTGATCTGCGTCGACGACATCCAGTGGTGCGACAGCGCGTCGCTGCGCTACCTCGCGTACCTGGTCAAGCGGCTCGAGGGCCTCCCGGTCCTCGTCGTCCTCGCGCTGCGGACCGGCGAGCAGCATCCCGACGACGCGCTCCTCGCCGACCTCGCCCTGGACCCGTCGGTCACCGTCCTCCGGCCCGCACCCCTGTCCGCGGGGGCGGCCGCGCAGCTTGTCCAGGAGAGGCTCGGCGAAGGTGCTGACGCGTTCGTCGACGCCTGCCACCGCATGACCTCGGGCAACCCGCTGCTCCTACGACAGTTGCTGCGCGCCCTGGCCGACGAAGGTGTCCGGCCCGACGTCTCCCACGTCGACACCGTGCGCGCGGTCGGTTCCCGCGCCGTCTCGTCGCTGGTGACGCTGCGCCTGCGCCGGATGCCGTCCACGGTCACGGCCGCCGCGCGCGCGGTCGCGGTGCTCGGCGACGCCGCGGACCTGCCCACCGTGGCAGCACTCGCCCAGCAGCCCGAGGCCGAGATGGCCACTGCTCTCGACATCCTGAGCCGCAGCGAGATCCTCACCGACGATCGGCACCTGACGTTCGTCCACCCGCTGGTCCGCGACGCGGTCTACGACGACCTCCCCGTCGGTGAGCGGGCGCTGCACCACGACCGGGCCGCCCAGGTGCTGCTGGCGCAGGGCGCCACCCCGGAGCAGGTCGCCGTCCACCTGCTGCGGGCGCCACGCCGAGGCAGCGCCGCCACGGTGCAGCTGCTGCGCGCCGCGGCCGGCACGGCGATCTCCCGTGGCGCCTCGGACGCGGCCGCGGGGCTCCTGCGGCGGGCCCTCGAGGAGCCGGTGTCCGGGCCCGATCGCCCTCGCGTGCTCGTCGAGCTCGGGCGCGTCGAGACCCACGTCGACGGGCCGTCCGGCGTGGCCCACCTCGGCGACGCGTACGACGCCCTGGACGATCCCCGCGAGCGCGCCAGCCTGGCGATCGACATCGCCCGGACCCACGTCTTCGTCTCCCCTCCGGGCGTGGCCACGACGTTCGCGAGCGCTGCGGCGGCCGCGCTCCCCGACGAGCTCAAAGACGAGCGGCAGGGCCTGATCGCGCTGCAGCGCATCGCCGGCTACATGCACGGACTGCCGGCCGACTCCTACCGGGCGGGTCCGACGCCCGTCGTGTCGGGGGACGGCGACGGGGCACGCATGCTCGCCGCGACGCTGTCGTACGAGCTGCTGCGCGACGGCCGGGATCGAGAAGGTGCGGTGCGACTGGCTCGCTTCGCCCTGGAGGGAGATCGACTCCAGGCGATCGACAGCGGTCTGCTCTGGATCGTGGCCGCCACCGTCCGGCTGGTTGCCGACGACGAGCTCGGCGACTTCTGGGACCGCGCTCTGGCGCGGGCGCACGCGACGGGCGGACTGTTCGCCGCCCTCTCCGTGAACATCTGGCGGGGCTTCACCCAGTGGCGTCGCGGCCAGCTCGACGACGCGCTGCAGTCGCTCGCCGACGCCGTCGAGCAGCAGCGCGTCTGGGGCATCTCCGGGGCCACCGCGACGTACGCGGCCGCCTTCACGCTCGGCGTCCTCACCGACCTGGGCGACCTCGACGCGGCCGCCTCGAGCCTGGACGAGAGTCGCGCGCTGCCGTGGGTCGGCGACGGCGGCAGGCTGTTGCGGGACTCGGCCGCGCGACTGCTCTTGGAGCTGGGTCGACCCTCCGACGCCCTGGCCGAGCTCACCGGCCCGGTCGCCTGGTCCCCCGTGGCCAACCCCGCGTGGGCTCCGTGGCGTGGACTGCAGGCGCGGGCACTCGCCGGGCTCGGGCGCACGGAGGAGGCGGTCGCGCTGGCGCAGGAGGAGGTCGACCTCCAGCGACTCTGGGGCGCGCCCACGTCGCTCGGGCCGTCCTTGCGGCTGCTCGGTGAGCTCCGTGGCGCCGACGGGATGGCAGACCTGCGCGAGGCCGTCGAGGTCCTGACGGGGACGTCCGCCGTCCTGGAGGAGGCCCGCGCCCAGCTCGCCCTCGGCCGCTCCGAGGGGATCGCCCGCGCGGAATCCGTGGACCTCCTGCGGGCCGCGTACACCACCGCCCTGGCCTGCGGTGCCGGCACCGTCGTTCGCGAGGCGGCGTCGGCACTCGCCCAGTGGGGAGAGATCGTCGCGGATGCCAACGGCGCACCCACCCGGATCACGAGCCGGCAGCGGCGGGTGATGGAGCTGGCCGCGACCGGGCTCGACGTCAATGGGGTCGCCCAACGGCTGTTCCTGACGCCCGGGACGGTGCGGGCCGTCCTCGAGACCACCCAGGCGTCCGCGCCATGACCCGGCTCAAGTCCATCTCAAGTCACTCTTGGCACGCTGGAGAGCCCCGATCGTGAGGAGCCCCATGGTCCCCGAGCCAGCGCCACTCGCCCCGTCCCGGGCGGAGGTGCTGCGCGGCCTGTGCGGCGGCGCGGTCCACCTCCCCGGCGATCCCGCGTACGACGAGTCGCGCCTGCCGTGGAACCTCCAGGCTGAGTCCTACCCTGCCGCCGTCGCGTATCCGGCCTTCCCCCCGGAGGTGTCCACGGTGCTGCGCGCGGCCGCGTCGGCGGGGCTCAAGGTCGCGCCGCAGGGCACCGGTCACGGCGCCCCTCCCCTCTCGGGTCATCTCGACGACGCCGTCCTGCTGCGGACCTCGGCCATGACCGAGCTGCGCATCGACGCCGCGCGACGCACCGCGAGGGTCGGTGCCGGCGTGCTCTGGGGAGACGTCGTGGAGCGAGCCGGCCGCGTGAACCTCGCGGCCCTGCACACCTCCGGCCCGAGCGTCGGCGTGGTCGGGTCGTCCCTCGGGGGCGGGCTGAGCTGGTACGCCCGGCGGTACGGACTGCAGTGCAGCGCGCTCACCGCCGTCGAGCTGGTGCTCGCTGACGGCACGTTCGTGCGCGCGACCGACGACGTCGACAGCGACCTGCTGTGGGCGGCGCGCGGCGGGGGCGGCGGCTTCGGCGTGGTCACCGCGCTCGAGTTCGACCTGCTCCCGGTGAGCACCGTGTACGCCGGGATGCTCGCCTGGGACATGACCCACGCCCAGCGTGTGCTGACGGAGTGGGGTGCGTGGGCCGCGGAGGCGCCGGAGGCCGCGACGAGCGTCGCCCGGCTCCTGCAGGCGCCCGACGAACCGTGGCTGCCGGCCGACGTCCGAGGTCGCCGGTTCGTGATGATCGACGCCGTCGTGCTGGCGGACAGCGAGGCGGCGATGCGGATGCTCGGCCCGCTGCGGGCGCTGCGCCCGGAGATCGACACGGTGGAGCAGCGCTCCGCGGCGTCCGTCGCGCACCTCCAGATCGACCCCGTCGCGCCGACGGCGGTGTACGCGAACAGCGTGCTGGTCGGCGGTCTGCCCGAGGGCGCGGTGGAGGCGCTGGTCGCCACCGCGGGCGAAGGGTCGGGCTCGGGCCTGCTCTTCGTCGAGCTGCGCCAGCTCGACGGCGCGCTGTCGCGCCCGGCCCCGCGCGCGGGGGCCCTGGACCGCATGGACGGCTCGTTCCTGGTCCTCTGCGTGGGGATGGACCAGGGCGCGGGCTGGTCCGCCGTGCGCCGCGACGCCCTGCGCGTCACGCGGGCGCTCCAGCCGTGGGCGACCGGGTCGGAGTACCTGCTCATGGCCGACCCGGACGTGGACGAGCAGCGCGGCTGGCCGGCTAGCTCGTGGCAGCGACTGGTCGACATCCGGGCGGCGGCCGACCCCCACGGGCTGTTCCTGTCGCCCCACCCGGCTTGAGTTTCGGGCTCAAGTCGGCGGCAAGGTCGGCTCAAGGCTCCGGGTCCACGGTGGTGCCACACCACCAACAACGAAGCCCCGGAGGCTGTCATGAACTTCGCCCACAACGCCGCCAGACTCACCGCCCCCGTGCCGTTCACCGAGCTGAGCGCACGCACGCAGGGCACCGTCGCCACCCCCGACGACGAGGAGTACGACGCACTCGTCACGCCATGGAATGTCGCGATCCCCGTGCGGCCCGCAGCCGTCCTCGCCGCGGAGACGGACCAGGACGTCGTCGAGGCGGTGCGCTTCGCCGCGGAGCACGGCCTGCGCGTGACCCCCCAGGCCACCGGCCACGGCCCGATGGCCGACCTCCTCACGGAGCTGGTCGTCACGACCTCCCGCCTGGACGAGGTCGTCGTCCACCCCGAGGGCTGGGCCCGGGTCGGGGCCGGCGTGAAGTGGCTGCGCGTCGTCGAGGCTGCCGCCCCCTACGGGCTGGCACCGCTGTCCGGATCGATCACCGACGTCGGCATCGTCGGCTACACCACCGGCGGCGGCCTCGGGCCGATGGCGCGGACCTACGGGCTCGCGATCGACCTGGTGCGCGCCATCGAGGTCGTCACCGGCGACGGCGTCCTGCGCCGGACCACCCCCACCGAGCACCCCGACCTGTTCTTCGCCCTGCGCGGCGGGAAGGGCATGCTCGGCATCGTCACGGCGATCGAGTTCAACCTGGTGCACCAGCCGATGTTCTACGGCGGCTCGCTGTGGTTCGACGGCACGGACGCCGCGACCGTCATCGACCAGTGGCGGGCCTGGTCCGACGACCTTCCCGAGCTCGGCACCACGTCGTTCGCGCTGTTCCAGCTTCCCGACATGCCGGGAGTTCCCCCGCAGCTCGCCGGCCGGCTCACGCTCTCGGTGCGCTACGTGTGGACCGGCGACGCCGACGAGGGCGAGCGCCGCTTCGCCCCGATCCGCGCGGCAGCGCCCGTGCTCCTCGACGACGTGTCCCACAAGCCCTACACGGCGATCGACTCCGTGCACACGGACCCGCTGGACCCGGTGCCGGCCCACGAGGCGGCGGCCGTGCTCACGGACTTCCCCCAGGCGGCGGTCGACGCGCTGCTCGCGCTGACCGGACCGGGGGCGCCGTCACCGCAGGTGCTGGTCGAGGTGCGCCAGCTGGGCGGGGCGATCTCGCGGGGCGGCGAGCACCCCAGCGCCTTCGCCTCGCGCGACGTGGCGTACTCGCTCCTGGTCGTCGGCATCGCCATGATCCCCGGAGTGCAGGACCACGCGGCCGCGATCCTGGAGGCGATGCGTCCGTGGACCGGCGGGTACCGGCTGCCCAACTTCACCTTCACGCCCGAGGAGTACGTGGACGCGTACGACGAGGTGACGATCGCGCGGCTGCGTCGGGCGATCCGGGCCTACGACCCCGACGGGGTGATGGCAATCGGTGGCGTGCTGGCGTGAGGGATGCTGTCGCCGCAACCAGCCGGCGCCTGCGAATTGGAGTCCTTCTCCACTCCTGACGCGTGGGTTCGGGCCCGGATATCCCGGGCCCGAGCCACGCGGACCCCAGTCGAGTTCCGCGCGGCTTTTGCGTAGGTCGGAACCCAGGCGTGCGTCGGGCATTCGCGACAGCTCCACTCGGTGCATCGCCGGTGACAGCCAAGCCCGGCAGGGCTATACCTGGAAGTGGCAGCGCCCCGGGGCACATCGGCTGAGCGACCGCCCAGGCGCACAGACGCGCGAGGCTGAGATCGCGCGCGGATCCATCAGATCCCTCCCGGACGGAGTCCCCGCATGCGCGCCGATCACGTTTCTAGTTCCGATTTCCACGGTGCAACGGTCCGTCGCGTCCATCCCGGCCGTCGGTTCCGGAGGCTCGTCGTGGTGGTTGTCGGCGCTCTCCTCGTCACGTTGTCGCTCGCCGCACCCGCCGCGGCCAAAGAATCTGTTGACCCGGGCACACTGAACCCGCCGCCGCCAGAATCCTTCAATGCCAGTTGCTTCCGCACCGGGAGCCACATCTCCTGCAGCCTCGCGTTCAGTGACCCGGACATCATCGACGAGCCGTCTGGCATCGTCTGCGACGGCACCGAGTTGCTGGTGACGCAGGCTCGCTCGGTCGTAGGGAAGCGGCTCTACGACGCCGAGGGCAACTTGCTGCAACGGCACTTCCGTGAGTACCTCGACGGCACGTTCACCAATCCAGACACCGGCCTCATCGCCTTGTGGAGCCAGCACGACACAGTGGTTCACAACCTCGGGACCCCCGGGGACGTCGCGTCGGGGACCACGGCGGTCAGCGGCTTGGGCACGCGGGCCTGGCTCCCCGGCGGAGGGACGATCCTCACCGACGCCGGGACCTCGCTCATCGACTCCGCCACCGACGAGCCGGTGAAGCTGTCTGCGCATCACCCGTTCGACGAGTACTTCCGCCTCGGCGATGAGTCCGCCCTGGCGCCGCTCTGCGCAGCGCTCAGCTGAGCCGTCGCGTACGTCGGACGACCTACGTGTCGAAATGGTCTTTGAACTGCAGTGATTCAGTTGGGAGGCCACGTCGGGTCGGGCCGCGGTGGCGGGAGTCGAAGGCGATTCGGCGAGTCCCGACAGACAAGCCCGAACGCCTGATCTGCACGTCCGCGATCGCACATCCATCGACCCGACCCGATTCGAGCGGTTCTGTTGACGTGGTCACGCGAGGCTCCCGCAGTGAACGGGTCCACCTGGGCGCAGCGGTCAGGGCACGTGTGCTCCGCCGTTGACGTTGATGACCTCGCCCACCACGAAGCTGGACTCAGGCGGGTGCCTGCTCGACCGGCTGGCTCGTCCGGCCGAGCCAGGAGGAGTCCCCGAAGCCGTTCAGGGAACCAGGACGTCGAGAACCTGCTGGTGTCGATGCTGCCGTGGGCGCGCGGTGGCGCCGAGGTGCCACCGGCAGACGATTGACTCGCACGCCGCGTGACGTTTCACTGCAGGAACGCGCTGCCCGACGACGGGGGAAGGTCATGACCGAGAGCCCGGGTGTCGTCAACAGTGTCGCCGACGAAGGAGCGGGGGCGGCACTCTCCGACTCCGGAAGCGGCGCGCCCCTGCGCGTCGCGGTCGTCGGTCCCGGCGGGTGGGGGCGGCAGCACATCCGGGTGTTCACCGAGCGGTCCGACACGACCGTCGTCGCGATCGTCGGGAGGACTGACGAGCGCTTACGACGGCAGGCAGCAGAGGCGGGCACCACGGGCTACACCGACATCGCTGCGATGCTGGACGCCGCCCAGCCGGACCTCGTCACTGTCGCGCTGCCGAACGAGCACCACTTCGCCCCGACGCTCCAGCTGATCCGCAGCGGCGTTCCGCTCCTGGTCGAGAAGCCTTTCGTGTTCGATCTTGCCGAGG